>JABFRT010000025.1 GCA_013141015.1 Hyphomicrobium sp. | reverse complement strand
CGACCTTGTCCATCGCTTCGGCAATCTCTTGCCGACGACTTCGTCGCCGTTGGCCGAAATTGTGCCAACCTGGGCGATCTGGTCCTTCTCGTGACCTCTTCTTCGAGCTTGGCCTTGAGTTCAGCCACCACGCACGCCACCGCGATGTCGATGCCGCGCTTCAAGTCCATCGGGTTGAGGCCGGCTGCGACCGAGCTTGGCGCCCTCGCGCACGATCGCCTGAGCGAGAACGGTCGCAGTGGTCGTGCCGTCGCCGGCGACGTCGGCGGTCTTCGAGGCGACTTCCTTGAGCATCTGGGCGCCCATGTTCTGGAACTTATTCTCGAGCTCGATTTCCTTGGCGACGGTGACGCCGTCCTTGGTGGTGCGCGGGGCGCCGAAGGACTTTTCGATCACGACGTTGCGGCCTTTCGGGCCGAGCGTGACCTTGACGGCGTTGGCGAGAATATCAACGCCACGCAACATGCGTTCGCGCGCGTCTTGTCGAACTACGTCTTTAGAGGCCATGTGAGGCGTCTCCTACTAAGAAAGGGGGGTGAGATGGTGGTGGTCCGTTGGTGAGTGGTGTGCGATCGCCGGGCGAGGTTCACCACCTCGCCACTGGCCATCTCACCACTCGCCGACTTAGGCGGCCTTGCTGCTCTTGGCGGCAGTGCCTTCGATCACGCCGAGGATGTCGCTTTCCTTCATGATCCAGAAGGTCTTCGCCATCGATCTTGACTTTCGGTGCCGACCACTTGCCGAACAGAACGGTGTCGCTTCTAGCCTTGACGTCGAGCGGTGTCACCTTAGCTTGGCTTCATCGCGAGCGCCGGGGCCAACAGCGACGACCTTGCCCTGCTGCGGCTTTTCCTTGGCGGTGTCGGAATAATGATGCCGCCAGACGTTTTGGTTTCTTCTTCGAGGCGCTTGACGACCACACGGTCGTGGAGCGGACGGAACTTCATGGGACCAACCTCATGATATGATTAAGTTTTTGATGTTCTATGAATAGGCAGCGAGCGCCAATGGGCGCGCCGCCAGTGGTGGGAACTCAGCACATGCGGCCTTCCGCCCCCACGCAACGGGTATATGTGCGCACCTGTTAGCAGTGTCAAGAGCTGAGTGCTAAGAGCGGTTATCGGCCGCTAAAACGGGCGGCGGCTGCCGAGCCGCACCCACACGCGCTCCAACGTATAGCCACGCTTAAATGGCGCGAACATGACGTCGCGTTCGCCGCCGCTCCACCCGCCAGCGTTTGCTGGATTTGAGGCCGCAGAAAGTCCGGCGGCGAAAAGCGCCACCACGCAAAATGCTCGCAACATGTTTTCAACCACACTGTTGGAACCAAACGGTCCCGCCAACGGCCGCACTGCCCCGAAACGGGGCACGTCAGCGGCCTACTGTGCGTAACTCTCCAATTTCTGTGCCAAGGGCCTTGGCGCTGCTTCCAGCGAATCAGTGCGCGATTTCTACCTGGGCGTGATCGTGATGCGCGCTGCGCTGCAGCGGCTCGAATAAGTGCAGTCCCGCCAATTCTGGGCGGCGTTGAAGGATATTGAAGATGCTCAAGACTGACGGAGTGAAAGCCCCTGCAATCCGGTGGCTCGCGGTTTGCGCCGCTGCAATGCCACTAGCGATTACCTCATTCACCACTTCAGGCGCGCACGCCGCCGACCACGGCTTTACGAAATCGTTTGACGATTGGCGCTCTGGTTTGGATGCGCCCAAAAAGGCCGCAGCGGCACAAGCTCTTCAAGCCGATCCGGTCCCCGGCGTGGTGTTTGCAGACGGCATCAATGTTGTAGCCGAGGGTGCGCTCGCGACCGGCTACGACAACAACATCGATCATCGCGTGTCCAATCGCGACGGAGGTGCGTTTGGCCTTGTTGATCTTGGCCTAGCTGTCATCGCCGGCCCCGAAACATCACAGACAACGGCTGTTGTACGCGGCGGCTATGGCTATCACGATATCGACTACCGTCCGGATCGCTGGGACGTAGGTGTTCTCGTCGATCACTACCGGATGATCGCGCCCGGCATGTCGCTGAATTTCGGCGGCTTTTTCCTGCATGACGATATCGATAGCGACGCCAACGAGCGGGCGGCCGGGTATTATCAACTCTCATACAACAGCTCGGTCGCTGAAGCGTTTTGGCGCGGCCGCGTGCTCGACAGCCATTACTTGATCGCAGCCGGAGCACCGGTTGATTCCAACCGCTTTTTCGCCCGCGATGAAACCTTCGATCATGTGCGCCTCGAACAATCGGCCGGTGTATTGTTTCTGAAAGATCAGCGCATCGCCCCGTTTTTTGAAATCGGTTACGCCAATCTTGACTACTCGACCGAGATCAATCCGGCGGTGTTCAGCCGTGACGCCGATGAAATCTGGACCATCGGCGGCGTGCGCGTAACACTCGCCCCTCGCCTGCACGTCGATCTCGGCGCGCGTTACAATCAGCGCTGGATCGATGATCCAACGATCCAATCGTTCGATTCTGTGTTTTTTGACGGCAAGCTGGTCTACATCCCGTCCGACAATCTTTATGTCGAAGTCAACGTTGACCGCTCGTTCCTTGAGCCGATTGTCGATGACGCACTGCTGACCGAAAGCACAGCCGTGTCTTTTCTCGCCAGTGCGCGGCTCGACCCACGGACCATGTTGAAAGTCGAGTTCGGCCACATCAGCGAAGACCAAATCGGTGCGCCGGATAAATTCCAGCACGTCTATGGCGAACTCCGCCTAACCCATGAAATCGCCGAGCGGACGGAGGTGTTCGCCTCGGTGCTCGGCTATCACAGCCGCAACGAGGCGACCAACCTCGAAGCTGACCGCGTCAACACGATGGTTGGTATCAGGGTTCGCAACTGACCGGCCAGACCAATAGGCGCCTGCAATTAACCAAACAATATGTGGCAGCAAAAATTATAGCCGCCGCAGATTGAACCGGTTTGCAAGTCTCCGCGACGAATTGGGCATAGGCGGCAATCACGCCGCCGAAGGGATTTCAAACCCCGTCCCAATCGCAATGGAGAATACCTATGACCCGCGTCCCCGCAGCTTCAACGATCCGCACCGCTCTGCTTGCCGTCGCAGCTCTCGGCGCAATCACACTGGCCACCACGCAATCTGCCGAAGCCCGCCATCGTCATCACGGCCTTTCAATCCATATTGGCAGCGGTATCGGCGTCGGATTTCACCACCGGCACCGCCACGGCGGGCTGTTACTCGTGGGCGGCGGACACCGCTGCGGTTGGCTTTACCGCAAAGCTGTGCGCACCGGCCGCGGCTATTGGTGGGACCGTTATGAGGACTGCCGCGCCGGCTATTGATGCAGCGCACAATTAACTCAAAGGCAGCCGCAAAAACACCCGTTCATGCGGTGTTGAGAGCTGGAATGCGCCAATGGAATTCAGGCGAGGGTGGATTGTACGCAAGATACTTGTCAAATCCACCCTCGCCAATCTGGTCACAGGAGCCCGCGGGGTGAGCTTTCGATGCGACCAAGAGCGGTAGAATAGATCCTTCAAGCGTTCGATGCTTGACGCCTTACGACATTTGCTTGACCGTTATTGACAGCCATTTAACTGGATCAAGTGTGCGCCCGGCGTGGGTGTATTAAGATCTAAAGTGACCATCTCGTCAGGTAACAACTGAAGGTTCATGTCGCCAAGCCGGCCCCATATTTCCGCCAGTTACTATACTGCGCTGCAGCGGTATGCGGCGGCCCGCGGCCTCAACATTGAAGACCTGCAGCGGACCCGCGATATTGATTTGCAATTAGATGACAGCCCTGAAGGCCTCCTCTCATGCGGCGCTCTTGTTGCAATTGTGGAAGCGCTGTCTGAGCAAGCCAACGATGAAGCGTTCGGGCTGCACTTCGTTGAATCGCTGCCGCCAAGGCCAGCGGGCGTCTATCAGCACATCGTTTTTAATTCGCGGACCCTGCGCGATGCGTTGCAGGCCGTTTCCCGCTTTCTTGGCCTCGTGACCGATGCCTTTCAAATCCACTACGAAGAAAGCAGCGGTATCGGGTGGCTGAGATTTGTTTGTCCTTACAATTTCGGCGGCTGCACGCAGTTCGTTGACGGCCAGCTGGCGTTGATTGCTCTTCGCGCGCGCCAACTTGTTGGCGAAAATTGCTCGGCAGTGCGCGTTGACATGATGCGGGCCGCGCCCACGTCATTAAAAGAATTCCGCCGCGTCTTCGGTGTGCTGCCGAATCTCGGCCAGCCACTGAACCGCATCGGCTTTGACATCGCTGTCCTCGCCAAGCCGCTGCCGTCGGCTGATCCAAACTTGCGCGCAACCGCTGCTGGCTATGCTAGTCAGTTGCTTGGATTGAGCGGCCGGGATTACACATTCTCCACACTGGCTGCTAATTTCATTGCAGGTGCCTTGCAGCGCGGCGATGTCAGCGAAACGCAGGCTTGTATTGAACTGGGCATCACCGCCCGCACATTGCAGCGCAATTTAGCAACAGAGGGCACCACTTTTAAAGCCCTGCTTGACGAGACCCGTGCGCGAATGGCCCGGCACTATTTGATTGATACAGATTTATCTTTGACCGCTATTGCATTCTTACTCGGCTATTCGGAACTGAGTGCGTTCTCTAGGGCCGCTAAAGTCTGGTTGGGGGAAACGCCCTCGGCCCTGCGCAAGAGGCACCGGCCCGGCAGCATCGCAGACAAGCTCCACCACTCCGTGGATTCCAATAGAAAACGCCAGCCAGCGGGCAGCTGACTGGCGTCGATACGGCCACACGACGCTTATAGCGGTGACGATCAGATCGCGAAGTCGTTGAGCTTGGCGCCCTTCTTCAAACGCTCCAGCAGCCAGTTGGGCTTGCGGCCGCGGCCTGTCCACGTATCCGATTTATTCTCAGGGTTCGCATATTTGGCAACGCCAAGCGACTTGCCCTTGCCAGCACCCTTGGCCCCGCGCACGCCGCCGAACAATTCACCGACCGAAAAGCCATGCGTCTTCGCCATTTCGGCCATCTTTTCTTTCAAGGCCGCGCGGTCACGATCACGCACCGCAGCGATCGCCTTTGAACTTTGCTTCAAGATCGACAAGGTCCTTCAATGACATTTTGTCAATATTGAATGCCGATGACTTTTTTGTTGCCTGCTTCACGATTTCCGAACCTCAATTGAGCTATTTTTCTCCCTTTAGCCGACAAATCTGGCGAGCGCACGCAGAATCTGCATTCGTGGCCAATTGAGCCGCATATCGTCGTTAAATGACGACGCCGGAATAAAGCTGCAATCTATTCGCTGCGCAGCGCTTCAATTGGATTGAGGCCGGAAGCCCTGCGCGCCGGAAAATAGCCGAAAACAATGCCTGTTCCGGCTGCCGCCGCCATCGCCAACGCAATCACAGCGGGTGATATGACAACCGGCCAATCGGCCGCATTTGCGACAATTGCAGCAGCGCCGACGCCAAGTGCAATTCCAATCAAACCACCGATCAGGCACAAGGTGACGGCTTCAACCAGAAATTGCCGCATAATATCGCGCTGGCGTGCGCCAACCGCCAATCTGAGACCAATTTCCCGGGTCCGCTCAGTGACCGACACGAGCATAATATTCATAATGCCAATGCCGCCGACAATCAGCGAAATCACAGATGTGGCCGCCAGCAGATACGTCATCGTGCTCAACACTTCGGTGCGCGCCTTCATGGTTTCGGCCAGATTGCGGACGTTGAAATTGTCTTCAGCACCCGGCTGAATGCGGCGGCGCTGGCGCAGCAGGGTTTCAATTTGTTCCTGGGCGTCCTTGAGATCGGTGCTGTTATCGAATTTGATATATAGCTGGCCGACCTGATCGGATTGGACTTGGCTTTTGCCGACGATATAGCCGCGCGCTGTCGTCATCGGAATGAGAGCCACATCATCCTGGTCGCGGCCCATAGCCGATTGGCCTTTCGGCGCGAGCACGCCGATCACCTGGAACGGAGCGCTTTTGACGCGGATGGTTGCGCCAATTGGATCTTCGTCCTGAAACAGCTGTTTGACGGCCGTCTGGCCGAGGATCACGACCTTGGCCGAGGCGCGGATATCTTGCGGTGTAAAGTCCCGGCCCGCACGTACCGGCCAATCGCGCACGGTCGCGAAATCGGGATGCACACCCGACAGCGTGGTCGTCCAGTTGGTATTGCCGTTGACCACCGGGCCGGAGCCGTTGAGCTGCCCCGATATCGCGATCACACCCTGCACCTTGTCGCGAATAGCCGCGACGTCGCCCTCGGCAATCGGCAGGTCAGTGCCCGCGCCCGCCGAGCGCCCGCCCATGCCGCGGCTTGAGCCTGAAAATACGACCAGCATATTCGAACCGAGCGAAGCGATCTGCTTTTCAACCTCAACCCGCGCGCCCGAGCCGACGGACACTAGAATGATAACCGACGCCACGCCAATGATGATGCCAAGCGTGGTCAGGATCGAGCGTAGCAGATTGGAGCGCAGCGCGGTCCAGGCGATGGCCAGGCTGTCGAACAGTGTCATAGCACCCGATCCTTCGCTGCGGTGGCAGCCTTCAGCGGCGCACGTTCGGTGTCGTCAATAATCTTACCGTCACGGAACACCAGTTTGCGGCGCGCGAAATCGGCGATATCGGGCTCATGCGTGACGATAATGACGGTAATGCCTTCGGCATTGAGTTCGCCAAACAGCTTCATGATTTCTTCCGACGTCTTGGTGTCGAGCGCGCCGGTCGGCTCGTCGGCGAGCAGGATTTTCGGGTTGTTGATCAGGGCCCGCGCAATCGCCACGCGCTGTTGTTGGCCGCCTGACAGCTGGCTTGGCAAATGGTCAGTGCGTTTGCCGAGACCGACTTGTTCAAGCCGGTGGTGGGCGCGGGCTTCAAGATCATCCGGGCGCGGGTGGGCATAGAGCAACGGCAGAATGACCTGGTTGAGCGCTGGCGTGCGCGGCAACAGGTTGAACTGCTGGAACACAAAGCCGATGGTGCCGTTGCGCAAATCCGCAAGTTCATCGCTGCTCATTGTTGCGATGTCGCGGCCATCGATGGCCAGGTGTCCTGTGGTCGGCCGGTCGAGCGCGCCGATGAGGTTCATCATCGTCGATTTACCTGATCCCGACGCGCCCATAATGGCGACGAAGTCTCCCTTGGCAATCTCAAGCGACACGTCGTCCAACGCGCGCACGGTTTGATCGCCCATGCGGTAGATCTTCGAGACGCCGCTGGCGCGGATTAGCGCGGGCGCGGCGGATTGCGGTGCCACGGGTGCGCTCACCTGACTTGCTTCAATAATGGCCGCAACACTGTTCATTTTGAAGTATCGCGCGCGCGGACAATGACGCGGTCGCCCTCAACCAATTGCCCGCCCGCGATTTCGGTGAACTGATCGTCCGAAATGCCAAGCCGCACAAATCTGCGTTCGGGCGTGTTGCCATTGGCCAGCACATGGATCGCACCGGACTTGGTGTTTTCACGGCCGCGTTTCCACTTTTCAAACAGAGGGCGCTGTTCGTCGGTGAGCAGGGGCCCGAGCGTTTGCTCGATTGCCGCCTGCATTTTCTGGCGCGCGGCGGCGGGATCAGACACGGTGGTGTCAACACCGGTCGCACCCGATTTCCGGCCCGCAAAAAGCTTGGTGATTTCGGCGCGCACCGCTGCTTCCTGCGCCTCCGTCAGCAGCAGATCGTTTTTCAAACGCGAGATCTGGCGCTCGCCACGATTGTTGGCATTGCCGCCACCACCAGGGCTGTCAGCCGTCTCGCCCCGCGGACGAAACCGCAACGCATCATTGGGCACGCGCAGCGCATCGTCCTTTTGCGCGACTGCGATCTGGACGTTGGCAGTCATGCCGGGGAACAGTTTGCGGTCGTTGTTGGCGGCTTCAATGATCACGGTATATGTGACGATGTTCTGCAACTCTGTCGCCGACAAGCGGACCTGCGTGACCTTGCCTTCGAAATTCCGGTCGGGGTAGGCGTCAACGCTGAACGTCACGGGGTTGCCCTCCAAGACCGCGCCGACATCGGCTTCGTTTACCTGCGCTTCAATGCGGATCAGCCGCAAATCCTGGGCGATTTTGAACAATTCGGGCGCCTGGAAGCTGGCGGCAACGGTCTGGCCCAGATCGATCGAGCGCGAGATCACCGTGCCGTTGATCGGCGAGATGATCTTGGTGCGCTCAAGATCGACTTCGGCCAACTTCAGCGCGGCTTCACGCTGCACAATCACCGATTTGGCGCTTTCAATTTGCGCTTTAGCGACTTCGATTTCGGCTTTGGCGACGGCTGCGTCACGCTTGGCAGTATCAAGCGTTGCGGTTGCGGCAAAGCCTTTCGACTGCAGCGTCTCTTGCCGGTCAGCCGCCTTGTCGGCGTTGGCCAGAACGGCCTTGGCTTTGACCAACGCCGCTTCCTGATTCAGCACACCTGAGCGCGCGGCCGCCAGATCGGCTTTGGCCTGCGCCACCTTTGCGTCAAAGCTGCGCGCGTCAATCGTCGCCAGAATATCTCCGGCTTTCACTTCGCTGTTGAAGTCGACGGCGAGCTTATCGACCTGACCTGATACCTGCGAGCCGACCGAAACGGTGACCAGCGCGCGCACCGGGCCGGAGGTCGATACCAATTTGCGGATAGCCCCCTTCGTAGCGGGCACCGCTTCATACGCAAATGCGCCACCGGCCCCGCCCTGCGGGTTGAGGCTGCGCATCGCGAAAAACCCGGCGATGGCCAGAGGAATCGCCAAGGTGAACAAGTATTTCAATGGTTTGATCATGTGCGGTCTTGCATCGGTAGCAGTTTCCTCGCTAAGGCGCGGGCCTTGGGCTGTGTACGTGAAGAACGGCGGATCGATTTACTTCCGTCGCAGCACTTATATAGCCGTTCTAGTGCTCCCAGCATGACTAGCGTCTGAACGGCGGTTTGGACACCTCTGAGTTGTGTCACCACCGGAACCGGCAGCTCGCCGCACCGTTATCCTGTTAGCGGGCATGTAGCCGCCTGGCGCGTCAGTTCGCTTGTCTCAGTCCTGGCCGGAGGCTAGGGTTGGCCTCAGTCCTTTTCCCCGTGTTCTCAAACCAACAAAAGAGTGTCTGTTCATGACCTTGAAACTCCCCGATCTACCGTATGCCTACGACGCATTGACGCCGTTCATGTCGGTTGAGACCCTGCAGTTCCACCACGATAAGCATCATCAGGCCTACGTCGATAACGGCAACAAGCTGCTCGCTGGATCAAAGTACGAAGGCCAGTCACTGGAAGATATCTGCCGCAATGCTTATGCCGATAAAAATGCCGGCCTGATCAACAACGTCGGCCAGCACTTCAATCATTTGCACTTCTGGAGCTGGATGAAGAAAGGCGGCGGCGGCAAAAAGCTTCCGGGCAAGTTGCAGACGCTTGTCGATGCAGCGGGCGGCTTCGATAAGGTCCGCGCTGATTTCGTCCAGGCTGGATTGACGCAGTTTGGCTCCGGCTGGGCTTGGCTGTCGATCAAGGACGGCAAACTCGAAGTTCAAAAAACGCCAAACGGCGAAAACCCGCTGATGCACGGCAGCCAGCCGATCCTCGGATGCGACGTCTGGGAGCACAGCTATTACATCGACTACCGCAACGCCCGTCAGAAATACCTGGAAGCCTGGTTCGACAACCTGGTCAACTGGGAACACGTGGAAAGCCTGATGGGTTAAGCCTTCACCCTATCGCACGACTTGATCTGAAATCTTGGGGCGCACCGTGGTATAGCTGAGCGATCAGCATCCGCGGGCGCCCCAATGCCGTTCCAACCGTTCCGCCTCACGCACGTCGCCACCTTCCAAGGTTTGCCGGCCGCTGACTTGGCGCTGCTGGAGGCGCGCTTAGAACCGCTGCCGGTCGCGCGTGGCACCTGCATTGTCAGCGAAGGGGACGCGGCAGATGCGTTGTACGTTGTGGTCTCGGGGCGCTTCGCTGTTGAGACCGGCGGCAACCCAGAACCTGTGACGGAAATCGGCCAGGGCGCCACCATTGGTGAAATCGCGTTCTTTGCCGGCGGCACGCGTACCGCAACCGTGCGGGCCATTCGCGACGCTGTCGTCGTGCGTCTGACCCGCGCCGATTTCGACGGCATCTCGCAGCGCACGCCCGCGATCTGGCAGGCGCTCACCGCCACGCTTGCCGCACGTTTGGCCGCTGAAACGCGCGTAAGCACGGCTTTGCGCAAGAGCGCCAGCGAGATGGGCCGCGCGGGCCCGCGGCCGCGCACGCTGGCCTTGATCCGCGCTGGCAGTGCGGCCATTCCACCAGCATTTCTCGAGGCATTTACATCCGCTGCGGCCGCAACTCCGAATACGCTGATCGCTTCTTCGCAGTCCATCGGTCAATCCGTCGGCAATGGCGCATCAGCCGGCGCGGCAACCACCGAAGCACTCAATGATCTCGAGGCCCGCTTCAGCACAATCGTGTTTGTGGCAGATGATTCGCTGACGCCGTGGAGTGAAAAAGCGATCCGCCAAGCGGATGCGATCCTGGCCGTTGGCGCACACCCGGAAGGCCCACTTGGCAGCGCGGTGCCGCTCAATGCGCTGGAAGCTTTCGCCGCCACCCTGCATCGCCCCGTATCGCATCGCTTGGTGATCGTACATGCGCGCAGCGGTGCCGTGCAGGGCACACGTCATTGGTTGAGCGCTCGCACACCCCTGATGCACCACCACGTCGCGTGTGATGATGCCGGCAGCATCGAACGGTTATGGCGGTTCTTGCGCGGCACGGCGATGGGCTTTGTGGCCTGCGGCGGCGGCGCGTATTGCGCGGCGCACATCGGCATCTACAAAGCGTTTCGAGAAGCAGGCCCTGCGCTTGACTATTTCGGCGGCACGTCGGGCGGGGCTGCAATGGCGGCGGCGTTCGCGCAGAACTTGCCGGCTGATGAGATCGACGCCCGCGTCCACCGGATGTTCATCGAGGGTAAAGCACTCGCGCACTATACACTGCCGCGTTACAGCCTGCTCGATCACACCCACTTCGACCGGCATTTGCAAAGCGAATATGGCAACGTCCGCATTGAAGACGTGTGGATCCCCTACTTCGCGGCGTCCGCCGATCTCGCGAGCGGCGCGGTCGAGGTGCATCGCTTCGGGCCCATCTGGCAAGCGATCCGCGCCAGTGCCGCGATCCCAGGTCTGCTGCCGCCCTTCTACAGCGACGATGGCCGGATGCTGGTCGATGGCTCGGTAATCGCCAACGTGCCGGTTGAAGTGATGCATGCGCTCAAGACCGGACCCAATGTTGTGGTGAGCTTCAACACGCGCGAGGCCGAGCGTTTCGCGGTTGACTATGATGCGCTTCCCGCGCGCGGCCCGCTGCTGTGGCGGACGGTCAATCCGTTTGGCCGAGGCACACTGCCCGCAGCGCCCTCGGCCGCCACCGTTCTGGTCCGCAGCCTGATGGCCAACCGCGGCCGGTTTGAGCAGCATCTCGGCCCGGAAGACTGGCTGCTGGTGCCGCCGGCACCGGAGGGCATGGGCGCGCTCGACTGGCGGCGCCATACCGAACTGGTGCAGGCGGCCTACGCCCATACCCTGGCTGAAATTCGGGTACGGCAAAATTGACCAGCCGTGGCGGATCAGCACCGATTGGAGTGGTACAACCGGACGATGCCCGCCAATAGGTTGCCCGAAGTCACCCATTCCTCATAAAACCCATGCTAGTCTTCGCTGCGCTGCCTGCATGTCAGTATGCGGGCAGCTAGACTGCGTTCGGGGGAATTTGAGTTGCGTCGTTTGCGTCAGGTATTGGCGGGTGTGTTGGCGTTGGCGTCCGTCAGCCTCAGCGGCTGCGCGTCGATTATGGCGCATAACGGCATCGGCGACGCGCGGCTGGCGGCCAGCGCCAAAATGGCCGATATGCCGGGCGTGCGATCTTGGGCCGATGACGCGCCCGGCGACATCAGCGCAGAGGTCCGCCGCCGCTTACCCAATCTGCCGCGCCTCGCGCAAAATTCGTCGGTTGTAGACGGCCGCCCGGTTGTTGAAACCCTGGCTCTGTCAGGCGGCGGCGGTGATGGCGCGTTTGGTGCCGGCGTATTGACGGGGTGGAGCGAACGCGGAACGCGGCCGGAATTTGAAATTGTCACCGGAGTCAGCGCTGGCGCAATCATCGCGCCGTTTGCGTTCCTTGGCTCCCGCTATGATCGTCAGCTCAAAGAAATCTGGACGCAGTATCAAACCAACGAAGTCATCACCACGTCGATCCTGCCCGGCTTGCTTGGTGGTCCGGCGCTGGCCGACAATGCGCCGCTGGTCGCGCTGATTGCGCAATACGTCGATAAGAAAATGCTGCGCGCGGTAGCGCACGAGTATTCCAAAGGCCGCATGCTGTTTGTGCTAACGACCAACCTTGATGCGCAGCGCCCGGTGGTTTGGAATATGGGCGAGATTGCCCGGCACGGCAACGATGAAGCACTCGACCTTTTCCGCAGCGTGATCCTGGCGTCGGCCGCTATTCCCGGCGCATTGCCGCCGGTCTCGATACCGGTTGTTGCGGGCGGCAAGCCGTATGACGAATTGCACGTCGATGGCGGCGTAACGCGCGAAGTGTTCGTGCTGCCGGTGCAGGCGCCGTTCAAGGCGTTCGATGCGCTCTATCCAGCGCCGCCGATCCGCAAGCTTTACATCATCAAGAACGGCAAGATCACGCCGGAATCCGACGTGACGAAGCCGAAGGCGATTTCAATTGCCGCGCGCGCCATTCTAACGCTGACCAAAAGCCAGAACCTGTTGGAGCTCTACCGCATCCACCGCTTGGCGCAGGACGCGGGCGCGGAGTTCAACCTGCTCGCCGTGCCGCCGACGTTCACGATGAAGGCCAAAGAATTCTTCGACCCAGAATATCAAGCGGCACTGTTTGAAGAAGGACGCCGGATCGGACGGTCAGGCGGCCAGTGGAGCCATAAGCCAACCCCGCCGCCCTTATCGGCGCCGGTAATGGCCAAACAATAGCGCGCACCCTTTCCACACCACTCCAATCTCAAATGGTGAAACCGGCGGCTAACGCCCTATTGCACCCCGCGCCTTGTACCAAAGTCGAAATCTCAGCAGCTGTGCTGCCACGCACCACAACTCAAAAAGTGATTTTCCGCAGCTTTGGGCGCTTGTCGTTTCCGCGCCGGGTTGCCAGAGTGCTGGCGCCAGCGCTGCCCCCAAGCCAGCCACTCAACGTGCAGGCGGGGCGGCGGCGCGCGGGAGGAATGACCGGATAAAAATACTATTTCTGCGGGCCGTTTGATACGTGCGCGCGGACCAGGGAGGGACTGCCGGGTGAGCCGTTATCATGAAGTCTATGACGCGTGCCAACGCGATCCGCAAGCATTCTGGGGCGAGGCCGCACGCGCGTTGGTGTGGTCAAAACCGTATGACCGGGTGTTCGATCCGGCCCAAGGCGAATATGGCCGCTGGTTCACAGGCGGGGAATGTTCAACCGCTTACAATTGTCTCGACCGGCACGTTGATGAAGGACGCGGCGATGCTGCGGCACTCATCTACGATAGCCCCGTCACATCGACGATCAAAACCTACAGCTACTCTGAGCTGACCCATGAAGTCGCGACGCTGGCTGGCGTGATGACCGACATGGGCGTGAAGAAGGGCGACCGTATCATCATTTACATGCCGCTTGTTCCGCAAGCCGTGATGGCCATGCTGGCGTGCGCGCGTATCGGCGCTGTCCACTCTGTGGTGTTCGGTGGATTTGCGTCTGCCGAACTTGCCACCCGCATCAACGATTCAAAGCCTGTCATGATCCTGTCGGCGTCGGGCGGCATCGAAGGCACGCGCGTCGTCAAGTACAAGCCGCTGCTTGACGCCGCCATCGACCTCGCAGAGCACAAGCCCAACTATTGTTTGGTGCTGCAGCGGGACATGGCGCCGGGCGATTTGGTTGCGGGCCGCGACTTTGATTGGGCCGCGACCATTGCAGACGCCAAGGCGCAGGGCCGCACCAGCCCATGCGTGTCGATCGGCTCCAACGATCCGCTGTATATTCTCTACACGTCCGGCACCACGGGCGCGCCGAAGGGTATCGTGCGCGAAGCCGGCGGCCACATGGTCGCGCTCAAATGGACCATGCCCAACCACTACGACATCAAGCCGGGCGAAGTCTTCTGGGCCGCGTCCGACGTCGGCTGGATCGTTGGTCATTCGTATATCGTCTACGCGCCGCTGCTCAACGGCTCGACGACGCTACTCTATGAAGGCAAGCCGGTCGGCACACCGGACGCGGGCGCATTCTGGCGGGTGATTTCACAGCACAAAGTCTCGGCACTGTTCACCGCGCCAACCGCCATCCGCGCCATCAAGCGCGAAGACGGCCAGGGCGAATTCATCAAGAAATACGATCTTTCGTCGATGCGCACGCTGTTCCTGGCTGGCGAACGCGCTGACCCTGAAACCATAAAATGGTCAGAGCGCCACCTCGGCGTGCCGGTCATCGATCACTGGTGGCAGACCGAAACCGGCTGGCCGATTTGCGGCAACCCGGTTGGCCTTGGCGTGCTGCCGGTCAAGTACGGCTCAAGCGGCGTGCCGATGCCGGGTTACACCATCGACGTGCTGGATGATCGCGGTGTTCCAGTCACAGGCCCCAATATGCCGGGCACTCTGGCGATCAAGCTGCCGCTGCCGCCCGGATGCTTGCCAACGCTGTGGAATGCCAACGAGCGCTTCCACAATGCCTACCTGCGCGACTTCCCCGGCTACTACACCACGGCGGATGCGGGCTTCCGCGATGAGGACGGCTACGTCAACGTGATGGCGCGCACCGACGATGTGATCAACGTTGCTGGCCACCGCCTCTCGACCGGACAGATGGAAGAAGTCATGGCCATGCATCCCGACATCGCGGAATCCGCGGTTATCGGCGTTGCCGACGAACTCAAGGGCCAAATGCCGGTTGGCTTTGCGGTGCTGAACGCCAACGTCAACCGCCCCGATGCCGATATCGAAAAGGAAGTCATGGCACTGGTTCGCAATCACATTGGTGCGGTCGCAGCCTTCAAGACGCTGGTGGTCGTCAATCGCTTGCCGAAAACGCGCTCGGGCAAAATCCTGCGCAATACGCTGCGCAAGATCGCCGATCACGAACCGTGGACGGTGCCCGCCACCATCGACGATCCGGGCGTGCTCGAAGACATTCAAGCCAAGATCGGCGACCGCAAGCTGAGCTAAGCGGCGGCACGTTTTGCAAAGCAAAAAACCGCGCGAGGGGCCCTCGCGCGGTTCTGTATTTCGATGCGGACAGGTTCAGAAAATTAGAACCACTTCGGCTGCCACCAATGCAGCGCCATGCGCACCTGATCGGGGAACATCCAGTAGGCTATGCCCGCGAGGGCTGCCAGCAGAACCACGCCAACAACCAAATGCCCGACGCCAAGCTGCTGGCGGTAGCTCATGCCGGTGCCGGGAATGCCGACCGTCACCATCGGCTTGCCATCGGGGCCAATGTTGACGCCGGCACCCTTACCGCCAATTGTGGTCGAGACGCGCGACTTCGACAGGTTGATCTTCACGCCCGGCAGGACGCTGAAGCGCTTCTGAAAGCGGAAACCCATAGACGTGCTCCTTCGAACGAAATGTGGGGCGCGTGCGCGCGAATGCCGTTGACCCGATATCGAACGAGTCGTTGCATAACCTAGTGATATTACGGCCAAGCATCAATGGCACAGCCCACGAATACAGTTGTTTCTGAGCCTCAGCTGATCAGCAGGAGGCGGGCCGGATCACCCGGCAGCGTTAACGGCGCCCGGTGGATGCAGGGCAGGACGGGCGAGCCCGGATACGCAATCGCGATCCGCCACAGGTTGTGAAGCCCGAACGTGTAGGGCTGGGCGCCGGCCAGCGCCGCATAATGCAAGTCATAGCAATGCTCGCTGAGATAGGCTGCGAAACCGTCGTCGTCCAAACCGCCGTAGGCTTTCAACAATTGGGCCCGCGTTTCGGGAACATCGACCCGGAGAATCGCCGCGTCATTGGCAAGCCCTTCCGACGCACGACCGGCATAGGTGCAAAGATATGTATCGGCTTCGACCGTCGCGCTATCGGCATGGAATGAATAGACGTCAGTCGGAATCACGCCCGCCGCGTCGTGGCGCTGTTGTCCGCAGATGCAATCGAGTGCCGGCTGAAGGCCGTGACCGGCAAGCAGCGCCTGATCGGACAACAGCGCAGCGCGCGCGGCGGCACCTGCGGGGCTGAGCGTGAGTGCATAGAGATCGTCGGCCTCAATCGTGGTCATGCCGTCGCCCGCATCGAGCGTCGCGATGATTTCCTGGAAATCACCCGGCAGTTGGCGCGGCCAGCACAGCGCGTTCACGTCACCCGCAAAGCGAGCGGAAACCAGTTCATCGAAGCTGCCGACAACGCGGATGCGGTGGGCGCTCCCCTCCCCAGCGGGGAGGGGCCGGGGTGGGGAGAAGCCACAAGAGTTGCAGTCCGGGGTGCGCTCAATTGTGCCAAATCCAAATTGCCTTGCTCGCAAAATTTACTGCGCTGATGAACTTTAAAAAGCGCTCGGGTGCCATCACGCCTAGCTCTTCACCCCACCCCTAACCCCTCCCCTGAGGGGAGGGGGACAGACGGCGCAGTAGCCAAACGTGCAGTAACCAGAACACCTACTGCAGCTTTCAGCACTTGCCCGCTTTGAGCAACTTCAGCCTTGCCAAAGAGCCTGCATGGTTCGGATCTATTCCGATAGCGGTTTGGAAATCGGAGGCCGCGCGATCCCAATTTCTCATCTTTTCAGAAAGCATTCCGCGATTGAAATAGAAACGCGCGACGTTCGGATCAAGTCTGATTGATTTATTATAGTCCCTCATGGCTTGACGAGCATTGCCCGACCAACAATGCGAGATACCGCGATTGTTGTAGGTCATTGCGTCATCGGGGTTGATGTCTAGCGCCTTTGCACAATCCTTTACTGCCAGATCATGTCTTTTGAGATGATCATAGGACACGGCTCGCATAAAATACGCGTCGGCATATGACGGATCCAAATCAATAGCGTCCGTGAAGTGCTCACCGGCCAATCGGTGCTTGCCCAGATATTCTGCAGAACAGCCCAGATTGTAATGTACGACGGGGTTGTGAGAATCCAACTCAAGCACGCGCAAAATATGTTTATAGGCTTCGGCTTCATTGCCCTCATCGCTGCAGTCCGTAGCCTGGCGCCATAGATCGGTGAGAAGGGCTTCCGAATTTTTGACTTTTCGGGCCAATTCTTACGTCCTTTGCAGGTACTCCCCCCCCACCTTCACTTCAGCCCGAACAGGCTCTTGAAGCTCTTGAGCTTGTCCTTCACCTGTCCGACGGCGGTGCTTTTTTCGTTCAAGCGTTCGTAAGCTGAAACGCGGTCCACGAGTTCGGTGTATTTCTTGCGGTTCAGCGCGTCTTTTTCCATCACCGCCTTGCGCTCGTCCGGCTTCAACGGCCCGACGCGCGACATTGGCGGGCGGATTAGCGTCCGCTGCACCATAGACGGTTCGCCCTTGTTGTGCAGGAACGACACCAGCGCTTCACCGACCTTCAGTTCCTGAATGACCCGCTCGGTATCAAGCGCCGGGTTGGCGCGGAATGTGGTCGCTGCCGCGCGGATCGCTTTCTGTTCGCGCGGGGTAAACGCGCGCAACGCGTGCTGAATGCGATTTCCGAGCTGTGCCGACACGCGATCCGGCACGTCAGCCGGGCTCTGCGTAACGTAATAGACGCCGACACCCTTCGAGCGAATGAGACGCGTGACGCGTTCGATCTGATCGAGCACGGCTTTGGGCGCTTCGTTGAACAGCAAGTGGGCTTCGTCAAACAGGAACACGAGCTTCGGTTTTTCGAGATCGCCAACCTCGGGAAGCTTGGCGAACAACTCCGACAGCATCCACAGCAGGAATGTTGAGTACAGCCGCGGCGTGTTCATCAGCTTTTCGGCTGACAGGATATTGACCATGCCGCGTCCGTCGGGCGCGATCTTGATGAAGTCGGTGATTTCGAGCGCTGGCTCGCCGAAGAAGTTGTCGGCGCCCTGCTCTTCAAGGACCAGCAGGCGCCGCTGGATCACGCCAACGGTCTGCGGCGCGACGTTGCCGTACTTACTGCGCAGCTCTCCGGCGCGCTGGCCCATTTCGTCGATGACCGCGCGCAGATCCTTGAGATCAAGGATCTGCATGTGTTTGTCGCCGTCTTCGCGCTGATCTTCTGCCCAGCGGAACGCGATGTTCAGTACGCCTTCCTGCGGCTCGGTCAGCTCCATCAGGCGCGCAAGCAGAAGCGGGCCCATGCCTTGGATGGTGGCGCGCACCGGATGGCCGAGTTCGCCGAAGATGTCCCAGAACGCCACCGGGAACGAGGTGTTGCCGTACCGTGCGAGGCCAATCTCTTCGGCGCGCTGCACCAGGTGCGGCTTGGGTGAGCCGGTGGCCGCGATGCCGGACAAGTCGCCTTTGATGTCGGCTGCGAACACCGGCACGCCAGCCGCCGAAAAGCCTTCAGCCAAAACCTGCAGCGTCACCGTCTTGCCGGTGCCGGTCGCGCCCGTCACGAGGCCGTGGCGGTTGGCCAGCGCCAGCTCAATGGTTTCCGGCACGGTATCGCGCCCGGATTTGCTTGCGCCGATCAGGATCATGCCGTCGCTGACGTAATCGCGCGGGTCAGGCAGGCCGTGCCCGCCGTCTGCTGATTGACCACCCGTTTGACCGTCCGGCTTTTGATCCGTCATCTTAAATCCTCAAGGCAACGTGAAACGTCCGGGGTTTGAGCACACGACTCGAAAGACCGGAACAGCCGGAATCTGATCGCACGCACGGCGCCCCTTTGCAAACCCCGGTTGCATGGGCATTGCCCCCTCTCCCCGGCAACTGCAGCAGGGGAACATGAAGCCGGAGCCCGGCGCGGCAATTGGGCAACCGGTGTGCCGGTAATTATGCCTCCAAAGTCCCGTGCGACACGGTATATCCCGGGGTATATCAAAGGTGCAGGACGACACACGAAGGACCGACGCCCCATGACCACCACGCCGGACACAAAAATTGCACAGACCTTGGCCGCTGATTTCACTGCCGCCAAGCTGGATCAGTGGCGGGCCATGGTCGACAAGGCCTTGAAGGGCGCCGACTTTGACAAGCGGCTGGTGTCAAAAACCGCCGACGGCCTGCGCGTCGAACCGCTCTATACCCGCAAGGACGCACTGGTCTCGGCGGCCGACGCGCTGCCGGGTGCCGCACCCTTTACGCGCGGCACAAAGGCCGTGCGTGACGGACTTGGCTGGAACATTGCCGCCCTCCACATCGAGCAGGACCCAGCCGCCGCCAACGCCGCGATCCTCGATGATCTCGAAGGCGGCGTGAACGTCATCGTGCTGCAAGTGGGCGGGCTCGGCCTGCCTGTCACCAAGGACGCGCTGGACGCCGCCTTGAAAGACGTATTGCTCGATGTCTGCCCGGTGGCACTCATCGCCGGCGACCAATCGTTTGAAGCCGCCGCCGGGCTGATGGCGGTTTGGGCCGCGCGCGGTATCGCAGACGACCAGCGCATGGGATCGTTGGGCTGCGACCCGCTCGGCACGCTCGGCGTGCAAGGCTCCCTTCCCGAAACCGTTGAGACGGCTTTGGCGCGGGCCGTGGCCCTGACCAAACTGACCCTGCCGATGCCGCGCGTCTCATCCCTCACCGCAGATGGCGTCAGCTATCACAATGCCGGGGCGACCGAAGCCCAGGAACTCGCCTGCATGCTGTCAACGCTGGTCGCGTATCTGCGTGCCTGCGAGAACGGCGGCATAGCGCCCAAGGATGCGTTGCCGAAAATCTCGGTCGCACTTGCCGCCGACGCCGACGAATTTTCGACAATCGCCAAGTTGCGCGCCGCCCGCCGCCTTGTGTGGCGCGTGGCCGATGCGTGTGGCGCGGGAGACGCCGCAGCCCGCGTGCGCTTTGCCTGCCCGACATCCTATCGCATGCTCGCCAAACGCGATCCGTGGACCAACATTCTGCGCGCGACGATTGCCTGCACGGGGGCGGCCCTCGGCGGCGCGGACAGCATTTGCGTGCTGCCCTTCACGATGGCTCTTGGCAAACCGGACGCGTTTGCGCGCCGCGTTGCCCGCAACATCCAGATCGTCTGCCAGGAGGAATCGAACCTCGGCCGCGTTACCGATCCGGCGGGCGGGTCGTGGTACGTCGAACAGCTGACCGACGACATGGCCAAGAAGGCCTGGGACATCTTCCAGGATCTAGAAGCGCGCGGCGGTATGCTGGTGTCGCTGACCACCGGCTATGTCCAGGAAATGATCGCCAAGGCCGCTGACGCCCGCGCTAAAGCCATTGCCACCGGCCGCCAGGAACTGACCGGCGTGTCGGCGTTCCCGTTGCTCGGTGACGATGGCGTGAAGACCGGACCGTGGCCGAAGTCTCTTGAGCGTGCCGCCACGAAGCCCGGCATTGAAGTGACACCGCTGAAGGTCCACCGCTTAGGTGAAGCGTTCGAAGCCCTGCGTGACGCGGCGGACGCCAAGGGCGGGTACACAGTGTTCCTTGCAAGCCTTGGCGAGATTGCCGAGCACAACGTGCGCACCACCTGGATCAAGAATTACCTGGCGGCAGGCGGCATCGCGACCTTGATTACCGATGGCTACAAGACGGCCGATGAAGCGGCAGCAGCGTTCAAGGCCAGCGGTGCCAAGGCCGCGTGCATCTGCTCATCCGACGCGGTCAACGCAACGCTCGCCGAGCCAACCGCGACAGCGCTCAAGGCCGCTGGCGCCAAACTTGTGCTGATGGCCGGCCGCCCGGGTGACAAGGAAGCCGCCTTGAAAGCCGCCGGCGTCGACCAGTTCCTCTCCGCCGGTGCCGACGCGGTTGCAACGCTGAAGGGGTTGCAGGAGAAGTTGGGGTAACAGCTCTCAACTGGCAATAAAAAAACCGCAGCACCGGCTCAACGACTGAGAGAGGGCTGCGGTTTTGATTTTTCAGGCGCGGCGATTGCGCAAGTGGCTTAGAGGCGCTGTTCCATCAGCACCAGCATCGGGTCGCCTTCGACGCCGTGGGCGGTGAAGCCCAGCGCGCGCTCAACTTCGATCGAGTCGTGGTTGTCGCGGCTCTCAATCGACTGCAGCTTCTTGATGCCGCGCGCCTTGGCGTTGGTCGCGACAAACTCAAGCACAGTCTGTTCGATGCCTTGGTCTTTGAATTCGTTGTGAACCGTGATCGCGACTTCAGCGGTTTGCAGCTTCGGGTCAGCCGCCAGCATCACGTTGGCGATCACATGGTCGCCGCCGCCCGAGAAGATCATGAAATCTTCGGTCTGGCGGTGATCGGCATGGGTCATGGCGGCGATCTGCTCGCCTGCGTCTGTGTGGATGGAGCTTGGAACGCGGAAGCGCAGGTCATCCTCGGACACGTTTTCGAAAAAGTCGGTCAAAGCTGCATCGTCTTCTGGGCCAGCCGGACGCACAGAAAGGCGGAAGCCGGTCGGTGTTCTGAGATTTACAGCTGCAGAGGCGGTCATCGTGTAGTCCCTCGTATTCATGCGCCGGAATAGTGCCGTTGTGGCGCCCAGCAGGCCAGTGACTCAACATACGACCCGCGGCGTCAGGGGATATCTAGTGCGCTGAATCACTTAAAAAAATGGATATTGCTGCATGGCAGCAATTACTTTTGTGCAGCGCTTCCTTGTCGCGCCTGCCGTTGATCTGGCGCATGGCGGCGCAGCCCAAATGGCACTTCCGGCGACTTGCATCAGAGTTGCGCGATCAACCGTTCGGCCGCGGCACAAAATGAGGGGGCTGAGTTACCAAGTTTTCAAAGTGGGCAGGCCGCCGCACTGCTAGTGGGCTGGCGAGTTGCAGCTGCCCGGCAAGAGAGCCGCACAAAAAAATTGGCTTGTCCCGCCGGGAACAGCGGGCCTGAGCGACGTGAACCATTCTCCAATTCAAGACGACAGACCTGCAACCCGGTTGAAACGCTTGAACAGGAGACGCCGCCCATGTCCGCCACCGTCATCGCATCCGCCGCTGCCGCCCTGACCACTGTCGCAGCCGTTGTTGCCGCGACCCTGCCCGAGGCCCCAGGCGATCCTGTCGCCGCTGACCGAAGGCGGCGGCGAATTCGCCACCACTGCGGCCGGCCTGATGATCGCGTTTCCCCTCATCGCGGTGATGACCGTGATCGCGGGCTCAGCCCAGGACTAGGTGCCCGCATCCCTTCGCTTTGCTTAGCTTCCGATGTTTCCTCACCACGCTTGCCCCCTCCCAAACTGACCCGGCCCTCCCGGCCGGGTATTTTTTTTGAGCGGCAGACATGCGCCCCCCTAAAACCAGCACTTTCCACACTTTATCCCAAGCTTATCCCACGCCGCCCACAGGGCAGCGTTTGGCTCAGAGCTAGGCTTTGGGGCCACCCCCGAATCAGTCCACTCTCCTTTCAATGATTTTTGTGACGTTGCGGGGTTCCTGACCAATGACTGATGACGCGCCACGCGCGCCGCTCAGCGTCTATATGCTGGCCGACCACCTTGATGGTGCGCTCGCCGCCGGTGAAGACCTTATTGCCCGCGGCCAGGATTGGCGCGCGCTGGCCGAGGCGTCTGCTGCCGATGCAGCGTTTGCGGTTGCCCAGCGCAAGCTTGCCGAGCAAGTTCGCGCGCTCGAAATGATGCTGATCGCCCGCGTGTTGAAAGCACGCGAGCATGCAAGCTCACTGGCTGGCATCGATAAACGCTTCGCCGCCGTCGCCAACCTGTTCGTGTCGGGCACCGTCATCTTGCTCGATGCCGTTGAGGAGTGCGGCGATGCTCGCGAAGACGACTTCGAAACGGGTGACGCCGTCGTTGCCTACGTGCGCGGACGCGGCCTGATTTCACCGGAAGCCGCCAACGTCAACACTGCGGCGCAGCTGACCATTGATGACAATTTCCTGGTTGCCAAGCGTTTGGCGCTTGGGCCGCTGATGGACATGTCCGCAGCTTTTCTGGACGCGCTTGATACACAGTACGATCTGTTTGTCGAAGATCCTGACGACGATTACGCCACCGCCACACCCGCCGCCCGCGCCGAATTTGGCCGCCGTGAGCGCATGCCGGTCAATTGACCCGCCACGGCCTTTGCGGGGCAGCGACCACAAACAAAAAAATCCCAGGAGTGCCTGAGGCTCTCCCGGGATTTTTGGTTTTCAGCTGCACGTAATGGCCGGTTATTCGAGCGTGTATTGCTGGCGCGACCGGTGGATCGGCGCGATTTCAGCGGTCATGGTGGCAGGCGATACGCGCTTAGCCGTGTTGCCGATGCCGTAGACGCGGCGGGCTTCGGCCTTCAAGGCTTCAGCCGGGCTGTTGGCATCAATCGCTTCGCCCGAGACTTCCGAAACCTGATCCGCAGACGCGATCTGGATCTTCGACGGAGCAGCCTTGCCCATAGCGATCATGGCGCGGCCCGTGGCTTGCTCAAGCGAGGCAAAGCGGCCAATCGGGCCGGGGACGGCTTCATAGCGGCGGTTCTTCTTGTACTTGGCTTCCTGTTTGGTCGGGGCCGCGATCACGCGCACTTCAAGTTTGGCGACGCCGCGCTTCTTGAAGCCGAGCTTGTCAGCCGTGCCCTTTGACACGTCGAGCTTGCGGTTGCCCCAGTAGGGACCGGCATTGTTGACGCGGACGACGGCCGCCTCACCGTTCTTCGGGTTGCGCAGCAGCAGCACGGTGCCGTTCGGATAGATCGGGCTGGCGGCGTTGTCGGCGTCATTGGCGCGGAAGGCTTCGCCCGATGAGGTCAGACCGCACGGATTGAAGCGGTCGCGCTTGCAGTCATCATAGAACGAGGTTTTGAAGGTCAGGTCGCGGCCAACGAGACTGTCCATTTCTTGCAGCGTGTTGACGCGATGGCAGATGCCGTTGAAGCAGTAGGTCTTGCCGGGAGTCTTAGCCTGCGCCGCAGGGGCCAGAAGTGCGAGTGCTGCGAACGTCGCTGCGATTGCCTTCGATACTGCGCTGAGGCGCCCTGACCCGCAACCAAGTGACTTGCTACTGAACATCTTGCCGTCTCCTCAAAACTTAAACCGACGCTTGCGAACGCGTCTTAGCCTCCGTGGTTCCTCGAGCCCATGCTGGAGAGAACAAACCAAAAACAAGTGCGACCCACCATAGAAATTAACTCTCTCGCCCGGACCGTGGCGGATTGACGCCGTGTTGCGTCGCAAAATTGCGTTCAAATTCAAAGAATTAGAAGAATTTCCCGATCTAAAATCATGACATTGGGACAGGCGCGCGTCAGACTCCGAGCGCGGCTTTCAAGGTGTCGCGCGCTTCCGTCAGCCGCGCCGGATCGACCGCGCG
This sequence comes from Hyphomicrobium sp., assembly GCA_013141015.1. GTDB lineage: Bacteria > Pseudomonadota > Alphaproteobacteria > Rhizobiales > Hyphomicrobiaceae > Hyphomicrobium_B. The sequence goes on along the minus strand of JABFRT010000025.1, from coordinate 56,008 downwards.
CAACACCAGATCTGTCGCCGGGCGGCCATTGCGCATCGACGGATAGCTGCCCATAGCGACGTCTGGAAAGCGCCTCTGATGGGCAGCGAAGAGATCGGCAATCTGACTTTCGGGCCGGTCGAGCGCGATGGTCTCCGACAACATGCGCGCACCGGTTTTCAAGCGCGGCGTCACCGCATCGAGCATAGCCCGCATGATGTCGGGGATGCCGGCCATGACAATGACATTGCCGATCATAAACCCAGGTGCGACCGAGATGGCGTTCTCGACGAGTTCTGATCCGGCCGGCAGCCGGGCCATGCGCAGCCGGGCTGGCGTCAGCTCGACGCCGCGCACGTCACATGCCGCCTGCATCAGGGCGCGGGCGCGCGGATCAATGTCAATGGCCACGCCGAACGCCTTGGCGATGCTGTCAGCCGTAATGTCGTCGTGGGTTGGGCCAATGCCGCCGGTGGTGAACAGATACGCGTAGCGAGCGCGCAGCGCGTTGACGGCGGCGACAATCTCAGCCTCGTCGTCGGCGACCACGCGCACCTCTTTCAGGCGGATGCCGATGGCGGTCAGATGATCAGCCACCGCGCCGATATTCTTATCCTTGGTTCGGCCGGACAGGATCTCGTCGCCAATGATTAACAGGGCGGCGGTAATGTCGTCAGCTGTCGTCACCGGTAACTATCCTTCAGGTTGGCGCGTCCGCCCACCATATAGCGGCGCCGCGCTCCGGCGGAAGTGTGGCCGGTTGGCCGTTGTTTCTCTCGTCCCCTCACCCGTTGCTGCACTCAATGGAGAGAGCGAAGCCTACCCGAACACCCAACGCCAGAGTCGGTGAAGCAGACCATCAGGCTTTGCGTCGGGTTCGCTGTCCTGACGCAGCGGGGTGCTGGCGGCAACGATATCCTTGATGGCGCCGTCGATCTTAAGCGCCAGCAGCCGTTCGCCGCGCTCGGCGGTGGCACGTGACGGGTCTCCAATCACGCCGTCCTTGTCTGGCACCCGCTGGTCGAGCCGGACCCCGTCCGGGTACACCGCCATCAGCTCGGAGGTATCGCGGATCGCGGCATGGCTGCCAATCGTCGCGTCGGTCTCTCCGCCAGCCTTCAAAAATTCAACGCTACCCTTGGCGTCATAATAGCTCGCCGCATGAACGACGCTCACGCCCTCGGCTGCCCAGCGCCGCGACAGCTCAAGGGCAAGCGTTTGTTGCGGCGCCTGGTTCGGACCGCTGTCGCCGAGGAGCACAATTTGCTTGAAGCCGTGGCTCGCGAAGCTTATTGCGGCAGATTCCAAGACCATGCGGAAGACATCGGGCGGCACCGAAATCGTGCCGGGGTAAGCAGTATGACCTTCACGCTTGGCGGTATCGCCCTCGGGCACATAAGCAAGCACGGGCGCAACCAGCGTATGGCCAAATTTTTCAGCGATCCGGCGCGCGGTTTCCTTGACAATGAAGTTGTGCTTGCCCGTCACCATATGCGGCCCGTTCTGTTCGGTCCCGCCGGTAGGCAAGATAATCCGGGTCGACCCGGCTGCAACCGCGTCGCGGATTTCAACCCAAGTCATACGCTCGGTCTCGACTTCAGCGGCGACGGCCGGAACACCGCCAAGCCCCAGCGCGGCGACCAGCCCGAGCCCTGTTCGCATCAACCTCACGGCAGCCTCCAGCAACGATTCGATTCCGGCGATTGTAGCACTTCGCAGTTGCCGGAGGGGCGGGGCGGCGGCTATCACAGCGTCCATGAAATTTTCGTCTCCCCTGATCCCTGGCACCCTGGTGCAGCGCTATAAGCGCTTTCTGTGCGACGTGACGCTTGCCGGCGGCACCACGATCACCGCCACCTGCCCGAATACCGGCTCAATGAAGGGCCTGACAGACCCCGGTTCCCGCGTCTGGCTTTCGGAAAGCGACAGCCCAACGCGAAAATACCGGCACACCTGGGAAATGATCGAAACAGACATCGGCGCCGGTCCGGTATTGGTGGGCATCAATACCAATCACCCAAACCCGATTGTGTTTGAAGCCATCCAAGCCGGCAAGATTTACGAGCTTAAAGGCTTTGGCTCCCAGCGGCGCGAGGTGAAATACGGCGTCAACAGCCGGATCGATATTCTGCTGGAAGCCGGGATCGGCGGTCGCACCTGTTACGTCGAAGTCAAGAATGTGCACCTGATGCGCATGCCCGGCGTCGCCGAATTCCCCGATAGCCGGACCGAGCGCGGCGTCAAACATCTCGAAGAACTGGCCAACATGGTCGCCCAAGGCGAGCGCGGCGTTATGGTCTATCTGGTCCAGCGTGCAGACGCCGAAAGTTTCCAGATTGCCGGCGATATCGACCCGGCCTATGCGGCGGCGTTCAAGGCGGCCAAGAAGGCCGGCGTTGAAATGCTGGCCTACCGCTGCCGCCTGACGCCAGATCAAATCGCGCTCGACTGCGAAATCCCAATCAAGTTCGCCAAATAGGGCCATCGTCACCGGTCTCACGCACGATTTTGTGACCAGAATCGTCGCAATCAGCGAAACGCAAGCGCCCCTTCGCCCGTAACAGATGGTCAGAGCCGGTGGACTTGAACCTCCGGACCCCCTGAACGATTGAGGATACGCGAATGTACTCCCGGCGCGACTTTACCAAATTCAGCCTCGCTATTGCCGGAGGGCTGACTGCGGCTAGACTGGCAACACCCAGCGCAGAGGCGGAAACTGCGCAAGCAAGGTTTGAAATCATGAAATCCGATGCCGAATGGAAAAGCACACTGTCTCCTGAGCAATATAACGTGTTGCGCAAGCACGGAACTGAGCGGGCTGGAACCTCGCCGCTCGATAAGAAATATGATCCCGGCATGTACAATTGCGCGGGATGTGATCTGCCGTTGTTTGCCTCCGATGCCAAATTCGACAGCGGCACCGGCTGGCCCAGCTTTTTCAAGCCGCTCGATAAGGCCATTGGCACGTCGATCGACAAAAGCTTTTTCTCTACCCGGACAGAAGTCCATTGCAGCCGCTGCGGCGGCCATTTGGGCCACGTTTTTGAAGACGGGCCGCAACCGACGGGGCTGCGCTATTGCATGAACGGCGTGGCCTTGAAATTTGTGCCTAAGGCCTCCACGTAGGAGATCGATCATCCTCTCCGGCCGTCCCTCCGGAGAATCGAGTGAGGGAAAACGCTCCCCCGTGCTCCCTCACACAATCCCTCCCTGGTCTGCCCGGACCGGGGGAGGGTTCCCACCCCAGCCAAACCCCGTCACAATTTTGAGGTCGGACCCATGTTCCGCTTGCCCATAGCTGCGTCCATTTTCGCGTTTTTATTTGCGGCCAACGCCGCACCCGAGGTCCCGGCCGCAACCCTGGTTGCAATGGGGCCAACCGAGATCGCGACCTTCGGCGCCGGCTGTTATTGGTGCGTCGAACGCGACTTCGATGCCGTCAAGGGTGTCGTCGAAACGACCCCCGGCTTCATGGGCGGCACTGTCGAAAACCCGACGTTGGACGAGATCCATTCCGGCACAACCGGCGACACCGAAGTCGTCACCGTCAAATACGACCCCACCGTCGTCAGTTACAAAGACCTGCTCGACTACTATTGGATGCACGTCGATCCGTTCGACGCGGACGGGCAGTTTTGTGATCGCGGTCCGGAATATCGTCCAGCGATTTTCGTCTATAACGACGATCAGAAAAAGCTGGCGGAAGAGAGCAAGCAAAACACGGTGGCGCAGCTGATGAAACCGGTCGTGGTCGAGATTGCGAAGGCGTCCGCTTTTACGCCCGCACCCGACCCGGACTTCTATAAAACCAACCCGATCCGCTATAAATATTACCGCGCCGGCTGCGGCCGCGACGCCCGCATCAAACAGATCTGGCGCGGCAAGCCGGGGTAGCACTTGGTTAAACCAGCTCGGCAAAATATCGCCACGGCCACACCACTATGCTAGTCTCGAAGGGTTCTATACGCCGCTGGAGCATATAATGGACGACGGCGCCGAGCCGAAAACCACGCCACACATGACCGCCGGAGAATTCATCGATTGGGATGGCGGCGGTCATTTGGGTAAAATGGAACTGGTCCACGGCGAAGTGCGCGCCATGTCACCGGCGAGCGGCACGCATGCGACGATCCAGGCGAACTTGGCCTACCTGATCGGGGCTCATCTGCGGGCCAAGAAAATGCCGTGCCGGGTCGGCACCGAGGCCCCCATTCAACCGCAGATGCACGCCAACGACAACGTGCGCGCGCCCGACCTTGCCGTCACGTGCGCACCGCCGACTTCCGCCAAAACCTTCCCCGATCCCGTGCTGATTATCGAAGTGATGTCGCCTAGCAACCGGCAGGATACCTGGGACAGCATCTATGCACTTTCAACTATCACATCGCTCGCCGAAATCATGATTGTCGAAAGCGAAAGTGTCCGGGCCGAAGTCTTCCACCGCTTGCCCGAAGGCGGATGGCCTAAAACCGGCGTCGTCTCAGAAACCGGCGAAAGCGTCCGCCTCGACAGCATCGGCGCTGAGTTTCCAGTTGCCGAAATCTATGCCGGCACGCATTTGATTTGAGCGGCTGATTTAAGCGGCGAGTGATTGCCGCCTTGGCCGGTTGACGCTTGCAACCAGAACATACGAAATAATCATCAGCAGAAACCACGAGCCGAGCTTGGCGATGCTGACGGCGTGCCATCCGCGCGCCTGGCTCGGATAGACCCAGGCGGCCGTAAACGTGCCGATGTTTTCCGCGAACCAAATGAAAAGCGCGACCAGCACCAGCCCGAGCAACAGCGGCATGCGGCGATGCTCGCGCCAAACTTTGAAGTGTATCCAGCCCGGCCCGAGCAGCAATGCGGCAACGGTAAATAAAAGCACGCGCACGTCTGCCACGTAATGGTGGGTGAAAAAATTCACATAGATCGCGCCCGCCAGAACCGACAGCGCCCACAGCGGCGGATGCCGCGTGAAACGGAAATCAAACAGCCGCCAGCAGCGTGCAATGTACGATCCAACGGCTGCATACATGAACCCCGTGAACAGCGGCACGCCCGCAATGCGCAAAACGCTCTGCTCCGGATAGACCCACGAGCCGGCCGAGGTCTTAAAAATCTCCATTACCGTTCCAACAATGTGAAACACCAGGATGACTTTGGCTTCCTCGCGCGTTTCCAGTTTCAGCGCCAGCATCGCCAATTGTACGGCGAACGCCGCCAGCACCAAAAAATCATAGCGCGCAATCACAGCCCCCTTCGGATACAGAAAATGCGTGCCGATGAGCAGCGCCAGCATCAGCGCGCCGAATAAGCAGGCCCACGCCTGCTTGATGCCAAAGCGCACGAACTCATGGGCGAAGCGCATTGCCGGGCCATGCCGCGCGCTCCATTGGCACGCCCAATCCTCAAGCCGGATCTGAAACGCATGCCAATCGGCGGCCCCATACTTCCGCTTTACCGCCGCCGCGATCATCCAGGCCATCCCCAACACATGATTTGCATGGGACAGACATTGCCGTATGCCACGCACCAGGGTTCAGCGTAAAAGGCCGCCAAAAACCGTAAATACCCGGCGTGACATTGCTCGTATCGCCAGGACCCGCCCCCGGCCCGATCTTGGACGAGTGCCGCATCGCCAAACGGCCGGGCCCGTGCTACCAAACAGCCAGAGAACACAACAAGAATATCACTTGGAAAAAGCGCTCATGTCCTCGATCCCAGATTTCACCAAAGTAGACCTTGCTGGCGCTGGCGACACGCGGTCCGCGAGCCGGCCACCAGCGCTGCCTGAGGGCCATATCTGGGAGACGCCGGAGGGCATTCCGGTGAAGCCGGTCTACACCGGCGCGGACACCAAGGGTCTCGACTTCCTCGACACCCTGCCCGGCATCGCGCCATACGTGCGCGGCCCCTACCCGGCCATGTACGCGCTGCAGCCGTGGACCATCCGCCAATACGCAGGCTTCTCGACGGCTGAAGACAGCAACGCCTTCTACCGCCGCAACATCGCCGCCGGCCAGAAGGGCCTGTCCATCGCCTTCGATCTCGCGACCCACCGCGGCTACGATTCAGACCACCCGCGCGTCAAGGGCGATGTCGGCATGGCCGGCGTTGCGATCGATTCAATCTACGACATGCGCACGCTGTTCGACGGCATTCCGCTGCAGGACATGACCGTGTCGATGACCATGAACGGCGCGGTGCTGCCGATCCTGGCTCTGTACATCGTGGCGGGTGAAGAGCAAGGCGTGCCGCCTTCCAAACTCGCGGGCACCATTCAGAACGACATTCTGAAAGAGTTCATGGTGCGCAACACCTACATTTATCCGCCCGCACCTTCGATGCGCATCGTGTCGGATATTTTCGCCTACACCGCTCAGCACATGCCGAAGTTCAATTCGATCTCGATTTCCGGCTATCACATGCAGGAAGCCGGCGCGACCGCCGACCTCGAACTCGGCTACACGATTGCTGACGGCATCGAATACGTGCGCGCGGGCGTGGCGTCGGGCATGGATGTCGATGCGTTCGCACCCAGATTGTCGTTCTTCTGGGCGATTGGCATGAACTACTTCATGGAAATCGCCAAGATGCGCGCCGCGCGGCTTTTGTGGGCGAAGTTGATAAGGCAAGAATTCAACCCGAAGGACGCGCGTTCGCTGTCACTGCGCACACATTCGCAAACCTCTGGCTGGTCGCTGACCGCGCAGGATATTTTCAACAACGCCACGCGCACGTGTTTGGAAGCGATGGCCGCCACGCAAGGCCACACACAGTCTCTTCACACCAACGGCCTCGATGAAGCGATTGCGCTGCCGACCGACTTCTCGGCCCGCATCGCCCGCAACACCCAGCTGCTGCTGCAGCAGGAAAGCGGCACCACGCGCACCATCGATCCGTGGGGTGGCAGCCACTACGTCGAACGCCTGACCTATGACCTCGCGATGAAGGCGATGGAGCACATCAAGGAAATCGAAGAAACCGGCGGCATGGCCAAAGCCATCGCGCTCGGCATTCCGAAGATGCGTATCGAGGAAGCGGCCGCCCGCACCCAGGCGCGCATCGACGCCGGCCGCCAGACGATCACCGGCATCAACAAGTTCAAGATCAAGGGCGACCGCGAGATCAACTTCCTGAAAGTTGACAACAAGAGCGTGCGCGAACAGCAGCTGGCCAAGCTCGCCCGGCTGCGCGCAGAGCGCAACGAAGCGGACGTGCAGGCAGCGCTTGACGCCTTGACCGAAGGCGCGAAGGGCAACGCCAACCTGCTCGACCTCGCCGTCAAAGCCGCACGCAAAATGGCGACGGTCGGCGAAATCTCGTTCGCGCTGGAGAAGGTCTTCACCCGGCACAAGGCGGAAATCCGCGCGATCAGCGGCGTCTACAAAAAGGAAGCGGCGATGAATCCCAGCATGGATCGCGTCAAGAAATTGGTCGAAGCGTTCGACAAGAACGACGGCCGCCGTCCGCGTATCCTTATTGCCAAGCTCGGCCAGGACGGCCACGACCGCGGCCAGAAAGTCATCGCCTCGGCGTTCGCGGACTTGGGCTTTGACGTCGATATCGGGCCGCTGTTCGCGACCGCTGATGAAGCCGCGCGCCAAGCGGTGGAGAACGACGTGCATGTGGTCGGCGTGTCATCCTTGACCGCCGGACATTTGACGCTGGTGCCGGAATTGAAAGCCGCTCTCGACAAGGAAGGCCGCGGCGACATCATGATCGTCGTCGGCGGCGTGATCCCACCCGCGGACTACGACGAACTCTACCGCATGGGCGCCAAAGCCGTGTTCGGCCCCGTCATAGGCCAATCATGTCAGAGGATGAACTTCGCAAACTGTTATCTGATGAAATTCTTGCCTGGAGCCGTAAGTCCCTAGCGTTTCTGGAGATGGAATTGGTCAAGAAACGGATAACCTTTGATCGCGGCGAAGGCGAGAATCGGCATCAGTTCGAAGTCAACCTGTCGGAAAATTCTGAGGAGTACATTCACATAAGTATAGCAGTAGACGATGGTTCCCACGAATTTTCCCGTTTCCCCGTTTCGTCGAGCTTCATTGTCCACCGCAATGGTAGAGTAGAAATTTGAATCACAGCTTCCCTACGTCAAAATCGTTGAATGGTCTGAAGAAGACCAGGTGTATATCGGAAGTGCGCCCGGGCCTCTGCTTGGCGGATGTCATGGCAGCGACGAACGCGCTGTGTTCGATGAGCTTTGCCAAGTCGTGGACGAAGCCATCGCGCTCTATCATGCCGACAACAAGCCGTTGCCACCCGGCACGCCCGGCCACGACCTCGCAAACACCCTGCAATCGGCGGAATAGACCGCCACACCCACAGCCGTCATCCCGGGCCTTGTGCCCGGGACCCATCGGGCCGCATACTCCATCGCAAGCGGAAGAATAGAGCCCCCGCCTTCGCGCCGGCAGGCTCTAGCAACAAGAGCCAGGATGCCAATATTGACGTCAGAGCAAGTTGGCCGCTATTTTAGTAAAGAGGCAACGAGGGCAACAATCGAGACGATCAATGCTGCGACTGCAATCTTGATTGTTGGCAATCCTTGACGTCTCGCCAATTCTGCCGTGCCGTTAATATACTCTGCAGTACCGACACGCCAGCCGCCGATAAAGCGCGCAAGATCTTCGTCGCTCAATTTTCGCAATGTCGCCGGACTGGTATCAGGTAATTGAGTAAGTGAAATGTTTTCTCGCGAGTAAAACACTTAGAAATTACCTCCTGGTGACGAAAGAAGCAGCCCGACGATTCGGGCAGAGCGATGGCGTTATACCCCGTTGTCCCACCACACCTGACCTCAAAGTCCGTCATCCCGGCGAAGGCCGGGATGTGGATTCACATTCGAAGTGCAACAGTTTTTCGAGAATAAGCTCTGCGGGCGTTCTGTAGTCAAGGCATTTGCGCGGCGTTCGATTGTAGGCCTTGATGAAGGCCAGGAAGCGCTTTTCGGAGATCGTATCGAGGTCGGTTTTCCTCGGTAGAAGCCTTCGGATCCTACCGATAGCGTTTTCGATGCCGCCCTTCTGCCAGGGCGAGTATGGGTCGCAGAAAAAGGTTTCGAGGCCGATTTCGTGCAGCCAATAGTGGCGCGCAAATTTGGTCCCATTATCGAAGGTCAGCGATCTGCGGAGTTCAGGTGGCAGCGGGGCGAGCAAGCTTTCGAGATGGCGTGCAATGAGACCGGCGGTTTTATTTTGCGGGCGGGTTGCCATAAGAAAACGCGAGTGGCGCTCGTGCAGCGCGAGGACGTTCTGGCCGTATTTTGCAAAGCCCATGAGATCGGCCTCCCAATGACCTGGGTTTGCACGATCATCGGCGTCAGCGCCGCGTTGATCAATGGAAACACGCTTTTCGATGAAGCTGGCAGGGCTTCCGCCGGGCCGCCCGCGCCTGCCGCGTTTGCTTTTGCGCGCGGCAGATAGTGCCGCCAGGAGAAGTCTTTGTGCGTGCAATTTCAGCATAGATGAAGCGATAGATGGTTTCGTAGCTGACGGATGTACCGCCGTTGTCGCGCGCCATGCGGCCGGCGATTTGCTCGGGCGACCACCCGGCGGTCAGGCGGGCAAGGACATCTTGGCGCAACGCCGCCTGACGTTCGAGCTTTGAGCCCTTCCAGCGCCGGGCTTTGGTTTGTTCGCTGGCGTAGGCCGGTTTGTAGCCGACCTTGCGGCCGGTGTTGCGCTTCAGTTCGCGAGCAAACGTCGATGGCGCGCGATCCAAACTTGCCGCGATTTTGCGGATCGAACACCCGTCTTGGTGAAGACGGGCAATCTGGCACCGGTCCTCAAGTGACAGTTGTTTGTAGGCGGTTCCCATGGCAACACCTCACCCACAAGGTGTTGCACTTCGTTTGTGAACTTAGGGGATCCGTCCAGGCCCGCGATGAAGCTCAAATGGCAACCTTGACCGGATCCCCGCCTGCGCGGGGATGACGGTTGTGGTGGGCACAGAACGTGAGCGCAGCACCACGCTCTTTGATGCTTGTCGTGGGTGGCCGTCACAGTTTACGCCCGCCTTTGCGGGTGCGGCCATGACGGTGAGAGTCTGAGCCGCGCGCCACGCCCACCGCTGCCATCCCAGGGGGCCGATGCGCAGCATCGAAAGCCAGGTCCGTACCTGGGATCCATCGGGCCGCACACTCCGGCGCAAGTGGATGAATGGATCCTAGCCACAAGGGCTAGGATGACAGTGTTAAGCGCCCGCAACATCACGCTCTGACGCCCACGCCCAAATACTCACCGCCACCTATTGACGAGTTGCAGAGCGCCCCACGCGCCGAGCATTGTGAAGATCATCTGCGCGTTGATGTCGATATAGAGCGGCAGGCCTCCGGTGGTCATGAGTGAGCCTTCGAGTTTCATGAACGGCAGCAGAAGCACAAGCAGGCTCTCCAATATCATGGCGCCAACAAAAGCGCCGACCAGACCGCCGAAGAATGCCACCACCACGCTCACAATCCAGCCAACCACGCCGCGCCTCGCAGACCACGCCTCATAGAGGCCGGCCGCCAGCGCCGCGCACAGGAAAATCAAAGTGAGCATCATTGGGCCGCCAACGCTGCCCTTCGGCAGACCGCCGCCCGCGACGATCAGCGTGACGGCCAACATGGCAATGAGCGTGATGTATTTCATCGCGTGCCTCTGTGGCGTGCTGGCGACCACCGGCTTGGTCCACACGCAACCGGATCGTAGCCCAAACAGGCAGCCTGGCAAGCTTGTGGTGGCGTCAGTGCGCCAGTTGATGCCCTGCGCCCCGTGCGGCCGGCCTCAGACCGGAACCACACGCTTCAAGAAATCCATGACGCGGCTTCGAAAATGACGCGCAACCGGCGCATACCCTAGACTCACCCAACCCCGTTCTGCTTGAACCACGCCAGCATTTTCAACCAACCGTCTTTCGCGGCCTCGGGGCGGAAACTCGGCCGGTAGTCGGCGTGGAAGGCATGCGGTGTTGCGTCGTAGACTTTGATCTCGCAGGTTTTGGATGCTGCCGCACACGCGGCGCGCATTGTTTCAATCGTATCGAGCGGTATGCCGGTGTCCGCGCCGCCGTATAATCCGAGTACCGGCGCATTCAGCTTCGCGGCGATGTCAACGGGATGCAGCGGTGTTAACGCATTGGCCTCACCAACGAGACGCCCGTACCACGCAACGCCAGCTTTAATCTTCGGATTGTGGGCTGTGTACAGCCAGGTGATGCGCCCGCCCCAGCAGAACCCGGTGATTGCAAGCCGCGCCACGTCGCCCATGCCGCTTTCCTTGGCGAACGCAACCGCCGCATCGAGATCGCTCATCACTTGCGCATCTGGAACTTTGGCGACGACGACGCGAATGTCATCGATGCTTTTCAAGTTCGAGACGTCGCCCTGACGGACATAGAGCTCTGGCGCGATGGCCATGTAGCCGAGTTTTGCGAGCCTGCGGCAGACATCGCGGATGTGTTCATGGACGCCGAAGATTTCCTGCACGACCAGCACAACCGGGAACGGCCCGCTCGCTGAGGGCCCGCTCGCTGAAGGCCCGCTCGCTGAAGGCATGGCGCGGTAGGCGGGTAACTCGATATCGCCGGATTTGATTTTGACTTCTCCGGCAACGAGGCCGGTGGTGTCTGTCACAATCCGCGTCTCGGCGGCAATCGGCTGGGTGGCGGCTGCAAAGCTGCTGGCAAGCGCTGCAACAATCGTTTCGCGGCGTGACAGATCGAGGCGCGGGCGCAGACTTTTCAAATGCTCGTCAATATTGGCTTCAGCGCTGAGATCATCGATGTTGGTCATGCTCCCGGATACTCCATACTTAAGGCGTTTTACGCAGTAAGTGCTGATCCGCGGAATGTTACCAGCGCTGTGCCGTTCGTGACAGCGCGCTCAATCTGCGGGCGATAGGTGTGTTGGGTAGTCTCGCAATCCAACCGCCAGAAACGGAGCTTATCATGGACCACGTCATGTCGCTTGCCCTAGATTCCGCTACCCTCAAACAGCTCGATGATCTGCGCCGCGCCGAACCGAACGTGCCAAGCCGCAAGCAAATCATCGAACGCTTGATCTGGCAGGCGCACGCAAAAATCGAACAGCCTGAAAAGGCCGCAGCGGCGGCCTGAACGCAGTGCCGCTTGCGAATATACTGACTGAGGTGGCGGCGGTGTGCAACACTGGCGGTCGTCAGTTTAGCCACCTGTCCGCCGCTCGCTCAGGTGTGCTAGACTGGCCTTGTCTGCTCATCTTGGAAAGGCGCAACCGCATGGCATTCGAGCAACTCAAAATGCAGGTCTCGCTGCTGTTGACGCAAATGCAGAACGAGCCTGAAGATCGGCACGAAATTTATCTGCAGCTGCATGAGAAACTCAACGAGATGAAAGCGTTTGGCATGCCGCTGCCGGATGATCTCGTTAAACTCGAACACGATCTTGAAGCCGAATTTGCAGGCGAGATGCCCGGCGCGCCCAAATCATAGAGGGCCATTCGCGCCATGTTGTACCACGGTGGGTGCCATTGCGGCGCCGTTCGCTTTGAAGTGGAGGCGCCGGACTCGGTCACCGCGCAGGACTGCAACTGCTCGGTCTGTGCGAAGGCCGGCTTTCTCCACATGATCGTGCCGAAAGCCAATTTCCGCTTAACGCGCGGCGCGGACGCGCTCACCACCTACACGTTCAACACCGGTGTCGCGCAGCACACGTTTTGCAAAATCTGCGGGATCAAACCGTTTTACACGCCGCGCTCCAACCCGGACGGCATCGACATCAACGTGCGCTGCCTCGATGCGCCACCTGCGGCGCTGATTATTGAGGCTTTCGACGGGCGAAATTGGGAAGCCAACGCCGGGTCACTGGCCCACCTCAGCACAGAGCCGGAGCCCTAACGTACACCGTCAGTATCAATAGCAATTGCGGCGGGTTCCGATGTGGAGCCCGCCGCTTGGATATACTCGCAGAACCCGCCGCATCTGCGGCTCATTCGTCGGTGAATGGTCCGATCACAAACTGCTCGATCTTCATCCACGCGCCAAGCTGCGCATAGGTCAGCGCTGTCGTCTTGAGGTCGTAAGTGATGACAGACTTGGTCGGGCCGACACACTTCGGGTTGCCGGTCTCGGCGTCCTTGGCGGATTTACAGTTGTCTTCCGAGTCAGCAAAATAGGCGCGGCCATAGATGCCGGGCTTCGACTGGTCCGCGGAGGAGAAGAAGGCATCGACTTCGGCGCTGGAATTTTCACCGTCGAAGAATGCCGCGTCGGCCTTCTGTGCCGATTCATTAAAGCGCAGATTGTATTCATAGTAGCCGGTATAATCGACCTTCTTGCCGTCGATAGTGGTGCTGCCGGTTTCTTCGGCATAGCGGATCGAGCCGGTGATACGGTCGTTGATGGTCTTGTCGCTCAGCTGATACGTCAGCGTCAGGCCGTTGTTGTCGAGCAGCCAATTGCCGAGTTCATAATCGTAATCGAGACTGCCGCGAACCGTTGTTTCGGGCAAATACGAGAACGGCCCGGCGGCAAGCACAAGCCCGTCGAAGCGCAGCGGGTCGGCGTTCTTGACTTCAATGGTGATTGTCTTGCCTTCGACAACGCGGCTGTATTCCTTCGACGCCTTCTTTTGCGCCTTCTTGAGCTGTTCGGTCAGCTCCCACCAGCGCGTAACTTCGCGGCCCTGAAGGCCGCCGCGAAACGCGAAGCTGGATTGCGTGCCCTTGACCACGTCGATGCGCAGCTTGCCGGCCGCCGGATCATACCGGCCAGTCTGATCGATCATCACATCGCCACGCAGGATTGCCGCTTCCTTGGCAATTTGCGACGGGTTCTTCGGGTTGTACAGATCGAATTTCACCGAATAGCCGAGCTTCTTGTCGGGCGTGCGATTGATGGTGCCGTTCATCAGCATCAGATCGGCGGCCTTCATATTGGTGATCGTATAGACATCGACGCCCGTCGCGCCGGTCATTTTGCGCGAGCCGAAATCGGCAACGATCTCGCCCGTCACGCGGCCTTGGCCAGCGGCGATAACATCAAGTCCGCGGTTGGCCGATTGGGCAACCGCAGGCGAGGCCGCAAGGAGAGCACTGAAGGCAATGACGGCTTTAGGGAGAGTGCTTGAAGCTTGTCGCATTCGAAAAAACTCCGTGCTGAAGGGGGGGCGAGTTGCCAAGGATTATTTGGGCCGGGATCGAGGCTTTGGAATAGCTGGCCATGGGTGGACAAAAAATATTGATAGGCGGGATGCCAACGAGCAAGCACCCACTGCGATCAGGCAGCGCACTCAACTTACTATCATACCATCACCTTCGGGAGAATGGATATGCGATAGGGTTTACAGCCGCCGCCACGGTTGCAGCGCCGCCTGATCAGGCTCCACGCGTCCTGGTTGTGGCAACGCAAGGCGCTGGTGGATGCCATTATTTGAGCACATTGCCATCGACGTTCAGTGCACGTTGCCACCGCGCAACAGGCCATTCTGCGACAAAATATTATTCTTTGCGCCGGGCCAACGGATTCGGCCCGCCCCCGCGTTAAGGTCATTGTGGTCGCCAGTTCATGGCGCCCAAAGATGAATTCGGAGGAACTACGAATGACACGTCTTCTCTCGACCGCACTGATCGCTGGCGTATTGGCCATCAGCATGAGCGGCACGGCTTCCGCGCGCGACCATAATCGCGGCTATGACGGCCACAGCCGCCATAATGTGCAGCGCTGCAAAATCGTCAAGCGCTGCAAGCTGGTGAAAGTCGGACATCACCGCTTTAAACGCGTCTGCCGCGTTACCCGCGTTTGCGGCCACGGCGACCACCACTAAGCTTCGAGCACTCACGATCTAAGGCCGTGAAGCCCATCACAGGCTTCACGGCTTTTTTGCGTCTCGTAGATGGCCCCGAGGCTAAGTCTTGTGCGGCGCCTGCAATCTGCGCCATTGTAGCGGCGACGTTATTTGCGGGCGCGGGCCTCTGTCGCTGAAAACGCTGAGCGCCTCTTTGCCAAAAGACCAGCAGAACATGACCACGCACGCCCACGAAGCCCTCCGCCCGTTTGATGCGCGTATGATCCGCGTCAGCGACGGCCATTGGATTTACGTTGAAGAAATCGGGCGGCGCGGCGGGCGTCCATGCGTGTTTCTGCATGGCGGCCCTGGCAGCGGCGCACAACACGCGCATCGCGCCGTGTTCAATCCTGCGCGCGACCACGCGTTTCTGTTTGACCAGCGGGGCGCCGGTCGTTCGCATCCCTATCTGTCATGCGCGGCCAATACCACGCAGCACCTGGTTGGCGATATCGAAATCATCCGTGCGCATTTCGCCATCGAGAAATGGCTGGTTGTTGGCGGCTCCTGGGGATCGACGCTCGCTCTGGCCTACGCCGAGGCGCATCCGGAGCGCGTCACGAGCCTCGTGCTGCGGGCGATCTTTCTTGGCACAAGCCGCGAGGTCGAATGGGCGTTCATCGACGCACCGAAGACGTTCCGGCCTGAACTCTATGCTGCTTTTCGCGGTTGGCTACCAAGGGATGAGCGCCACGATCCACTCTCAGCGTACCTGCGCCGCCTGACGGATCCTGATCCGCGCGTACATGCGCCGGCCGCACACGTGTGGAACGCCTATGAACGGATTTTGTCGGAAATCTCACCGGCGTCGCAAGTTTTGCCTGCCGTGTTCGACAATGATGCACGCACGCCGCCCACGCCAATCATAGAGGCGCATTACATTTGTAATGGTTTTTTCCTTGAGCCTGGGGAATTGCTGGCCAACGCCACGCGGCTCAACGGCATTCCCGGAACGATCATTCAGGGCCGTTATGATTTGCTATGCCCGCCGCTCAGCGCCCACGCCTTGACCGATGCTTGGCCCGACGCGACGCTGCATCTGATCGACGCCGCCGGCCATGCCATGACCGAACCCGGCGTGATGGACGCTATGCGGGATGCGATCTCGCGGATGGGATGAGACGCGGCGATCAGCGCCGTCGCCCACATGAACGCCGTACACTCCGGCGGACGTGTAGTGCGCTGGTCTTATCCAGATCAGACCAATTCAAACTCCAATTGCCAACAAAGATAATCTGTGGACGTATTCGCCGTCAGAATGGCTAATGCGGGTAGTCCAATCGACCAACGGCAGATTGATAGAATTCCAGTCAGGCACTCCGTTCTTACATCTCACCTGCCATTGACGAGGCCGCCCGCCGTTGTTTCATTCGACTGAGAGGGGCAGTGGTCATGGCTAATCCTACAGCATCCGGCGTTTCAGTCTCAAAAGCCGCAGGTGCCAGCACACCCCTCTCTGCTCTGTTCACATACTTTGATGCAGACAATGACATCGTCTCTTTCGCAATCAAGGATCGCGAGATTGGCGGCGGCTATCTGACTTTCAACGGCAACATGCAGCCTGAGAACGTGCTGATCGATTTTATTCCCATTGCTCAAATCGGACAGTGGGCTTTTGTCGCTGGACCCGCGGGCTCAACAAGCACGATAGGTTTTAATGCAATCGACCGCGAGGTGCCTTTAACCCAAGTGCTGTTTAGACAGTGAATGTTGGCTCACTGACCAGCAATGCTATACTTCTAGCGCACTATCCAGTCTTCGGTGTTGAGCAGATAGCCCAAGGCAATCGTGACACTGACGACAGCCACGTTCCTTCAAGTGCACTGCAGTGGGGGTATGACTTTCTTGCGGCGAGCAAGCCAGTTCTTTCAGTCGCAGGCGGAACGGTCGTTGCAGTAAAATCCGATCTCGCCGGTAGTTTTGTAGGTTACGGCAACGTTGTCACGGTCTTACATGAGGGGGGGGGTACGCGACATATGCGCATCTCGCTTTCAACAGCGCCAATGTTACCGTTGATCAGCGAGTTGAGGCAGGCTCGGAGCTGGCCACTTCTGGATCCACGGGCACGCCAGCCGCCCATCTTCATATTCAATTCGGCACTGCTGCAACTCTAATCAATACAAAAAATGGCGATGCTGCAACTGCGACCCTGATCGCTAACGGGAGTCTCGATAGCGTAGCCCCTGCATATTTTTCGAAATTGCTGGTTCGATATGTTGAGGGAGATCCGAAAGATACAAGCTATTTCGGCACCCAAGGAATTGACGATTTTTCCGGAAATAGCCTTGCCAACGTTGTCGATGGATTGGACGGCAACGACATTCTCAGAGGGCAAGCGGGCGGCGATACATTGAGGGGTGGTAACGGAAATAATGTGCTCGACGGCGGCACGGGCGCCGACAATCTCTATGGTGGCATTGGCGACGATATCTTGATCGTCGACAGCGCCGGTGATCGCGTATTTGAATCGGTTGGTGGCGGCACCAACGACTTCGTCTACGCGACGGCCAGTTACACACTCGCCGCTGGACAGGAAATTGAAGGCTTCACCGCAGCGCCGCTCGCGAACACCGCGCCGGTGAACCTAACGGGCAATGAACTCCGGCAAGTCATTCGCGGCAACAACGGCGTCAACACAATCCTTGGCGGCGGCGGCAACGATAGCCTCTATGGCTTTGGCGGCAGTGACACGATTGAAAGCCAAGCAGGCAACGATAGTTTGTTCGGCGGCACGGGCGTTGACCGGTTTCAATTCCGCCAATCTCATTTGGGAGCCGCTTCCGGTATCGACTTGATTTATGGCTTCACGGCTGCCGACTACATCAAGTTCGATACGGCCTCCGTCCCGTTCGAGCGCAGCCTTTTTTCCACCGAGTTCGCCTTGGGCACCAGCGCCCTCGACGCCAGTGACCGCGTTATCTACGACAAGGTGAGTGGCGCAATGTGGTTCGACGCCGACGGCACCGGCGCGCAGGCCAAAATCCTGTTCGCCGTCCTCGACACCAAGCCAGCACTCTCGGCGGTTGATATTCTGCTGTTCTAATCACTACGCCTCCCAACGAGGGCCGCCACCGCGTCCTTAACCCTGCACCCGCGGCGGATGCTCCCGTGCCCTTGCGCGCGCCACTCTAAGGCGATACTCAGCACAATAGCTTATTGCCGGCCCCCAAGCCCCGGGCATTCCTTGCTCTTTGAACCCTCCGATAGTCACCTCCAGCTCACAGGGAAATCCCGTGGTCCTTAACGTCTCGCCGACCCTCAACGTCATGATCACCGCCGCCCGCAAAGCAGGCCGCAGCCTGATCCGCGATTTCGGCGAAGTCGAACAGTTGCAGGTGTCGGTCAAGGGTCCGGCCAACTTCGTGTCGATTGCCGACACCAAGGCCGAAGACATCATTTACAAAGAACTTTCCAAAGCCCGCCCGGGCTACGGCTTCCTGATGGAAGAGAGCGGCTACATCGAAGGCGCCGACACGACGCATCGCTGGCTGATCGATCCGCTCGACGGGACGACAAATTTTCTGCATTCCAATCCGATGTTCGCCGTCTCGATCGGGCTTGAGCGCGAGGGCCAGCTGGTCGCGGGCGTGATTTATAACCCGGCCAGCGATCAGCTGTTCACGGCTGAAAAGGGCAAGGGCGCTTACATGAACGACCGCCGCTTGCGTGTCGCCGCCCGCAAGACGCTGGGCGACGCGCTGTTGACGACCGGCATTCCGCATCGCGGCCGCGAGGGCCATCCGCGTTTCCTAAAGGAAATGGAAGTCATGATGCGCGAAGTCGCTGGCATCCGCCGCACAGGCTCGGCAGCGCTCGACCTCGCGTTCGTCGCGGCGGGGCGTTTCGATGGCTACTGGGAGCGCAACCTGAAGCCGTGGGACATGGCGGCCGGCATCGTCATCGTGCGGGAAGCCGGCGGTATCGCAACCGGTCTCGACGGCTCCGACAAAATGCTGGAAACCGGTGACATCATCGCCGCCAACATTCAGATGCACAAAGCCATGATGCCGCTGGTCGGCGACAAACCCGCCAAGAGCTAGGGCTCGAAAAGCGTTAACGCAGACTTCCTTCTCCCTTGGGGAGAAGGTGGCCGAAGGCCGGATGAGGGACTGACCGCTCACACTATTGTTGTCGCAAGTCCCCTCACCTGTCACTTCGTGACATCCTCTCCCAAAGGGAGAGGAAAGTTCCATCAACAGTTTATGCGCCCAAGCACCCCCTTGTACTTGCTGTGATGCGAATGCCTTATCGCGGCCCGCATCCGTCTCCGTCATGATCTTGCCGGTTTTCGCGGGCTGAGGCTTAGGCTAAGGTCCCGGATAAAGGCGTCAGATAAGATGCGCCCCAAACGCCCTGAGGGACCGACCGGAGACGACGATGGCTAAGACACGCTTGAGTGAGGCTGGCCTCGCACCCGTCTCGCGCCGCCTGACGCCGCCCGGCGTGTTCCTGCTGCGCATGTTGATCTTTCTGACGCTCGTCGCGTTCATTGCAGCCATTCTCTTTGAACAGCTGAGAACCTCGCTGCTGACCAATCCCGGCCTCAATGGTCTTATCATTGGCGTGTTGATGCTCGGCATCGTTTACGCGTTCCGCCAGGTTTTCCGCCTGTACCCGGAAGTCCGATGGGTGAACGCATTCCGCATTTCCGACCCCGGCCTGATGATCGGCCACAAGCCGAAACTGCTGGCTCCGATGGCGACCATGCTGCGCGACCGCACTGGCACGCTGTCGCTATCGACCACCGCCATGAGTTCGTTCATGGACAGCATCGGCTCCCGGCTCGATGAAGCGCGCGACACCGGCCGCTATTTGGTCGGCCTGTTGGTGTTCCTCGGCCTGCTCGGCACCTTCTGGGGTTTGCTTGAGACCATTCAATCGGTCGGCCGCGCCATCGACACGCTCGACAACAAGGGCACCGACAACGTCCAAATGTTCGGCGATTTGAAGTCGGCGTTGAATGCGCCGCTCAAAGGCATGGGCACGGCGTTCTCGTCATCCTTGCTCGGCCTTGCCGGATCACTGGTGCTCGGCTTCCTCGAACTGCAGGCAAGCCATGCCCACAACCGCTTTTACAACGAACTCGAAGAATGGCTTTCGGGCATCACCGAACTGACGCCGTCGGGCGCGGGCTCTACTTCGTCGGATTACGTCAACCGCCAACTGCTCGGCGCGGTTGTCGATATGCAGCGGGCGCTCGAAGAATTCACCTCACGGCTTGGCGAACAGCCGATTGCCGCGGCAGTTGCGCCCGCGCCACCGTCCGACGATGTGCGCGATCTCGCCCGCGGCGTGCACCAGCTGGTCACGCAAATGCGGTCTGAGCAAAAGGTCGTGCGCGAGTGGGTCGACGAACAGGCGGCGCAGCAGTCCGAAGTTGCCAATATGCTGAAAAGCCTGGCCGAGACCATGAAGCGCGGGAGCTAGGCGATGGCGCGCGGTCGATCACGTCGGGGCGGCAGTGCCGAAAACGCAAACGCGTGGCCGGGCTACGTCGATGTGCTGTCGACCCTGCTGCTGGTCGTCACTTTTTTGATGTCGCTATTCATGATTGCCCAGTATTTCGCGGCGCAGGAAGCCGGCAGCAAAGATTCAGCGCTCAAGAAGCTGACCCGCCAGATCAGCGAGCTGACGTCGATCCTGAGCCTCGAAAAAGGCAAAGCCAAAGCAGCCGAGGACGACCTTTCCGCGTTGCAAGCTTCGCTCGCCGCCTTGAAAGCCGAGAACGCCGCGCTGGCGGGTGCCGGCTCGGGAGCCGATGACAAAGCCAAGGCTGCAGATGCGCAAATCGCGGCGCTGTCGCAGAACCTCGAAGCCGAAAAGACCATGTCGAAGGAGGTGTTATCGAAGGTCGACATTCTCAACGCCCAGCTGCTCGAATTGCGCCGCCAGATGGCGGCCCTCAACGAAGCGCTTGGCGCGTCCGAAAAGAAGGCCGACGATAGCGACAAGACCATCAAGGATCTTGGAACACGGCTGAACGCAGCGCTTGCCCGCGAAGTGCAGGAGTTGCAGCGTTACCGGTCCGACTTCTTCGGGCGGCTGCGAGAACTCCTCAAAGACCGCAAGGATATCCGCGTGGTTGGCGACCGTTTCGTGTTTGAATCGGAAGTGCTGTTTGCCTCAGGTGCCGCGACGCTAACCCCGGAAGGCCTGGCCGCCATGGACCAGATGGCCGCCGCCATCGTCGAGCTTGAAAAGCAGATCCCAAAGGAAATCGATTGGGCCTTGCAGATCGACGGCCACACCGACGCGCGCCCCATCTCAAGCGCGCAATTCCCATCGAACTGGGAGCTGTCGACCGCGCGGTCATCCTCGGTTGTTAAATATATGATTGCGCGCGGCGTTCCGGCGAACCGGCTTGTGGCTGCTGGCTACGGCGAATTCCGCCCGCTTGAAGGCGGCACATCTGACGACGCTTTGCAGAAGAACCGCCGTATCGAATTGAAGCTGACCAACAGGTAGAGCCGGACCCGGGGATCTGAACGCCTCGTTAGAAAATCCAGCGCGGGACGGTTGCGAGGTAGGTTTCAAACTCGGCCCCAAAAGCTGCGCGAAGATCGCGTTCTTCCTTGGAAATTACGGTTGCGTTCATGGCGGCAACATAAAGCGCGCTCGCGGCAATCGCAGCTGGCAGGGAAATGATCGCCAACGATGCGAGCGGCACGAAGAACGCCACGTAGATTGGATTGCGGGAGAGGCGGAAAATGCCGCCCGTCACCAGCCGCTGCGGTGAACCAAACGTATTGGCCAGCAGCGATAGGCGCATATGGCGCTGAATGATCAGAACGGTTGCTAGAAATGCCACGTAAGCCGCAACCAGCACCGGCACAACAGCGCCATTGGACAAAGCTGCATGCGCAACGGCAGCGGGCCCTGCAAGAAGAAACCCAGCGCCGTAGCTCAATCCGCTGATCCAAGCCGAGAGATCAATAAGTGCAGGGCGCGCATGAGCGTCGAAATTTGGTACGGCGAAGTTTGTTGCGGACTGCATGGCGGCTCCTCGGGTCCAGATACACCAGCCGGATATTTCAAATTGAAACAATCGGCCGGTATCTGGCTTTCGAGACGCAACTTCGGGGCCAGCCGGAAAGGTTAACAGTGTGATGCTACGCCCAATTCGTTAAGCTGTTGCACTCACTCTTTCAAAAGCAGACGCGCAACGCCATCTGGCACACCCATCGCCGACACATAAGCCAGCACTGCAATCGCCGGGATCATCAGCAGCGCAAAGCTGTTGAGCGCCTTTTCAGCCGGCCATAGTCCGGCCGTCACGCCGAGAAGCGTCAAACCGAATAGCGCCATCATCAGGCTGCCGGTAAGCACTTTCACGCACGCTGCGAGCACGGCTTGGCGCGTATCCTGCGCCGCGCCGGGCTTGGCGCTTTTGACAGCGCCGTCAACCCGCGCCGGCAATTCGCGCAATTCGCGCCAAACCAAGGCAATGCCAGCCGCGACAAAGCCAACTTGTATGAGCGGCATACCGATCAGGCTCTGGCCAAAATCATCGGGTGGAGTTGCCAAGGGTCCTACTCCGCCGCTTCACGGCCAAACTGCAATTCAGCCAGGCGGGCATAGATGCCGCCCTTGCGCACCAGTTCAGCGTGTGTGCCGCTTTCAACAATGCGGCCCTTGTCCATGACGATGATGCGGTCGGCCTTTTGCACGGTCGCCAAGCGATGGGCGATAACCAGCGTCGTGCGGTTGGCCATCAGGCCTTCGAGCGCCCGCTGCACCGCGCCTTCGCTTTCGGCATCCAGCGCGCTGGTGGCTTCGTCCAGCAGTAGGATCGGCGCATTTTTCAAAACCGCGCGGGCTATGGCGATGCGCTGGCGTTGACCGCCGGACAACGTCACACCGCGCTCACCGAGCTTTGTGTTGTAGCCTTCGGGAAGCACACGAATGAATTCGTCGGCTTGGGCGGCAACCGCCGCGCGGCGCACATCGGCCTCCGTCGCGCCGGGCGTGCCGTAGCTAATGTTTTCAATGACTGTGTCGGCGAACAGCGCCACGTCTTGCGGCACCAGCGCCATGCGGCGGCGCACGGCATCGGCATCGGCTTGACGCACGTCAATACCATCAACGCGCACAGTGCCCGACTGCGGATCGTAGAAACGCAGGAGCAAGCTGAGGATCGTACTCTTGCCCGCGCCCGACGCACCGACGAGAGCAACTGTCTCGCCCTTGCCAACTTTGAACGAAATGTTTTCGACGGCCTGCGCGTCCTTGCGGTTCGGATAAGCGAACGAAACGCCTTCAAACGCTATCGTACCAAGCGGCGGCGATGGCAAGGCTGTTGGCTTTTCCGGCGAACGGATATCGGGAACCGTTGCCAGCATTTCAGTTAAACGCTCGGTCGCGCCGGCTGCCTGGCTGAGTTCGCCCCAGACTTCAGAGACTTCGCCCAGCGCGCCTGCCGCAAACAAAGCGTACAACACAAACTGGCCAAGACGCCCGCTGGTGATCTCGCCTGAAATCACAGCAGACGCGCCGTACCACAACACGGCGACAATACTTGCAACCGACAGGAATACCGCGACGCCGGTCAGCATGGCCCGCGCCTTCATGCGCGAGCGTGCGGCATCAAAGGATTTTTCAACCGCTTCCGAGTAGCGCTTTGAGACGGCGCCTTCGTTGACGTAGGCCTGCATGGTGCGATGCGCCGACAAATTCTCAGCGGCATAGGCGGACGCTTCACCAAGCGTGTCCTGGGCGCGGCGCGACAGCTTGCTGATCGAGCGGCCATAACCGACGATCGGCAGCACAATCACGGGAATGGCAATCAGCACCAGCAACGATAGCTTGGTGGACGTGACGAACATCATGCCCAAGGCGCCGGCCAACATGATCAGGTTGCGGGCTGCAGAGCTGATGGCAACACCGGCGACCGCTTTGATCTGCGTGGTGTCCGCAGTCAACCGGCTCATCATCTCGCCGGAATGATTGGCGTCGAAAAACGACGGGCCGAGGCGCGCCAGATGGGCAAAGGTTTGCGCGCGCAAATCCGCGACCACGCGCTCACCGAGCCAGTTGATGCAATAGATGCGCAACGGACTGGCAATGGCGATGATCAAGCCGATGCCGATCAGCGTCAGGAAGTAACTATCGATCAGGCCAGGATTGGAGGCTGTAAAGCCGTTGTCGATCATACGGCGGACGGCCAGCGGCACGGCAAGCATGGCGATGGCTGAGACCACCATAGCCGACAGGGCCACCGCCAGCATGCCTTTGTATTTCAGGATCAGCGGACTGAGCGTCAGCAGCGGGCGCAGCGAGCGGCGCTTTTTATCGCCGTTGGCCGTCTCTGCCGGAGCAACAGGCGCGTTCAGGGTTTTCTCGGTCATTGGGTCTTGGATCGCCTCACCGTTGGCTCGTGCCAGGCCCGATCGGGCGCTGGCCAGCAGGACTATGCCTGCCATCTGTAGATCTTAAGGGCTCTTACCCCGAAATTGCTGAGCCGGACCATGCCCGACGGAGCGTTCCGGCTCAAGCATCTTGCCTTTTTGCGGGTCCACGGCGGCAATGGGCCGCTATGGGCCCCCAAGCCACAAAATACGGCCGGGCTTGTGCGCCAACCCCTTCTCAGGTAGACACACGGCGAAATCACGACGGTTGTGGTCGCAAGAAGCGCCGGTTCCCCTGAAAATGGGCCCGCGGGCGGCACGGTTTATTCCAGAACAGGCAGTCTCCGATGAGCAAAGCAGACATCCACCCGGACTACCACCAGATCAAGGTGGTTATGACCGATGGCACCCACTTCACGACCTATTCGACCTACGGCAAAGAGGGCGACACGCTGACCCTCGATATCGATCCGACCACCCACCCAGCATGGACGGGCGGCGATACCAAGCTGATGGACCGCGGCGGCCGCCTTACGCGCTTCAAGAAGAAGTTCGAAGGCTTCCTCTAATTTGGCTTTTTCGCTTCTTTGGCGAACCAACAAAAAGGCCCGGAGAACTCCGGGCCTTTTTTAGTGTCTCGATTTTCGCGGTCAGCTTAGCTGAGCTTTGAGGCAAAAGCCCGCTCCAGCATGCCCATCTGCTGGGCCACCGGATTGCTCGGACGCTCGGGCGCTTGATCCGGATCGCGTGCGCTACTCATGGCGCGGTCAAGCTGGTTGATGCGGTCGTGCATGGCAAAGCTTTCTTCGATCAGGCCGCGCAAACCCTCAGGCAGCGTTGCGAAATCTTTGACATGCGACGGACGCCCGAAGGCCTGCAACTTAATGCGGCGGCGTTTGCGCGCGGCTTCCTCTTCACCGATCTCACCTTCTTTCAAGGCGCGGCGGATCAGCAGCCAAGACGCGAGATCAAGAAGCCGCGTTGTCAAACGCATGCTTTCGGTCGCGTAGAGCACGCCGGTGCCACCTGTCAGGCCCTTGGCTTCCTTGCGGCCAGGACCATCAAGATACGCGGCCGTGCGCTCAACCAGCGCCATGCCTTCCTTGAAGATGTGATCGAATTGTTCAGACGATTGAAACCGCTCACCGAAGGAGACGGTTGTAGCGCCGCTATTTAGCGCGCTGTCTACGCGAGACCCTGTACTCATGACCCTCAACGACACAATAACTCACCCAATGCTTACCAATACCACGACTTCACCGTAACGCACCATAGTTAACAACAAGGCTCAAAACGGGGCATCGTGCGGCATACTTGTGGACAATGCAAAAAAAGAGCCGCCCTTGCGGAGCGGCTCGAAAGTCAACAGGGAGGCGTCAAACACAGCAGCACCAAGTGCCGCCGCTGGTTCAGATGTCTGAACTCAGAGCAGGATGCGCCGGTATATTTAATGAAGTGTAAAGCGCTGCCCCGCACGGCAGAGATGCATCTTCATTTTTTGCAGCCCTTCCGCAGCACGCATGGCATTAACATTTTAATGGGCCTCCATCGATTGTCTTTCAATGTGAAGGCTTTGCCGCAACGGCTTATCAACGTTTGAAAAGTGCAGCGGCCGCCGCCTCGTGTGCGCGTTTTTTTTCAAGCTCCGCTTTGACGCGCTCGATCTCGGAGGCGAACGCCGCGATGCGTGCCTCTAATTCCGAGACTGACAACGTAGCCAGATTATCGCCGATTGCGGCTTGAGGTTTCGGCTTTGGCAATGCGTCGTCCCAGTCCATCGGGTTCTCCATTTTTGGGAACTCTATCGCACACGCAGTTAAGCGCGGCGTGACGTCTCACTCAACCGCCGCGTGGCCCCTGGGCGGAACCGCCGCCGCCTTGTATGACGGATGATCAATGTCACAGAATATGAGACCGCGCGCCATGACCACAGTCCCCACCACAATGACGGCAATTGCGATTTCCGGCAAAGGCGGGCCTGAAGTTTTAAAGTTGACCGAGTTGCCTGTGCCGCTGCCGGGCGAGCGCGAAATTCTGATTGCCGTCCACGCCGCCGGCGTCAACCGGCCCGACGTTTTGCAGCGCAAGGGTCTCTATCCCGCGCCAAAGGGCCATTCCGAATTGCCGGGGCTTGAAGTTGCAGGCACCATTGCAGCGCTCGGGGCCGGGTGCACGCGCTTCAAGGTTGGCGACGCTGTGATGGCACTCGTCAACGGCGGCGGATACGCGCCCTACTGCGTGGCTGACGAGCGCTCTACTCTTGCCAAGCCCGCGGCCCTATCGTTCGAAACGGCCGCCGCTATCCCCGAGACCTTCTTCACCGTCTGGCACAACGTGTTCGAGCGCGGCGGGTTGAAGGCCGGCGAAAAGTTTTTGATCCACGGCGGCAGCAGCGGCATCGGCGTGACCGCGATCCAACTGGCCAAGGCCTTCGGCGCAACGGTTTACGCGACCGCCGGATCGCCAGAGAAGTGCGAAGCCTGCGTCAAACTCGGCGCAGACCGTGCCATCAACTACGCAACAGAAGACTTTGCCGAAATCATCAAAGCCGAGACCGCAGGCAAGGGTGTTGACGTGATCTTGGATATGGTCGGTGGCGACTACATCGAGCGCAACATCCGCTCGCTCGCCGATGACGGCCGCATGGTCAACATCGCTTATCAAAAGGGCTCGAGCGCAACGGTCGATTTCATGCGGGTTATGCTGAAGCGGTTGACGATCACGGGGTCCACGCTGCGTATCCGTTCAGCAGACGTCAAAGCCCAAATTGCGCAGGCTGTTGGGGCCAAGGTTCTGCCGCTTATCGTCAGCGGCCAAATCCATGTGCCGATAGACAGCACGTTCGCGCTCGCCGACGCCGCACAAGCCCACGCCCGCATGGAGAGCAGCCGGCACATCGGCAAAATCGTTCTCAGGGTTGCGTAGCGCCGGCGACGCACACAAACGTAAAATCAAATGCAGCCAGCGTCTGCGTGTTTGCATTACGCCCAGATGACAATTCAAAGCACTGCCCAACGGTTGGTCGCGTGGCTCTGCAAAACGATTGATAGACATCAATCGGCAGCTGATGCGCTTCTGATGGCGATCAACGTTGATCGGCACTTCTGCAACATCACGCCACGACCAAGTCTGGGGGCGGCTAGGGCCGATTGCAAAACAGTTCGCAGAGTTTATGACCTAAATGCAGAATTCAATTGCTGGCGGGATCTCGGTCCAGCATTCGATCAAGGTTTTGCAATGCGCGTCGGAAGGACTGTCTCAGCGTATGGCTCGTGGCGGCATCTGGCAGCCCGGCTGTTGGTGTTCGTACTTTGCCTGCGGGCACTCATTCCCAACGGGTTCATGACCGACGCTGACGCGGCCGCAGCCGGCGTGTTCAAAATCGTTATCTGCTCATCCGGCAGTAGTCATTCCATCGCTATCCTTGATGACAGCGGCACTGCAACCGATGGCGAACCGCAAAAATTATCGCCGGGCAACGATCAGCCGTGTGCCTTTTCCGCCAATTCCGTGGCCATCGCCGGCGCGCATCATAGCGCCTCAATGATCACGCCGCCGGTGTTTGACATCGTGCCTTTCTATCCGGCGCGGCACACGCTTTTGCCGCCCGCCCGCGCGGGCCCCGTGCTTGGTTCACGCGCGCCACCTGCCATCTCCTGACCTCGCCGTTTGTCCGGGTGTGGGCTTTCCACGCCACGATCACGCCTTCAGGAGACTCTCGATATGTCACTCTATCCGATGCGCCGCGCGTTGCCTGCGGCTTACGCTATTGCCATCTCGACGGCAGCGCTCAGCCTCTTCCTTCCAGACGCGCGCGCGCAATCAGCGCCATCAACGCAATCCGCACCCGCGGCGCAGGCAGCACCATCACTACCGGAAGTGAAAGTTATCCAGCAGCCGGCGGCAAAACCGCAGCCCGCACCCGTCGCGGCTCCAAAGCCCAAGCCCAAAGCGCAACCGGCCGTCGCGGAGAGTGAACCGGCGCCGGCCGTGAAGACGAAGAAGAAGAAAATATCGTCGAGTGCGCCAAAGCCCGCGGTGGTGAAAGCCAAGCCTGAAAAACAAAGCGAGCAGTATCAATCCCTACCGCCACCGGAAACGGTGGTTGAAGTGCAGCCTAACCCAACTGACGATGGCGTCGGCAACACAGGCCTCGCGGTACCGGCCAACGCTACCGTCATCGGCGCGCCAGTGATCGAGCAGCAGCGCCCGGCGTCCAACGATACTGCGCAGCTGTTGAAAAATGCGCCCGGCGTCAGCATCTATCAGGCGGGTGGCGTATCAGGCCTTCCTGCGATCAACGGCATGAACGATGACCGCGTGCGCGTAATGCTGAACGGCATGGTGGTCTCGTCCGCGTGCGCCAATCACATGAACCCGCCGCTTTCCTATACCGACCCGGCGCAGGTCGGGAGCATCGAAGTTCTGAGCGGCGTGACGCCCGTCTCAAAGGGCGGCGACAGCCTTGGCGGCACGGTGATCGTCGAAAGCCTGCCACCGCGCTTTTCGGCTTCGGGTGGCAGTGTTGAAACCCATGGTAGCATTTCCGGGTACTACCGCTCCAATGGCGACGGCATCTCGACCTCGGCAACGGCCAGCGCCGCAAGCCAGAACGTTGCTGTCAACTATGCGGGCGCATGGTCGCGTGCCAATAACTACGATGATGGCCGCGGCCGCGAGATTGCCTCGACCGAATACGAAGCCCAGAACCACAATGTGCAATTGTCGGTCCGCAACGGCGGCGATCTGTTCATCGTGCAGGGCGGCGTGCAGTACATTCCCTACCAAGGTTTCGTCAACCAGCGCATGGATATGGTCAACAACGAGAGTTGGCATCTGAACACCCGGTATGTCGGCAAATCCGGCTGGGGCAAGCTCGACGCGCGCGCGTTCTATCATAGCGTCGATCACGAAATGAACTTCCTCGACGACAAGAAATACAACACGGCCAATCCGCGCCAAATGCCGATGCTGACCGATGGCAGCGATGCCGGATACTCCGTCAAAGCCGAAATCGACGTATCGGATAGCGACCTCATCCGCGTCGGCAACGAGTTCCATCATCAATCGCTTGACGATTGGTGGCCGGCGACGATGGGCGGCATGATGCCCTCGATGATGGGGCCCAACACCTACATCACGCTGAACGATGCAACCCGCAATCGCGTGGGCACGTTCATCGAATGGGAAAAGCAGTGGGACCGCGCGCTCAGCACACTTCTCGGCATACGCCACGACGCGGTGTGGATGGATACCGGAAATGTGCAGGGCTACAACAACGCACCAAACCCGACCAACGTCTCGATGATGGGCGGCATGCCCATGAACGTCGGGGTGTATGCCGGAGACGCTGCGGCCTTCAACGCCCGCAATCATTCCCGCACCGACAACAACATCGACGTTACCGCGCTCACCCGCTTTGAACCCGATAACGCCAGCATGTTCGAACTCGGCTATGCCATGAAATCGCGAGCACCAAACTTGTACGAGCGATACGCATGGAGCAAACCGCCCGCGCAAATGGCCATGAACATGATCGGCTGGTTCGGCGATGGCAACGGCTACACCGGCAATCTCGATCTTGACTCCGAGACCGCGCATACCGTTAGCCTGACGGCTGGATGGCACGACCGCAAAAACGGCGATTGGAACTTCAAGGTCACGCCGTACTACACTTATGTGCAGGACTACATTGGCGTTCGCAAACTCGGAAACTCGATGGGCACGGCGCATGCCGGGTTCGTCAATCTGCAATTCGCCAATCACGACGCGGAACTCTACGGCGTCAACATTTCCGGATCAATGCCTCTCGCCGTCAGCCCGGCATTTGGGCGGTTCGCGCTGACAGGCGTTGCAGGCTACGTGCACGGCGAAAACGCGGACACCGGCGTCAGCCTCTATCATATGATGCCGCTGAATGGCCGCCTGAGCCTAACGCACGCCCTTGGCGGATGGACGAGTGCGATAGAACTCGATCTCGTCGGTGGAAAGCGCAACGTCGATACCACGCGCAACGAACTGGAAACCGCTGGCTATGCGCTCGTCAATCTGCGCACAGCGTATGACACCGGCGGCGTCCGCTTTGACTTGGGCGTCGAAAACCTGTTCGACACCTATTTCGAGCATCCGCTTGGCGGCCACTACATCGAACCAACGATGGGCAACCGGCTGCCGAGCCTCGGCGGACGCCAGGACAAGGACAATGTTCCAGGTGTGGGCCGCTCACTGTATGCGGGCGTGACCGTGCGCTTCTAAGGTGGAGACCCCAACCGGGGAGGGAGCGAGATGCTTCCTCTCCGGTTTCAGATTTGCCAAACCCGTTTTTTTCTGCGCGCACTGGCTCACGACCTCCAGAGGCGGTCGCATCCAATCTCAGCGTATCACGCTCGTTTCGCCTACCCGCTCGTTGGCGGCGCGGGCCGACGCAATCACCACGCCAGCGCGGTCATCAGAGCGATGGGCTTGACGGCCTCGGTTGCAAACAGCTTGTCCGCCGCGTCTTGCAAGGCCTCTCCGCGTGCCACATGAACGCCGCTGGCGACGAACACCGAGCGGATGCCGGCCAAGGACGCGCCGCGAATGTCAGTCGCAACGCCGTCGCCAATGGCCAGCACGCGCGCCTTGTCGATTGCCCCGCCGCGCAGACCGGCGGCGATATTGAGCGCTGCAGCATAAACCGGCGGATAGGGCTTTCCCGCATACGTGACAACACCGCCAGTATTTTCATAGGCCGCGGCAATGGCGCCGGCGCAGTAGATGATTTTTCCGCCGCGCTCGGCTTTGATGTCGGGATTGGCGCAAATCATCGGCACGTTGCGGGCTTTCAGTTGGGCGAGCAGGTCGCGGTAATTATCCGCCGTCTCGGTCTCGTCGTCATAGAGCCCACTGCATACCGCAACTGCCGCGCTGTTTGCATCGGCAAAGGCAACACCCAGCCCATCGAACAACGGCTTATCGCGTGCTGGCCCGATGTGCAGCACGGGCACGCCCGCCGCATCCGCAATCAGCGCGCGCGAAACATCGCCCGACGTGATGGCGTCATCGTACGCTTGCCGGTCAACACCGATCTCGTCGAGTTGCTTGATCACGCCGGTGCGCGGACGCGGCGAATTCGACACCAGCACCACGTGTCCGCCCATTTGGCGATACGCTATGCACGCGGCAACGCTACTGGCAAACGGCTGGCGGCCATTGTGCAGCACGCCCCAGATATCGAGAAACCAGACGTCGGCGGTTGCCGCCAGCGGCGCAATCGAGGTGAGCAACTGCATGTCAACAATCCAGAATATGAACGCCAAAAAAAACAACAGCCGGGGCTATAACCCCGGCTGCTGCAGTTGTCACGTTTGACGCTGTTTGCGCGGCTCAAGCGGCGGCCGAACTGCCGGACGGCAGCGGGTCGAGCTTGACTTGCCGGGCGCCGCCGAACAAGCGGCCCTGGCCGAGTAGCACACCGAAGCCGAACACGCGGGCACGGACAGCTTCGTCATCGATAGTGTCTGCGACCAGCGTCATCCCGGCACCTGCCAGCAACTTGCACAGCTCATCCGCCGCCACAAAGTGATCGCGCGCGGGAAGCCCGCCGAGCAAGGCGCTGGCATCCAGCCGCAGGAACGCGAACCCGCGTTCCGCGAGGCTCGCGAAATCCATGGCCACATGATCGATCTGCGATAACGCGAAGCGGAAGCCGAATGCGTGCATGTCGCTCAACGCCTGCCATGCGGACGGCGAGAACTGCTCAAGATCGGCTTGCGTAAACGTCAGCACAAGCTGATTGGAAATCCGGTCGCGCTCTTCATAGACGCGCGCGAATGTTTCCAGGAACTCTGCATTGGTGATGGACGGTCCGTTCACCGCCGACAGTAATGAGCCTGGCTTGTTATGAGCGTCCAACCGTTGCGCCAGCATAGCCGCCCGCTTTAAGCGCGCGGTGTCAAACAGCGCCAGCACGTCGCTACCAGCGAGTTGCAGTTCCTGCTCGGCATTCTCGAGATATCCGCCGGTTGCAGCGCGCACGCGGACCGTCACATCATAGTGGCTGACCTGATGGCTTTGCAGCGCCACGATTGGTGACAGGAACACATCCATCTCACCGTTCTCGACGGCGGCGATAATTGCCGCAAGACGCGGGTTTGGCGGAGCTGAGCTCGTGAACTCGAACACTGGCAACGTTGGCAGTTCAAGCACCGGTACGTCATCCAAGGGCGGCGCGGCCGGTGGTGGCGCGGCGGCAACGGATTGAGCAACCTGCGCCTGTGCCGGCGGCGCACCCAGATCAGAAATCGCGATCCTCTCGGCGGTCGCTGGGATAAGCAGATCGAACGGCAAGGTCTGCGTTTGCGGAGTAGGATCCGCCGGCGTTTGGGTGCGCGGCGCCGGGCGTTGCTGCGGCGCCGGCCGTTCGCGCATTGTCTCGGCCGTTGCCTTCAACGCACCGATGGATTTTTCAAGCGCCGAATTTGCGCCTGCGTTCGGCGTTGCGGTGTGCTGCATGCCAGCCGCCATGAACCCGGTGGGCATGGGTTGGCGTTCGCGCCCTATATCGGCAGCGTTGACCTCGTCGGCCAAGGCTTTGATCTTGCGCTGTACCATCTCGAGGTCGGCATCTATTGTGGACGCTGGCATCGACGTCATCGGCTGGTCGTCGCCATCCATCACGGGCAGAGGCGGAAGCCCAACGTCCTTGGGCCGGAATGCCCACTGATCGCGCATCGGATCGGCTGCACTGAGTGAAGTGCCGGGCCACAGCGCTGTTTCCACTGGCGGCGGAGGCGGCGCGGCGTGTTTGCCGCGCGGGAGGGTTGATCCGGCAGGGGGGGCGGTTGCTGATGCCTGTTGCGGAGCCGCGGCTGTTGCGCGCGCGGGCCTGCCTTGCTGTCCAGGCATTTCCCAGCGCGGATGCGTTTGAGGACCAGCGGGACCACCGACAGCCGCGCCGGGCATAGCGCTTTCGGCGGCCTGACCTGCTGCTGCAGACACGTCCTGCATCGAATCCGTGCCGCCGCGCAGCAGCGATACTGGATTCGCGGCAGCCGTTGCCGGATGTTGGCCAGGGACGGAGCGGCGGCCGCCGACGCTTCTTGGCTTGACAGCACTGGCATCGACCGCCGGAACCGTCTGCGCCATCGGCACCGAAGGGGCATCGCTGGCGCGCTGTGATTCAACGCGGGCAAGCTCGCTCTTCAATCTGGCGATTTCGGCATTCTTCTTAAACTGGATGTGCAGCGCCATCAGTCCGGCCCACAGCAGACCACCACTGAGCACTGCCGATGCCAGCGGATATTCAAAGATCGCATATAAAAGTGCCGATGCTGCCGCCGTGACCAGCGCCATGCTGACCAGAACAAGCCGCTCTCTGGCGCGCTTGCCGGCCGCCACCAGCGACTGGGGCGCGGCCACAGGCTGCCCGGCAAGCGTAGTCCCCGGCAAATTGCCGGTTTCGGTCTTAAGGGGGGCGCCAGGGGCGCTGGTCGGTTTCTGGTCAGACATCATGGGTGCGGCAAAGCTCACAAATACCGATTCGGTCGGTATCAGCTTCGGCGGCGCAAGGGTTCAGCGCAACGCGCTGACGGGTTCTATCACCATTATCCACCGGCCATAGCCGGGTTTGCCGGGCTTTTTCTACCCGGCACAGCAGCTTGGCCACACGTGCTCGGCTGAAACATATGCCCAAGCCCCGGGATAAGCCCGCAGTATAGAGACGCAAACCCTGGCCCTGCGGCGGCACATTATTTTTCCCTCCCCCCATCAAGTCACCCGGTCTTCGCCGCGATTCCGCCCTGGACACGCCTGAAGCCAACCCGAATCGGCGCGCTGTTTAGGTCTCGTTAGGCGAATCGGCGTGGTATCAAGGAACCGGGCACTTCAGTCCTCCCGGGTCTTGGCGAAGGGGAAGTAGCTCGATGTATATGGGTCGTGTTGGTGCCAGTCCTGAAAGTGAAATCGTTCGCGAACTCGCGGGCGCTCGCGTTCTGTTGACCGGGCTTAGCGCTGCAACGGGCGTTGATGTCGCCCGCGCCTTTGCCGACATCAAGGCTCGGCTGGTTGTGCACACCACCGACCTGTCTCCGGAAATCACGGCGTTGGTCGCGCTGCTGTCGCAGTCGGCCGGCGAGATCAAGTTGTACACCGATCCGATTTCGAGCGCAGATGCGTCGGTGCGGTTCGCACAGGCTGCCGCCCAGGCCTATGGCGGCCTCGATGCCGTTATCAATCTTGCGTGCGTTTCAGCCGCTGACATGGCGGGCGTGACCAGCGAACGCCAGGTCGAAGCCCTTGTCTCGGCCAAGCTCACGCCGCTGGCGCATTTAACCCGCGTGACGGCCAACCGTATGCGCGTCGTTCTCAACGAAGGCCTGATCCTCAACGTCGTGACCATGCCGCATCCGCGCAACGGCCGCGACACGGCCATCGCCTCTTATGCCCGCGCCGCACTTGCCGCGATGACAAAATCGGAAGCGCACGCCTGGGCACCGCACGGTATTCGCGTCAACGCCGTCGGACCGCGCATCATGTCCGGAACCGAACGCCCGGAAGGCGCGTGCCTTACCAACGAACCCGACGTCGCAGCACTCGCTATTTATCTTGCGTCGCGCCGTGGCCGCGCCCTTTCGGGACATGTCTTTGACAGCGATAACGTCGGATTCAGCGGCCTGTGAGAGCGGCCTGTGAACGGCGGTTCCGACTATCACGCTCCATTATGCTTGATGGGTCAATTCGCATAATGAGGCTTGCATAGACGAAATATTTACCGCCTGCCGGTAACTCTTGGATCTCAGGATTCAAAGAGGATCACCATGCGTATCATCACAGGCCGTGCACTGGCAGATACTATTCGCGGAACGACGGTCGCTGAACAAATCCTTGCCGATGCCGGCAACGACACAGTCTACGGCGGCGGCGGCAACGATCTGATCTCGGGCGGCACCGGCAACGACGCACTTTACGGCGAAGCCGGCAACGACACACTGAATGATATCGGCGGCATCGACATCTTCAATGGCGGCGACGGCTACGACACGCTCGACTATACCGGCAGCGCCGGCCGCGGTGTCGATGTCTTCCTGCATCTCGGCTATGGCGGCCGTGACGCCTCTGGCGACACCTATACCAGCATCGAAAATGTGACCGGCACGGCATTCCAGGATTTCCTCTGGGGAACCACGTCGGACAACGTGATCAATGGCGCCGCGGGCAACGACTATCTGCGCGGCTTTGCCGGTAACGACCAATTGCTGGGCGGTGCGGGCAACGACCAGATGTATGGCGATGCCGGCTACGATACTTACCGTCCTGGCTCTGGCTTCGACACGATTGTCGGGGGCCTCGGCCTCGACAGAGTCAGCATGACGCAAGAAAAGACCGCAATGCTTGTCGATTTTGTGGATGACCGCTGGGCCGGTGAACTCACTAAAGCTGATAAGATCGACGCCGAAGCTCTTACCGCCACCAATCTCAACGACGAAATTTACCTCACACAGCAGACCTGGAAAATCCAGATTCTCGATGGGGCTGGCGGCGATGATGTGCTCGAAGGTGCCGTTAACTTCTCTGGCGGGCTCGGCGAAGACACCATTATTCTGCGCAATAACAGCGCCGAAAAGGTCAACCTGCAGCTCGACATGGGCATCGACACAATCGACGGCTTTACGCCCGGTGAAGACAAACTGTCGATCAGTAAAGCCCACTTCGGCCTGACATCAAATGCGGCCGGCAACCCGGTCTACAGCTTTGTCGACACAACCGATGCGCCGGTGGCACTGATTGCGCGCGCATCGTTCATCTATGAAAAGACCACGCAGATCCTGTGGTTCGATGCAGACGGAACCGGCACGGCCAAATCGCCGATTGCAATCGCAGACTTTGACGCCTTGCCACAGGCCATGTCCACGGGGGTGATCACCCACCCGACCGCGGCGGATCTGATTTTTGTCGGCTGATGCCGCAAGCCGCCATCGCACAAAGCATGCAAGGCCCTGGGCGCGTCCGGGGCCTTTCTCTTTTTATTTACCCCAGACCCGGGAATTGTTTGGAAAACAAGAATGTCAAGAACTCAATGTCAAACTTAATCGTTCAGAAAACAAATGCCTCTAATTTTACCTTGGATCACAAGACATCGTAAATTCAACAAGGCTCAATTCCAAAAAATGGTTAAGCGGAAGAAACATATCCTCGTCGCTGACGACGACGCGATATACCGCGATATCGCCCGCGATACCCTTGAAACGGCCGGATTTGAAATAGCGATTGCTGAAGATGGTGGCCAAGCGATCGCCCGACTGTCGAGCCAAGCCTTCGACGCCGCAATAATCGACCTCAACATGCCCGTCGCAAGCGGTCTTGATGTCATCTCCGCCCTCCGCAGCGGAAGCCTCAATGCGACCATTCCGGTCATTGTCATCACCGGACACGACGATGCAAGCGCAGTCGAAGCTGCCTACCGGGCGGGCGCCACGTCATTTCTAACCAAGCCGCTCAATTGGATCTTGTTCACACCCCACGTCGAGTTCGTTTTGCGTTGCGGAGATACCGAGCGGGAGTTGCGCGAAGCCAATGCCACAACGGCCTTCCTCAGCGACCTGAAAAGCCAGATGATGTCAGCATTGGCGCTGGAATTCCAGTCGCCTATCAAGACCATTTTTGGCTTTTCGCAATTGATCGAAAAGGAAGTCTACGGGCCGCTTTCGCCGCCAGCATATAAAGACATGATGAGCGACATTTCGCGGTCCGCGCATGCGCTGAATGCAGCACTGCTCAAGGTGATGGACTTCGGGCGCACATTGACCGAACACTTACAAATTGAAGCCGAGCCAATCAATGCCCGGGATGCTGTGCGTGACGCCCTTGCAGCACTTTCAGAGCAAGCCGGCCGCCGCAGCATCACCATCGTCCCGAACGTCACCATCGGCAACGAATGCACCGTTCAAGCTGACCGTGCATTGCTCAACCAGGCACTGCGGGCCTTACTCGATAACGCGATACGCATGTCGCCGCGAGGCGGCAGTGTTATGCTCGACGCCTCAATGTCGGCCGACGGCGGCTTGTCCGTGATGGTCAGCGACGATGGCCCACCCTTGCCAGGTGGCCTGCTGGCCGAAGTCAATGGCGCGCGAGCCCACAAAAAGGCCGTCAACCACCCGCAACCATCGAGCGACGTCAGTATCAAAATCGCCAAGATCTTGACGGAGGCCCATCAGGGCCGCCTCACGCTTGAGACGAGCCCGTCTGCCGGCAATATCGTCCGGCTGGCCATTCCCCGCGCGCGCCAGGAAGACCGAGATGAAGCGTCCGCGGCAAAAAGCGACGGACCACAAAGCCTGCAACGGATCAGCGCTGAATTAGCGCAAGATCTTCATCTGAAGAGCAAACTGACAGCAAATCTGCGCAGCGCCGCATTTGCCGGAAGCCGCGAGCCAAATATCCAACGGAGCCGTTCATGACGGGTGCATTTGACGCGGCTGGCTCCCCAACTTCCGGCGCGCCCGCACGCAGCGTCGATAACAAAGTCAAGTTGAGCCTCTTGGAACTCCTCTACGATCAGTTGCCGCTCGCACTGATCGCGACAACGTTGAATGCCATCCTGCTGGCGTACATCATCTCTTATGCCATCGAGGGGCCTGCACCTCGGATCTGGCTGGCCGCCATACTGACGCTCACCGTATTGCGTCTGGCCTCGCAACTTGCCTTCCGCCGCAGAACCCCGGCATCGTCCCACTACCGGTATTGGCGCAATGTGTTTGCCTCAGGCGCCTTTCTGACTGCGATGACCTGGGGACTCGCCGGCGTCTGGCTGTTTCCGGCTGAGAGCTACCAGCATCAGGCGTTTATCGGCTTTGTGCTTGCTGGCATTGCCGCGGGCGCATCCGGCTCGATGGCCGCGCACGACAAGATATTCCGTATCTATATCCTGCTGGCAATCGCACCCTATACCGTCCGCTTGTTGATGCAGGGCGAACAAATCAATCTGGCGATGGCCGCAATGTGCATCGCCTTTATTTTCGCGCTAGGGATGGCAGGACGGCGCACGACGCGCGTCACTCAAGACGCACTGCGCCTGCGTTTTCTCAACGATGATCTGACGGAGGATTTAGAGAAGACGGTCAGCCGTTTTCAACAAACCAATGATGCCTTGCATGTGGAAATCGCCAAGCATCAGCAGACGATGGAGTCGCTGGCTCAAGCCGCGAAGGACGCAGAAGAATCGGTCCGTGCGAAATCGCAATTTCTGGCCAACATGAGCCATGAAATACGCACCCCCATGAACGGTGTGTTCGGTATGACCGACTTGCTCATGCGCACCGGCCTTGATGCGCGCCAGAAGAAACTGGTCGGCACCATCAACGAGTCGGCAAAATCGCTACTCACCATCATCAACGATATCCTCGATTTGTCGCGCATCGAAGCTGGCAAGCTTGATCTCGATGTCCACGAATTCAATTTGCGCGATCTGATGGAGCGTTCCGTTGAACTGTTCGCTGGTCAATCTCACAAAAAGGGGCTTGAGATTTCGCTCTATATCGAACCCACTGTTCCGGTATTTGCGAAAGGCGACTCTGGCCGCATCAAACAAATCGTTCTCAATCTCGTCGGCAACGCGTTGAAGTTCACGAAGTACGGCGAGATCAGCGTCCGCGTGACACGGCCAGATCATACTGCCAGCGC
This sequence comes from Hyphomicrobium sp., assembly GCA_013141015.1. GTDB lineage: Bacteria > Pseudomonadota > Alphaproteobacteria > Rhizobiales > Hyphomicrobiaceae > Hyphomicrobium_B. The sequence goes on along the minus strand of JABFRT010000025.1, from coordinate 17,222 downwards.
ATCGCAGGTGAAAATCGAGATTTCCGACACCGGCATCGGAATTGACCGCGCCGTGCTCGACAAACTTTTTCAGCCGTTCACACAGGCTGAAACTTCGATCTCCCGGCGTTTTGGCGGCACGGGCCTTGGCTTGGCAATCGCCCGTCACCTGACCGAAATGATGGGTGGAACGATCACCCTTGAAAGCCAGCTGGGCAAAGGCACCACCGCCACGGTGGAATTGCCGCTTGAGCATGGCACGTCAACAGAAACAACAGCGGATAGCGACCACTCCGTCCTCGACGGCGCACGCATAATTGTCATCGACGACCGCGAAACCAACCGCGAGATTGTCGCCAATTATCTCGAAGGGTGCGCGGCAAACGTGTCATTGGCCGCCAGTACGACTGCCGCCTGGCCGATGCTTGTCGCGGCGAACGCGATTCATAAACCCTACCATGCTGCGATTGTTGACATGGTTATGCCTGAGGAAAACGGCCTGGAATTCGCGCGGCGCATCAAGGCGCATCCAACGCTGTCGCGCCTGAAGATCATCATTGCGACCTCACTCAATTGGCAAGGCGATATCGCAGCCATCCGGGAGGCCGGCATCGAAGCGGTGTTGACCAAACCGATCCGGCGCAGCGACCTCGTCGATGCGGCGGCGCGCACGGTGACAGGCACGCGCCATCCGGGCTGGCGTTCGGACGCGGCGCAAGGCAAAGCTGACAGCCAGAGCAATGGCCCGCAGCCGGACCGCAAAAAACTTTCGAACAACGTGCTTCTCGCCGAAGACAACCCCGTCAATATCGAAGTTGCCAAGGAATATCTGACTGGGTTCGGCTGTAACGTATCGGTGGTCAACAACGGGCTTGAAGCGATTGCGGCTCTAAAAGCCGCGGCATTCGATATCGTGCTTATGGATTGCCAAATGCCGATCATGGACGGCCTGACCGCGACGCGGCGCATCCGCGACATGGAAAAGCAGCGCGGCCAGACTTCGGTGCCGATCATCGCACTCACCGCCAACGCGTTCAGTGAAGACCGGCAGCGCTGCCTGGACGCCGGCATGGACGGTTACGTCAGCAAACCCTATTCGGAAGACCAGCTATACGCTGCACTCGAAAAGTGGGCGACGGCGGCAGATTCCGCATCGCATCAGGAAAAGATTGAGACTATACCCGCTGCACCCGCATGCGATGCCGCACCGTTCAACGCTGACGGCATTCTCGACGAAACCGTGATTACACCGTTGCGCGCTAAGAGACCCGAACTGCTTACCCGCATCATCAAATCCTATCTGGCCCACGCGCCTGGCACGCTGGCGGAACTAACGACAGCCGCCAGCGATTCCGATTGTGAACGCATGGGACGCGCCGCGCACAGCCTCAAATCCTCAAGCGCCAATCTCGGCGCCATGGCGCTGGCCGGTCATTGCCGTGCGTTGGAGCAGACCGCATTTACCAATGACGCCGGGCAATCGTGTGCTCTTGCTTTGACGATCACCGCTGCGTTTGCGGCAGTCGAGCGAGCACTGGTTGGGGAACTGCGCGCGCTTGAAGAACCGGCTGCAAAGTCCCGCGCGCTCAACTAAACCCCGGCCCTGCTTGCATTCTACCCAGCCCGGTGGCGTAACTCGCACGCGACACCCACACAGAACTTGAGGGGCTGCATCGGGCATGGACATTCGCCAACTACAATATCTGGTGGCGCTTGCGCGCGAGAAGCATTTCACCCGCGCCGCGACCGCCTGCAATGTTACTCAGCCAACTCTGTCAGGGCGCATCCGCCAGCTTGAACTTGAACTTGGTATTCCGATTGTCGAACGCGGTCAACGCTATCAGGGGCTGACGGCTGAAGGTGAGCGGGTTCTGAAATGGGCGCAGCTCATTCTCAACAACTGGACTTCGATGCAACAAGAGCTGGCGCAGATCACAGCCAGCGGCGCCGACCTGACTGGCCGCCTCGTTCTTGGCGGAATCCCATCTGCACTGCCAATGATTCCGTTTCTGACCAAAGACGTGCGCGCGCTCCACCCACATATCGACTTCACGGTCATGTCGATGAGTTCCGAGGAGATTTTGCGCGCGCTCCAAGACTATTCGATCGACGTCGGCATCACTTATCTGGACAACGAACCGATTTCCGGGCTGCTCGCCTGGCCGCTCTATTCGGAACGCTATTGTCTGTTTGTACCGGATGGCCACCCGCTCAGCAGCCGCGAAAGCGTGACGTGGAAAGAAGCGGCCACGCTGCCGCTTGGGCTCTTGACCGCGAATATGCAAAACCGGCGCATTATTGACCGGGCCTTTGCGTCGGCCAATTGCCACCCGGAAACCGCGCTTGAAACCAACTCAGTCATCAACTTGTGGTCGAACGTCCGCTTGATGGGTCTTGCCAGCATCATGCCGCAATATATTCTCGACATTCTCGGCGACGAACCGGGCATCACCGCCATTCCGCTCCGCGAGCCGGAAGTCGCCCACAGCGTCGGCGTGGTTGCGGTAGATCGCGACCCGCTCGGGCCACTCGTTAAGGCATTCTGCGATGCTGCAAAATCCTTCACACACCGGGAACTCCAATGAATGCACGGATCAAACTACGACTATTGTCGTAGTTCTGGCGTTCCGTCATAGTTTCTGCCTATGATGGGATCGGTAGAACCAATTTGATCGCCGCCCGGAAATGCGCCATTGAGCGGCTGCGACAAACTGTACAAAGTTGCTGCGGCAAGGGCCCAGCCGGCCCTCAGGAACAGACACACATGGCCAAAACATCGAAAGCCTCGCCACAACCGGCCGAGGCCAAACCTGCGAATACCCCTGCCGATATCAAGACGCTGGCAATTTGCGCCAGCTATGGCAACCAGCCGTCAGAGCTGCTTGAAATTTTGCATGACGTGCAACACGCACTCGGTCATGTCCCTGAGAGCACGCTGCCGGTGATCGCGAACGCACTCAACCTGTCGCGCGCTGAAGTGCATGGCGTCGTAACATTCTATCACGATTTCAAACGTGCCCCGGGCGGACAGCACACAATCAAAGTCTGCCGCGCCGAAGCCTGCCAATCGATGGGCACCGATCACCTCTGCCGGCACGCCGAAAAGACCTTGAAGACCAAGATGGGTGGCACGAGCGCAGACGGCAAAGTTTCGCTCGAACAAGTGTTCTGCCTTGGCAACTGTTCGCTGTCGCCCGCGGTTCTGGTTGGTGATAAACTTTACGGCAAGGTCGATACCAAGCGCTTCGACGAGATCGTCGCGACACTCGGTAAGGAGACCGCGCAATGATCACCGTTTATGTACCCCGTGATGCAGCCGCACTCTCCGTCGGCGCCGACGAAGTGGCAGCCGCAATTGCAGCGGAAGCAAAGAAGCAGAACAAGCATGTCTCGATCGTGCGTAACGGCTCGCGCGGCATGCTGTATCTTGAGCCGCTCGTCGAAGTCGCAACCGCCAACGGCCGCATGGCGTATGGCCCCGTCACCGCGGCCGACGTGCCCGAACTCTTCAAGGCGGGCTTCCTTGAAGGCGGCAAGCATGCGCTGAGCCACGGCCCGACCGATGAAATTCCTTACTTCAAAAAGCAAGAGCGCCTGACGTTCGCGCGCTGCGGCATCACCGATCCGCTGTCGATTGAAGACTATCGCCGTTATGACGGCTTCAAAGGCCTGAAGAACGCGCTTGAAATGCCGCCGTTAGAGATCGTCAATGAAGTGACGGCATCGGGTTTGCGCGGCCGCGGCGGCGCCGGCTTCCCTACGGGCATAAAGTGGAAGACAGTCCACGATCTGCACGCCGACCAGAAGTACATCGCCTGCAACGCCGATGAAGGCGACAGCGGCACGTTTGCTGATCGCATGCTGATGGAAGGCGATCCATTCTGCCTGATCGAAGGCATGACGATTGCGGCCATCGCGGGTGGTGCCACCAAGGGCTACATCTATATCCGTTCCGAATACCCGCACGCGATTGCGGTGATGAAGGAAGCGATAGAGATCGCCCGCAAGGCCAACTGGCTGGGCGACAAGATCCAAGGGTCCAGCTATTCGTTCGACCTCTACGTCCGCCGCGGCGCGGGCGCTTATATTTGCGGCGAAGAAACCTCGATGCTTGAATCCATCGAAGGCAAGCGCGGCATCGTTCGTTTCAAGCCGCCGATCCCGGCCATCGAAGGCCTGTTCGGCAAACCGACCATCATCAATAACGTGATGAGCTTCGCGGCCGTACCAATCATTCTCGACAAGGGCGGCGAGTATTACAAGAACTTCGGTATGGGCCGTTCGCGCGGCACGCTGGCGTTCCAGATCGCCGGCAACATCAAGCAGGGCGGCCTGGTGGAAAAGGCCTTCGGCATCACCACGCGCCAGCTGATCGAGGATTTCGGCGGCGGCACCGCGACCGGCCGCCCCGTGCGTGCCGTGCAGGTGGGTGGCCCGCTCGGCGCATACCTGCCGCAATCCAAGCTCGACGTGCCCATGGATTACGAAGAATTCGCCAAAGTTGAAGCGATGGTCGGACACGGCGGGCTTGTCGTATTCGATGACAGTGTCGATATGGCTAAGATGGCACGCTTCGCAATGGAGTTCTGCGCGATCGAAAGTTGCGGCAAGTGCACGCCCTGCCGCATCGGTTCGCAGCGCGGCGTCGAAGTGATCGACAAAATCATCGCCGGCGACAACCGCGCGGCCAACATGGAATTGCTTGAAGACCTTTGCGTGACCATGACCGACGGCTCGCTATGCGCGATGGGCGGGTTGACTCCAATGCCAGTGATGAGCGCGGTGCGGGGCTTCCCCGAAGATTTCAAGAAGGCGGGCAAGAACAAGTTTCTCGCCGACGCCGCAGAATAGAATTGATTGCAGATTGACGACCTCAACGAGGACGCGACCATGAACAAGCACGTAAAGCCGATGACGCTCATCAAGGAGACGGATTTCGGCACGCCGCATTCGTCATCGACCAATATGGTCACGCTCGAAATCGACGGCCAGCCGATCACCGTGCCGGAAGGCACGTCGATCATGAACGCCGCCATGCAGCTTGGTATTCAAATCCCGAAACTGTGCGCCACCGACAGCCTCGATCCGTTCGGCTCGTGCCGCCTATGTCTGTGCGAGATCGAAGGCCGCCGCGGCACTCCGGCATCGTGCACCACGCCGGTTGCCCCCGGCATCAAGGTTGCGACCCAGAACCCGCGACTCGCCAATCTGCGCAAGGGCGTGATGGAACTTTACATTTCCGACCACCCGCTCGACTGCCTCACCTGCGCCGCCAACGGCGACTGCGAATTGCAGGATATGGCGGGCGCTGTCGGCCTGCGCGAAGTGCGTTACGGCTATGATGGTGAAAACCACATCTCGGCCAAGACGCACGACGGCGCGGCCAACCCTATGTTCAAGGGCAAGGACACGTCAAACCCATACTTCACGTTTGATCCGTCCAAGTGCATCGTCTGCTCGCGCTGCGTGCGCGCATGTGAAGAAGTTCAAGGCACCTTCGCACTGACCATCGATGGCCGGGGTTTCGACAGTCACGTCTCAGCTGGCATGGATGAGAACTTCCTGGCGTCGGAATGCGTTTCGTGTGGCGCTTGCGTGCAGGCCTGCCCGACCGCAACGTTGATCGAAAAGTCGGTCATTCAAAAAGGCCAGCCTGAACATTCGCTGGTCACCACCTGCGCTTACTGTGGTGTGGGTTGCTCATTTAAGGCCGAAATGCAGGGCGAAGATGTCGTCCGCATGGTGCCCTACAAGGACGGCGGCGCCAACGAAGGACACTCGTGCGTCAAGGGCCGCTTCGCGTTCGGATACGCCACCCACAAGGAACGCGTGCTGACCCCTATGATCCGCGAGAAGATCACGGACCCGTGGCAAGTCGTGTCATTTGACGAAGCCATTAAGTTTGCAGCCGACCGCTTCAAGGCAACACAAGCCAAATACGGCAAGGGCTCAATCGGCGGCATCACCTCATCGCGCACAACCAACGAAGAAGTCTACGTCGTGCAGCGCATGATCCGCGCCGCCTTCAACAACAACAACATCGACACTTGCGCCCGCGTTTGCCATTCACCGACAGGCTACGGCTTGAAGCAGACGTTTGGCGAATCGGCTGGCACTCAGGATTTCAAGAGCGTCGATAAGTGCGACGTGATCCTGGTCATCGGCGCCAACCCGACCGACGGCCATCCGGTGTTTGCAAGCCGCATGAAAAAGCGCATTCGCGAAGGCGCCAAGCTGATCGTCATCGATCCGCGCCGCACAGATATCGTGCGCTCGCCGCACATCGAAGCGGCTTACCATTTGCAACTTCAGCCCTCGACCAACGTCGCGATCATGAACGCCATCGGTCATGTGATCGCAACCGAGAACCTGATCGACCGCAAGTTCGTGCATCGCCGTTGCGAAAAGGGCGACTTCTTCCGCTGGGAAGAATTCATCAAGCAGCCGCAGCATTCACCTGAAGCCTTGGAGCCGGTCACCGGCGTACCCGCCCAGCAGGTTCGCGAAGCGGCCCGCCTCTATGCGACCGGCGGCAATGCGGCCATCTATTACGGCCTCGGCGTCACCGAGCACAGCCAGGGCTCGACCATGGTTATGGCCATGGCCAACATCGCGATGGCAACAGGCAACATCGGCCGCGAAGGCGTCGGTGTGAACCCGCTGCGTGGCCAGAACAACGTGCAAGGCTCGTGCGATATGGGCTCGTTCCCACACGAACTGCCGGGCTACCGCCACGTCGCCAACAACGAAGCGCGCGCCGTGTTCGAAAAGGAATGGAACGTCAAGCTCGACAACGAGCCGGGCCTGCGTATCCCGAACATGTTCGACGCGGCGTCCGACGGGTCGTTCCGCGGCATCTTTATTCACGGAGAAGACATCGCCCAGTCCGACCCCAACACGCATCACGTTGAACACGCGCTGCGGTCGATGGACATCGTCGTCGTGCAGGACTTGTTCCTGAACGAAACGGCAGCCTTCGCCCATGTCTTCCTGCCAGGCACCTCGTTCCTCGAAAAGGACGGCACCTTCACCAACGCCGAGCGCCGCATCAATCGCGTGCGCAAGGTGATGCGTGAAAAGCAGGGCATGGCCGAGTGGGATATCGTCTGCCGCTTGGCGACCGCCGTCGGTTACCCGATGCACTACAATTCATCCGCTGAAATCATGGACGAAATTGCCCGCGTCACGCCGACCTTCGCCGGTGTGTCGTTCGACAGGCTAGAAGATCTCGGCTCGATCCAATGGCCGTGCGACGACGCGCACCCTGAGGGTACGCCGACCATGCACATCGAAGACTTCACGCGCGGCAAAGGCCGCTTCATGCTCACCGAGTTCGTGGCAACGGCAGAACGTGCCAACCGCAACTTCCCGCTGATCCTGACGACAGGGCGCATTCTCGCGCACTACAACGTCGGCGCTCAGACGCGGCGCACCGATAATGTCGCCTGGCATCCCGAGGATATTCTCGAGATCCATCCGAGCGACGCGGAAGTGCGCGGCATCAAGGACGGCGCCGTCGTCTCGCTCGCCAGCCGCGTCGGCGGCACGACACTGCGCGCCAAAATCTCAGACCGCATGCCGCCGGGCGTTGTTTACACGACCTTCCATCACCCGGTGACCGGCGCCAACGTGATCACCACCGAGAACTCGGACTGGGCAACCAATTGCCCTGAGTACAAGGTGACGGCCGTACAGGCGACAACGTCCAACCAGCCATCCGATTGGCAGGCGGAATGGAAGACGCGGAACGAAGACAACAAGCGCATCGCCGTCAAGACGCTGGAGCCGGCGGAGTAATTCTCCCCGGCCGGGCGAACGCCATGCGTATGGATACTGACGCCATGAACCCACAGCCGAAAGTGCCGTTGGCGCCGACAGTCAGCGCGCCGTCAGACGCCGTCGCACTGTGTTCGCGCGCGGCACAAGGTGAGCTGCGTCTGGCCGATGGCTCGGTGCAACCGGTGTCGTGGCAGCTTCCCGAAGAAGTACCGGTGGCATTGCAGATCAACTCCGCTCCCTACACGGTGATGATGGCGACGCCCGCCAACCTGCGCGATTTCGCCGTCGGCTTTCTGTTGGCCGAAGGACTGATCGCATCGGCGGCAGACATTCAAGGGGTGCTGGTGATGCCCGTCGACGGCGGCCTGACCGTTGACGTCGCGATCAGCGACACCTTAATCGACACGTCGCGGTTGGTGCGCCGCTCTGTTGAAGGCCGCACCGGATGCGGGCTTTGCGGCGTTGAAGATATTGAAAGTGCCGTGCGCCCGCTGAGTGCACTTCAGCGCACAAGCGCGCCTTCGACCGTTGCTATCCTCAAGGCAGCTAAAGCGCTGCCCGCCAGTCAGCCGATGAACCGCTTCAACCGCACCGTACATGGCGCAGCTTGGGTCTCGAACGATGGCGATATACTGCTCGTGCGCGAAGACGTTGGCCGCCACACTGCACTTGATAAACTGATCGGCGCGCTGGCCCTCGCCCAGACCGGCGTTTCGTCCGGCTTTGTCATGATGACCAGCCGTTGCAGTTTCGAACTCGTGCAAAAGTCCGTCACCGCTGGCATAGGGGCGCTCGTCACAGTATCGGCGCCGACGATCCTCGCCCGCGACCTAGCGCAATCATCCAACCTGTTCCTTGCGGCCCTCGGGCCCAGGTGGGGTTGCGGTGTTTCATTCCTAATTGCAACGCTTACCTGGGCAACAGCCAGAAGAGTAGACCCGACAATGCAAGTGACTGACCTCGTACGCATGGCCAACCAGATCGCCGCTTACTTCAATCCCTATCCGAAGGCCGAAGCCATCGACGCAATCGGCAAGCACATCCACATGTCGTGGGAACCACGCATGCGCGACCAGTTGAAAGCCCATATCGATGCTGGCGGCGAGGGCCTGTCGCCGCTGTTCCTTGAAGCCGCCGCTGAATATTACAAAGGCCCGAAGACACCAAAGGCCAAGGCGGGCTGAACGCTTACCTCGATTTGGCTGCCGGCGGCCGCGCTTGGGGTGCAACGGCCGGAGCTGACGTCACCGCCGCTTTGTGCGTCAATACCGGTGCCAACTGTTGCGCCTCGATTTGAGCCAGATAGACGCTGATGGTGTACGGCCGCCATCGTCCCTCGACGGCTTGAAACGCTAATTCGAAATTGACGCGCAACGGTTCGGTTGGAAAAAATCCGACCAAGTGCAGCAGCCCTTGCCCATCAATCGCTGGGGTCTCAGACACTTCAGGCGGGATCTGAAGAAGTGGCGAAAAATCGATACCCTTCTCGCGCAGCACTTGAAAGATCAGCCCCAACCGGCTCGCGTCGTTGGCCTTGCTGAAGTCCGGCGCGCTCAAATCGCGCAGTACCGTGTAATTGCCGGTTTTGTTGGCTTGGTCGATGGCAATGATGGTCGTGAGGATAAGCCCCAGCATGTGCTCGGCTGGCGGTAAGGCAACGCGCGGCTGGACCGGCTCTTGCAACGGCGAGATGGACCCCGTCGGCAAGTTTTGACCGAGCTGCAGCGTTTGCGCCGTCAGTCTGCCGGTCCCGGAAATCGATAGGATCACGGCCAACAGACGCACAGACGCAAACGCTTCATCGCATTGCCCTCACTTACCAAGCTGCCGTGATGCCAAGACGACCGCCGAGCTGGCCGCCTTCGGTTGCAAAACCGAGACCGCCGTTGACCGTCCAGTTCGGATCGACGCGCACTGCAGACTGCACCGCGAACGCTGTTTGATCTTCGAAGAAGCCGAACGAGGCGTAGACAGCGAAAGTCTTGTTGTCCGGCATCGTCAAGCCGCCCAACGCCATCGCAATCGCCACACCGCCATTGGTCTTGTCGATCTCCTTGAAGGCTTTGTTGATGCTGCTCTTCAAGCCAACCGCCACGCCATCGACGTAACCCTTGTTGGCGGCATCCGTGTCGTTCACAGGGCCCTTCACGCCGGTGATCGCATGGCCACCCATATTGATGTCGCCATCCATGGTGCCGCCCGAGCGTTGCAGCGCATTGCTTGCAACCCTTGATACAGCCACCGACTTCTGCGTTGCGGCCCAGAACTGATCGCCGTTGATGGCATCCGTCGAGCCCTTTGCGACAGTCCCGGCGGCAACGTTGGTGATCTTGCGTTCAGCGCCCGCAGCGCCGACCGAGACGACGTTTGCCTGTCCGCCATCCGTTGAGCCTGCGCCAAGTGCGACCGAGTTCTTGCCTGTTGCTTTGGCGCCATCGCCCATCGCGGTGCTGGACGCGCCACTTGCCGTTGCGCCAAAGCCTGTTGCCGTGCTGCGGATGCCAGACGCGGTTGCGTTTTGACCAAGGGCCGTTGCATCAGCGGCGGTTGCTTGGGCATTGTCTCCAAGCGCTGTGGCCGACGATGCTGTTGCTTTCGCACCAGATCCGAGAGCGATGGATTTGGCACCCGTCGCAGTCGCGCCGTCGCCATATGCCGATGACGATAGCCCTGAAGCCACCGCGCCGTTACCCGATGCGATAGCGCGGTCGCCCGATGCCGTCGCGCCGTAGCCAGTCGCCGTGCTCTTCAGCCCGGAAGCCAGTGTGTTCTGTCCAAGGGCGGTAGAATCCGCCGCCGTCGACTGTGCATTGTCTCCGAGAGCTGTAGCAGATGTTGCCGTAGCCTTCGCACCATTGCCAAGCGCAACCGCCTGATCGCCCGAGGCAAGCGCGTTCTTGCCGCCCGCCAGCGCGTCCTTGCCGGATGCCACGGCGCCAGGAGAGATCGCCGTCGCATCCGTGCCGCTCGCAACCGGGTTCCCGAGCTTCGACGTATTGTTGGTCGCAATACCGGCATTGAGTGACTTGTCGAGTGCGCCGAGTGCGCTGCCGACATCATTGTAGGCTGTCTTGCCAATTGTGTACGTGGGCGGCGTCAGCTTGCCATCTGCGCCAACTTTGGCGCCGCCACCGAGTGCCGCAACCGTGCCCGCTCCAAGATTGTTGACCGCCGTTGCCGTCAGATAGAGTTGCGAACCGTTGATGGCGTCCGTGCTTGTTGCCGAGACCACACCCGCCGCAACATTGGTGATCTGGCGTTCGGATCCAACAGCACCGACTGCCACGACTGACGCTGGCGTTGTTGCGGCTGCCACGCCGCCGTTGAGCGTATAGGCGCCCGTGTTCGGCCCGCCCTGAGACGGATCCTGCGCCAAGCGCAACATCGTTCTTGTTGGTGGCCACCGCACCGTTGCCGATGGAAACGGCGTTGTCTCCGGATGCGGTCGATGCCGGTCCAATCGCCACGCTATCGGCGCCAGTTGGCGTCGAGTCCGCGAGTGTCGAGTTGGTGTGGAAATACTTCATGCCACCACCACCGAACACCGCCGTATCAACCGCGCTGAAGGCGTCACCGGCATTGTTGTAGGATTTTGATCCAAGCGTGAAGCTTGGTGCGGACAACGTGCCGTCAGCGTTGACCTTAGTGCCGCCGCCGAGTGCGGCCGCCACGGAGGCTTGGTTAGCGTAGATCTGTCCGCCATTGACTGCGTCGGTTGACGTTGCGGATATGGCACCAGGCGCCACGTTGATCAACATGCGTTCATTGCCAACAGAGCCGAATGACGCGACATTGGCTCTGCCGTCATCGGTCGATCCAGCACCAAGTGCCAGAGAGTTGGCGCCGCTCGACGTTGCCCCATCACCAAGCGCCACCGACGATGTGCCGGAAGCGATCGCACCGTTACCGAGTGCCGTGGCAGCAGTGCCCGACGCCACGGCATTGCTGCCGAGCGCCGCCGCGTTATCAGCGGTCGCCTGAGCGCCATAGCCGGAGGCGATCGATTGCTTGCCGCTGGCAAGCGTGTTTTGTCCAAGTGCAGTTGCGTCATCGGCTGTCGCCTGCGCGTTGTCGCCAACGGCCGTCGAGGAAGTGGCGGTCGCCTGAGCGCCGTTGCCGAGCGCGACGGACTGATCGCCTGAGGCTTTCGAACCGCTGCCCAATGCCGCCGATTGCGCGCCGGTTGCCTGAGCACCATCGCCGAGCGCCGCAGACTGTGCTCCCGACGCAGTCGAACCGTTGCCGAGCGCTGTCGCACCGGTGCCGCTCGCCACAGCATTGCTGCCCGAAGCCAGCGCATTGTCGCCGGTTGCTTGTGCGCTAAAGCCCGACGCGGCCGATGCTTTGCCGCTCGCCACCGTATTTTGGCCGAGTGCTGTAGCGTCAGCGGCGGTTGCTTGCGCGTTGTCGCCCAGTGCGGTCGACGAATCCCCCGTCGCCTGGGCACCATTACCAAGCGCGGTTGCACCCAAGCCGGTAGCTTTGGAACCCGGCCCCATAGCGACCGCTTGATCTCCGGATGCCAACGCATTCTTGCCGGCCGCTAAGCTGTCGGCACCCGACGCGATTGCGCCTGGTGAAATGGCTGTTGCGTCCGTGCCTGTCGCCGTTGGATTGGCGAGCACTGACGTGTTGTTGGTATCGATCGCCGAGCCAGCCGCCTTATCGAGCGCCGCAATGGCCGCGCCGACGTTGCTGTAGCCGCTGCCATCGACGTTATATGTCGGTGAGATTTTGGTTGTCCCATCGGCATTCAAAACAATGCCGCCGCCGAGCGCTGTCACGGTAGAGGCACCGAGGTTATTAACGCCAGTTGCGACCGTAAACAGCTGCGAGCCGTTGATCGCGTCTGTTGACGTTGCGGTGACCGTGCCTGCGCCGACGTTTGTGATTTGCCGTTCGCTGCCGGCCGCACCGACCGACACGACAGACGCGACTGTGGTGCCCGCTGGTGTTCCGCCATTGAGCGTATAGACGCCAACGTTCGGTGCCGCTGTGACAGAGCCAGCGCCAAGCGCGACGTCGTTGCTATTGTTGGCAACAGCGTTCGGTCCGATGGCGACAGAGTCTGTGCCGGTTGCCGTGCTGTCTGCGAGCACCGAATTGGCGTGGAAGTACTTAACACCGCCGCCACCGAACACTGCCGTATCGATGGCACTGAATGCGTCGCCAGCGTTGTTGTACGATTTTGAATTGAGCGTGAAGCTTGGAGCCGTCAGTGTTCCGTCAGGATTGACCTTTGTGCCGCCACCAAGCGCTGCTGCAACCGACGTTTGATTGGCGTAAATCTGTCCGCCATTGACTGCGTCGGTTGACGTTGCGGATATGGCACCAGGCGCCACGTTGATCAACATGCGTTCGTTGCCAACCGAGCCAATCGAAACCACGTTAGCTTTGCCGCCATCGGTCGAACCGGCGCCAAGTGCAACAGAGTTGGTTCCAGACGATGCCGCCCCATCACCAAGCGCGGCGGAGCCTGTGCCACTCGCCACCGCATTACTGCCGGATGCCAGCGCGTTGTCGCCGGTTGCTTGTGCCCCAAAGCCCGACGCGGTCGATGCTTTGCCGCTTGCCACCGTGTTCTGGCCGAGTGCCGTTGCGTCGGCAGCTGTTGCTTGCGCGTTATCGCCTACTGCCGTGGATGAACCGGCCGTTGCTTTGCGCGCCGTTGCCAAGCGCGGTTGCGCCGATGCCGGTCGCCTTTGAATCCGGGCCCATCGCGACCGCCTGATCGCCGGACGCCAGCGCATTCTTACCAGCAGCCAAGCTATCCGCACCCGATGCGACGGCACCCGGCGAGATTGCCGTTGCGTCCGTTCCGGTTGCGGTTGGATTGGCAAGCGCCGAGGTATTGTTGGTGTCGATAGCCGCGCCACTCGCCTTGTCGAGCGCTGCAATAGCCGCACCGACATTGCTATATGCGGTGCCATCAACGTTGTATGACGGCGAAATCTTGGTTGTCCCGTCTGGATTGATTACAATGCCGCCGCCAAGCGCTGTCGCGGCCGATGCGCCGAGATTGTTGACAGCGGTTGCAACCGTGAACAGCTGCGAACCGTTGATCGCATCGGTGCTGGTGGCAGACACGACACCTGCTCCAACGTTGGTCAACTGGCGTTCGCTACCGGCCGCGCCGACCGAAACAACGGACGCCACAGTGGTGCCAGCCGGTGCGCCGCCATTCAGCGTGTACGCGCCGACGTTTGGAGCGGCCGTGACGGAACCCGCTCCGAGTGCCACATCATTTGCGTTCCCGGCCGTCGCGCCATTGCCAAGCGCCACGGAATTGGCCCCAGTGGAGACAGCCAGCGGGCCGATGGCCGCGTTCGACGCCCGTTGCGATTGAATCCGCGAGCGTCGAGTTGGCATTGTATCGATTGGTCTTCGCACCGCCGCTGGCCGAGGCACCGATGGCACTGCCAACATCATTGTAGGTCGTCGATGCAATTGAATACCGGCGATTGCCGTGACCGTTCCGGTTTTAGAGTCGCAGACCGATCCGCCGCCGCCCAGGTTGCGCGGCAATCGATCCCATCGCGGTGGCAAATCTGGCCGCCGTTGACGGCTTCCGCAGACGTCCAGCCGTCGTCGCACCGGCGGCAAGGCCGGTGATCTTATCACCATTCATGTTGATGCCGGTGCCGTCAATCGTGGCCCCGCTTGTCACCGCAATGCTGGTGATGCCGGTGAGTGCTGGATTGAGAGCAACCGCAATCGTGTTGCCGGACTGCGTGGTGACGATGTTGTCGCCAGCCGTCTGAGTGACGGTTTCGCCAGCTGCAATACCCTCAACGGTCGTGCCGTTGGCAACGCCTGTGCCGGTTTTGCCGGTCGTCAGGTTAAATCCCGCGCCTGCCGCCTGAATGGCGGATGTCACGTCGTTATACGTGGTCGTGCCGACAACGATTGCCGGAGGTGTCGCCGTGGTCCCATCTGGATTGAGAGTCGGCGCCGCCGCCAATAGCGGATGCCGTCGAGGCGCCGAGTGTATTGACCGCGGTTGCAACCGTGAAGAGTTGCGAACCGTTGATCGCATCTGTCGAGGTCGGCGACACCACTCCGGCGGCTACGTTCTGAATTTGACGTTCAAAGCCCGGTGCGCCGACCGACACCACGGATGTTGGGGTTGTTGCCGCGGCCGTGCCGCCGTTCAGCGTATAGACGCCTTTATTCGGTGCCGCCGTTACGGAGCCTGCGCCAAGCGCGACATCTCCAGTATTCGACGCCGTCGCACCTTCACCGAGTGCTGTCGATGAAACGCCCGTTGCCGTCGCGCCGTTACCTGAGGCGAGCGAGCCTGCACCTACCGCCGTTGAACCATAACCTGTCGCCGTACTCTTTGAACCAGACGCGAGGGTGTTCTGTCCAAGTGCCGTTGCGTCTGCTGCCGTCGCCTGGGCGTTGTCGCCAACAGCGGTGGACGAATCCGCCGTTGCTTGTGCGCCGTTGCCAAGAGCGGTTGCACCGGTGCCGGATGCCTTAGCGTCTGGGCCCATAGCAACGGACTGGCCGCCGGATGCGAGCGCATTCTTTCCGGCCGCCAAGCTATCCGCACCTGATGCAACCGCGCCTGAGATCGCCGTCGCATCGGTTCCGGTTGCCGTTGGGTTCGCCAACGCCGACGTGTTGTTCGTGTCGATTGCGGCGCTCCCAGCCTTATCAAGCGCCGCGATCGCTGCACCGACGTTGCTGTAAGGACTGCCATCGACGTTATACGTCGGCGTTGAGATCGTGCCATCCGGATTGACGGCCGATCCACCGCCTAACATTGTTGCAACCGATGTCTGGTTGGCAAATATCTGCCCGCCATTGACGGCCTCCTGAGAGGCTGCCGCAATTGCCCCCGCCGCGAGTCCGGTGATCTTATCACCGTTCATGTTGATGCCGGTGCTGTCGAGCGATGCACCGCCTGTCAGAGCAAGACTGGTGATGCCGGTGAGTGCTGGATTGAGAGCAACCGCAATCGTGTTGCCGGACTGCGTGGTGATGATGTTGTCGCCGGCCATCACAGTGGCGGTTTCGCCAGCTGCAATGCCCTCAACGGTCGTGCCGTTGGCAACGCCTGTGCCGGTTTTGCCGGTCGTCAGGTTAAAGCCCGCGCCTGCCGCCTCAATTGCCGATGTCACGTTGCTATAGGCCGTGCCGCCAACGTTGATGCTCGGAGCGGTAACGGTTCCGGTTTTTGAGTCATAGCCCGAGCCGCCGCCGAGATTGGTAGCAACGGATGATAAGCCGGTATTGAGCTGGCCGCCGTTAACGGCCTGTGTCGAGCCTCCAGCCGTTGATCCGGCCGCAAGGTTATCGAGCGTCACCGCACCCGGCGCGGCACCCACAAGTGTGACATTGTTGGTCGGCGTGCCGCCGTTCGGCGTCGTCGGCGTGCCCGAGTTCGAATACTGCACCGGGCCGGCCGCGCCGTTGCCAAGCGCTGCCAGCGCGCTGCCGACATCGTTGTAGGTATTGCCGCCGAGTGTGTAGCTCGGAGCAGTCGCGGTGGTGCCATCAGGATTGACCACCATGCCGCCGCCGAGCGCTGTCTGGATCGTGCTCCCCAGATTCGTTGCTACCGTCGTGATCGCTGAATTGGTTGCGAACAACTGCGAGCCGTTAATCGCGTGTCGGTGCTGGTCGTTGCCGACGCGGCTGGCAGCAACATTCGTGACCGTGCGCTCGGCGCTCGTAGCCCAACGCTCACAGTGCTGCCCGGCGCCGTGCGTTTAAGATACGTACGTGGTTCCGGCGATGATACCGCTGGCTGTGCCGACAGCCGCTGCCGTTACCGACTTAGAGCCGAGTGCGACATCATTGGCATTTATTGGCGACGGCCGTACGCCAAGCGCAACACCGCCTGAGGCCGCGTTCGATGCCGAACCGAGTGCAAGCGAGCCTTGGCCAGCCGTGTTTCTGTATTGCCAGCGCAACCGCGCCCTTGCCGGTCGCCGTTATCTTTGCCGAGTGCGACAGCACCCGCGCCCGTCGCTTTGTTTGATCGCCGATGGCAACCGCACCGTCACCGTCAGCGGGTGTGTGCCTCTACGCCAATTGCTACAGCTTGTCCATTTTGCGCCGTTGCTTTCAGGCCGATGGCAACTGCGCCAGCGCTTGAAGCTGACGATTCAGCACCAATCGCAATAGCGTCGGATGCTGTTGCCCGGGCACTTCCCGTGAAATTCGCTCCACCGGTGACCGGTGCCATCCCGCATTGGGTCGTCGTGGCATAGCCCCCATCGCACGGCGAATGATCCGCTCGCCACGGAATTCTGGCCCGTCGCAAAACGATCTCGCCCCCGATGCTGTCGAAAGTCCACCGATTGCAGTTGCCAGATTTTCCCTGAAGACGCAGCTCCGACACCTCCACCGCAACGGCATAGTTCTGGCAGTGGCTGAGGACGTTGAGAGCCGATAGAGACCCCGTCGCGTCCTTGGTTGCTTGGGCACTATTACCAATTGCGATCGCGCCATCG
>JABFRT010000052.1 GCA_013141015.1 Hyphomicrobium sp. | reverse complement strand
GCGGGGGCCCATCAGCTGGACCCGGGATTTCTTGCGGGCAGCGATGGACTGTTGTGTACAGCGTCGCCGTTCAACTCGCGAAACAGATGCGCGCGAGGATCGTGGAGCCGACGGTTCGAAAAGGGGCCCACCCCGTTGCATACGCGGGCGGAGGGGTTGCATCCTTCGCTTTCTTTAAATTCGAGCGTGGCCCCTCCGCCCCGTCTCTTTGCACTTTTCTTGGCGCAACCGACTCTCCTTCGGAGAGCCGGCCGGTTGCGCTGGAGCAGGGAGCAAGGGGAGCCGGCCGCCGTGAACGTTTGCTGTTGCGCTGTCTGTGCTCTTTAAAAAGAAAGAAGCCACAATCCCCGCGCTTCCGGCGGGCTCCCCGGAGGGGAGCCGGAAGCGCCAAGACAAGAGCGAGTGGCCAAGCGCCAACAAAAGTGAACGCCAGATAAACTCAGCATTCAGAATGGGTTCAAAGCGGCCGGATTAAACCGCAGGTCATTGAGATCACACGCCGGTCCGCAAGTTCCAATGTCCGGCCCAACCCAAACGAGGATGTTATGAAGACCGCTGCTCTGATTGCTTTCGGTGTGCTGGCCGCCACGAGTTCGATTGCCTCTGCGGCCACCATTGACCAGCGTCAGGCCCATCAGATGAACCGCATCGAAGATGGCCGCAACGCTGGCACGATCACCTGGCGCGAGGGTCTCAAGCTGCGCCGCGAACAGGCTCGCATCGCCCGCACGGAAAGCCAGTTCAAGTCGGATGGCCACCTGTCGCGTGATGAAAAGCGTGCGCTGACCGAAATGCAGAACAAGGCGGCTTACGGCATCGTCCGTCAGTCGCACGACGGCTGGCGCCGCGCCTGGTGGATGCCGCGCTTCGGCCGCTGATACTCGCATTCCCTGATGCGCGGCTTCCAAGCGCGCTTCAGGGCAGTCCCTTCTCCCCCGGCTAAACTTGAGACCGTCTCGCAAGAGGCGGTCTCTTTTTTTTTGCGCCTTCCGACACGCCAAGAGGCGCGCCGGCCGGAAGGCGCGAGTTAACCGATCACCTAAACCGCAGATGAAGCGCTGCTTCAGATTGCGTTCAACAGCGATTTGGCACTCTCGCGAACATCAGTGTTGCGCTGATTGATAGTGATAATGACAAATTGAAGGACAACGCTCATGAACAGCAAAATGATTGCCACAACGGTTCTGCTCTCAACGCTTGGGTTGACGTCACTCGCCTCCACCGCATCGGCCGCAGAGCGCTGGCGCTATGAAGTCGCCAAGGGCCAGGCCCGCCAGCACCAATTGATCCACCAGGGCCGCCACGCCGGTTCGATCACCTGGCGCGAAGCCTATCTGCTGCGCCGCGAACAGGCCCGCATCGCCCGCATGGAGCGCGCCTTCCGCGCCGACGGCCATCTGTCGTGGAGCGAGCGCCAAGCGCTGCGCTTTGCCCAGGACAGTGCAACGGCGCACATCTTCCATGAACGCAACGACGGCCAGCACCGCCGCTACTGGCGCTAACGCCGCGAGCGCGCGGGCGGACGACACAGCGCCGCCCCGCGCTTGAACCTGTTGTTGCGCGCACGCGACTGAACCACACCGGCCCGGGAGTACGGTCCAAATGATCAGGAGACACCAATGAAATTCGCTAAACTTGCCGCTGTTGCCAGCCTGCTGACAGCCGCTACGGTCCAGCTTGCCGCGACCACGCCTGCATCTGCCGGTGACGTGCAGGGCGACGCCTACGACTGCGGCGAACTCTACGTGATGCGCAATGAAATCTACAAGTCGGCCGGCTATTGCTTCAAGTCAGCTAAAGCCATCAGCCAGTTCGGCAATGCCGGATGCCAATACGATAGTCTGGCCGATGTGCCGTTGCCGGCCAACCAGCGCAGCCAGATCCGCGGCATCAAGAAATCGGAATCCCGCCAGGGATGCTAAGCGCCCGTGCAGGGCTCCGTGCAACGAATTGAACCTAACAGGCCGCGCTTTGCAGACGTCGCGCGGCCTTTCCATATGTACACTTCGATTGTAACGCAACATGAACACCGGGTGACGGGCAGGTTCAGCTTGAGTTCAAACGCGCACCGATAATCTTCACGCCATGCTCGGACGGATGGCGCCGGGCCAGACGCAGCTCAGCCGGAGATTTCGATGACCACGAAGACCCTTATAACCGCAACACTCTTGAGTGTGATCGCATCCGTCGCACTAGGACCGGTTGCTATGGCCGCGCCGGGTGAGCGAGTGGGCGATCGCCAATCGCGAAACTGGACCGGCAAGCGCGATGAGAACACTGATACATCGGCGTCGCGCCGAGGTGCCAACGCGACGAACCACGGCGGATCTCAGAGGCCTGCCGTCATCGCACCACGCCCGCCCGTCGTAGCGGCAGCCCCAGTCCATAGCGGCCATCGTGATGGCTACAACAACGCACGGCGCAGCCATGGCGGCGATACAACTGTTTACAACCCGCGCCATCAGAGCGATGGTGGATACGACGGTCGCGGCCACCATGTTGATCGCTATGCGCAGGCGGGCGACGACAGACCCCACCGCCGCCATCGCCGTCACTGGTGGCGCCGCTGGTGGTAAGTGAGGCTAAGGCGAATATATGAATTGCCGTCCGCTGCGCTTGCGGGAGCACGGTAGACGGTATGCGGGCTGCGCGGGATGAAAGTCCTTCGCAGCCCTTATGCGCTTCCGGCGCCTGAACCAACCACTGCCGCCCTTGAATTGGCGCCTGTAACCAGTGCGCCACAGCGGCCCATTCCATGCGTCAACCGGGACACGCTTTAACAGCTGCTTAAGCACCTGGACTTACCTTCGCAACCATAAGCAATGTGCTCGTGGCGCGGGGATTACGATGAGTGGTATCAAGTCGCTTCCGATTGATGAGATTCTAAGCCGGGGCAGTATCAAAGACAGCGACATCGTTCGCTTGCGGCGGGTGCTGTAAGAAGAGGGCGTGATTTCCGCCGGCGAGGCCGAACTGCTGTTCCGTCTCAATGAAGGCTGCGCGATCACAGACGCAGCTTGGCCCGAACTGTTTATTGAAGGCATTACCGATTACATCGTGTTTCAGGAACGGCCGCAGGGTTATCTGACCGCGTCGAATGCCCATTGGTTGATCGATCGCGTGTCGAAGGATGGCAAGGTCGAAAGCCGCACCGAACTCGAACTGCTCGTGACGGTGCTCGACAAGGCGCGCTGGGCCCCGATCAGCCTGGCGACATTCGCGCTTGAGCAAGTCAAGCGTGCCGTCATTTCCGGAACAGGCCCGTTGCGCAACGGCATGATGCTGGAGCCAGGCCGCATAACCGCTGGTGAAGTTGATCTGTTGCGCCGCATCCTCTACGCCTTTGGTGGTGATGGTCATGTTGCGGTGACGCGCGATGAGGCCAACATTCTGTTCGATATCGACGAGGCTGTCGCCAACGCTGAAACCAATCCGGCGTGGACCGATCTGTTCGTCAAGGCGGTTGCAAATGTGATCATGGCTGCGTCGGGATACGCTGTTCCGTCGCGCGAGGAAGCTTTGCGTCAGGAAGCGGCACTCGATTCCCCCGATCAGCAGACCAGTGTCATGGCCTTTCTGTTGTCGATGGTGCAATCGAATTTATCGACGGTGAAAGACGCCTACCATAACCAGACCGAAGAGGAGCGCGCGCTCGCCCACCTTGAACATCAGCGCATCGAAATCATCACCAACGAGGCGATTACAGAGGTCGAAGCGTCATGGCTTGCGGCCCGCATCGGCCGGGATGGCCGGTTGTCGCCGAGCGAACACGCGCTGGTTGCCTACCTGAAGGCCGAAAGCCCGAGCATTCATCCGGTGTTGCTTCAGGCCGTCGACCGGCTTGGACATGCGGCCTGAATGAACGGCCCAATGACGCGGGCCCATTAACCCGGCCGCACCACAGCATGATCACCACTCGGGGGCCTGAGGATTAACCGCCTCTGGCCCCTTTGGCTGTCTACTGTCGAAATGGCAGGTGATCAGATGTGGTCAAATCAGGCGGCCATTTCATATGGTCAAATCATGCGGCAGGGCATCGCGGCTGAAGGCCGCGAATTGGCCGTTAATCGCAGTTTACGCCAGCCCCCGCACCCACTAGAACCACAAGACGTTTTCTGCGAGAAGCGCAGCCCACAATCGACCGACACTTCGGGGAAGGACAAGGCCGGCCTATGTTCAAGAAGATCCTGATTGCGAACCGCGGTGAAATTGCCTGCCGTGTTATCAAGACCGCCCGCAAAATGGGGATCAAGACGGTCGCCGTTTATTCCGACGCAGACCGCGATGCGCTGCACGTCGAAATGGCTGACGAGGCCGTGCACATCGGCCCGGCGCCTGCATCCGAATCTTACCTGATCATGGACAAGATTATCGCCGCCTGTAAGCAGACCGGGGCTGAAGCAGTCCACCCGGGTTATGGCTTCCTGTCCGAACGCGAGAGCTTCCCGACCGAACTCGCCAAGCATGGCATCGTGTTTATCGGGCCCAACGCCAAGGCCATCGCCGCGATGGGCGACAAGATTGAATCGAAGAAGGCGGCAGCCGCCGCCAACGTCTCGACCGTGCCAGGCTACATGGGCGAAATCCGCGACGGCAAGCACGCGGTGGAGATATCCAATCAGATCGGCTACCCGGTCATGATCAAGGCATCTGCTGGCGGCGGCGGCAAGGGCATGCGTATCGCCTACAACGCGAAGGAAGCCGAAGAGGGCTTCGGTCTGGCCCGCTCGGAAGCCAAGAACTCGTTCGGTGACGACCGTTGCTTCGTCGAAAAGTTCATCGAGAACCCGCGCCACATCGAAATCCAGGTGCTTGGCGACAAGCACGGCAACGTAATCTACCTCGGCGAGCGCGAATGCTCGATCCAGCGCCGCAATCAGAAGGTGCTAGAGGAAGCGCCGTCACCATTGCTCGATGAAAAGACCCGCAAGGCGATGGGCGAGCAGGCCGTCGCCCTATCGAAGGCCGTCGGTTACGACAGCGCCGGCACCGTCGAATTCGTGGCCGGCCAGGACCGGTCGTTCTTCTTCCTTGAAATGAACACCCGCCTGCAGGTCGAACATCCGGTGACCGAACTGATCACCGGCGTCGATCTCGTCGAGCAGATGATCCGCGTTGCCTACGGCGAAAAGCTGACCTTGACGCAGGCCGACGTCAAGTTGAACGGGTGGGCGGTCGAAAGCCGCGTCTACGCTGAAGACCCATTCCGCAACTTCCTTCCGTCGATCGGCCGCCTCGTCAAATACCGCCCGCCAGCGGAATCATCGCGTGACGGCGTCACGGTCCGTAACGACACCGGCGTGTTCGAAGGCGGCGAAATCTCGATGTTCTACGACCCGATGATTGCCAAGCTCGTGACCCACGCAAAAAGCCGGGAAGCAGCGATTGACGCTCAGGCCATCGCACTCGACAGCTTCTATATCGACGGCATTCAGCACAACGTGCCGTTCCTGTCGTCGGTCATGCAGCACCCGCGCTGGCGTTCGGGCAAAATCTCGACCGGCTTCATCAAAGAAGAATTCCCGGACGGTTTCGTGCCCCGCAAGGCCGAAGGCGAAGAGTTAAAGACGCTGGCTGCAATCGCGGCCGTCATGGACCACATCGGTAACCAGCGCCGCAGGGGCATCTCGCATCAGATGGCTGGACAGTCGGTGCGTTTCGCCAAGCGCCGCATGGTCAAGGTGGGCGAGTCAACCGTGGCGCTGGAAGTGATGGGCGCAACGCCCGGGCCGTTCTACGTGTCGATCCTTGACGCCGATATGAAGCCGGCCCACACGATGGAGATCACGTCTGACTGGTGGCCGGGCACACCGGTCTGGGAAGGCACCGTCGCGGACAAGCCGGTATCGGTTCAGACCCGCACGATCCCGAACGGCGTCACTCTAGCGTTCCGCGGCATCCAGGCCCCGGTCTACGTTTATACCCAACGCGAAGCTGAACTGGCGGCGCTCATGCCGGTTAAGGTCGCGGCTGATATGTCCAAGTATCTGCTGTGCCCAATGCCGGGTCTGGTGAAAGCCATTCACGTGGTCGAGGGCCAGGACGTCAAGGCTGGTGATAGCTTGGCAATGGTCGAAGCCATGAAAATGGAAAACATCCTCAAGGCTGAGCGCGACGGCAAGGTCAAAAAAGTCTCGGCTAAGGCCGGCGACAGCCTCGCGGTCGATGCCGTGATCCTGGAGTTCGCCTAAGCGGAAAAGACTGTTTCGCGAATTATAAGGGCGCCCTGCAAACAATTTGCAGCGGCGCCCTAACTGTTCGTGAAGCCTTCTTTGGCACCCTGTGCAACTTGAATGGCGGGGCTAAATCCCAGCCCCTGGAGCCTGAAGCCCGTGTCAGACATCAGACCTATCGACTTCTTCGATCCCCGAGGACGCGTCAACCGTATTGGTCTGATCGCCATAGCAGCGGTCATGGTCGGCGCTCAAGGCGGCGTCTACGTGAGCACGTATCTGACCAACTATGCGCCCTTTCCAGAAGTGCACGTGGCGATGAACGCCGTGTTCGCATGGATCAGCTACGTCTCCATTTCCAAGCGCATTCACGATCTTGGCTACGGGGCCGGGCGCATGGTGCTTGGCGCTATCGCCATCGCGGTTGCGTCCGTTCTGGTTGCAATCGTGGCGACTGCGGCGCTGGGCGAAGACGCGATGCTGCCGGGCGGCGTTGGTTACCTTGCCGTCGCAAGCATTGTCTTCGTGCCGGTTATTGCTGCCGTGGTCTGGCTGCACTGCGCGCCAGGTGTCAAAGGAAGCAATCGCTTTGGGCCGGAGCCGGGCGCGACCGGGTTCTCGCGCCATCACGCATCCAGCAGGCCGATCACCGCCAGCGGACGGGTCAGTGCCGCCTCCGCACTGGCCACGCCCGTCAGCGCCGTCAATTGAAACGCGCCGCCTCGCCGCGTAGGCGTTCCAACAGCGGCTCGAAGCTCTCTTCGTTTCGTGTCTCGGGGTAGACCATATAAACCGGATAGACGAACTTGCGGCCACGCTTGGGCTGGCGCAGGCGCCCGCGAGCGACGTGGTGGCGGACCATCCGGGCGGGGAAATACGCCGAACAGTGATTGGCGATCACGTATTCGAGGCTCATCGGCCCCAAATCGAGAGTCAAAGCCGGGTTGGCGAGCTCAGGAAACGCTGCGGCGTGGTCCTGCAGGAAGTCTGCACCCCAATCGATCAGTGCATAATCGTTGGCGCCGCGCCGCCCCCCGGGCTTGGTTGAGGTCACCAGTACGAACTCTTCATCGAACAAATGTTCGATTGTCAGGCCCGGCGGAGGCGAGGGCCGGTACAGCAATGCGATGTCGAGCGTGCCTTCAATGAGTCGCTGAACGAGTGCTGCCGCCGCGTCTGCGGAGCCCGAAACAGCGAGGCCAGGGGTGTCAGAACGCAGGCCCGCCACCCATTTCAACAGAAATCCGTTCCACAAACTGAGCGGCGCGCCGACCGAAATGTGATCGGGATGCTGGTCGGCAAGGCTGACTTGAAGCTGCGCTTGTTGCCAGACGCGGACCATCGCGAGAGCATGCTTTTGGAACAATTCACCCGCGCCCGTCAGCTCTGCGCCAAACTTCGAACGTGTAAAAAGAGGCCGTCCTAAAAGGTCTTCTAGGCCTTTTATGCGCGCCGACACTGTCGATTGGGTGATGTTCATCTTGCGCGCGGCATCGATGAAAGAACCTGTTTCGGCGATAACGAGAAACGTGCGCGCCAAGCTGACATCCATGTTGATCTCCGCGGTCGAGGCCTGTGGAAAACTCATCTATCGAAAATTTCGATAGTAACAAGCAGCAAAATTCGTTTGCGAAAACACTTGAACTTGCACAATGTCAAGTGGTCTCGACTCGAGTCGGGTCAACAGGCGTCTTGCGCTTGTTCAAGATCAAAACGGAAGGACGAACGAAAATGGCTAAGGCTGCAAAGAAGGCTGCTAAGAAGGCTCCGGCAAAGAAGGCCGCAAAGAAGAAGAAGTAAATTTGATTCCGCCGCGATCGCTGGAGCGGTTGTTATGAGCCGGATAGCTCTTACGGGCTTGGCTTTCACAACCAGCACGATCGCAGCTCTTCTTATGACCTCGGCCGCATGCGCGGCCACGATCACCAACCGCGGTGACAAAGAGACGAAGGTCTCAGTCATCGAGGGAACTGCCAAGCAGGGCCATGTCCTCGCAGCTGGTAAGATGATTGATGGGGTCTGTCAGAAGGGCTGTATCATCCGCCTTAACGACAGTGAGAACGACGAGTACGAACTCGATGGTTCCGAGGTTGTTTCGGTCGAAGAGGGTTTTCTCTACTACGACGGCCCTGCAGCGGGGAGTGCGCCGGATCCCGGCAGCGCTTCATCTAACGGGGCCGGGCAGAACCGGTAGAGAGACTATCGCGGTACTATCTCAGCGCCCGCTTCCATAACTGGAGGCGGGCGATTTTCTTATGTAGATTCGTAACTTAAGTCATGTGGGGCAGCGCCCGACCGGGAAAATAATTCTCCAATCGCTGAGTGGTGGTGGACAATCAAGGTGATAGGTCCCGTTCAGTCCTCAGGCCTAAGTCAGGCGGCGGCGCCGATTGGACTGGACCGAACTCACTTTCAAACGCCTGGCGCAACGCAGCGTCGGCATCAAGCATCGTCACCGGCAAACCGAGATCGGCGAGGCTCGTCACGCCATAGTCGCGCAAGCCGCAAGCGACGATGCCGCGATAGTGGGATAAGTCCGGTTCGACGTTGAGGCTGATGCCGTGCGTGGTCACGCCCCGGCTAACGCGAAGGTCGAGCGCTGCGATCTTGTCTTCGCCACCGTCGCGGACCCCTGGGCCTGCGCACCCATATGCCAACCTGGCTTCGGGCGCGTCTCACCTTGACGTTGAACGACGCGAGGGCACTGGGTAACCCAGCGCTCGCTCGATACCAGTGCCCGCACATCGCCGCCGCGCGCTTTGAGATTGAGCATCACGTAGGCGATGCGTTGGCCCGGGCCGTGATAGGTATATTGCCTGCCGCGGCTTAACACAAAGACGGGCAGCAGCGATGGATCGATCAGGTCTTCGATTTTCGCACTCGTGCCAGCGGTATATAGGGCAGGGTGTTCGAGCAGCCAAATCAGCTCGGCCGCGCGGCCTCGCTGATTCCAACGCACGCGCTCGTATCGCGCTGAGAGCCGCCGGGTATTCAACCGGTTGCTCGCTGATCGCCCATTCGATGGGCCGGGGCGATCTTGTCGGGCGTTGTGGCTGGAACCGTTCGATCTGGAAGTGGGATGCCACGGCAGCTGCTCACTTGCATCGGTTAGAAAAATGGTGTTGGGTGATCCTATTCTGCATGCGGCCGCCCGCACAGGCCCCCTCTTCGGGCATTTCTGCAAGATCTTCACAGTTGGCCGCGCGAATATACTGGCGCAAAACGACCCGGAAATCGCGTCTCCCGCCCCCCTGGCAAACTGCCGCTTGCGTTCAATGGATCGCTCTCTGTTACCTGAGGCGACCTCAGCGTTGACGGCCTTCGAAAGAGCAGGACAATGCCGCAGCGATAAGCTGCGTGGACGAAACAGACGATGACTG
>JABFRT010000063.1 GCA_013141015.1 Hyphomicrobium sp. | reverse complement strand
CCAAGGTCGACCGTGTGCCAACACTATCGCCCGCCCTCACCGCCGCGACCTTATAGTACCGCCAAGTACGACGGCCATCAGTGCGATAAACGATTTCCGGCGAGACGAGAGTGGCCAACGTTGCTCTGCCACTCGCGATCGTGCTGCGTCCCTCGTACCAATAATCGCCGAACCAAATGAACGACAGCAAGACTGCCATGCCAGCCCAAAATGCAAACATCTGTAGGTAGAATTTTCGCGGCATATTTGGCCTCTCGATGGTCGTGCCGATAGTTCCCGTGTACGCTCATGCCACGCTCTTCGCCGCCGCCCGTTCTTTGGCAACGGTGAGCGCCGCGACGTAGTCGGGTTTGCCGGAGCCAAGCAGCGGGATTTTATCGACCACCATAATGTCGGCGGGCACCATCAACTCGGTTGCGCCTTTGCGTTTGGCGAACTGGCTGAAAGCCTCGCGCGTGCAGGTGGCATCCGTCGTCAGTAGCGCGAGGCGCTCACCTTTGCGGGCGTCCGGCAGTGACACGACAACCGTGATCAGCTGCGGCCAGAGTTCAGCCGATAGCGCTTCGACAGCCGAGAGCGAGACCATTTCGCCGGCGATTTTCGCGAAGCGTTTGGCGCGGCCCTTGATGGAGATGAATCCCTGCGGGTCGATTTCGACGATGTCGCCGGTGTCGTGCCAGCCGTCGACCGGCGGCTCAAGCACGCCTGGATTTTCGGCGCGATAGTAGCCGAGCATCACGTTGGGTCCGCGCACGAACAGGCGGCCGCCTTTTTCGATGCCGGGCACGGGATCGATGCGATGCTCCATCAGCGGCGACAAGCGCCCGACAGTGCCGGACTTGTTGGCAAGCGGTGTGTTGATGGCAAGAACGGGCGCGGTCTCGGTGACACCGTAGCCTTCGAGGATGCGCACGCCGAAGCGCTCCATGTACATCTGGCGCGTGCGCTCCTTGACGGCTTCAGCGCCAGCGAGGACAAGGCGGACGCGCGCGAAGTCGTAAGGGTGGGCAGCGCGCGCGTATCCGGCGAGGAACGTGTCGGTGCCGAATAGAATTGTCGAGTTCGAGCCGTACACGAGTTCCGGAATGATGCGGTAGTGCAGCGGTGTCGGGTACAGATAAACCGGAATGCCGCCAACCAGCGGCATTAGAAGACCGGCTGTCAGTCCGAACGAGTGGAACACGGGCAGCGCGTTGAAGACCTTGTCGGAGCCGTTGCACGACACGCGCGTCAACGCTTGCGCGCAGTTGGCGAGCAGGTTGCGGTGGGACAGCACGACGCCCTTGGGCGTGCCTTCCGAGCCGGATGTGAACAGGATGGCGGCGGGCGCGTTCGGATCGGTTTTGATTTGCGGTTTGCCGCCTTGGAACAGACCTTTGACTTTGTCCGCGAATGTGATTGTGGTGCGCACGTCCTCGAGGTAGACGATTTTGGCGAGCGGCTCGAGTGCGGCAATGATCGGCTCAAGATGGCCTTTTTCGACGAACACGCGCGACGTCAACACGACATCGACCTTGGCTGCTTTGCACGCAGCAGCGACGTTGCTCGGGCCCGCTGTAAAGTTCAACATGGCGGCGACGCGGCCAATCGATTGCAACGCGAAAAACGTCACCGCGACGCCGGCTGAGTTCGGCAACATCACGCCGACGCTTGCGCCCTGCGGGGCAAGAGGTGCGATTTTTGCGCCAAGCACTTGCGCGCCAATGATCAGTTTTTTGTAGGAGAGCTTTCCGCCGAGCGGATCTTCTACCGCGGGGCGGCCGGTGTCGCGCGTCTTCTTGGCAAGCACGAGGGCTTCAAACAGCGATTGATCAATCGGCGTGGTCAGCACGGCGCTGTCGGTCATCACGTCTTGCAGGGCAGCGCCAGCGGCTTGGCGGCGGTTTTTGCCTTTGAGCGCTGGATCAACGTGGAGTGCGACGGGCGGCTGAATGGTGACGGTGGTTTTCGGGAACCAGGCCTTCGTGGTTTGCGCCGAACTCAGATAGCCAAACTTCGAGCGTTCCAAGCCGTCGATGCGGACGGGTATGATTTTAGCGTCGGCCTTGTCGGCGATCATCGCGGTGCCGTCGTAGACTTTCATCAAGCCGCCGGTGACGGTGAGCCGCCCTTCCGGGAAGATGACGAGCGAGGTGCCGTCTTTGACGGCCTGGATCAAGTGGCGCGTGCCGAGCGGTTTGGTCGGGTCAATCGGATAGGCTTTGGCGAGTTTCAAAAATGGTTTGACCCACCAGGTGTTGGCCATGCCGGTATCGATTGCGTATGCGGCGTGCGACGGCAGCAGCGCGTGCATCAAGGCGGCGTCGAGCAGGCTGACGTGGTTCGGCGCGATGATGGCGCGGTCGCCTTCCCTGGGCAGATGTTCGAGCCCCTTCACTTCGAGATCGAAAAAGGTTGAGAACAAAAACGCGGCGACGTCTTTGACGCCCGCGACGCCCCAGGCGCGCAGGATGAGAACAACTGCGACGAGATTGGCAACGCCGAGACCGGCGAAAATCCACGCCAGCGGCACAGCTTGATACTGCAGGCCGGCGATGACAAGTGCTGCAACCGTCATGAAGGCTGCGGATATGACGTTGCATCCGGCGATCACGCGGGCCTGATGATCTTTGGGCGACCAGGCTTGCACGGCAGCGAACGACGGTACGATAAAGAGGCCGCCCGCAAAGGCGATGCCGGCCAGATCGGCAAGCATCCGCAGACCGGTGAACGATGACAGCACGTCACCTGGCTGAAGAGGTTGCGGGGCGGGCGTGAGTGTGGCGGTCAACCAGGCAAGATCGAGCGTAAAGAGGCCCATCAGGAGTGCGCCAATCGGCACGAGTGCCAAGTTTGGCCGCTGTTTGCTGGCTTTTGCGGCAGCAACCGAGCCGATGGCGACGGCAACAGCAAACGTGAAAAGCGCCAGCGTATAAACTTGCGGCGAACCGTTGAGCACCTTAGGAATGAGGTTCTGCAGCAGCGCCAGCACACTCGCGCCGACCAGCCAGAACCACGACGTGATCAATGCGCCCTGCCATATCCGTTTATCGGTTTTGAGCTCGGACAACAGCGTGCGCGTTGAGCTGACGATGTTGCGGTCGATCACGAGATCAGGGGCGGATGCGCCGGTGGACGGGATAGCGCGCGCGGCAACCCAGCTCATCACGCCAAACGCGACAATGCTGAGGGCCACCATTTGCAGATGGGCATCGCTGGAGGCGGCGAAGTTGCCGCCGATGGTCCCGAGCAGAATGGCGAGGAACGTTGCACCCTCAACAAGCGCGTTGCCGGCTGGCAGCTCGGCGGTTGTCAGGTGAGCGGGTAGCAAGCCGTATTTGATCGGTCCGAAAAATGCGCTGATGGTGCCAAACAGCAGCAAGGCAATGAACAGCAGTGGGATGCTCGGCACGACAAAGCCGATGGCCGCGATGATCGCAACCGGGATTTCCAGCAGCTTCAAGCGTTCGGCGACATAGGCTTTGTCGTATTTGTCGGCCAATTGCCCGGCGAGTGCTGAGAACAGAAAGAACGGCACGATCAGCGCGGCGCCCGCAAGCGTGCCGATGACCGGGCCGTTGGCCATGGCGAGCTTATACACCACAAGCATGGCGAGGGCGTTTTTCAGCAGGTTGTCGTTGAGGGCTGTTAAGAACTGGCACCAGAACAGCGCGGCGAAGCGGCGGGCGGTCATCAGCGTGGCGAACATGTAAATATCCTGCTATTGGCCCGGCCCAAGGAATTGCGACTTAAGAAATTGAGAGAATGAGACGAATACGGGGCATGACAGCCTATTAGGCGTACGCGCTGTAAAAAAAGACTTAGGGTTCTTACAATTGGGCAGCGCGGCCCTATATCTCGGTTCCTGGAGGAACGCCGGAAAATGAGCGGTCGCCCGCAAAGAGAGACAATCGAGATTGTCGTAAACGGCCGCCCGTTGCAGGCCCCACCGGGCACACTTCAGGCCCTCGTTGACAGCCAAAGCCTGTCGGCCGTGAAGGTCGCGACTGCGGTGAACGGCCATTTTGTTGCGGCGAGCCGGCGTGCTACCACACTGCTGCAGCCGGGTGACCGGGTGGAGATTGTCTCCCCGCGTCAAGGCGGCTGATGGGCCGCGGCTGAAGCTGGTTGAAGATTACAAAATGAACCCGCACGAAAAGACTTTGCAGCGCCAATCGGGCCTCGATCTTTATGGCACGGTTGTGCCGTCGCGGATGTTGCTTGGCACGGCCGGATATCCGTCGCCCGCAATCCTCGGCGCGGCGGTGAGATCCTCTGGTGCGGCAGTGGTCACCGTGTCGTTACGCCGCGAAACAGCCGGCGGGGGATCGGGCCAGCGTTTTTTTGATCTCGTGCAAGACCTCGGCGTCAACGTGTTGCCCAATACGGCCGGATGCCGCTCCGCGCGCGAAGCGATCACAACCGCTGAAATGGCGCGCGAAGTATTCAATACCGATTGGATCAAACTCGAGGTTATCGGCAACGACGATACCTTGCAGCCCGATGTGTTCGGGCTTGTTGAAGCAGCCGGCGTTTTGTGCCGCGAAGGGTTCAAGGTTTTTCCCTACACGACGGAAGATCTTTCGGTTGCGGAGCGGCTGCAGCGCGCGGGCTGCAAAGTTATCATGCCGTGGGGCGCGCCGATTGGCACCGGGCAGGGCATTTCAAACCGCCGCGCGCTGGAGAGTCTGCGCGCCTACTTCCCCGGTGTTTCGCTGATTGTGGACGCCGGTATCGGTGCGCCGTCGCACGCAGCAGAAGCTATGGAGCTCGGCTTTGATGCGGTTTTGTTGAACACGGCGGTTGCTAAGGCTGGCGATCCGGTGCGCATGGCGCAAGCATTTTCTGAAGCGATTTCGGCTGGCCGCCTTGGGTTTGAAGCGGGCTTGATGCCGCCACGCGATATGGCCGTACCGTCGACGCCGGTGGCCGGCACGCCGTTCTTCGATCTCGAGTGAAACGCATGGTGCGGAAAGCTCTGCTCGATACATTTTATCCGATTGTTCCTGACAGCACATGGCTGGCGCGTTTGGCGCCACTGGGCATCCGCACGGTGCAACTACGCGCTAAGGATATACGTGCTGCAGATATCCGCGCGGAAATCCTGGCGTCGCTCGAAATCGCGCGGCGTTTTGATGTGCAGTTGATCGTCAATGATTATTGGCGCGAAGCGATTGAGGCAGGCGCTGATTTTGTCCATCTCGGCCAGGAGGATTTAGCCGTTGCCGATGTTTCGCACATTAAAGCGGCTGGCTTGAAATTCGGCGTCTCGACGCACGACGAAGCCGAACTTGCAACCGCGTTGGCTGTGCAGCCGGATTACATCGCGCTCGGCCCGGTTTATGAGACTAAGCTCAAAGCCATGCCGTGGGCGCCGCAGGGATTAGCGCGCGTCCGGCAGTGGAAGGATCAGATCGGACCAATTCCGCTGGTTGCGATTGGCGGCATGACGCTTGGCCGCGCGCCGGGTGTGCTGGAAGCGGGCGCCGATAGCATCGCCGTAATCACCGATTTTATGACGGGCGAGAACCCGGACGCGAGGGTCGCTGCCTGGGTGGCGTGGTCGAAGGGCATGTCGTTGGCCAAGCGTTAACCATGTGCTGTCCGCGCTATCGATTGTGACAGACGGCTATGGTTTCCCTGATGCCGGTTCCACGCGGCGCAATCATTGGCCAGCGCTGCCCTTCAGGACGATTATCTCACGACGATGCCCTATCGATTCAAGCACAGCGAAAAGGTTGCCAAGGGCTTTCGCCGGATTGCGGGGGAGCAGGTGGCGCGAGCGCTCCAGGAGTTGACGGCGGACGCGGTGGCGCCGTCGAGCGTCCACAATAGCCGGAAGGCGCTGAAGCGGCTGCGCGCGCTGGTCCGTTGCGCAGCGCCCGCACTCGGCAAAGGTATCGCACGCAAGCATAATTTGGCACTTCGCGATATTGCCCGGCTGTTATCTTCGCAGCGCGATTTAGACGTCAGTCTTGAGACGATTGCCAAACTCAATGTGCATTTCGGCAGCGAGGCTGCCGCGTGTCTCGCGCCGCTTCGGGCCCATATTGAGTCACGAGCGGCCAATCACGCCGAGGCGTTGGACGCTGATGCAGTGCGCGCGATACGCATGGCATTGAGCAAGGAAGGCCGGCGTTTGGCCACCGCGCGGATTTCTGGCCGCGGTTACACAAAAATTATCGACGGCGTTGAGAAGACCTATCGTGGAGGCCGCGCGGCGCTAAAGACCGCAATAGGCAACCCGACGGACGACACCGTGCATGAATTGCGCAAGCACGTGCAAGCGCATTGGCGGCACATGGGGCTGCTATCGCGGTGTTGGCCGGAAGAATTTGCAGCCCGCATCAGCGCAGCGCGCGAACTGTCGGAGTTATTGGGAGACGACCACGATCTCGCGCTTCTCAGTCAGGCATGCGCCAACCTTAGCGAAAGCGACGCACAACCGATCCGCGAACTGTGCGCGCGGCGGCAGATGCAACTCCGCGGTGGCGCGCTGGCCGCCGCCGGCCGGTTGTACGCGGAAAAGCCGGCCGCGTTCGCTGCACGCATCAGCACATACTGGACGCAGGGCCGGAAAATCGCCCGGGCAGCAAAGGCCGCCGCCGTGCTTTCCGCAAGTTTGCCGGCTGCAGGGCCCACTGGGCCGGTGATCGCAACCGGATCACCACAACCTGTTGCGGCGAAACCGCCCGCTAAAGTCCGGTCGCAGAACCAGACCTGATCCGCTATTGTCGCATCGCAATCGAGGTGATGAGACAACGCATGACAGATCTTTCGAAAGACGCGCGCTTTGAAGCGGACCGCAGTGCCTGGCCAGCGGGCCATCCCGCTGCCCCGCATGGCCGCGTCGGCGTGCTGTTGCTCAACCTCGGCACGCCCGATGGTACGACCTATTGGCCGATGCGCCGGTACTTGAAGGAATTCCTGTCAGACGAACGCGTGATCGAAGAGCCGAAGTGGAAGTGGTGGCCGATCCTCAATCTGATCATTTTGACGGTCAGGCCGTCGAAGAAGGGCCGGGACTACGCCACGATCTGGAACAACGAGCGCGACGAAGGCCCGCTGAAAACGATAACGCGCAACCAAGCTGAACAGCTGTTTGAACGCCTCAAGGGCAATTCAAAAGTCGTTGTCGATTGGGCGATGCGCTATGCCAACCCGACGACTGAAAGCCGCATCCATGCGCTCCAAGAGCAAGGCTGCGATAGGATATTGCTGGTGCCGATGTATCCGCATTACGCAGCTGCGACCAGCGGCACAGCCTGCGATCAGGCGTTCCGCGCGTTGATGAAAATGCGCTGGCAACCGGCGGTCCGTGTTGCACCCAGCTATCACGACGATCCGGTCTATATCGACGCTCTTGCGCGCTCGATGACCGCGAGTTTGGCGAAGCTCGATTTCGAGCCGGAAAAAATAATCGCCACATTCCACGGTATGCCGGAGAAGTATTTGCAGAAGGGTGATCCCTATCATTGCCAATGCCAGAAAACTTCGCGGTTATTGCGCGAGAAATTGGCAATTCCGCCGGAGCGCTGGCTGACGACGTTTCAGTCGCGTTTCGGCAATGATCCGTGGCTACAGCCATATACCGACATGACGGTCGAGCGCCTCGCCAAGGAGGGCGTCAAGCGGCTGGCCTTGGTGGCGCCCGGATTTTCGGCCGACTGCCTGGAGACACTGGAAGAACTGGATGGCGAAAACCGCCACATTTTTGAGAATAATGGCGGAGAGAAATTCGCATATCTGCCGGCGCTGAATGACAGCGCTGAGGGAATAGACGTGATTGAAGCGATTGCGCGGCGCGAATTGATGGGCTGGATATAGCGCTGTATCGGCGGCGCAATGGCTGTTATTTGCCAAATTGTGCCGCCAAATGCCGGATAATAACGGCTTATTTACCCAATTCCTGTGGTCTCCCCTTATGGCGCCGTGATTCGTTCCTACATAGGGATGAGAATTACGCGGCTCGGATTTTTGAAGGTGGGAGACCAGATCATGGTTCCGGAATTGGGCGGATTAGGCATTTTTGTTCTCGCGCTTTTGGCGTTTGCGGTATGGGTTGTCTGGTCGCTCGTCAAAATCGTGCCGCAGGGCTTCAATTACACCGTCGAGAATTTCGGCCGTTACACCAAAACGCTGACGCCGGGCCTGCACATTCTTGTGCCGGTCGTAGAGCGCGTCACACATCAGATCAATATGAAAGAGCAGGTGATGGACATCCCGAGCCAGGACGTCATCACCCGCGACAACGCCATGGTCCGCGTCGATGGCGTGGCGTTCTATCAGATCCTGAATGCCGCCAAGGCGGCCTATGAAGTCGATGCGCTCGAATCGTCGATCATGAATCTGACGATGACCAACGTGCGCACCGTTATGGGATCAATGGATCTCGACGAGCTGCTGTCGAACCGCGACCAGATTAACGCCAAGCTGCTGCACGTCGTCGATGCGGCAACTGAGGCTTGGGGCGTGAAGGTGACGCGCATCGAGATCAAAGATATCGCGCCGCCGCGCGATCTCGTCGACAGTATGGCCCGCCAGATGAAGGCCGAGCGTGAGAAGCGCGCCCAGATTTTGGAATCGGAAGGGTTGCGCCAGGCCGCTATTTTGAAGGCGGAAGGCGAAAAGCAGGCGCGCGTGCTTGAGGCGGAGGGCCGTAAGGATGCGGCATTCCTCGACGCTGAAGCGCGCGAACGTGCAGCGCAAGCCGAAGCCAAAGCCACACAAATGGTCAGCGACGCAATTGCAGCCGGCAGCGTGCAGGCGATCAATTATTTCGTGGCCAATAACTACGTCAAAGCGCTGGAAGGCCTTGCCAGTGCACCCAACACCAAACTGATCATGATGCCATTGGAAGCCTCCTCGATCATTGGTTCGCTCGGCGGATTGGCGCAGATCGCCGCTGAAACATTCGGCGGCTCGGGAAGTGCTGGCGCGCCGAAGGCAGTGTCTCCGCGTGCGCCGGTCCGTCCCGGCAGTGTGCCACCGGCGTAAGCGGGCGGGCTGAAACATCACGCACAACAACACGGGGACTATAGGGAACGCCGATGCAGATGCTCACCGACTTCGTCACTCAGTACGGCCCCTCGCTGTGGTTTGCAGCAGCGGTGGTGCTGTTCGTGCTTGAGACCATCGTGCCCGGCGTTCACTTCCTGTGGTTCGGCGTTGCGGCCGCAATGACCGGCGCTGTTGCGCTGGCCGCGCCAATGGCCTGGCAAGTGCAGTTCATCGTGTTCTCGGTACTGTCGGTTATCACGGTGTTTCTGATGCGCCGGTCAGGCTACGGCACCAATGCCAAAACCGATGAGCCGCAGCTCAATGTGCGCGGCGCGCAATATATTGGCCGCCAGGTGGTTGTTGAAGAAGCGATCCGTAATGGCCGCGGCAAGGTCCGCGTCGGCGATACGATCTGGGCAGCGGAAGGCGAAGACGCGCACAAGGGCGATAAGGTCGAAGTGACCGGTGTCAACGGCACGGTGCTGGTGGTGACAAACGCCGATGCAGAGTAATTGGCGCGTTAGGCCACGCCAAGCCGCAACAGGTCATGGACGTGAATGACGCCGACGGGTTTGCCCTTATCGACCACGAACAGCGCGGTAATGCGTGACGAATTGATCAATTCAAGTGCGGCGGACGCGAGCATAGCCGGTGAAATCGTCTTCGGCTTTAGCGTCATGATTTGATCGACGGTGGCTTGCAGCAGGCCTGCGCCCATATGGCGGCGCAAGTCTCCATCGGTGATCACGCCAAGCAAGCGTCCGCCGCCATCGACAATGCCGAGACAGCCGAGGCTTTTCTCCGTCATCGTCACGAGTGCTTCCGACATCGTCACGCCGCGTAATGCAAGCGGCAGCCGGTCGCCTTTGTGCATCACGTCGGACACATATTTGAGATTGGCGCCCAGCGACCCGCCGGGGTGGAAAATCTTGAAGTCGTGCGCCGTGAACCCGCGCGCCTCAAGAAGCGCAATCGCCAAAGCATCGCCGAGCGCCAACTGCATGGTAGTCGATGTGGTGGGCGCTAGACCGTGCGGGCATGCCTCCTTGGCGCGGGGCAACAGCAAGACAACGTCGGAATTCTGGCCGAGGGCTGAATCGGCGCGTGAGGTGATCGCGACCAGCGGCACGGCAAAGCGCCGCGAATAGGTGATGATCGGCTTCAATTCAACGGTTTCGCCGGACCACGACAAAGCTAGGATCAGGTCGTTGCGCGTGACCATTCCGAGGTCGCCGTGAGAGGCCTCACTGGGATGCACGAAAAACGCCGGCGTGCCGGTTGACGCGAAGGTCGCGGCGATCTTCTGGCCGACATGGCCGCTTTTGCCGATGCCGGTGACGATCACGCGGCCGCTGACGTTGTGCAGGCGCTGGACCGCATCCGCGAACGGTGCGGCGAGTGGGCCCTTGAGACCGTCTGCCAGTTGCGCCAAGCCGTCGCTCTCAAGCGTCAAGGTGCGCACGGCCGAGACAACCGCGGCAGCCACCAGCTTCTTGCCGGTCTTGGCCGGGGATTTGGCCGCTCCTTTGCTATCCGGCGCCGCAGGCGACGCCTCAATTGGCCGGGGTTTGGCTTTTGGTGTGCTCATTCAGCTCTCAGCCGGAAGTAGGTGCGCGAAATTCTAAGGCGCGTCGCCGGAAATAGGTTCTGCTGTGTAGCAAGAACGGCGCAGGGCTGCCACCGGCATCGCAGCTTCCCCACCGCTTAAGCCGGAATTAACTAAGGCTTCCTAATGTCGAGCGGTCTTTCTGTATGCGTTCGTGTGGTCTTATGTCATGAGGACGCCGCAGAGATGGGCGACCGGCGCATAGCTTGGTTTACGGTTGGACTATCGGTGGCGCTGCTTCTTGGCGCGCTGGGAGCATCTGCGCATGCGCAAGACCGGCCGCGCGCGACAATTGATTCGGGCAGCGCTCCCTCGGGTTTCAATCGCGTCCGCGGCACTGACCAGAATTTAGATGACGCCTATGCCGCGCCCGGCATTCCGCCGCCCATTCCGCAAGACGACCCCGGCGAAGTGCAGCCCGAACAGGATGGCATGGATCCCGTGCCGCGTGCGGGCCAGCGGCCCGTTGTTCAGGATGGCGATTTGACCGCTGACGATGGCCCCACGCAGCTGCGTGACGGCATTGTTGATGTGGGCGAGCCATTGCCGCCTGAAGACGGCACTGATCCGTCAACCGTCGACACCCGCCCGCCGGAAGACGTGGCAATCTTTGAAAATCCACCAGCAGGGCACGACCCGCTGCTGTTTCAGATCGAAGACATCGATCCGGTTCGCGACAACCGGGCGACGACGCGGTTGTTCCGGCGAGAGCCGTATGATCCGGTTGGCATTAAGATCGGCACGTTCGTGATGTTTCCGGAATTGGAGATCGGCGGATCTTGGTATTCCAACGTGTTTCGCGCGCCAAAATCGCTGTCCGATAAGGCGTTTGATTTGAAACCATCAACGCGGCTTGTCTCGAACTGGTCGCGCCACGCGCTTGAATTCCGCGCAACCGGCGGCTTCAGCTATTTCAGCGAATACGACACCGAAAACGACAAGAGCTATCTGGTTGAAACGCGCGGCCGGCTTGATATTGCGCGGCGCACCAACCTGCAGGCGGTGCTGAGCCACGAACAGACGCCGGAGAGCCGCTCGGCACTCGACGCAAGTTCAGTCGGCACGCGCGCCAAGCAGACGATAGAGAGGGCGGAGATATCCCTTAATCATCGATTCAACCGCTTGTCCATGCAGTTGCGCGGCGGCGTCAGCGACTTTGCCTACGGCGACACGCAGAACCTCGGCGCGATAACGAGCAACGATGATCGCGGCTACACACAAACCGAACAAGCTGTGCGCGCCACCTGGGAATTGAAGCCGACGTTGTCGGTGTTCAGCGAAGTGGCGATCAATCAGCGCAACTACGACACGGCCGCCGCGACCGATTTGATCAACCGCTCGTCGGATGGTGCGCGCTACCGGGCCGGTCTTTCGTTTGGCAATACGGGCCAAATTTTGCGCGGTGAGGTCAGCTTAGGATATGGTGTGCAAGCGCCAGATGATGAACGTTTGAGCGCGATAGACGGGCTGATATTCGACGCCAACGCAACATGGCGGCCGGCCGAGTTGACCTCGGTGCTGCTGACCGCTCGGTCGGATGTCAGCGAAACGACGACTGCCGGAGTGGGGGGATCGTTCGCGCGCTCGGCCGGTATTGAGGTGCGCCACAGCGTGCGCAAATACTTAATCGCATCGGCGGGTCTCACCTATTCGACGCAGAATTCAGAAGACGGTACAATTAACGAGGGGGAATTGCGCTCAACGTTGGGGCTTGAATATTTCCTCAACCGCGATGCCATTTTGTATGGGCGCTACGCGCATGCGAGCTTTGATGCCGTTGGCTCTGCAAGCGACTACGAGTCCGATGAAGTGCACCTCGGACTGCGTATCCGCCGTTAGCACCAGACCCGTCAGAGCAACTTCTTGAGTTCGGTGCGCAGTTCCGTGCCAAGCCCGTCGCGAGCCAGCGCATAGGCGACGTTGGCGGTCAGGAAGCCGATCTTCGAGCCGCAATCGTAAATGGTGCCGTCAAAGCGGACCGCGTGGAATGGCTGGCGCGCATCGTCCATCAGCTGGATCATGGAGTCCGTCAGCTGGATTTCGCCGCCTGCGCCGCGCTCTTGGTTTGCAAGAAGCCCGAAGATTTCAGGCTGCAGAATATAGCGTCCGGTGATGTGCAGGTTCGACGGCGCCGAACCGCGGGCCGGCTTCTCGACCATTTTGGTAATCGGCGAGACTTTGGCTTTAGCGTCCTTGACGCCGACAATGCCGTACTGATGGGTCTGGTCTTCCGGCACGGGTGCGACCGCGACCAGATTTCCGCCGTGTTCGCTGTAGGCTTTCATCATGTCCGCCAGACACGGCGACTTGGCGTGATGCAGCATGTCCGGCAAAAGCAATGCAAAGGGTTCGTCACCGACAATATCGCGCGCACACCAGACCGCATGGCCAAGGCCGAGCGGCGCCTGCTGGCGGGTGAAGCTTGTTTGTCCAGCGCCCGGCAGATCGTTAATCAGATTGGCAAGCTCGGATTTTTTGCCGCGGTCGGCGAGCGTGCGCTCAAGTTCGTATTGGCTATCGAAGTGGTCTTCGATCACGCCCTTGTTGCGGCCGGTCACAAAAATGAAATGTTCGATGCCAGCCGAGCGGGCTTCATCAACCACGTGCTGGATCACCGGGCGGTCGACGACGGTCAGCATTTCTTTGGGCATGGCCTTGGTGGCCGGCAGGAACCGCGTGCCGAGGCCGGCGACCGGAAATACAGCTTTGCGGATTGGCTTCACAGGGCGGGTCATGCAACTCTCCGGGCACGTCTAAATGGGCCTTAAACTTTGTTGTGGTAGGCGGGCGGGGTGTACATCTTGCATTCCCATGCCCACCCGGCGGTTAATGCCGCATTGTGCCGGAATAACGAACGGCGTGTGGTCCGGCTGCGGTAAGCCAAGCGTGCCTATAGAACTCGGAGCAAAGTTGCAACAATGACCGTACTCGTCACAGGCGGCGCCGGATATATCGGCAGCCATATGGTACTTGAACTTTTGGATGCCGGCGAAAAGGCCGTCGTTATCGATAATCTGTCAACCGGGTTCCGCTGGGCGGTTGCGCCGGGTGCAACTCTCGTCGTCGGCGATATTGAAGATACCGAACTCGTAAAAGCGGTCATCAAGGCGAACGGTGTCAAGGCAATCATCCATTTTGCGGGCTCGATTGTTGTGCCGGAATCGGTCGCCGATCCGCTCGGTTATTATCTCAACAACACCGTCAAATCGCGCGGTCTCATTCAGTGCGCGGTTGAAACGGGCGTCAAGAATTTCATTTTCTCATCTACCGCTGCCGTCTACGGCAACCCGCAGGAAAATCCGGTTACCGAAACCGCGACGCCGGCGCCGATGTCACCCTACGGGTCGTCGAAGCTGATGACCGAAATCATGCTGACAGACACTGCCAACGCCCATGATTTCCGCTTCGTGGCTCTGCGCTATTTCAACGTGGCGGGCGCCGACCCCAAGGGCCGCTCCGGCCAGTCGACGCCGAAAGCCACGCACTTGATCAAGGTCGCGTGCGAGACGGCGCTCGGCAAACGCATGCAAATGGAAGTGTTCGGAACAGATTATCCGACCCACGACGGCACCTGCGTGCGCGACTACATCCACGTCAAGGATCTGGCACGGGCGCACATGGCAGCGCTCGCCCATCTGCGTAAGGGCGGCAAATCGAACATCTATAATTGCGGCTACTCGAAGGGCTTCTCAGTGCACGAAGTCATCGCCGCCGTGAAGCGCGCGTCAGGCGTTGATTTCAAGGTCAAAATGTCGCCGCGCCGCCCTGGCGATCCGGCGGCTATCGTCGCCGCGTCGGCCAAAATCCGCGGCGAACTTGGCTGGATCCCGGAGCACGACGACTTAGACAAAATCGTCACTCAGGCGTTGGCTTGGGAAAAGCGCGTCGATCAGTTGAAAGCTGCCTCTTAGGGTCTGCCAGGCTTCTTTTGGGAAAACCGGTTGCCCTCCCCGCCTTCGCGAGGACAGGCCTTTTATGGAAGCACTCAACAGCCGCAAAAAAGCCCCGAATAGCCGCATGGTGAAAGCCTGTTGTGGGAGACATCCCGCGGCAGGCTTTTTGGCTTTGGAGCGACACTTGTCCACCACCTCATTCTTCAATCGTCTACCGGCTTTCGCGCGCACGTTGACCGGCGCCGGTCTGATGGCCGGGCTCCTGCTGCTGCATTCAAGCGGATCCGCGCGCGCGGATGAGGGCTTTAACGCGTTCCTGCAAGGCGTGTGGCCGGACGTGCAGGCCGAGGGCGTGTCGCGCAAGACATTCGACGCAGCTATTGCCGGACTTGAGCCCGACTACAAGCTCCCCGATTTGCAGTTGGACGACAAGCCGAAGGTCGATAACGCAGGCCAAGCCGAGTTCACCAAGACCGCCGCCGACTATCTGTCAAAGCCGTACATGGAAAAACTCGCCGCCCAAGGCCGCACGTTTTTCAAACAGCACGCGGTGGCCTTGAGCCGTATAGAAAAGACAAGCGGTGTAGATCCTTACATTCTGGTGGCGATCTGGGGACGTGAGACGGCGTATGGTTCTTACACGCTGCCGCATGATGCGATCCGCGTACTGGCGACGCT
Source organism: Hyphomicrobium sp. (assembly GCA_013141015.1). Classification (GTDB taxonomy): domain Bacteria; phylum Pseudomonadota; class Alphaproteobacteria; order Rhizobiales; family Hyphomicrobiaceae; genus Hyphomicrobium_B. The sequence continues at coordinate 25,611 of JABFRT010000063.1, read as the reverse complement.
CAGCTACAAAGGCCGCCGCAAGGATATGTTCCGTCAGGAGTTGATCGCAGCCATCAAGATGCTGCAAGCCGGCGTTCCACGCTCCGACATGAAATCGTCATGGGCGGGCGCTGTCGGCCTGACGCAATTCATGCCGACCGAGTATTTCAAGCACGCAGCCGACGGCGACGGTGACGGCAAGACCGATATCTGGCGCTCGATCCCAGATGCGCTGGCATCCGCTGCCCGCCAATTGCAGGGCAAGGGTTGGGTGCGCGGCGAAGCGTGGGGCTATGAGGTCTTGAATGGCAAAACAGATTGCTCGCTGGAAGGCCCCCCCGACGCGCGGCCGATTTCGGAATGGTTGCGGCTTGGATATCAGCCCGCCAAGAAGAAGGCGTTCAGCGCCGCGGAGCTTGCCCAAGTCGCTTACCTGATGATGCCGGCGGGGGCTTATGGCCCGGCGTTCCTGGCACCTGAAAACTTCAAAGTCATCCGCCTCTACAACACGTCTGATCTTTATGCGCTGTTCGTCGGACACTTAGCCGACCGGATTCGCGGCGGCGGTGATTTTGCGACGCCGTGGAAGGCCTTTGAGCAGCCGAAAACGCGGACCGTCCATGATCTGCAAGCTCGGCTCAAGGCGCTCGGCTATCCGATGGACAAAACCGACGGAAAGATCGGCTCCAATACGCGCAAGCAAATAGGCCTCTATCAAAAAGCCAAGGGGTTGCGGATCGATTGCTGGCCGTCCGATGGCGTGTTGGCTCATGCCGATGCGCAGGCCGGCCGGTAAGAGCTGATCACAACCGGCATTTGGCATTTGGAACGGGCCGGTGAACCGTCTAGAATTCGGCCAGATTTGCACTGTGATTTGCCGGGAGGCATGAAGTCAAAAGCCCATGATGTCATCGGCCACCAGCAAGCTTCGCGCGTTTTCTGCTGCATCTGTCTTCGCGGTTGCGGGTGTGGTTGTGGGCCTTGCGGCAGCCAGCGTGGTGTTCACGACGCCAGCCGCCGCGGTTGAGGATGATACGGCGGCGAGCTATTTGACGCCGTTCCCGGAAGGTGACGTCTATCATGTGCGCATCATCGGCGACACGTTTGCAGACGGCATCCTGACCGGCCTCGTTGAAGCGATGGGCACAGACACGCGGCTTAACATTCAACGCAAGGTCAGTGAATTCTCCGGCATCATGGCGCCGGACTTCGAGGTCAAGGCCAAAGCCTTCGAAGATGCTATCGCGCGCGACCCGTTAAACATCGCCGTCGTCATGATGGGCGAAGATGACCGCGTATCATTCAAGAATGAAGCTGGACGCCGCGTGCCGATTGCCAGCCCAGACTGGGTGGCGGAATATACGCAACGTCTCGACCGCTTGATGAAGGCGGTCAAGCGCCGCAACGCCGGCGTCTACTGGGTTGGGCTGCCGAACCTGTCACGCATCGACGCCAACGAGCAGGCACAAGTGATGAACGAGGCGATCCGCGAGCGCGCCTACCTAAATGGCTTCAAGTACATCGACGCGGCGGGCGGCTTCGCTGATGAATCGGGTGCATACTCAGCCTATGGCCCGGATCTCGCGGGCAAGATCCGCGTGTTGCGTGAGCCCGATGGCATTCACTTCACGGAAGCTGGAAACCGCAAGCTCGCGCACTTCGTTGAAAAGGATCTACGCCGCGATCTCAATCAAGCGAAAAGCAACCGCAATGTGCCGCTGCTTGGCGCGGAAGCCGAACAGGTCAAAATCAATCCTGATAACGCGGTGAAGACGCCCGCGCCGTCGTCTCCTGCAGCGGACGCTGCGATGACCGGGCAAAGTGCGGCGACGCCCTTGGTCAAGGCCGCAAAGACAGATGGGCTTTCGGCCGCTGCATCAGCGACAGCGGATGCGTCGGGCGACCAGAAGGCCGACAACGGCAAGATCACGCTCAAAATCGTGGGCGCTGGCGGCAAGGAAGAATCAACAAGCGTTGATATCGTGCGGCCCGCCATTCCGGCGTCTGTTGTTGCTTTGATGGCGCGCCGCGAAAGTGGTGGCCAGGCTGGCGATTTGCTGATCGATCAGATCGCGGGCGGGTTGACGCTGATGACGTCGATTGCGCCAAACAGCAAACAGTCGAAGGGCAAACTATCGCCGACGCAGGCGCCATATTTCCGTTTGCTGGTCAAAGGTGAGCGCCTGACACCGAAACCCGGCCGGGCCGATGACGTCTCCTGGCCCGCCAAGGGCGATGCGTCGAGCCAAGCGCCGGGCGCTGTTCCCGCAGGTCAACCGGCGGCCGCGCCGAAGGGGTGAGGGTGCTTCTGTGCACTATCCAATAGGGGCAATACCGTGAAGGATTGGTGGAGTTACGCGGTCCTGCTGGCGATTGCGTTAGCCGTCGCCGGGTATGTATTTAGAGACACTGTGCTTGGTCCCTACTCAGTCAGGCGCGTAGCCGAGATTGCAATTGCAGAGACCGATGTCCGCGGCGAAAGAAAAAATCGCTACGGAATGCAAGCGGTCATCGCTGTTCGAAATCCCGTCCCGGAGACTGAGTTGGTTGGGATAGCTCAAAAAATCTTTGATGAGCGTTTGCGTTCTAAGTTAGATAACGATTTTAGATACGTTTTTGGCATGGTTTTGTTCGTCACAGGCCAAAGCAAAGTTGGCGAAGTGACAAGGACCAACCTTTTCCCAGTGATGTTCGAGCGCGTGAATGGCGATTGGCAGCGCACTGTGAAGAAGTAACGGCGAGACTGCCTATTGTTCACGGCCCATTGTCCAAGAACGCCCGCCACTCTTCGAACTTTTCGCCAAATGCGCGCGTTGCGGCGGGGCTGGTGGAGGGGAGACAGGCGATGGAGATTGGGCGTGAAAGATTATTCAACTTTTGGCCGAAGTGGCGCTGAAATAGCCCGTGCGCCTTCTGGCCGTTGCAGACGATGCGGCGAACATCGGGCTGCGCGTCGAGTAGAGTGAGAATGTCATTCGGCTCGCCATTGCGGATGGCTGTATCGAGACTGCCGGGACGCTCGGCGCTGGCCAGAACATCCCATACCGCGATGCGATGCCGGGTTAGCAGTGCGCGCTTATCATCGTAGGTCATGCACGGCGGCTCATCGTACACCGCCGCCAGCATGCGCCAAAACTGATTTTGCGGATGGGCGTAGTACTGCTGCTGGCGGATGGAATAGTCGCCCGGCAGAGAGCCTAGAATCAAAACGCGGGCATTGGGGCATGTCAAAGGCCCCAGCCCGCGTTTGATGTTTTCGCTCGTCACCGCGGCAGCGTGGATTTGCCCATCAGGAACGTATCGATCGCGTGCGCGGCCTGGCGGCCTTCGCGGATCGCCCACACGACGAGGCTTTGCCCGCGGCGAATGTCGCCGGCGCAGAACAGCTTCGGCGAGGCCGAGAGCTTGTAGTCCTTATCGGTTGCATCAAGGCCCTTGAAGCGGCCGCGCGCAACGACGGGAAGCGCCAGTTCCTTGACGACGTCGCTTTCAATCGGACCTGCAAAGCCCATCGCGAACAGCACGAGGTCGGCGTCGAGCGTACCTTCCGTGCCCTTGATCGGCTGCATGTTTGAATTGACGCGCGTGTAGTGAAGCTGCTTGACCTTGCCACCTTCGCCCGTGAAGCCAGTGGTCGAAATCGAATACTCGGTCTTGGCGCCTTCGGCCTGAGACGACGACACGCGCAGCTTCATCGGCCAGTGCGGCCAGGAGAGCGCCTTGTTTTCCTTCTCCGGCGGCATCGGCATGATTTCAAGCTGCGTCACGCTTTTCGCACCCTGACGGAACGAGGTGCCGATGCAGTCGCTGCCGGTATCGCCGCCGCCGATCACGATGACGTGCTTGCCGGTGGCCGACAGTTCATGCGTTTTGGGCGCCTGGGCTTCGCCAGCAACGCGCTTGTTCTGCTGGGGCAGGAAATCCATGGCGTAGTGGATGCCGTCGAGCTCGCGGCCGGGTGCTTTCGCGAAGAAGTCGAACGGATGTTCAGACCCGATCGCCAGCAGCACGGCGTCGTGTTTCGATTCCAGATACTTCGCCGACAAATCCTGGCCGACATGGACGCCGCAATGGAAGGTCACGCCTTCGGCTTCCATCTGTTTGACGCGGCGCGCGATGATGTCTTTTTCCATTTTGAAATCGGGGATGCCGTAGACAAGCAAGCCGCCTGGGCGCTGGGCCTTTTCATAAACATGGACATCGTGGCCGACGCGCGCCAGCTGCTGGGCAGCGGCTAAGCCTGCCGGTCCCGAGCCGATGATCGCGACCTTCTTGCCGGACTTCTTTTCCGGCGGCTGTGGTTGAATCCAGCCTTCAGACCAAGCGCGTTCAGCAATCGAGTACTCGATGGTTTTAATCGTCACCGGCTTGTCGTCGATGTTGAGCGTGCACGCGGCTTCGCAGGGTGCCGGGCAAATGCGGCCCGTCACTTCCGGGAAGTTGTTGGTCGAGTGCAGGTTGTCGGACGCTTGTCTCCAGTCGTTGTGATAAACGAGGTCGTTCCAATCGGGGATCTGATTGTTGACCGGGCAGCCGTTGTGGCAATACGGAATACCGCAATCCATGCACCGCGACGCCTGCTTTTTGACCTCGCCCTCGGCCAGCGGCACCACAAATTCCTTGTAGTGCTTCAAGCGCTCTTCGACCGGCTTATACTTGCGGTCTTCGCGGTCGAGTTCCAGAAATCCTGTCGGCTTGCCCATAACGTGTCCTTCAACTCTATTCTAGTTCACCGCGGTCAAGCCGCCGTTGGCGTGTCTTGTGCGGTTCGATAACCGTTAGTGTCCCTATGCAACTCTCGCCCAGATGCCGGATGACGCTGGTAGCGTGAGCTGCAATTCCATCGAGCGTATCTTCGAATGCTTGAACCGGAACAATAACAACTCCCTTGGCCGGCAGTGCGAACCTGAAAACCAATTCTCCGAAGTCCCAATCTTGGCTGACGACAATTCTACCCTCAGCCGTCGCAAGAGCGAGAACACTGTGATCGTCAGCGGCTGGACAAACCTCCTGCACCCAAATGACATCGTGGCCAGCGTTCCGAAGATACGTGACGAAGTGTTTGGAAAGGCATTCGTCAACAAGAAATCGCAACGGATTTTACTCCGCCGCTAGGATGCGTTCGCTGGCCAGATAGTCGGCAGCGTAGGCTTCAGCCGCGTAAATATCGTCCTCCGTCAAGTTCGGGTAGCCATCCAGGATTTCTGCAACGCTGTGCTTCTTGCTCCGCAGCCGCAGCACAAGTTCGACGGTTATGCGCGTCCCCTTGATGACGGGCTTGCCCATCATGACCTTCGGGTCGGCGGTGATGCGTTCATGTGCCATGATGTTTGTGTTCCAGAAGGGCCATCGGTTCGCGCTTAACTCACTTCTTCCCGGTGACGGTCGTACCTAGCTAAAAAAGACGCTTGTCCCCGGCAATGACTATGAAACACCCGACCTCTTTCGCACATTGTATTTCTTGATTGTACGCAGTTGTGGACTGTCGTCGAAACTGAGGTTTACGCCTGCCAGTACGAAAAAACCATCTGCAGGATCGTCGTTCGTCTGAAAAGATTGGCATCCCTGATAAATCCGCGCTCCCAGTTCTTTACTATCTTCGTGACCATATCGAAACCTTCGATGTTGTAAGGTTGCGCAATCATGACTTCCTCACGAGAAGACCATTGAAGGTACCAGGTAGGGTCGGCAAGCCACAGTAACGTAACGGCTGTGCCGCGGTCGCAATTAGGCTGGTCAAGTATCCAGTGCAGCGGCTCGTGGTACATATCCCAATTCCAACTCGTGGCAACGCAGTGCCACTCGCGGGGCCCGTTTGCCTTCAACCACTCAATCAATTCATCTCTGTCTTCAGATCCGATCGTTTGCCTCGTTACGCGGGGTGCAGGGGTTTTGGCTCTCCCCGTGCCTTCGCCAAGTCAGCCAGCGCACGGCGATACTCGGTCGGCATGACCTTCTTGAACTTCGGCAGGTAGGCACCAAAGTCCTTGAGGATTTTCTGCGCGGTCTTGGAGTTCGTATAGTGGGCGTGACGCGAGATCAGCGCGTGCAAACGCTCGACGTCTTGTTCGCGCATGTCGCCCATGACGGTTTGCAATGCCACCGCGACGTCTCCGCCCTGGCTTTCGCGATTTTTTTGAGCGAGCCGGCATCCGCGTCAATGGATTCGAGCTGGACCATCTCTTTGTTGAGGCGGCTTTCGAAATCACCGGCTTCGTCGAGCACGTAGGCGATGCCGCCCGACATGCCGGCCGCGAAGTTGCGGCCCGTCTGGCCGAGAACGACGACGACGCCGCCGGTCATGTATTCGCAGCCGTGGTCGCCGGTGCCTTCGACGACGGCGATGGCGCCCGAGTTGCGGACAGCAAACCGCTCACCCGCGACGCCGCGGAAATAGCATTCGCCGTTGATCGCGCCGTACATGACGGTGTTGCCGACGATGATGCTCTCTTCCGGCGTGATGCCAGACTTCGGATCGGGCCGCACGATGATCTTGCCGCCAGACAAGCCCTTGCCGACGTAGTCGTTGCCTTCGCCGCACAGATCGAGTGTCACGCCCGCCGCCGCCCACGCGCCGAACGCCTGACCCGCGGTGCCTTTCAGCGACATCCAGATGGTGTCTTCCGGCAGTCCTGCGTGGCCATACCGTTTGGCGACTTCACCCGACAGCATGGCGCCTGCCGAACGGTTGACGTTCTTGATGTCGAGTTCGGCTTTGACGGCCTTCTTGGACTCGAGCGCCGGCTTGGCGAGTTCGATCATCCGGACGTCAAGAACCTTCTCGAGGCCATGATCCTGGCGTTCACAGTTATAGATTGCGACGCCCTTCGGCGGATGAGGCTTATGCAGCAGTTTGGTGAAGTCGAGGCCGCGCGCCTTCCAGTGTTCGATGGCGCGATCCTTGTCGAGCACGTCGGACTGGCCAACCATCTCGTTGAAGGTGCGGAAGCCGAGTTGCGCCATGATCTCGCGGACTTCTTCGGCGATGAAGAAGAAGTAGTTGATCACGTGCTCGGGCTTGCCAGAGAACTTGGCGCGCAAAGCCGGGTCTTGCGTCGCGACGCCGACCGGGCAGGTGTTGAGATGGCACTTGCGCATCATGATGCAACCAGCGGCGATCAACGGCGCGGTGGCGAAGCCGAATTCGTCGGCACCGAGAAGCGCTGCGATCAACACATCGCGTCCCGTGCGGATGCCGCCGTCGGCCTGCACCCAAATGCGGCCGCGAAGGTCGTTTGCAACAAGTGTCTGCTGTGTTTCGGCCAAGCCGATTTCCCATGGCGAACCGGCATGCTTGATGGACGTCAGTGGGGAAGCGCCCGTGCCACCCTCGAAGCCGGCGATGGTGATGTGATCGGCGCGGGCCTTGGCGACGCCAGCGGCAACCGTGCCGACGCCGACTTCCGAGACGAGCTTGACCGACACGTCGGCTTTCGGATTGACGTTCTTCAAATCGAAGATCAGCTGCGCGAGGTCTTCGATCGAGTAGATGTCGTGATGCGGCGGCGGCGAGATGAGACCGACGCCCGGCGTCGAGTGACGGACCTTGGCGATGGTCGCATCGACCTTGTGGCCGGGCAACTGACCGCCTTCGCCGGGCTTGGCGCCCTGCGCCATCTTGATCTGCATCATGTCGGAGTTGACGAGATACTCCGTCGTCACGCCGAAGCGGCCCGAGGCCACCTGCTTGATCGCCGAGCGCATGCTGTCGCCGTTGGCCATCGGCTTGAAGCGATCGGATTCCTCGCCGCCCTCGCCGGTGTTCGAGCGGCCGCCGATGCGGTTCATCGCAATCGCCAGCGTGGTGTGGGCTTCGCGCGAAATCGAGCCGTAACTCATGGCGCCGGTTGAGAAGCGCTTGACGATGGTCGCTGCCGGTTCGACCTCATCGATTGAAACCGGTTTGCGGCCGAAGCTTTCAGCCGAGCGCAGACGGAACATGCCGCGCAGCGTCATCAGCTGTTCCGACTGGTCGTTGATGGCTTTCGCAAAGTCGCGATATTTCTGAGGAACCTTGCCGCTCATCGAGTCTTTATTGTCGGCTCCACGCACGGCGTGCTGCAGGTCGGCAACCGTGCCCGGGCGCCACATGTGGGCTTCGCCACGCACGCGGTAGGCGTATTCGCCGCCCACATCGAGCGCGTCGGCCAGCACCGGCACATCGCCGAACGAGGCCGTGTGGCGTTCGACCGTTTCGCGCGCAACTTCGCGCAGGCCGATGCCTTCGACCTGGGTGTGCGTGCCGGTGAAGTACTTGTTGACGAACGACGAGCGCAATCCGACCGCGTCGAAGATCTGCGCGCCGCAATACGACTGATAGGTCGAGATACCCATCTTCGCCATCACCTTCATGATGGCCTTGCCGATAGCCTTGATATAGCGCTTCTTGACGTCGTCCTTGGTCGTGCCTTCGGGCAGATCAGGCAACATTGTGTAGAGCGTTTCAAACGCCAGGTACGGGTTGATGGCTTCCGCGCCATAGCCAGCGAGCGTGCAGAACTGATGCACTTCGTGAGCTTCAGCGGTTTCGACGACGAGGCCGACGGACGTGCGCAGACCCTGCTTGATCAAGTGGTGATGAACGGCCGACGTTGCCAGAAGAGACGGGATCGGAATGCGATCCGGGCTGGCTGCGCGGTCCGACAAGATGACGATGTTGTACTCCTTCGAACGCACAGCCTCCTCGGCCTCGGCGCAGATGCAGTCGAGCGTTGGCCCCATGCCGTCCGGCCCGCGCGAGGCGTCGAATGTGATGTCGATGGTGGTCGACGAGAAGTTGTTGTCCTTGACGGCGCCGATGCCGCGGATGCGCTCCAAGTCTTCGTTCGACAGGATCGGCTGATCGACTTCGAGGCGCTTTTCCTTGGCGGTTCCTTCAAGGTCGAGCAGGTTCGGGCGCGGACCGATGAACGAGACAAGGCTCATCACCAGTTCTTCGCGGATACTGTCGATCGGCGGGTTCGTCACCTGTGCGAAGTTCTGCTTGAAGTAGGTGTGCAGCAGCTTCGACTTCGACGACAGCGCAGATATCGGCGTGTCGGTGCCCATCGAGCCGATGGCTTCCTGGCCGGATTCCGCCATCGGTGTCATCAGGAACTTGATGCTTTCCTGGGTGTAGCCAAACGCCTGCTGCAGATCGAGCAGCGGGATGTTGCTCTTCGGTGGTACGGCAGGCTTTGCTGGCAGCGGAAGATCGGCGACCTTGATCTGCGAGCTCTTGAGCCATGTGTCATAGGGATGGCTGGCAGCGATATCGGCTTTTAGTTCTTCGTCCGAAACGATACGGCCCTTTTCAAGGTCGATCAGCAGCATCTTGCCGGGCTGGAGGCGCCACTTTTTGACGATGTTTTCTTCCGCAACAGGCAGCACGCCGGATTCCGACGACATGATCACCATGTCGTCCTTGGTCACGAGATAGCGTGCTGGGCGCAGACCGTTCCGGTCGAGTGTCGCGCCAATCTGGCGGCCATCGGTGAAGGCCATCGCGGCTGGGCCGTCCCACGGTTCCATGAGCGAGGCGTGATATTCGTAGAATGCGCGGCGCTTGGCGTCCATCGTCGGGTTGCCGGCCCAGGCTTCGGGAATAAGCATCATCGCGGCGTGCGCCAGCGAGTAGCCGCCCATGGTCAGGAATTCGAGGGCATTGTCGAAGCAGGCGGTATCGGATTGGCCTTCATACGAGATCGGCCAAAGTTTCGAAATGTCGTTGCCAAACAGCGGCGAGGACACGGACGCTTGGCGCGCCGCCATCCAATTGACGTTGCCGCGCAGGGTGTTGATTTCACCGTTGTGCGCGACCATGCGGTAGGGGTGTGCCAGCTTCCACGACGGGAAGGTGTTGGTCGAAAATCGCTGGTGCACAAGGGCCAGCGCCGACTGGAAGCGCGGGTCGGACAAGTCTTTGTAGTAGGCCTTCACCTGGAACGACAGGAACATGCCCTTGTAGACCACGGTGCGCGACGACAGGCTAACCGTGTAGTGGCCGATGTCGCGCCCCTTGTAGGCATCCTGCAACGCATTCGAGATCCGCTTGCGCGCCAGATACAGCTTACGCTCGAAGTCGCCCTCGCTCATGCCCTGGGGCTTGCGAATAAACACCTGCCGGTGATCGGGTTCGGTTGCTTTGACCAACTCAGATAGTGAGGCATTGTCGGTCGGTACGCGCCGCCAGCCGAGCAGTTCGAGCGACTGTTCTTTGAGGATGCGGTTCCACACCGTATTGCAGTGCCGGCGCAAGCGCGGGTCGCGTGGGGCGAAGACGTGGCCCATCGCGTATTCGCCGGGGTCCGGCAATTCGAAACCGACCGCGCGGCATTCCGCGGCCATGAAGTCATGCGGGATCTGGATCAGAATACCGGCGCCGTCGCCCGATAGCGGGTCAGCGCCAACCGCGCCGCGATGTTCGAGATTTTCGAGAATCCGCAGAGCGTCTTCAACGATCTGGTGCGATTTCTTGCCCTTTAGGTTGGCAATGAATCCAACGCCGCACGCGTCGCGTTCAAGGGCTGGATCAAACAGGCCTTGAGCCGCCGGGCGCGCAGGTGTGCCCAATGCTTCATCGTCAACGTGGGGAAGATAACCTTCGCTCATTCTCTTAAACCTCGAGGCCACACGCTGGCCAATAGCGCATATCTAATGAGATGGTGTCGTTGGTGGCGCGGGGACAATCGCGGATGCGGTGTCCCGGGTGTTCAAAAGCGCCATAGTGCCATGATTTAGTATTTTGCCCGGCGCGCGTTCGATGCGCGCATGCGTTTTCGCGCGCCAAATGTTGCGCAAGCGGCCACGCTCGTCCAGTTCAGTTCTAAGTTTCGAACACGCACCGCCGCTCTCCCGTACTGGCGGCCAGCGCTGGCGAAACGATCACCCGCAACAGTCCAGCCAGCCCTTGTCTAACCCGCAAATCCTTCGAGCCCAATCCGGACGACGATACCGGCGCGACAAAGGACAGTAATATTGACCTATCTGAGAATTCTACAGATTTCAAGATGCGGCACAAGCGGGAAGAACAAGCTTCAGTCACGGTAAGTTATTGCAAGCATGTCGCAGGTGCGCAGCAATTTTATTGCGCGGACTGCCAGTGGTGAGGCTGTGTGATAAAAAAACAGGCGGCGGCCGAGTGGGCCGCCGCCTGCGCGTCAGTTTTCAAAGCTACGCTTCAGGCGTTCGCCGGGCTTAAGCCGCTGCGGCCGTAGTACCCGCGATCTGAGCTTCAATTTGCTTGGCGCCTGTGCCGCTCGCGCCGATCGCAATTGAGCGCGGCTTCATGCGTTCCGGAATGTTGCGGACCAGATCGACATGGAGCAGGCCGATTTGGATATCGGCACCGGTCACATCGACGTGGTCGGCCAGCTGGAAGCGGCGTTCGAACGAACGGGCGGCGATGCCGCGATGCAGGAAGGTCTTATCCTTGGCTTCCGCACCCTTGCTGCCGGAGACGGTCAAGGTCTGTTCCTTGATCTCAACCTTCAACTCGTCGCTGTTGAAACCCGCAACCGCCAGCGTAATGCGATATGCATTGTCGCCGGTGCGCTCGATGTTATAGGGCGGGTAGGTGTTTTCGGTGTCGAAACCGGAGGCCTGATCCAACATCTGGAAAAGGCGGTCAAAACCGATTGCGGAACGGTAAAACGGGGTAAAGTCGGTCGGTCGCATAGCATATCCTCCATGGAAAGAAGCGACATGAGAGTGCCTGCCCGTGATGGGCCAGACGGTTGTGGTTCGCGTCCCCAGTAAATGGCGGACGCATCAGGATAGGTAGGACCGGCAAAACCGGTTTCAAGGGGGCGGCATGGCGGCTTTTGCGGTAGTCATGACGGGTATCAGCGCAGGTGATGACAGATGAGCTTGATTGCACTCGCCATAAATCCAGTGCCGAGCGGCGCCAAATCGCTGGTGTTTGATGGCTATGATGGCACCAAGTTGCGCGCGGCCCTGTGGGAGCCGACGCGCGGGCCGGCGCGTGGCACGGTGTGCGTGTTCACCGGGCGTGGCGAATACATCGAGAAATACTTCGAAGTCGTCGCCGATTTGAGGCGCCGGGGCTACACGGTCGCGATTATGGACTGGCGCGGCCAAGGTGGATCTGAGCGCCGCCTGTCCAACCCCCGCAAGGGACACGTGGTTGCCTTCACCGAATATGATCGCGATCTGGCGCTGTTCATGAGCGAAGTGGTTATGCCGTCGTGCCCAAAGCCCTATGTGGCGCTTGGCCATTCGCTTGGCGGCAATGTTCTGCTGCGCGGTGCGCAAGCGGAAAACAGTCCGTTTGCCCGCATGATTCTGACATCGCCGATGATCGCCATTCACGAGGCGGCGCTGCGCAATAGCGTTGGCCTGACGCGCACATATGCGGAAGGTGCCGGATTGTTGGGGTTAGCCACAGCCTACGTCAAAGGCGGCAGCAACGAGCCGGAAGAAACGCTCGAATTTGAAGGCAATGTGCTGACCTCAGACGTCGTGCGCTGGTCGCGCAACAAAGCGATTTTGGAACAGGCACCTGAGCTTGGTCTCGGCTCGCCGACGATTGGCTGGCTGCGCTCGGCGCTGCGCAGTTGCGCGATGCTGCAAAAACCCGACTATCCGAAGTATGTGGCGGTGCCGATGCTGCTGTTTGCGGCCGGTGCCGATCAGGTCGTTTCGCCGCGCGCGATTGAGGATTTCGCGGTTGATTTGAAGATCGGAGGATTGATCGCGATGCCCGGCTCGCGCCACGAAATTCTGCAGGAAAACGACGCCATCCGCCAGCGCTTCTGGGCTGCGTTTGACGCTTACATGGGTGTTGATATTCCGGCTGCGGCTTAGGCGAACACGAGCTAGAGCAGGTTGCGATCTAACCGACCCGGCTCATACTTTCCTCTCCCTTTGGGAGAGGATGTCCCGCCCGGCGCGGTAGCGCCAAAGTATGCGGGACAGGTGAGGTGGCTTAGCCCGCAACAATGGTGCAGAGGCCAGCCCCTCAACCGGTCCTTCGGACCACCTTCTCCCCAAGGGAGAAGGTGGTCCGCTGCTGCCGCTCAACCAAATGGTACTGGCGCCTTGGGTTGCTCAGCCTGTCGTGCTTGCAACGGTTTCGGCAGCATAGACGGTCAAGACTACTTCAGCGTTCAAGACACTGAGTCTAGAGATTGTTTCAGCGCTGAACAGAAATCGCTTTGAATACGGCGTTAATCCTGACTGGACGCCTATATCGAAGCATCGCTTTTCGCATTGGTCCCACAGTTTGCGCGAGTCAGTATGAAACGACTCAATGGCGCTGCAGAAATTCTGAATGGATTGTTCGGGTGTGTCTGTCTCAACACGAAGCTCAAGCGACGCCCATTGCTGAGGCTCATGATGGAGCACGAATGCCACCGGTGCCAGCGCATCGATCAAGGCGTTCAGTCCCGACGCGGATCTAAGCTCCAAATCCACGTTTAGATAGCTTGTGGCCGCCACCGGTGGTTTATTTAGTGCCATCCGTTTCTGCTCTACGCCTTCGCGATCAGCTTCAGGACTGCCGCGTGGATGCGAGCGTCGCCGGCCGCGATGATGTCGCCGCCGCGGCTTGCCGGTTTGCCGTCCCATGTTGTCACCACGCCGCCGGCCTTCTCGATAATCGGGATCAGCGGGGCGATGTCATAGATTTTCAGGTCCGGCTCAACCACCAGATCAATGAAGCCCGACGCGAGCATACAGTAGCCGTAGCAATCGGTGCCATAGCGCGCCATGCGCACGCGGCTTTTGAGGGATGCAAGCACCGCTTGCTGCGCGCCAGCCGCGAACAGGTCGGGGTGAGTAGTCGTCAGGATCGCGTGCTTGAGTTCAGCGCAGGCGCGGGTTTTGAGTTTGGTCTTTTTGCCAAAGCGATTGCTGGAAAAGGCTGCTTTCTGCTCCGACCAGAAGCGTTCGCCGGTGTAGGGCTGATCCATCAGCCCGAGCAGCGGCGTCTCGCCGTCCAGCAGGCCGATCAGCGTGCCCCAAATCGGGCTGCCGATAATGAACGAGCGCGTGCCATCTATTGGGTCGAGCACCCAATTGTAGCGGCTGGTGCCTTTGTAGGTGCCGTATTCTTCACCGATCACGCCATGATCGGCAAACCGCCGCTTTAATTCTTTGACGATGATTCGCTCAGCACCCCGGTCGGCGACAGTGACAGGGTCAAAACCGCCTTTGCCGTCCTTGTTGTCGACGGCGACCGGCTTACGGAAGTGTTTGAGGGTCACCGGCCCCGACAGGTCAGCCAGGTCGTGGGCACATTTCAGCAGGCTGTGGAAGCCGCTTGGGACATTGCTGGTCCCGCTCCGTTCAGTCACCGGTTGTCCTCATCATTTCAGTTTGTTGCAACGGCTGGCGGGCGAAAACTTGGCGTTACTTGCCCCCAAAAGGGGTTAACTCAAGTGATTTAAAGTAACGGAAGTTGTTGCACGGACGATACATCTATTTGTTAATGCCTGTGTGCAATGCTCGTTATGATTGCGCATGTGTGCGAAGCAGCTCATCGTTTAGATCACGGTTGCAGACTCACGCACGGTGCAATCGTTGCCCATTCTTGGGCGTTTCCTCCCTAGACTTGGGCCGTTCGCCTCGCCGGACGGCCTTTCTTTATGGGCGCACCCCTTCAACGCATTGTTACCGTTGAAGCTTTCGTGCGCCATGACGCATTGGGAAACCGATCCGCGTTTCCAGCCCCTCAGCTCTGCAAAATTCGCAATTGTGTGCGCTGCACTGCATCGATAATTTGTGCATTGCGACATGGCGAGCTTGCTCGCGTCGTGCCCTCCTTGGGCGTTTCCTCCCTAGACTTGGGCCGTTCGGTTTCCGGACGGCCTTTTTTTTCGCCAAAAATTGCAGCCCCGCGTGCGTTATTCCGCTGCGGCGCGCAACTCAAACAGGGCTGGAACGGTTTTGAACATCGCCACCGCAAGCGCGGTCAGATCGGCGCGCAAGCTGGCAAAACCGGCGCTTTCCTGCAGCGTTGCCTCGTTCAGATAAAGTCCGCGGTTGATTTCAATTTGCAGCGCGTGAACGCCAAACGCGGGGCGTCCGTGATGCTCGGTAATGTACCCGCCTGCATATGGCCGGTTCATCTGCACATCATAACCAAGGTCATGCAGCGCATCGCGCACCAGCTGTGACAGGCGCGGATCAGCCGAGGCGCCGAAACGGTCGCCAATTACAAAATCAGGGCGCTGGGCACCGGCCGTCGACATGGCCGATGACGGCATAGAATGGCAATCGATCAAAATCGCATACCCGAAGCGCTGGGCCGTTTCTTCGATCAGGCGGGCCAATTGCGCATGGAATGGAAAATAGAGCTGATCGATGCGGGCGAGCGCCGCGCGCAGACTGAGCGGCTGGCGGTAGATTTCTTCCCCGTCCGCAACGATGCGGGCAACGGTGCCGAGCCCGCCGGCCACGCGAATTGACTGGGTATTGGCGTGCTCGGGCAGGGGTTCGTCGAACAGCTGCGGGTCAAGTTCATAAGGTTCGCGGTTCAAATCGAGATAGGCGCGCGGAAAGCGTGCGGAAAGCACCGGCGCACCAAGCGAGGCTACGGGGCTGAACAGCCGGTCGACATAGCAATCTTCGGATTTGCGCAGCGTTTGCGGATCAAGCCGCGACAGGGCCAGGAATTCGGGCGGATAGATCCGGCCAGAATGCGGCGACGAAAAAACGAAAGGCGCCGTTTGCTCAGCCGGGCGCAGCACCTCGAACGAGGGGAAGAAGGCGTTGGGAACTGCGTCCGGATCGGTTTTCGTCATCGAGGATCCAGGTTTGGGCCGGGGTGTGGCCAAGTCGCTATCGGGCCGGGTGGTAACTTGTAAATCTGGTGTGCGGCAGAAAATGCGCCGCATGCCGCCGTGGCTTGCATTCAACGCCTCAATGCCGTCCATACATCACAAGGTCACTTGGAGGAATTGCGGATCTTGCGCGTTGCAACGTGTTGGGCTTGACTATTGCATAGTCTCAGCGCGTGGAGCGCGGTGATCTGCGAATTGTTTCACCCGTTCCGCCAAGCTATCCACACCTTCATGGTCCATTTACCAAAGTTGCGTCAAGTTTCCCTGAGAACGAAAATCAGGTATCGATAGAGCTACAGTTTTTTTACGGGCGAGAGTTCATGACCGCGAAACCATCAAGCGTGCCTTTGCATCGAATTCTGCTTGCGGAAGACGATGACTCGATGCGGGGGTTCCTCGTTAAGGCGCTGCAGAAGGCCAACTACGATGTAGTTGCCTTCGAAAACGGCGAAGACGCCTATGAACGGTTGAAGCATGAGCCATTCACGTTGCTCTTGACCGATATCGTCATGCCGAAGATGGACGGTATTGAGTTGGCCCGGCGTGCCAGCGAAATCGACCCAGACTTGAAAATCATGTTCATCACCGGTTTTGCCGCCGTCGTGCTGAACAGCGACAACGCGCCACCGAAAGATTCGCGCGTGTTATCGAAGCCTTTCCACCTCAAAGACCTTGTTCGTGAAGTCGACCGTTTGCTGGCCGCCTGAGCCGCAAAACCTGGCCCCGGCGGGCTTGCGACGGGGAACCGCACCGGGAACGGCAAGGCAGCCGGAGAATTGCCGATCTTTTCTTGGGGCTTGGGCTTGACCAAGCCCCGTCGAAGCCTCTAGAAGCCAACCTTCCTATTGGGGCTGCGACCGTCACGGTCTCGGCCTTTAGGGCACTTAGCTCAGCGGTAGAGCACTACCTTGACATGGTAGGGGTCACAGGTTCGATCCCTGTAGTGCCCACCATCTATTAACCGGTGTCGTGATGAAAGTTAGAAACTCCCTGAAGTCGTTGCGTTCGCGTCATCGCGACAATCGCGTTGTGCGCCGTAAGGGCCGCGTTTACGTGATCAACAAGACGCATCGCCGTTTCAAGGCCCGCCAGGGCTAAGTCGTCGGTTTTGAGCGGTTGACGAGCGAGCCATTGAGCGAACGCACCTCCATTCTTACGATGATTTCACAAAACGCGCTTTGACGCGTTTTTCCGCCTCGGATACGGTCCGGGGCATGATGCTGTATATCCAAAATCCCCGCCGCACTTTTGAAGCCGCTTCGGTGACTGGCCGTTTAGCGGGCCGTTTAGCGGGCCGCTCAGTAGCATGGGCAATGCTGGCTGTGCTGCCCATTACCTTGCAAGTGGGCGTTACGACTTCCGCCAAGGCCCAGGTCGATATCAGACCAGAGCGGGCGCCGGGCCCCAAACATTCGCTGCCGCGCGATTTGTTCGAGCCAGAGGCAAAGCCCGAAGCCGAACCCAAGGCTTCCCCGAAAACCGAGATGCCGCCGGCCGCCGCGCCGATGCCCGGCACGCGTGCCCAGAAGGGCGAGCCCGGCATGATGGGCCTGCCGTTTCCCAAATCACCCGGCGAAGTGCCAAAGACGCTTGAATCGCTTTATGCGCACCTCGCGACCGAAGGCGACAAGCGAAAGGGCGGCGATATTGGCGCAGCCATTGAAAAGCTGTGGCGGCTCACAGGCGGTGACACTGTCAATCTGCTGATTGATCGCGCTGAGAGCTTTTCAATGAAGAACGAGAGCGAGCGCGGCTTGCCGCTGGCGGATGCGGCCGTTGATCTGGCGCCCGACTACGCGGAAGCCTGGAGCCACCGCGCGTATCTGCACTACCGCATGCAGAACTATAATGCGGCACTCGGAGATTTGCGGCGCGCGCTGGCGCTTGAGCCAAACCACTTCCGCGCACTCGACGGCATGGCAAAGATTTTGGTGTTGCTGGGTGAGAAGAAGGCAGCGCTCGCGGCGTATGAAAAATTGCTGCTCGTCCACCCCAACATCGAGGGGGGCGTGGAAGCCTATGAAGAGTTGAAAAAGGAGCTCGAGGGCCGGGGGATTTAAACCGGCTGGGCAAAAGAGCAAAAAAAGGCACCTCCTGCGAGGTGCCTTTTGTGTTTGTGGCCTGTGTCTAACGGCTTATGGGCAGAACCAAATCGGCCCGACCGAAACGCAACCACGGTTTCGCCAACGGTTCGGACGGCTGTTGTAGCGGTTCCACCCACCATACTGGCGATAGCGGCGATTTTCACCTGCACGCCAATTGTAGCGCCGCCCGGCATAGTCGTTGCGTTGCACGCGGCGGCTGGTGATGCGCTGCGGATCGAGGCGGTTCATGGTGGCACGTTCAGCGGTGCGCGCTTCAACTGGCGAAACCGATGCCGCCGGAAAAGAAGACAGCATAGCAAGGCCCGCGGCGAGCGCGAGAAGAGGCATTTTCACGAGAGTTCTCCTTTGAGATACGATTGTTATCGCACTGCTGAGGAAACGCGCGTGAGGCGAGATGGTTCCGTTGATCGTGTCATCCCAGGCCATACCTGCCCCGGCGAAGGCTGGGATGCCTGGGATACATTCAGCTGCTGGCGCTGGAGTTTGTTGAGCGATGGATACTAGGCACAAGGCCTAGTATGATAGCGGAGGTTAAAGCAGGGCCTCAAACATCCTCCGCAATCGGCGCGCCGGATTCATCGACGAAGGCGATGCGGATCATGTTGGTGGCGCCGGGGGAACCAAGCGGTACGCCAGCCGTGATCAGAATGCCGTCGCGCGGTTTGACGAGGCCTTCCTCGAACGCGATGCGGCAGGCCTTGCGGACCATGTGCGACAGGTTTTCGGGATCGCCCGTCAGGATCGATTGCACGCCCCACACAAGTGACAAGCGGCGCGCGGTCGATTCAACCGGCGTTAAGCCGATGACTGGAATGCCTGGGCGTTCGCGCGTCACGCGCAGCACGGTTGACCCCGTTGCCGTGTAGCAGACAATTGCGCCGAGCTTGACGGTGTCAGCTATGGCGCTGGCGGCGGCGGCAATAGCATCGGCACCGGTTGGCTGCGGCTCTGTTTGCGTCGCGTACAAAATCGCTTCATAGACGGGATCGTGTTCGACCTCGATGGCGATCTTGTCCATCATCTGGATGGCTTCGGTCGGGTATTGGCCGACCGCGCTTTCCGCCGACAACATGATTGCGTCCGCGCCGTCGAACACGGCGGTCGCGACGTCGGACACTTCGGCCCGTGTCGGCATCGGCGAGGTGATCATGCTCTCAAGCATTTGCGTAGCGACGATCACCGGCTTGCCGGCGGCGCGCGCCATACGCGTGATGCGCTTTTGAATGCCCGGAACTTTTTCAACCGGCAGCTCAACGCCAAGATCGCCGCGCGCCACCATGATGCCGTCAGACGCGGCGATGATGTCTTCCAGATCGGTAACGGCGGACGGCTTCTCGATCTTCGAGATGATGTTGGCCTTGTCGCCGATCAGCTTGCGGATTTCGTGCAGGTCTTCAGCGCGCTGCACGAACGACAACGCCACCCAATCAACGCCGAGCTTCAAGGCGTGCGCAAGATCGGCGCGGTCCTTCTCGGTCAGCGGCGAAATGGCAAGAAGAGTGTCGGGCATCGAGATGCCCTTGCGGCTGGCGAGCATGCCGCCGGTGATGACTTCGGTGACGATCTGCACATCGGATTTTTCAATCACCCGCATGCGCAACTTGCCGTCG
Organism: Hyphomicrobium sp.; assembly: GCA_013141015.1. GTDB lineage: Bacteria > Pseudomonadota > Alphaproteobacteria > Rhizobiales > Hyphomicrobiaceae > Hyphomicrobium_B. Next base: position 6,135 of record JABFRT010000063.1, on the reverse strand, counting down.
TCGAGAACGAGGTTGTGGCCCGGTTGAATGGCGTCGAAAATTTGGCTGTGCGGCAGGAACACGCGGCTTGCGTCGCCCAGAACTTCAGCCCGGTCGAATTTGAAAATCGATTTGGACGGCACCTGCACGCGCCCGGCCTGGAATTCGCCGATGCGGAACTTCGGGCCCTGCAAGTCGGCGAGAATGCCAATCGGGTGGCGGTGGCGGGCAGCGCAGGCGCGCACTGTGTTGTAAAGCGTTTTTGACCCGTCGTGGGACGAGTGGCTCATGTTGATGCGGAAAACATCGACGCCGGCGAGAAACAGGCGCTCGACCATTTCGGGAGCGGCAGACGCGGGTCCAAGCGTCGCGACAATCTTGACCCGCCGGTTACGTCTCATTTTTCTTGTTTTCCTTGACCCTCAGGATCGGTGAGGCGGATGGTCCATTCCTTCGCCTCGCCAGTGTCCACTTCAAAAAAGCCCGTGCGCTTATAGCCGCGTTTGGCGCAATCCTGAACCCCCCGGATGGCAAACGACTTGTCGGCGGTGCACATCTCGTTTTTGCCGCCCCATTCGCCGCCCCGGTCATAATCGACGGCGTGGACATAGATGAAGCGGCTGGGCAGAACGCCTTTAAGCAGGGTTTCGCAGGTCTGGGAAGCGATGTTCCACCAGCCCTCGGTGGCCCACCCGGTGTTATCCTGGTAGCCGATGGCGACGCCGACGCGGCCGGCGGTTGAATTGCACAGTTTCAGGTCGGCATGAGCGCTGCCAGCGCCAACACATATCAAAACCATGGTGGCCGCCGCCCTCGGGCAGGCACCAGACGCGCGCCGGAATTTCACGCTTGCAGTCTCCAAGAAATCGTATTTTGGCGAACCGGAAACATCCCCCCGCGCCGCGTCAACGATCTCTAGCCTTACGGATCGACAAGAACAACGCGGAAATCGTTGACGTTGGTCTGGGTCGGGCCGCACAGGATCAGATCGCCGATGGGACGGAAGTATCCAGTCGAATCGTTGTTCTCCAGGAACTTGGCGGCATTGAGATTTTGCGCAAGAGCGCGTTGTAGTGTGTCGGGGAAAACCAGGGCGCCGGCCGGATCGCCAGCGTTTCCGCCGCCGCCGTCGATGCCATCGGTATCACCTGCAAGGCCAATGATGCCCGGCGTACCGTCAAGCGCGATGGCAAGGCCAAGCGCGTATTCCTGGTTGGGTCCGCCCGAACCGTTGCCTTTGACGGTGACGGTCAATTCCCCGCCTGACATGATGGCGACTTTCTCCCCGCGCCGTTTGGCGTCGAGCGCCATGGCGGCATGGAATTTCGCGACCTCGCGGGCTTCGCCTTCAAGTGAATCGCCGAGGATATCGACGCGGTAGCCTCGTGAGCGCGCGATTTTTGCAGCAGCTTCGATCGAGGCTTTGGGAGCCGCAACGATTTTATAATCGGACGACGACAGTTTCGCGTCGCCGGCCTTCAGCGTCTCGTTGGCTGGGTTGTTGAGGGCTGCCGCAATTTCCGGCGACGGCGTGATGTTCCAGCGGGCCAGCACCGCACGCGCGTCTGCGAGCGTTGAGCGGTCGGCAACGGTCGGGCCGGAGCCGATCTCATCGGGGTGATCACCTGGAACGTCGGAAATCGAGACCGTCAGCAGCCGCGCGGGATAGACCGCCGCCGCGAGCTTGCCGCCTTTGATTTGCGAGAGATGCTTGCGCACGCAATTCATTTCGGAAATCGGCGCGCCGGAACGCAGCAGCTGTTTGGTCAATTGCTGTTTGGCTTCGAACGTCACGCCGTCAACGGGTGCCGACCAGATCGCGGACGCCCCGCCCGACAGCAGGCAGAGCACCAGGTCGTTGGGGCCAGCGCTTTTGGCAAGCGCGATGGCTTGCTTGGCGCCTTCTATGGAGTTGGCGTCGGGCACCGGATGGCCGGCTTCGAGGATCTTGATGATTTGCGTCGGCAAGCCAAAGCCGTGGCGCGTTGAGATCATGCCGCTGATTTTATCGCCGTGGCCTTGAGCGATGTAATGCTGCTCGGTCGCGACCGCCATCGCGGCAGACCCCTTGCCGCCGCCAATGATGATGATCCGGCCGTTGGCTGGCACAGGCGGCAGGTATGGCGGCAAACAGGTGGACGGATGGGCGGTGGTGTAGGCGGCTTCATACAGCGCCATCAGTGTTGCCCGTGCGCTGCTGTTTGCGGTTCCGTCCGGCATGTCGCTTCCCCAACCCGTTATTCTACGACTTTATGATTAGGCTGTTGGTTTGCGCAATCGTATGGCGCGCGTCAAGGCTCGGCACGCTCCAGAAAGCGCGGCGTTTGCGATCATCGCGCGCAATGCCTATCTAACTCTACTCAATCGGGCAGGGTGCATCCTGCCCATAGGAGGCGGCACATGAAAACATTCGATCCTCAGACCACGTTGGAACTGGAAGCCGCAGCTTATCGCCGGCTGCGCGATCATTTACGCGGGCGCACCGGCGTGCAGAACATCGACCTGATGAACCTGGCCGGCTTCTGCCGCAACTGCCTGGCCAATTGGATAATTGATGCGGCTTCAGACAAAGGCCTCACGCTCACGAAAGATGAGGCGCGCGAGATCGTCTATGGCGAACCCTACGCGGAGTGGGTTGCCAAACATCAAAAAGAAGCCAGTGCTGAAAAGCTCGCGGCGTTCGAGATGAATAGGCCGAAGCCGTGAGGTGGGATATCCAAACGAAGGCCCGTTCGGGCGTGCGCAAATTCGCTGTCCATCGCGCTGAAATTTGTCTGGGTTCCGGCCTGTCGCCGCTTCGCGACGATCTGCTTCGCAGACGCCAGACTGACGGCGGTTGAATACGCGGCGCGGGCAGTCTGCCAAACAGCAATCCCTAAAGGCGGAATTGAAACAATTTTATTCAAATTGCAGGCTGCATCTTTGCGGTAAAATAGTTTGCTTACGGCATATCTTTCGTGGGGCCTGTGCTGACGGCATTGGGGCCAATCGTTCGCGTTGGATAGAGCATCAAAATGGCACGAATTTTTTACAAGGGCATTGTTGGCGACAACATTACGTTCGACGGCCAGGTTGAGAACCTTTATCTTCAAGGCAACAACAATATCATCCGTATGACCGACAATAATCCTCATGGGATGGACATTGGCGGTGCAGGGAATATCGTGACAGGCGGCGACGGAAAAGACAGCATATCTGCACGTGGGAGCTTCAACACGCTAAACGGCGGCGGCGGGGACGACTTTATAAGCAGTGATGCATTGTCGGACTATGTTGACGGGCAGGTTATTCCATCGCGTTTCCATGTCACGATCAATGCGGGCGATGGAAACGACTACATCACTGTATCGGGTTTGGGCGACGGCAAAATATTTGCAGGTGCCGGTAACGATCGTCTTAGTGCAATATTTGCCAACTCGACCGTTGAGATGGGAGCCGGCAACGATATTGTCCGCGTTATTGGGCAGAAGCTCACGATCTCAGGAGGTGACGGCAACGATTCGTTTAGCGGACGCGCAGAAAACAGCACAATTTCTGGCGGCGCTGGCAACGATATATTTGCGGCCTTCAGTGTCCGTTCCGTTCTTGACGGAGGAGACGGAGACGACACGTTTTCCAACTTAATGTTCTATTCCCGGCTTTCCGCAGGTGCTGGAAACGACACGGTGAACTACAGCGGCTCGTACAACTTTATCGATATGGGTGCCGGCAACGACAGCGTTTCGGTGGACGGCCGTGGGTTGACGGTCAATGGCGGATCCGGCGACGACAAAATCACGGCGGTCTATCACAAGTCGATCTTGAATGCCTCTAACCCTGCCGGGATGCCTGGCCACAACGTCTACGACGGTGGTGCTGGCAACGATGTCATTTCCGGTGGTGCGCTTGTCGAAACCCTGCGCGGTGGCATTGGCAATGACCAGTTGCTCGGCCTTGCTGGTAACGACATGTTTTTCGGTGGCCTGGGCAATGATCTGATCAATGGCGGCGGCGGGTTTGATACGCTGAACTATGGCGAGAGTGCTGCCGGTGTTACGATTGATGCCAAGGCTCACACAGTCTCGGGCGAAGGTCTCGACACGATCACGAGCATCGAGAAATTTATTGGCAGCGGTTTTGCTGACCGGTTCACCGGAAGCAAGAATGCCGATACCGTAGAGGGCGGTGCTTAAGAACGACCACTTCCGTGGACTGCAAGGTGCTGACATCTTCAAAGGTGGCACTGGCGCCGATACCTACCAGTGGTATGCAAAAGATATCATTGCTGGCGGCAAGCACCTTGGCGTCGACCGGATTTCAGATTTCTCGGCTTCAGACGTGCTTGATTTGCGCGGCATGTTCCGTGGTGCTGAACATAAGCAGCCGGTCAACACGCTGGTCAAAGTCACTGACGACGCTCGGGGAAGCCATGTCTTTGCAAAAATCGGCGGGCAATTTACCGAGGTCGTGACGCTCGACGGCGTGCATGGCGTTAGCGCCACCAGCCTGCAACACGACGGCGCGCTGCTCGTGTAATTTGCCGGTCCCACCGATGACGAACCAGGCAAACAAAACGAACGTTCGTTCGTTCAGGAATGATACTTGCCGCTAACCATACAAATTTCTGGCCAGCGCAACGCTGGTGTGATAGGATCTTTGTATGATCGGAAATATAGGCGGTTGGTGGTGAATAGCCCCAGCGGCCTTTTTTGTTGTCTGGGGCAGATCGCGTAATCTGCAATAAATCGGCGAAGATTTTTCGCAGCGGCCAGCCAAGCCGCATCGAACAAAAAACGCGCGGCGATTGAGTGATCGCCGCGCGCTTCGAATTTTAACAGATCGTGAAACTTAAAGCGTGGCTTCGAGCATCACCAGCATCGGGTCGTTGTCGATGCCCTTGGAGATGAAGCCCATGTCGCGTTCAAGTTCGATCATGCAGTGGTTTTCGCGCGACTCGATGGCCTGCAGCTTCTTGATGCCGCGCGCCTTGGCAGCCTTGGAGACGTAATCGAGCAGCGCCGATTCAATGCCCTTGCCCTTGAAGTCGCTGTGCACGGTCAGCGCCACTTCGGCTGTGGTCATGGTCTTGTCGGCGGCCAGCATGGCGTTGGCGATCATCTGCTGGGTATCGCTGGCGAACACCAGGAAGTCTTCGGTCTGGCGGTGATCGACGGGGTCATGTCGGAGATCTGCTTGTCGGACACCCTCTGATTGCGCTGAGGAAGCGGGAAGCGCAGATCGTCCTTGGCACGGGCCGAAGAAATCTTTGAGCGCTGCGTCATCGGTTTCAGCCGCCGGGCGCGCTGGCAAAGCGGAAGCGGTGCGGGTGACGAGGTCGACTGTTGAATGGATGGCGGGGATGGTCCTTCGTAATGGGCGGGTTGATATTGAAACCCGCGGAATGCTGGGTGAAAGCGGCGAACGGTACATCGCGCGTCTTGCAGTCCGTTTGCGGCCTGTGCGAACGCTACATGCCTTCATGTAACGCTCTGATATGGATGCAAAAGAGCAGTTATTGCATGGCAGCAATTATGATTGTGCAGGCGCGGCCTTGCGCCGCGTCCCGGCTTGATCGAGCGCAAGGCGTGATCGCTTTGGGCATTCGGGTGTGCAGTGACCTGCCAGGACACAGCGGGCTTAAGATTGTAAAACATATGGCTGTCGCGGCTGAGCCACGTCAAGCGGTACATTCAACTTATCCCAGCCAATCCCTGGGGATTGCGCTTACGCGGCTTGTTGCCATCCCAGCGACGCCGTTAGCGTCGAACCAGAACATCAGGCCATCTAAGGAGTTATCGGCGAGCACGCTTCAGGCTTCCGCGCAGAAGCAGTTGCGCCAGTTGGTCGAACAGATCGAACGGCTGGAAGAAGAAAAAGCAGCTCGCCAGCGACATCCGCGACAAGTATCTCAGCCAAGCGCCGTCGGCTTTGACGTCAAGGTGCTGCGCCAGATCGTGCGGCTGCGCAAGAAGAGCCAGGAAGAGCGGCAGGAAGAAGAAACCGTGCTCGAAGTTTACATGCATGCGCTCGGCATGCTCGATAACAACGCCAGCAAGCGAAGCGTTTGCCGACGCGATGATGGCGGCGAAGCGGCGAGTAAGCCCGGCCATCGACGCACTGAAAATAAAACGCCAGCCTCGCGAGGCTGGCGTTTTTGTTGGGTTTCGTGTGACGCGG
>JABFRT010000047.1 GCA_013141015.1 Hyphomicrobium sp. | reverse complement strand
GCGATGGGGTGATCGCGTGGTCGACCAGGTATCGAACCAGCTCGGGCTTCTGCGACCACGGATGGAGCTCGATCTGGTTTGCATCCGGCAGGCAGCGCCGCCGCCTTCAGCTCCTCGAGATGCTTGATGCTGAAGTTGCTCACGCCGATCGCCCGCGCCTTGCCCTGGCGCTTCAGCTCGACGAGCCCGCGCCACTGGGCGAGTCGTTCACGCGCGTCCGAACGGCGCATGGATCAAGTACAGGTCCTGGTAGATCTAACCTTCTTCCGTCTTGCGACGGCTGTGAGTGAGACCCCCGTTCAAACCGTGCGTGCGGATTTCCCGCACACGGCTTACCGGTGGTCGTTCAGGGCGCGGCAATTTTGCTTGGCCGGGGTAGCGGATGGTTCCGAGCAGTTTGTGGAGCCCGAGGCGATAGAAGGCATGACCGGTCCACCGGCGCAGCTCCCCGGCGCGTAGGTTCCGCCCTTTGCGCTTGCGTACGAGCGTGCGCAGACGCTTCCAGACGTAGCTATCGACCTGGTTGAACTTGCCCGTGGCGTTCCCCGTCGCGAAGTAGTTGCCCCAGCCGCGGATCACCGGGTTGATCTTCGCGATCGTCTCTCGAAGATCGCGGTGACATGCGGCCCGAGGCGTCAGTTCCTTCACGCGCTGCTTGACCCGCTTCATGCTCGCCGTCGATGGCCAGCGCTGGAGGAAGTACACGCGCTTGCGCTCCTTCTCCCAGATCCGGCCTGACATGCGCTTGTGCAGGTGGCAGCCGAGGAAGTCGAAGCCCTGTTTGCCTCCGCTCAGGTCGAGCTTCCTCGTCTTGTCCGATGCAACTCGAGTCGCAGCCGCCCGAAGATCAACTTCACGCGACGCTCCGCTTCATCGACGTCTTGCTTCGTGTTGCACATGATCACGAAGTCGTCGCAGTACCGCACCAACATGCCCACGTGGGCGCATTGTCTCGTCCACTGCTTGTCGAGAAACGCCAGGTAGATGTTCGACAGCAACGGTGAGATCACGCCGCCCTGCGGGGTCCCGCTGAACAGCTTGGTCTCGCGTCCGTCTTCCATCACACCCGCCTCGAGCCACGCCCAGATCAAACCGAGCACCCGCCGGTCGCTCACCCGTAGCATCACCCGTTGCATCAGGATCTCGCGATCGAGGCTCCCGAAAAAGTCACGGATGTCGGCGTCGAAGACATGGTTACCCTTGCCTCCGCTGCCGCCCAGACGAAGTGCCTCCAGCGCCTGCGTCGCCGAGCGACCGGGCCGGAAGCCATACGAGCAGTCTTTGAAATCGACCTCGAAGATCGGTTCCAGGATCAGCTTCGCTGCTGTCTGCACCACGCGATCTCGCACCGTCGGAATACCCAGGGGTCGTCGTCCTCCCTTCGCTTTCGGGATCCAGTGCCGCCGCACCGCCTGCGGCCGGTACCGTCCTGCTCGGAGCGTCTTCGAGAGATCGTTCACGAACGACTCTTCGCCTAACGCCCGGATGCTCGCGATCGTCTCGGCATCGACGCCCGCGGCACCCTGGTTCCGCTTCACACGCTTCCACGCCTCCTCGAGGACGTCACGCCTCGAGATGCGATCGTACAGGGCGTGGAATCGCCTCCCCTCGCTTCGCTTGGCCGCTGCCCCCAGACGCCGTTGTAGCCGCTCCACGTGGTCGACCGATTTTCGCCGGTCGGGGGAGTTGGGTTGCGGGCTGGCAGGTACACCCGCTTCGCCCGTTGCAACCATGCCCTTGTGTTTGCGGACCTCGTCGTCGTGACCACCCCAGGGACCCTTCCCTCCGACGGCGTTCTGCGGCGCCGTCCTCACCGGTACTACGATCCCCTCGGACTTCCGCTGCACCGCTGTCGCTTTGGCCTTCGGCCTGGTCGAGTCGCGCTGCCCTGACAAGGGCCGTGCAGACGGATCTCCCGTGTTCCGTGCTTCTCCTTGGACGCGTGCTGCGCTCCATACCCCGCGGGATCCCGCGACGATCAGCTCGGATCGTCTCGTCGCTGACATGGCCTTCGCCGTGACATGAGCGGCTCGGCTTCCCGGTTGTGAGTCTGTCGAGGCTGCAAGCTTCACTTCATGTTGCGGCCCACGTCCTTGCCTCCCCTCGCGGGGCTCTTGACGTCGCGCTTCGGCCCCCGGGGTCTCCCCCGATGCCGGCGACCTGCTACTCGGCGCTCCGACGCTTACCGAGGCGGGACTTGCACCCGCTGGAGAAGCGCAGCAAGGCTCGTCGATCCCCGGAGGGTTTCGCCTTTGCCGTCACGGCGCACCATGTTCAGATGTCAGATCGCTGCCCGGCCCGCGGCGATCGCGCGGAGCTCGAGGTCCCTTGCCCTGGTCGACGCTGGCGAGCACGGCCGCGGCGGGCGATCGAACGCTCAGCGAGCACGGCCGCGGCGGTGATTGCGCTGCTGGACGCCGGCGAGCACAGCCGCAGCGGCGATCGCGCGGGCTCGAGGTCCTCGCCCTGAACGCTGGCGAGCACGGCCGCGTGGTTCACGAAGCGCTGGGCAGACGAGCTCTGTGGCCTCGGATGAAGACGAAATCGACGAGCCCAGTCGTCGTTTCATCGGCAGCTCTGGCGAGCAGCTCGGCTCGAAGCCGTAGCGCGTTCGGATCCCGCACGCGCAGCTGCCGCGACGTGCGGCTTCGCCTCCTGCCGTTTGTCCGCGGTGCACGGTGGTGGGACGATAGCCCCGCGGCGACGCCGATGCCGGTCGCGGCCGAGCTCGTCGCGCTTGCGTCGACTGAACCGAAGTCTACGTTCTTGATGG
>JABFRT010000015.1 GCA_013141015.1 Hyphomicrobium sp. | reverse complement strand
GATTTTCCCAAACCGGTCAATCGGCGCCTACTAAAGTGTTGCCCGTTACGAGTTGACGGCAAGGTTTTTGAAGTGGGTGACGCAATCTTGCGACGGAGGTGCAAGTTGAATCTGACAACGGTGATTCGACTTTGTGCTCCTGATCCTCCCCCACTGAAGTGGTCCGACTCGAAGTATTGGTTTTTTGCCCGAGGAGGACATGGATGCCTAGGATGAAACACAAGGCAGAAGAGATCGTATCGAAGCTTCGCCAAGTCGATGTTTTGGTGGCGCAAGGGAACAAGGTTGCCGACGCAGTTCGCTCGATCGGCGTTTCGCAGCTGACGTACTACCGCTGGCGGCGTGAGTTCGGCGGCTTGCAGCTTGATCAGGTCAAGCGTTTGAAGGAGCTGGAGCTTGAGAACCAGCGGCTTCGCAAGGCGGTTTCCGATCTGACGCTCGACAAGTTGATCTTGGCGGAGGCCGCCAAGGGAAACTTCAAGCCCCGCGCGCCGAAGACTTTGTATCGAGCATGTTCGACGTGAGCTTCACGTCTCCGAGCGCCGCGCCTGTGTGGCGCTCGGACAGCATCGCTCGACACAAAGGAAGGTGCCGGCGGGGCGCGACGACGAAGAACGCCTGACCCGCTGACATTATCGAGCTGGCTCGCCAATACGGCCGCTACGGCTATCGCAAGATCGCCGCTGCTGCGCCATTCTGGCTGGCTGGTGAACGACAAGCGGGTCGAGCGCATCTGGCGGCGCGAGGGGCTCAGGTTCCGTACAAGCAGCCGAAACGCGGCCGACTATGGCTGACGGACGGCTCTTGCATCCGGCTGCGTCCCGAGCATCGCAATCATGTGTGGTCCTACGACTTCGTTGAGGATCGAACGCATGACGGGAGGAAGTACCGAATGCTCAACGTGGTCGATGAGTTTACGCACGAGAGCCTAGCAATCAGGGTTCGGCGCAAACTAAAGTCGATCGACGTGATCGATGTCCTGTCGGAATTGTTCGTGCTGCGCGGCGTACCTGGGCACATTCGTTCCGACAATGGCCCAGAGTTTATAGCTGAGGCGGTTCAGACCTGGATTGCCGCTGTTGGCTCGAAGACGGCCTACATTGCGCCGGGCAGCCCATGGGAGAACGGCTATGTCGAGAGCTTCAACGCCCGCCTCAGAGACGAGTTGCTGAACGGTGAAATCTTCTATTCGCTCCGCGAGGCTCAGATCGTGATCGAGAGTTGGCGTCGGCATTACAATACGGTGCGGCCACACGCTTCGCTCGGCTACAAACCACCGGCGCCAGAGGTCTTCATTCCAGCGCTTGCTGCATGGCCGCCTGCGCGGGCTACGCCCGCACCGTCGTCCATGCAGCATCTAGCCGAAGGAGGCGCCATGAACTAACATTGCAACTGGACTACTCGGTGGGGGCTGATCACAGATCGATCGACGCTCGTCCCGCTTGCAGACATCGGCCTCCTCATGATCGGCGACGCCAAGGCCATCGCCAATCACGTCTGCTTTGTGGGGCATCGGGTTAGATGTCGATTTTCTCCGCTATCTCGATGGCGTCATCGACCTCGATGCCGAGATAGCGCACGGTGCTTTCGATCTTGGAATGCCCGAGCAAGAGTTGCACGGCTCTGAGGTTGCCAGTGCGCCGGTAGATGAGCACTGCCTTCGTTCTTCGCAACGAGTGCGTACCGAACTTCGCCGGATCGAGCCCGATGCTGGCAATCCAATCCTGCACGAGCCGTGCGTATTGACGTGTTGTGAGACCGCGCTCGCTGCTCCCGCGTCCCGCAAACAGGACCTGATTTGTCTTCCGACCCGTCGTTCGGAGGTATTCGTCAATGGCAAGACGTGTTTGGTCCGTCAGCTCGAAGCGTACCGGCCTGCCGGTCTTCTTCTTCCGGATTGTTGCCCGATCCATCGAATAGCGGCTCGGTGCGACGTCATCAACGCGAACAGCAACCACGTCACAGCCGCGCAATTTGCTGTCGATGGCTAGATTAAAAAGGGCGAGGTCACGCGACTTGCCCTGCATCTGTAGTTTGGTGCGGATAGACCAGACGTGGCTGGGCCGGAGTGGTGGCTTTGCTCCGATCAATTTGCCCTTGTTCCAAGGCGCTCTTGGCGTCTGCTTCTTATCTATGCATGCGTGTTCCTTTTCCATGGTCTGTCTCCTTGTTAGAGAGACAAACCAGCATGCACCTGCTCAGGCCAACCCGCTGATCCAACGTCTGGTTTCGGCGAATTTCTTCGGCCTATTGGTTACCATTCAGCGCAAGTGATCAGGTGCAGGCTTCAGCGGCGTTCAGCCGATGACCGGATCGCCCCCGATATCGACCATCAGCGCCATGACCGGTGCACGCGGACGCGATAAGTCCAATTCCGACCGTCATCTCGCGATGCAACGCAACGTCGGTCAGGGCAAAAAGCGCCATTGGCCAGAGGCGGATCATCAGACTGCCTGTGCTCACCAAGCATCAACGACCAACACCGTCCGCCATGAGAAATGCTGCGACGCATCCAGTTCGACGCGGTTTTCCCGACTTGCGACCGCTTAGAGATCTATCGCGTCGTGTGAACATCGAACGCGAAAACTGCGCGATTTTCCCAAACCGGTCAATCGGCGCCTACTAAAGTGTTGCCCGTTACGAGTTGACGGCAAGGTTTTTGAAGTGGGTGACGCAATCTTGCGACGGAGGTGCAAGTTGAATCTGACAACGGTGATTCGACTTTGTGCTCCTCGCAACACGCATCACCACTCAATGTCGGCAATCACGAAATACTGGCAATGTTCCTGAACCTCGGTATTTCCCTCGGTGCCACGTCATCATTCGAGGTAAACTGCATACAAAATGGGCAGATTCCACAGGAACGACAACACGCAAGTTTCCTCGCACTGAACTCTGCACCAACGCAAGCTTCATCCCAGGCTCAAGGCGCTGCGTTTCGGACGTAATGCAAAAAGCGCAGATAATTCAAGTTTTGAGCAAAGGGATGGAATTTATGGATATTGGCACAACGAACGCCATTTACAATTCAGACGCGCAGCTGGCCGCTCTGGCAGAGCGCATTAGTTTCGTTGGCTTGGACAAACAGGCGCTCGAACTGCTCCGTTCCAACAAGACCATGATCGACGTTGAACTAGATGCGGCGCTCACAAAGTTCTATAAAATCATAGCGACGACCCCGGCTGTTCGACCGTTCTTTGGCGATCCGACCACGGTAGCCCGCGCGAAGGCGGCACAAATCCGTCACTGGCAGGCGTTTACGTCGGGCAAACTCGACGAAACTTATATAACCAACGTCCGCCGCGTTGGCTATACGCACGCCCGCATCGGACTTGAACCGCGCTGGTATATCGGTGGCTACGCTCTGCTTGTCGAATTTCTCGTCAAGGCCATCGTGAAATCGAAGCAACCTGCCGGCATGCTATCGGCGATTAACACTACAGATTTTGCAAATCTCGGCGATACGCTGGTCGCACTTGTCAAAGCTGTATTTCTCGATATGGATTATTCAATTTCGGTCTAAATCGAAGCGGCTGAAGAGGCAAAACGCGCTCAAGAAATCGAGCGACGCAAAGCTGAAGACGCTGCCGCCGCAGAACGCGAGCGAACAGCAACATTGCAAGCCAAAATTACCGCTGACGCGGCATTCCAGCAGGAGGAATTGCAGCTTGTTGTTGATACTTTGAGCAGTGGCCTTCAACAGCTGGCGGCAAAAAATCTGTCACATCGCATGAGCGCAAATCTACCTGCTGCCTACCGCCAACTTCAAATTGACTTCAATAACGCTGTAGAGCAAATCGGCATGGCAATGGAAGCCGTCCATTTGAGCGCAGACACTATTGCAACCGGTGCCAAGGAAATGACGTCGGCGTCGGTTGATTTAGCACGGCGCACCGAGCAACAGGCGGCAAGCCTGGAGAAAACGTCCGCGGCACTTGTTCAGATCACCGAACGCGTAAACTTGACCGCAACGAACGCCACGACTGCCAGCGCGGTTGCCGGGAATGCCAGGACCGTCGCGGAGAAGAGCCAACAGATCGTCCTGCAGACATCAAACGCAATTTCAAACATCGAGAAATCATCTATCGAAATAGGCCAGATCATAGGTGTGATCGATGAAATCGCATTCCAGACGAACTTACTAGCACTGAATGCAGGCGTCGAGGCGGCGCGCGCGGGTGACGCCGGTCGCGGATTTGCCGTTGTCGCATCCGAAGTGTCCGTCGTCGAATGCTTTGAGACAGTTTGCGGCGTGAACTAGCGGATGTTCTGGCTCATCAGGTTTCTAGGCCACAGACTCATTAAACCGCATCCAGATGCGGATGGCAGCAAGTTTCACTGAGGCCATGAAGTTATCGTCGTGGCGGTCGGAGCGGGTGGCGATGGCGCGGTAATGCTTGATCCTATTGAAGAAGCGCTCGACCCGGTTTCGCAGTTTATATGCGAACGGACTGAACACCGGCGGTTCGACGCGATTGGATTTCGGCCGGATGTTGGCATAGCCGCCCTGGCTGGTGATCTTTTCGCGCAGCGCATTTGAATCGTAACCGCGATCAGCCAGAAGCATGCAGCCGTCGCCGAGCAAGCCCAGCATATCAGTAGCGCTGACGCCGTCATGAGCTTGGCCTTCGGTCAGCTTGATCTGGATCGGGAGGCCGTGCGCATCGACGAGCGCGTGGATCTTGGTCGTGAGCCCGCCGCGGGAACGGCCCATGCAACGGCTTCGGCCACTTTTTTTTCGCCGTTGGCTGCGTGCTGATGCACGCGCACGACAGAACTGTCGATCATTTGGATTTTGCCGTTGTAGGCTTGCGAAACGGCCTTCAAAATCTGATCCCAAACACCGGCTGCCCGCCAGCGCACGAAGCGATTGTAGCAGGTCGTGTAAGGGCCGTAGCGTTCTGGAATATCGGCCCACGGCGCGCCGCTGCGCAACCGCCAGAAGATGCCGTTCAAGACGCGCCGGTCGTCAACACGCGGCACGCCACGCGGTTTATTCGGCAAAAGCGGCGCGATGATTCTCCATTCGGCGTCGGTGAGTTCGTAGCGTGCCATCTCAAGCTCCCCCGTTTGGTAGCTTGAATCACTGTTCGCAGCCGTTGCAAAGTCAGTTTATGAGTTTGTGGCCTAGTCTAAGCGGCTTTCGATTGATGCCGCAATCGTCGTTTGTTGATGGTGTCGCGTTTAATCCTTTCTCGTTGCAACGGGATGGTTTGCCCCCGTCCGAAGTAAACATCGGCCGGCGTCAGGTTTTTCAAGCTCTCGTGGTATCGGCAGTGATTGTAATGCTCGACGAACCGTCCAATGTGAGCTTCGAGATCGCCGGGCAAGTAGTAGTTCTCCAACAGGATGCGGTTCTTGAGCGTTTGATGCCAGCGCTCGATCTTGCCTTGGGTCTGCGGATGATGCGGTGCGCCACGGACGTGATCCATGCCGTTTTCGTCGAGCCATTCCGCAAGCTCAGTTGAGACGTAGCTCGAGCCGTTGTCGCTGAGCAGCCTCGGCTTATGGACGACACGGGCACGGCGCGGATGCGGGTGGGCATCCGAAGCGCCAGCGGAAGAGAAGCCTGACGCGGTCAACGCCAGCTGCAATGTGTCAGTGACGTCTTCGGCTTTCATGGTCGTGCACAGCTTCCAGGCGATGATGTAACGCGAGAAGTCGTCGAGGATGGCCGACAGATAGAACCAGCCCCAGCCGATCACCTTCAGGTAGGTGAAGTCGGTCTGCCAGAGTTGATTGATGGCGGTCGTCTTGTCCTTGAACTCATTGGCCGCCTTGATGACGATAAACGCTGGGCTTGTGATGAGGTCGTGGGCCTTCAGCAAGCGATAGACGGAGGCTTCAGAAACGAAGTAATTCTGGGTATCTGTGAAGCGCGCCGCCAGTTCGCGTGGTGAGACTTCCGGTTCATCGAGCGCCATATCGATGATCATTGCCCGTAGGTCATCTGGGATGCGGTTCCAGACGCGCGACGGCTTCGACGGTTTGTCTTCGAGCGCTTCGACGCCGCCCGTTTGATAGCGATCATACCAGCGATAGAACGAGCCTGGCAGAATGCCGAGCTTGTCCAATGTGCGGCGCACCGGCAGGTGGGATTGCTCGACGATGCGGATGATCTCAAGCTTTTCAGATGCGGGATATCTCATTCCTCGTCTCCCCATCCCCGGTCATGCTTTTTGAGCAGGCGGAGTTCGAGTGCCTGCTCGGCGACGACCTCTTTCAGCTCCAGGGCTTGGCGTTTGAGGTCTTTGACTTCGCTGGTGGTGGCTGATCGCGCCGTGTCGCTTGCCAGCGCAAGACGGCGTTCGCCGGTTTCGAGGAACTCCTTCGACCAGCTGTAGTACAGGCTCTCGGCGATGCCTTCGCGGCGGCAGAGTTCGGCGATGGTGACTTCGCCGCGTAGCCCGTCGAGGACGATGCGGATTTTGTCCTCGGCGGAATACTGCTTGCGGGTGACGCGGCGAATGTCGCGAACGAGACGCTCGGATGCTGAAGGGCTTGCTGGTGTCCCGTTTGGCGGCGGTCCTGGCAGTTTGGATTTGTGTCTCATGTCCACTCCTCAGGTGGTTACGATGAGCTCAAAATCCTCCGTTCCTCAAGCCGCTAATTCTGTCTCACAAGTGCTGATGTCGGCGATCAGGGCATGAAGGGATTGCGCGCCAAGCCTTGAGGCCCCCAAAACGGGATACACCTATGGCAGCGTTTTTACACGGCCAAGACCCCAAGCGGACATTTGGCGGCACGCCTGGCCGATGCGGCACGGCACGCGAATCGGGTTAGCGTCGGCTACTGCGCTGCGGCCTTCGGTGCGGGCGCGGCAGTCGCCGACTCTGCTGGTGGCGGCGGCGCTGGTGCGCTCACCGCTGGCTTTTTCTTGGCCGCTGCTTTTTTTGCCTTGGCGGGCTTTTCAGGCGATTCATCGGAGCCGAAAAGGTCGAACAGCGATGTCAGCGGCACGGTTTCGCTGACCCCACCGGAGTAAGCCTGCAGCACGCTCACCTTCGTCCCGACTTTCGCAATCGAAGCGAGATGCACGACATGCTCGTTTTTAAGGCGGAAGCAGCCCGACGAATTCGCCCGACCAACTGTGCGGTCATTGTTAGTGCCGTGGATACGATAGACGGTGTTGCCGAGGTAAAGAGCACGCGCGCCTTGCGGGTTCTTAAGCCCTCCCGAAACCGTAACCGGCAACCCGGGTATGCACTGACGCATTTCGGGCGGCGGCGTCCACGATGGCCAAGATGCTATGCGGCTTATCTTTTGCGTGCCGGTCCAGGTGAACCCCTCGCGGCCAACAGAGATCGGATACTCGTAGGCTTGCTTGTTTGGCAGCACGAAGTACAGCTTATGCAATTGCGTAAAATGATGATGGAACCGGCCTCCTCGCTGCGGTCGAAATAAACAACCGGCGGCTTGGCAGGTGCGATGTCCGGCTGCTCTCCGCCATCCATGTATTTTGAATAGACGACCGGCGCGTAGGTTGCACGGCGCGCTTCGCGCTCGGCGCGTTCCTCTTCCTTCATTTGAGCATCATGTTCGGCGACATGGTCGTTGATGGTCTGCGCCTGGGCCGAGCCCGATATCAGCGCAACACAGGCGCTGAAAACCAACCACGTCTTGCGCAATTTTTCCATGAGCGTTCCGCAACCGATTGATCAGCTTCTAAGCTGATATCTACCACGCCGCCCCAGGACAAGTCTGGTAAGATTTCAGCCGACGCGCGTTAGGCAACTGTTGCAGTCCGGCCCCACCGCAGCACGGGGTGCTACGGAATAGCCCGCTGCTGGCCTTATTCCAACACCGAACTCCAAAATTAGTCGGACCTATTTAACGCGGCCAGACTGCTTGCCGGTAATGTGCGCCTTCAAGGCACAAAATGGACTATCATTTCGTTCGCGAGTGCCCTTGCCTCTCTCCGTATGGTGTGTATCCTATCGGGAGAGACGAGGCCGGGGGATGTTTAGGGGCGTTACGACCGGCACATTCATTGTGGCCATGTTGCTCGTGCCGCTGGCGGCTTGTGCAGAGCCCGCGGTTTCGCCGCTACCCCCAACGGTGCCAAGCCCCGCCGGGCCGCAGAAGGCGCCGCCAGAACAAAAAATCCAAGTCGAGCGGGGTGCTGACGGATGCCGCTATCGTTGCGGCGATCATAGCAGCTTCTATTGCTGCTTATCGCGCTGGCGGACCGGGACCGTGCGCTTGTCCCAATGACGTTGACCGAGGAGGACGAAGGTTCGGAAAGCGAAGTGCGCATGATCGCGCGAGCGGTTGGACGGTTTTTTGCGGTCCTGCTGACGTCACGAAAGAAATGGTTGAAGCTTACCGCAGATCCAAGGCAAATTGAGACATGCGGTGGAGTTCAAAAGACTACGGGCCAGTGCCAACCGACAAAGAATTGAGCATTGAGCTAATTCTTTTCGTGGGCTTCTTCTTGGCGATTTTCGCGATTGGGGTTTGGCTAAGTCAACCTGCTCCGGAGTGCCGTGTGGTCTCAAGTAAGGAAGTTCCGGTAGTGGACGGTAAGGCGACGCTTGAGCTGAAGTCGATCAAACTAGGCGAATGTTTCTCGATTACACAGTAGCTTTGAGGGCTTGGTCATGCGTATCTGCATCCCGGCATGCCTCGTGTTGTTCACGGGCGTTGTGCCTGTCGCGACGGCCGCGGAAGAGAAAAAGGTTGTCACGCGATCCGCGTATATTACGCTTACCGGCCACAACTGCCCGTGCCCTGAAGATAGAGCATCGGATGGTTCTCGATGCGGAAAGAGGAGCAACGTTCGAAAGGGCGGCTACTCTGTTATTTGTTCAGGCGCGAAACTGATTGCTCTGCCAAAGTTCTGGACTGGACCACTAAAGTGAGCACCTTCACGTTTGTATTGTCGTAGGCTGTCGTAGAATTGATCGACATCCCTTACAGGTAATCTGTTCATGGCCACGTCGATTTCAAATTTTCGAACGAATTGCGCCGGCCGAATGGGGATGTTCGCGTCTAGCATCGTGTTGCTGTGTTGCTCGCATCCGACCGAAAGCGCAGAACGGGGACTGAGTTCTTACTTACCTGCATATTACGGGGACTTTGCCGTAGCGATAGCACCGAAACCTGGCTTTTACGCCTACGCGACCTATTACGGCTACGAAGCGAATTTCAAGCCTCAGGGTGCTGTTGGAAAATTGGACCTGAATGTCTCAGCGTTCATCACCGGCTTCCAGTACGTCTTTCCGGAGAAGTTGGCTAACATCTCATTCGCAGTTGGTGGCTACACTGCCATTATCGATGCACGTCTGCATGGTGTTCTTTCGACACAAGATGGATCCCTAACCGTCGAACAAAACAAAATACAACATGGTGATACCAGTATTTCGCCGCTTATCATGTACTGGTCTTCGGGAAACTGGCACGTCAACGTGTATGAGGCAGTTTTTCTCCCTACAGGCACATTTGATGCAGCAGACTCACTCAACTTGAGCAGGAACTATTTCAGCTTCGATACGGTGGCCGCGCTCACTTGGCTTGATCGGCAATCGGGGCTCGAAGTGTCTCTGGTGCCGGGACTAATGATGAATACACAAAATGAAGCCACGAACTACCTGACTGGGCCTGAGTTTCATATCGACGCGATGGTCAATGTGTTCCTGGCTAAAAACTTTGCGCTTGGACTACATGGTTATGCGTACATGCAGATCGCGGGCGACGAACTAAACGGCCAGAATGTCCCATCAAGTTTAAGCAGATCGAATGGGATAGGGCCTTCATTGCTTTGGGTTCCAGATACAGCTGGAGTGAATGGTAAGGTGGTCGCGAAGTGGCTTCACGATCTTGACGGAGAGAACAGATTTCAAGGCGACATTTTTAGTTTGACTGGCGTCGTGCAATTCTAGAGGAGCAGCGGCTTAGACGAAAAAGCAGCAGCCTTTTCGGGACACTGAATTCCCATCAGTCCAATAAGCGTTTAAACAGTAAATCAGGTGTCTTGCTTGCTTTGATTAGGTCACGAACTCATAATCTGACTTTGCAACGGCTGCGAACAGTGATTCAAGCTACCAAACGGGGGAGCTTGAGATGGCACGCTACGAACTCACCGACGCCGAATGGAAAATCATCGCGCCGCTTTTGCCGAATAAACCGCGTGGCGTGCCGCGTGTTTCCGTCGTCTCCGCCGGATACGCCACGACGAAGATCGCGTCGGAGTGCGGCAGATCCATCGCCAGATAATGGATCTTGCGCTCCACGCCCCCGATGACGCCCAGCGCCTCGCCAAAGTCGGCTTGCGCATGGCCCGGCGGATGCGTGAGTGGCACGAACATTTCTTGGCCACGCTGACGCCAGCCAGCGACGTAGTCCTTCACGATCGTGATCTTACCCGTGAAGCCGTGTTCGTCACGCAGCCGCTCGAAGATCCGCTTGGAGGTATACCGTTGCTTCTTCGGACGTTCTTTGTCGGCGGCCAGCATCGCATCGTAAGCGCTGCACCGTTCCCACCTTGACGGATCAGGCGGGGATTTTGGCGTAGGCCCAGGGCATGAGTTCATCGATGCGCGATGCCGGCCACCGGTTGACGAGCTTGGTCAGTGTGTCGGCGAGCCACGCATGGGGGTTCACGCCGTTCAGCTTACAGGTCTCGATGAGCGAGGCGATGATCGCCCAGTTGGAGCCTCCGTCGTCGCTGCCGGCGAAGAGCGCGTTCTTGCGATTGAGTGCGATGGGCCGGATCGACCGCTCGACCGTGTTGCTATCGATTTCGACGCGGCCGTCGTCGAGGAAGCGGCAGAGTCCATCCCAGTGGTTCACGCCGTAACGGATCGCCGCGGCGATTGGTGCTCCGCGCGGAACTTTTGCGAGTTGCTTGCCAAGCCACGCCTTCAGATCGTCGACGAGGGGCAGGGTTTGTGCCTGCCGCACAACGTGGCGGTCGGCAGCGGTGCGGCCACGGATCTCGGCTTCAATGCCGTAAAGTGCACCGAGTCTGTCGAGCGCTTCGCTGGCGATTGGCGCATTGCCGCCTTTTGCGATGTCGTAGAACTGGCGGCGGAAGTGGCTCCAGCAGAAGGCGAGCGTGACCGCGCCGCCAGGACGGTTTGCGTCGGCGAGCCCATTGTAACCGGCATAGCCGTCGACCTGCAGCGTGCCGCTGAAGCCAGCGAGCAATGCGCGTGCGTGTTCGCCGCCTCGTCCAGGCGCGTACGTGTAGGCAACGGCGGGAGGACCTGTTCCCGGGTGCTTCGGATGCCCACTCGCATCCGCACCGCCGCCCCACGGCCGGTCGTCACGGGCGATGGCCCAGAGGTAGCCGGTCTTGGTCCGGCCAGCGCCCGGATCGAGCACCGGGCAACGCGTCTCGTCGCAGAAGAGCTTCGGAGAGCTTTTCAGGATCTCGATGAGCCGCGCGTGTAGTGGCTCGAGTTCGACGGCGGCATAGCCGACCCAGTGACACAGAGTCGAACGGTCGATGTTGACGCCCTCACGTGCCAAGATCTGCGCTTGGCGATAAAGCGGCAGGTGATCGGCATATTTTGACACCAGCACGTCGGCAACGAGTGCTTCGGTCGGCAGGCCTCCCGCGATCAAACGGCTCTGCGCGGGCGCCTGCACGACGCCATCGGTGCAAGTACGGCAGGCATATTTCGGACGCCGCGTCACAATCACCCGCAGCGTCGCTGGGATTTTGTCGAGGCGCTCGGATGTGTCTTCGCCGATCACATGGAGTTCGCCGCCGCAGCACGGGCAGGCCTTCGCCTCAGGCTCGACGATAATTTCTTCGCGCGGTAGATGTGCTTAAGAGATGTCCCCGGTTGGAACGGCGCGTCTTAATGGCGTGGCCTTTGATGATCTCGTTGGCGTTCTCAGCTTTAGCGTTCTCGACGGCAAAGCCGGTCTGCACGTCGTCGAGGGCGAGGTTCATCTGATCGTCGGTGATCCTCTCCGATGAGCGGCCAAAGTGCGCGCGGCGCAGCACTCGCAGAATATGCGCAAAGCGCTCATTCTGGCTTTTGAAGCGTAGGTTCTCGCTGGCAAGAGCCGCATTCGCGGCACGCGCGGCGAGCACCATCGCCTTCAAGGCCGCGACGTCATCCGGGAGCTCATCGGGCGACAGCATCATGGCTAGCAGAATCGCCGATTTGGGCGTTGCAGCGCTAGTGGCACGCGCGCGTTCGATGTGGATCACTGCGCTGCTGTGGGACGTACGACACGCTGCGCATGCACACGCGACCAATCGAGCCCTTCGAGCAGGGCCGAGAGTTGCGCTAAACGACAGCCGCATGACGCCATCTTCAACCTTCGGCCATCGGAACGTGCCGCCTTCGAGCCGCTTTGCCAGAAGACATATCCCGGTGCCATCCCAGAACAGCAGCTTCACACGATCTGCGCGCTTAGCGCGGAACACATAGATCACGCCGGAGAACGGCTCCAACTTGAGTTCGCCCTCGGTGATGGCAGCGAGCCCATCCATACCCTTCCTGAAGTCGACAGGTTTGGTTGCGATAAACACCCGCACGCTGGTCGGCGGCACGATCACGCCAGCACCTTCAGCGCCTTCAATACGAGTGCAAGCGTTTTGGCGTCGGCGGCACCGCGTATCCGGACAGTGGCCGTACCGAAGCTGATTTCGATGGCCGATGCTTCTCCAGCCTGAGCTGGGGCAGGCTGTGCCGGTTGCACCGGTGCCACATCGACGACGGCGCGCGCGAACATTGCTGGCTCACCGCCCGAAAAACCAACTGCCTGCAACGCATCGGTGCGAAAAGTTTTTATCCACCCGAACAGCTGCGATGGCGTGAGGTCATGCAGGCGGGCAACGCGAGACACCACGGCGCCATCGGCAAGAGCCTCGGCGACAATTGCTATCTTCGCCTCGTCCGGCCACTTGCGGCGCCGGTCGTCGCCAGAAAGCACCTCAATCCGGCGCGGCCGGGCAGGCTTAGTGATATCACTATGGTCGTCACTATGGACGTATCGATCCTGCGCCATGACGCGAAACCATCAGTCCATCCGTCACGGAATTCCAGGTGGGGGCAGTGAAGCGCTTACATCGCATCAATGATGCCGATGAACTCAGCGAGCTTGGGCCGGAACGGCGGCTTCCGGCGCACATAGCCAGGCGGTACCGTGAACTTCAGCATCTTGGAAAAGGTTCGGGCGTTGATCCCAAAACGCTCCGCCGCCGCCCGCCGGCTGATCCCCTCGACCTGCACCGCGTGCCGGACCCGCGCGTAAAGCTCCACTGTCTTCATCCCCCGCCGCCCTCTGCCGACGCAGGCACAAGGGCTCTTTCTGCCGCACTTTTAGTCCGGCGCAGCCAAACAAATCAGCCGCTTCTGCGAAGTAGTATTGCTCCGGCTTTTACACATGTCCTCCTCGGGCAAAAACAAATACTTCGAGTCGGACCACTTCAGTGGGGGAGGATCAGTATTGCTCCGGCTTTTACAGTGGGCACTAACTTCGCACGGCTTGGAGTTTCAAAGGATATTCGCGCTCGCATTTTAAATCACGTCGACGGCGCACGCAGCGTCACAGACGCGGTCTACAATCAGCACGAACTCGCAACGGAGAAGCGCGCCGCGTTGGAGCTGTGGGAAGCAGAGCTAAAGAAAATTGTGACTCAGAATTCGTTGCATATTGCGCCGCCCATGGCCGCGAATCAATAGACCTTAAGGTCCCTTTGCGCGGCCAACCATGCAATTGGCTACCGTTGGTATCTCGTCGCGACGGTTCGATCGCAAAGCATTCAAGATGCTTTCGGGTATAGTGTGCGTGTCGTGAAGTTCGCCGCTCTACGCATTGCCCGTAGACCAAAGATGGTTCATCGGCCAACTGATTCCTAAAGGTCAATAATTCCTAATTGAACCGCCGCTAGGACCGCCGAAAGTCTGTCACATACACCCAACTTTCGCATTGCGTTCTTCATATGAAATTCAACCGTCTTCGCAGAAATGCCGAGAATTATCGCAGTCTCTCCATAAGTTTTTCCGCACCTAATCCAGTTCAAAACCGTCACCTCGCGTGGAGATATTGTCGAATCTATCAGTATATCCTGCTCCAATATTCTATATTCGTCCTGGATTTCATTGCTGGCGAGAAGCAATGTGCCAAGCAGGAAATTCAAATTTGACATCTGGTACTTCTGCGCTTCCGGGTGGGTCTCTAAATGCCAAACGTGAATGATCTGCGACGAGAGGTGGAGGGCCACCGACAGTCCTCGCACCTCACCCGAGGTCGCTTCATCTATTTCACCTGACCACAACTGAACCCGCCCAATGTTGTTCAACGCTGAACGGGTCCGATGCTCTAAATCGCTCCGCATCTTTGAGGTTTGCGTTGAGGTTTCTATCTCTCGAAGCGGCGCATCGTAGAATTGCTTGTTGCGAAATCGCAGCACAAGCCGGGTCTCATACCCAATATTTCGAAGTGCACTCAACTGACGTTCATAACTAAGCATTGCCGCGGCAGGCCACTGACCGCGCAGCAAGTCTGCGCGTAAGGCTTTCCCTTGTAATTAGTCTCACTATTGTCGATATATTCATTGGAGACTACGATGACGCGTTTGACGCCGAGTGCCTCTTTTGCGAAATCGAAGCTTACGCATTTAATCCTACTACTTTTCTTTAGCACTCAAGTTATCGGTCCCGAGTGGTGGGTGTTGGAGACGACGCAATGCTGTTTGCAGGTCTACAATACTTTTGATGTTGCCGACCTAAATGAGCTGATTCTTTTTGTCCGGCCGGGGCTTTGGCGACATAGGGTAAACCTACTAGATCAGTCCGAACCTTATGGCCTTGGCGACAGCCGTGATCTTGCTAGTCGCACCAAGCTTTAGCATTGCGTTTTGAAGGTGATACTGGACCGTCAATCGTGCGATCCCTAGGCTCGTACCAATCTCATCAAAGGACTTCCCTTCCGCAGCCAGCGCTAGAACCTCTAGCTCACGCTCCTGCAAAACCAGTTCTCCTTCTTGAGATTATTTCAAAACACTAACTGTTCGGATCCAGAGTTTGGAATGTCACATTCGTGACCGCAGTGCCATTAAGCTGCGATCGCCGACGCGTGGATTGAAACTTCCCGTTCCACGGCATATCTTAGCTTATCGAGCCCCTCAGAAAGGATTTCCAACTCGATAGTAAGAGGTGGCATGATCTTTAAAACTTCCCCACGCGGCCCACACGTTTCAATGAGGATGCCATTATTAAACGCACGAGTTGCCACTCGACGCGCGCAATCAGGATCCGAAAACGATATGCCTTGCATTAAGCCTATGCCGCGATGCGACAATTGCTCGGGATTCCTTGCGGATATCTGATGTAACCACCGACTGACGATATGGCTCCGCTCTTCGATTCCTGCGACGAAGGACGGTTGTCTCCAAAATGACAATGCCGCACAGGCGGTGACAAACGCGAGTGTATTCCCTCTAAATGTTCCGTTGTGTTCGCCGGGGCTCCAATGATCAAGATCCGGCTTGATCAGAACCAAAGACATAGGTAGGCCATACCCGCTAATCGATTTTGACAGGCACACGATATCTGGCCGAATGCCCGCGCGCTCGAAACTGAAGAACGTTCCTGAGCGTCCGCAACCGGCTTGAATGTCATCGACGATAAGCAATGAGCCCATTCGTGAAGCAACCGCAGCAAGCGATTGGAGCCACGCATTGCTCGCAACATTCAGACCACCTTCACCCTGCACAGTTTCGACGATGAATGCCGCAGGTGCGTCGCAGCCACCAGATGGATCGTTCACAAGAGTCTCATATCTCAGCAGTTCAGCCGCGGAAGCATCCCGATAACCTTCGAACGGAAGACGATGGACGTTTGGCAATGGAACACCTGCCGCCCGTCGAGCTGCCTGATTTCCCGTAAGCGCCAGGGCACCCATGGTCATGCCGTGAAAACCATTGCTGAATGCCACTATCGATTGTCGTCCCGTCACCTTGCGTGAAAGCTTGATCGCAGCCTCAACCGCATTGGTCCCGGTAGGTCCAGGGAACTGAATTTTGTAGTCAAGTCCCCTGGGCCGCATCACCGTTTCTCTAAACGCAGCAAGGAGCTTTCGCTTCTGAACGGTATGCAAATCGAGCGCTGCCGCAACGCCATCATTCTGCAGAAAATCGATGAGCTCCGCCTTCAATGTGCGGTTGTTGTGTCCATAATTCATGGCACCGCATGCCGACAAAAAATCGATATACCTATTGCCATTCTCATCCCACAGCTCCGCGTTGATGGCATGATCGAGAACGGCAGGCATACGCCGACAGTATGCTCGAACTTCGGATTCCTGTGCGAACGGGTCAAAAATCTCGTTTTTGACAGAGTAGGTCGGTCTCATCCAGTTTGCTCCTAAGCCACAGGCGGGCGTCCATCATCCGTCGTGTTAACGTCACTCAAATTGTTGGGATTTTCCGTGCCAAACTGGTCATTGGCGACGATAAGTGCCAGTTCAGAGCGCACTTGCTGCAGGCGGTTCGATACGCACCGCAACTCGAACCGATCTGCTACAACAATCAGGTACCCGACGGCATCGATCATGTGATCAGCAGTATTTCGTTGTTGTCCAGAATTGCCCATCAATCTCTTGCAATCATTTTTACGCTGCAATTTATGCAGCAATTTCGCGGACCAGATCGGGAGCCTGATTGAGGCAAGGCGTAGAGATTTTGAATTTCTTTATGTGCCACATGGGGCGCATGAATTCCCGCGAAACTCGAAACGCTGCTTCGGGTTCTCCTTCGATGATTTCTGTGGGACCGAGCCACTCAACCCCGTCTCTCAAGAAGTATTCGACGAGGTGTTTGCGCGAGACGCCAATCACAGTATGAATGCCATTTTGCTCACAAAATTCAGCAACGGCACACATGATTTCAGCCATAATTCGGGGTCGCACTCTGGCATCGTACGTGCGGTCTACGCACAGACGAGTAACCTCCCAAACCCCACGCGATCGAGGCGTTCCAAAGCCACCGGCGAGATGTGGCCAGCAGCTTTGCAACATGTAAGGGAGAGTGGTTGGCAGAAGCCTGATTAATCCGCGAACAACCCCGTCGGGATCTCGCCAACAGAAATACATGGCGCCAGGCGTGTCAAAGATGTCGTATTCGAGTTCATCGAAAGCAGTATGGTCGAGCGACCGTTCTTGAACGAAAACTCGGTAACGAAGATTCGCTTGGGAAGCAAAGGCGTTCCCAAAATGGTGAGCGGTGCGGAAGGAAAATGCATCGACCATGTCCATGACCCCGGCAGTTTGAACTGCAGATAAAAGGCCACGGAGTCTGCTTTAGACGTACTATGGTTTTCTCTAGGTTTTGGACTAATTTACAAGCGAATCAGACCGCGTTGCAATGCCATGACAACTGCTGAGATCCGGTTTGATGCTCCCAGTTTATTCATGGCATTCGAAATGTGGAACTGAACAGTAGCATCGCTGATGTTCATAATTGTAGCAATCTGGTCGTTGCTTTTTCCAACCTTGAGCCACAACAAGAGTTCACACTCTCTCTTTGTCAAAGGTTGATCGTCGATCGCTGAAGCACCGTCATTTATCAATTCAAGGTACGTAAGCCAAGCATGGGTACAAATTGCCTGCATTATGGGCGTTCGTTTTGGATCGACTTCCAAATCGTCGCGCTTGCTGATGCTAAGCACATCGCATCGTTGCTCAGGACCAAACATTGGGAAAACGATCCCAGAATGCACACCCATATCCTTGCATTGATGCAAGAAGCTTTTGGCGTCGCGACTTAGTTTGCTAGCTCGAACCGAGCTGTCCCAATAAAATGCCTTCTTCGCCCTTAGTGAACACTGCAGAATCGGATCAACTGCCTGCCAGTTCTCTGACAAATACGTTTCAGTGTAACCTTCTGGGAACTCGAACCAAGCGACATTACCAACAGACCCAGGAGTAAGAGAGGTTAGAATATTATTGGCATAGCCCTCATCCCGGAGAGTAGAGCTCAAGGCCGCTTTCAAGCCATCTATCGATTTGATACCGTCCGTTTGCTGAGCGAACACTTCGAATGTTGCCATGAGTACTACACCGGACTTCTTGCGTTATCATATTCATTCGTGAGCACTGACTAGATACGGTCGCGCTGGCACGTGCAAGAATTTAGTCCCAGATGTTGGCCTAGGTCGAGTCGATAAAATCCATAAGTAGAGGTTTAAATGATTCCGGATCTTGCCAGTGAGGTGCATGTCCGACCTTATCAAGGATCTGAATGCTGCCCCTCCAAAGATTTCCGAATTTCAGAGCTTTTAAGTAATCCAGCCGCACAAAAGGTTCGTTCGCGCCATGCACCACAGCAACGGGACGGTGGACCGAAGTGATGATTGATCTCTGGTCGATGCCAAATCCGGAGAGCGCACTAGCAAACATCATCGCACGAGCACGCCCGTCCGTTCGGCGGGCTTTAGCTAGGAAGTATGGATCAACATCGTCGACACCAAGCATTTGCGAAACATAAGTAAAAGCGTCTACCTCGCTGAATTCAAGCTTCCCCGCAAGCAACGTAGCACCCGAGGCAATAAATGCCTCTTGCAATGCTTCGGGCGAGGGTTTGCCGGGCGGACTTCCAATCAACATAATCCCACTACAGTCGGGTCGCAACGCGGCTAGTTCTAGAGCCACGTGTCCGCCAAGCGACCATCCAACGACTATGAAGTTATTCCACTCCAACCGATCCAATAGTGCTCGCACTACTGCGGCATATCCCGGAAAACAGTACACAACATCAGGGCTCTGAGCGTCAGATGAATTGCCGTGTCCCGGCAAGTCAATGGCTAGCACCTCATGACCGCCGGCGATTAATTCAGGAATTACAGCGGCGAACACTTCTTTGCAGGATGAGTTGCCATGCAGTAGTAGAACTTTCTTGGCGGTCCCTGGCACATGGAGCGTAGCAAGACTGCCGCCTTCCAGCTGGAATTCGCGCTCGTAAGGATGCATCGCTGCGATGCAAGGGTTCATTGTACTACCCACAGGTGAAGCATCCTGATCCCGCTGCTTGGCTGTGGCGTCAACAATTTGCAGCGTCCCTTCCCAAATGGTCCACTTTTCGGATTTGCGACTGCTTCGCCGACCAACAGACATGTTTCAGTTAGAGTAATATTTGCCAATAGCGGGACGCCGAAGGCAAGGAAAAAGGGAACCTATCCCCTAAACTTCCCCTCAATTTCACTTTCATCAATCATTCAATAGCCAAGTGCTCAAGCGTCGAACGTTGAGTGCCGCTTGTACATCCATGCCCCGTTCGCCTGACCAGAAACGCGTGCCGGACCTTGCCGATTGAGCTGCACCCGGTTTCGTAGACATGCACTTAAGCTAATCGCATCTTCGCCTCGAAGTCGACGGGGCTGATGTAGCCGAGCGTCGAATGCCTGCGGCGGAGATTGTAGAACCTTTCGAAATAGTCGAATACATCGGCCCTCGCGGCATCGCGTGATTGATAGATTTTGCACGCCGTCCGCTCGGTCTTCAGCGTCGAGAAGAAGCTCTCCATCGCCGCGTTATCCCAGACGTTGCCGGAGCGCGACAGGCTGCACGTGACGCCTTGTTCCGTCATCAAGCTCTGGCATTGCTCGCTCGTGTATTGCGTGCCGCGAACTGAATGATGCAACAGATCGCGGGGCCGCCCGCGGCGCCAGAGCGCCATCATCAGCGCATCGGCGACAAGATCTGCTGTCATCTGAGCCTGCATCGACCAGCCGACGATCCGGCGCGAGAAGAGATCGAGCACAACGGCAACGTAGAGCCAGCCTTCCGCCGTCCAAATGCAGGTAAAGTCGGCAACCCATTTTTTGTTCGGCCCTGCGGCGTTGAACTGCCGGTCGAGAATGTTGGCCGCCAGTCCGGCTGCTGGGCGATTGCCGGTATCGCTTGGCAGCCGCCGGCGCCTTGGCCTGGCTTTCAAGGCATTTGCCTGCACCAACCGCTCGACCGCGTGCAGGCCGCAATCGAACCCGGCGACGAGTACATCACGCCAAACGCGGCGTGCTCCGTACGTCCGGTCACTGTCGAGAAAGCTTTTGCGAATTTCTTGGCTCAGCGCCTCGTCGCGCCGTGCCCGGCCGCTTGGGCCACGTGCCGTCCTAGCATAAAAACCGCTGCGCGAGACACGCGACGCGCCTCGCAGATGAGTGTGACCGGCCAAAAGCCCCTCTGAAACTGGCCTATCCTCCCTCCAGTTGAATTGCACCGGGATTTTCGAGTGCAGGGTGGAGTTACCGATATGACTGCTAAAATGCCCAACTGCTATTGTCCGGAGCAAGTCCGTGCGTTGCAGGCCGTATTCGATGGCGTGTGGCTTCTACTTTCAGAGGCGGACGTCATGTCGCGCAATGATCTTGCGAGTTTGATTTTCGCTCTTGCTGCCGACGGCGGTGCGGACGACAGTGACGAGATTAATGTGGATCAGCTTTCACAGGAAACGCTGCAATGCGTTGTCCAACTGAGTAAGGAACGGATCCGTTCAAGACGGCAGCGCGTGCGCGTTATGTCAACATCGGACTACATGACCGCGTAAAGACCGACATCCAAAGATGCGACAGAGCGCGCGGCCAAACGCTTGGGCTACCGAACCAAGACCGCCGCGTGTTCTGGTGTCTCGTAACCGGCCAGTTCTTTCAAGCCGCGAATATTGTGCAACGTCACGGTGTGAGCGTTGAAGGTCATGAGCCCTTGTTCGCGCAGCATACGCAAAACGCGATTGACATGAATAGCGCTTAGGCCAAGCGCATCACCCAATTCATATTGGCTCAGCGGGCAATTGAACGTGCCATCTTGTGCCATTTCGATGAGCGTCAGCTGGTCATAGAGTTCCAAGAAGAAATGCGCTGTCCGTTCGATCGCCGTGCGGCGTCCAACGCTTGCAAGATGCTCAACAACCATAGCTTCGTCGCGCGAGGTCGCCCACAGGATGGCCGTTGCAAGATGTGGAAATTCGTTAAAGACTTCGAGAATGCGTGAGATTTGAATTCTGCTGACAATCGAATCCGTCACGGCCGCAACCGAGTGGTCGGCGGTACGTAGCAATATGCTACGCAGACCAACGCAATCGCCCGGAATTGGGAATGTAATGACTTGGCGCCCGCCGTCAGGAAGCAACTTGGAACTGCACGCCCAACCAGACTGCAGAATATATGCGACATTCCCGGTCTCGCCCTGGTGAACAAATTCCGCGCCGCGTGCGACCTCTATTGAGGACGATTGGAGCTGGGCCAAGCATCGGCTCTCGCCGTCAGAGAGCCGCACGAAAGTATTGAGCTTGGTGGCAAGAACACTCGTCTCTATTGTCATGCACGTCGCATTCCGTTCTACTCGCTTTAGATACCACTCCTGGACCCCAGTGTCCCAATAGCCCAGCCGCACTGTTACATCCTACAAAACCACATCGGCTACGCTGTCCGCGCTGATCCATATTAGCATCGGCATCTGAGGAGTGGGCTAAATAGAGCTCCGGAAACGCAAAAACGCGCCAACGCTCCGGCAATCGTGAGTGACGTAATGATTGAAAAAATTGACATTAAGGGAACAGCAGCCGGAATGGCTGCTCTTTCAATTTGCGAATCCCTGCTGCTCGCAATGGGCGATCTCAAAATCATGGGCGAAGCCGATGCCGTCGGGATCATCAGCGATGCTGCGGACGCCCATCGCGAAGTCGGAGCCTCATCAACAGACAAAGCGCTAAACCTTGAGGTCGTTGCAATTCTTGAGCGCATCATTGCCGGTGGCAACTCTGTGCGCCGGCCGTAGGTTTCAAGAATTCACTGTCATTCTATCAATACTCGAAACCACACGTCTCCCCATTCTGGGGTTTCACGACGATGACTATTGCTGAACGCAGCGAGCAGATCTACCGAGACACCATTCTGGCTCTTCTGAGCGACGAAGAAAATGCCCGCGTCAGCACGGCAGAAGCGGCACGTGAGATGGCAGCCGGATCTGAATATCTGGACCTCAACCATCTGGAACTTGGCCTTCAACGCGTCGCAGCCGTAACGGTGGTAGATATGGGGCACGTACTCCCGCGCGACGCTGTCAGCGGAGATACATGGGGCCGCATTCTCAATCACTTGAAATCTTAGATCACATTACGAAAGTTTGAATGAAGCTCCGCGGCCGGAGCAAGCCGCTCGTCCTACTGACCACTATTCCAGCGGCGCGTTCCATAAAGCACTAAGCGCCGGCCGCCATCGCGATCCGCCCGTCGACAACTTCGACAATCCTTTGGCATCGCGCGGCCAAATCCATGTTGTGCGTAACGATTAGGCGCGCAAAGCTTCGCAGCACTGAACATGGCAGCACATAGACATGCGCACATGCGGTATGTTTTGCGTGTCAACGTGTGGACACGACGACATCAACGCGGCGGCACAGGCGTGATTCTCCAGCCGGTATCAGCGTCACGACCACGGCGGCGCGCCAGCCTTTGGTGATGGGGTTGCGCCAGTGGAACGGCGAGCTGCGCAAGGGTCTCGAACGGGACATCTGGTAACGCCTCCTCGTCCACGCCTGCGAGCCCAGCCAACTCACTCAACAAGTAGAGCTGCGACGGCTCACGTTTTAGCGCATCAAAATCGGCCGAGTTATCGCAAGGGCTCTGGCTGGAATGATAAGCCCAGGCTCCGGCGGAACCATCCGGCGTGATCCAGGCGGCGAGCGAGCCATGCGGCGTCAGATAAAGCCGCTCCTCGCCCTTCTCATTGCGGCAATACGTGAGCAACATGACTCATCGCAGCACATTGCAGAACATCGCTCAATGGAGCTGCCTACAGACGAAGCAATGGAGTGACATCGCAGCTCATCTTGTGGCATCCAGGCGGCGGAAGCTGGAGGTGCGGCGTTGGACAAGCCTGAGATTGTCGGACGGGTTGGGGTCTATGCGGTGGCACGGCTCGTGCGGACGCCGGGCGCGTCCATGACGGCCGAGGCAATTATTCTCGACTATCACGCTTGGTGCCGCCGGTTGAATTACATCCCTTTTCGCGACGGCTTCTTCCGGTCGGAGTTCGCTCGCGTCGCGGCGGCGCTCGGGTTCGACCGCGAAGTGAATGATGCGGATGAGATTTATATTGGCGTCGCGATAAAACGCGACGTGTAGGCGGGGGCTCATTGCCGCCCCCGCACCCCGCTAGGATTTTCGAAAAGGATGAGGGGCTTTCTGTATACAAGCCACCCACCTGTCAGCACGCAAACGATGTGCTATCATCGCCCCACGGTACAGCCGGGGACGGCGATGACCGTAAGGATGAGAGAGGGACGCGCCGCAAGGGGCGTCCCTTTTAGTATTCTAGCGCTTGCATCATGATTGAGCGAGACTCTTTTTAGTCAGTTCTGCCCCAACAAAGACATCCGACAGCAAGAAGTGTACAAACTACGCCGAAAGGGTGACGGCCTGCGAGCCGACGGAACTGCGGGGGATAAACGGTATGTTGCAATCGGCAGGAAATCGATCACGTGCAGGATATGAGGCGCTCTATGCCCAACTCACGACAGTGACCACGGTACGGAGCTTCCGAGAAGCATTGCCCAAATTAGTGTCACCCCGATTGCCCAAAGGGGAAATCCTCGACCTATTACTCCTGGCCGAGAATGCGGCGCAGCGCCATCAATGGCAGTCGGCCGCCCAACTGTATTCGTATGTCATCATTCTCGGACTCGGTTTTACTTGGGAGAATGAAGAGCTGCTCGTGCACCACGCCAACAGATTGATCCAACTGACAAGGCAACACAATGCAGAACTCAAGTCAAAGACCGACCTGCTCCTATATGCCTACAAGCGGCTGTCGGCGGCATTGAGAGCTGATGGCATCCGGGCGGCCCAACAAGCTGCCTGGATTACAACATCAATTGCGGAGTTTGCAGCGTCTTCAAAAGTACGAATGGACGGCGCCCGGGCTGCCCTCGCGCACTTAGAACAACAGAATCTACCGGAAACTTCGAAATATCGCGGCTACGCAACCCATGCGAATGCCGTCTTGAACAACGCACTTGATCAGCTGGCTGAAATTGACAAAGAGCCCTCGAACCACAATGGGCAGCCTTTCAGAAACATCGTCTTTCTGGGCATCATTGCACTATTAACCGGCTGCATTGCTTGGTTATCCAGAGACGCGATTGCCTTTCCACAAAGCAGCAGTTTGTTCCGTGGCCCAAACGTATTGGGCGCGGCGTTGCTATGGTGGCCGTTGCTGTTGGTGGCAACCTGGATATTTGCCCTGCTAGAAAGTAAACGAACACAAACCCTGAACTACATTGGGGCCCAACACCTGCGCGGCAAACATGCGCTGGTAGCTGGCGAGTTGATGCCCTTCGCCAAGGACTGGTTCTTCCACATATTTCAATTTGTTTGGGTGCCCTACCTTGTCATCGCCAATTTGCTGATGGCTAAATTCGAGGTGCTTCCCAAATTTCTTCAGGCAAATTGGCGCCCAGCCGCCGAAGGGGAACCTCCGATCAGCAGCTTCGTTGAGTCGCTACCTGCAACATTCTTCCCATCATTCTCAGGCAATATCAGCACCATTTCAATAGTTCGGGGCATCGTCGGCAGTGACTTAGCTGTGGTCCTTTTTGCAACCTTCGCCTCGACATTGTTCATGGCGAACCAAGTGCGTATTCAGAACCGGCGTCGGGAAACCGGCATAAACATCTATTGGTGGGATATCCGCATCAGCAGGCCGGAGTGGATAACGAGACTTGCCATGGTCGGACTCGACACATTCCTGGGCGCTATCCTGCTGCTCAAGATTGTGGCCATTTCACTTGTGGCCTACGAGCTTGTGACGGTGGCACCCTTGGCGATATCTTACTTTTCTCCGGATGGGGTTGGCGGACTAAAGCCGCTGACGGATATTTTCAGAATCTTATCGTGGCTTGTGTTCGTTTTTGGCCTCTTCGTAATGGCGAGCGTATATCTGCATTGGAATTTGCCGGAGTACCGGCAGACTGATGCAATTGTGTTTGTGGTATACCTGGGGCTGGTCGCACTTACGATGCTGCCGATGTTTATCCTGGAAGGCCACCTTCAGGCGGCGCGTGACGCCATTTTGTCGGCGTTACCGATCCCAAGCGCGCAAAGCACCTCCGCAGGCGTGAGTGAGGCCGCCAAACAACTGCGAGATTTGAACGAAGTTAGAAACTGGAACGTTTCTGCAATCAATTCCGGGCTGCTCGATGGTCCAGTTATCCCACTACTGCTTCAGTTTTTGGTTGTTGTCGGGCAGTATCTCGTGCGGATTAGTGGATTGCAGCGGCTTCTTCCCGCTGGATTACAGGGAGAGAAACTGAGCAAGGATCATTCTGATGACTAAACTGCTCGGCCACTCGCATCTGCTGTCGCATCGATTGCGCGGCTTTGACGAGCGTGAAAGCACAGCCATCGGCGTGGCACGCGCATTGGCAAAGCGGATTGCGCACGTGGAATTTGATGTCAGAGCCACGCGTGACGGAAAGCTCGTTGCATTCCATGATCCATTTTTCGAGGACGACTCATCGCAATGGCAATTTATCGACTCGTTGACGCTTACTGAATTGCAGAAACAAAAGAGCCTGTCACATCTGGCAACTCTTGACGAAGTCTGCCGGGTCTTTGCAGCTGAGGCAGCAGAAAACACGTTGCTGCATGTTGATGTCAAAGTGTCAGGGTACGAACGGCAAATTCTGGCTGTGCTCGAAGAACATGGCGTTCTTACTAAGTCGGTTATTGTCTCATGGTTGCCAAGCGTTCTCCAAGCATTCAACATGCTCTCTCCTGAAACGCCGCTGTGCTTCAGTCACATCACGCTAGTTCGAGCGCCTTGGCTTCTGCCGTTCGGAAAAATATTCGCCGCTCCCATTGTGCTTCGTAGCCTCGGACAACTTTTTTCACCGTTCAACACCAAGTTATCATTGGAATTTCTCACAACGCGCCTGCATTTCCACAGTGATGGCAATCCCTCGTTTGTCGAGACCGGTCAGGATCGCACCCGATGTAACCACGGCCACATCGTACCGCGCGCTTTAACAGGGCCGATATTTGCGTTGTTGCAAAGAACGAAGGGGTACGTTTGCCTACCAGTTGCTTCAGCCACAAAGAGTTTGGTTGCCGACTATCATTCCAATGGAATCAAGGTAGCGGTGTTTTCAGCCAACTCGGCCGCTGCGGCCGACAGCATCATGACTACCATTGCTCCTGACATCATTTATATGGATGTGGCGACCGTGTTCGAATAGACGCCGTCCTTCGGCACACTCCATCCTTGCCTGCTTTTCGGAGCCGCCCCCTTGCCCCGCCATGCGGGGCGGCTCTGAAAAGCCAAGGCACCGGGCCTGCTTTTTGGTGAGCCCGGGCTATTTCTTTTTACCCTTGCCAGGTTTGATTTTTGCAGCCGGCCTCGCGTTCCAAACCTCGTACCAACCCTCAAACTCACTTGGCCGTACTCGATAGCGGGCATAGCTACCCTCGTGGAGCGCCAGCAGTTCTGTTTCGACAACTTCAATAAAGCGTGCACGCTCTGGCTCAGAGATATTTGCCGCAGCCCAAGCGGCAACGTCCTTAGCCGCGCGCTTCTTGTCTGCCTTGGCGCGAATAATCTCTGCGACCAGGGTCCGTAGGGCCTGCCTATGGCGGAGGCGGAAGGGGTCTGGTTCACCAATCGTCTGGGCAATGGCTGCGTAGCGCCCGGCGGAGCGTTCATAGGCCCACAGAAACACATCCTTGAGGAGATCAGTACGATTGAGTTCGTACACCCCAAGCACGGCTTCAGTGTAAAGCGCCTTCGGAACATCAACGAAAGAGACCGGCGACAAATTCCCCCGGATAAATGGAATGTTGGCAGCGAGCCGCGATGTCCGCTTATTGACATCTTCGAAGGGCTGCAAATACGGCAATTGCACCATGATGAATAGCGCTTGTTCGAAAGGGTCGCGAATAGCAGCTGCCGTTGCAAGCATTTGATCGAAATAATCGACTATAACCTGGGGCACAGAGAGCGGGTGATAGACAGAACCTCCGATCCCCACAGGCGTCGTGCGCAAGCGCCCGACGGAGGCGGGATCGATCATTAAGTTTTCCGACAGCAGTGCGTGCAAGTTCAGTATCGTCGCGCGGTTGAAGGCGATATGATCGGCATCCTGCACCAGAAATTCAATCGCTGCTTTGTGATTGAGGATCATCTGCGCTTCGGTTGCAGGCTTGCCCTCAGCCTCCGCGCCACCCGCCAAAAGTCGCTCGGTATCGAGCAGTGAATACGTGTTGCCCTCAAGGCGGCTCGAGTTCCACGCCAGATCAATGAGCAAACGGTTCAAAATGTTTTGAGCGTGGGTGCCAGCCGGTTGCTCAGGACCGCTCGGCCTTCCAAGCGCTGACAGCTTTTGCTTTTCAGCCGTCGTGAGGTAGGCCGTCTCGTTCGGCCTATAACCGTCGAGAAATGCGCGCTGATAGCCAGTCGGCGTGCGTTGCACGATATGGCGGCGGACCAGTTGGCGGATTTCTAACGCTGGCGGCGAAAGAGGCACTGCGTCGGCAACTTGGGGTTCTGGCGGGGGTTGCGGCTTCACCTCGGCCGGTAGTGTTGTCACGCGATAGCGCAGCGCGCGCGTTTGGCCTTCGCTGACGATACGACCTTGCTCAACCAGTGCCGCCAGCCGACGCTGTAGCGTCCGGCGCGATATCGGAAGTTTGGCGGCGGCAGCGATCTCGTCTATCGTGGCACTGGCTGCGAACGCGGCAATGACACGCTCAAGGGCGGCAAGGTGCTCAGCTTCCTGCAGTCGCGCGACCATGAACCCTCTTGGCGTAAATTGGCGTTTCATGACAAAACGGGCTTCATTCACGCCAACTTGACATGAATAATGGCGTAAATCAACCTTTCGCGCCACTTTTTGGCACCCAATGTGCCTTTCGCGTCAACTTGGCATGAATGGCCGCGCTGTTCTGGCGGCGCGACAACGCCTTGCATTATGACCTAGCGGGGCACTGCGAACGAAACTGGACGTACGCAACCTTCTCAGACAGAACACAACGATCGCTGGATGGGTTTTCAGTCCGGTAAGCCAATGTGGTTGCTTAACCCTTCAAAATTGATCCGGAGCGCGTCTTATCGGCTCTACATTTCTGCACCTTACTCTTCAATAAATTTTCAACCCGCTGTGTTCTGAAATTCTGGAAGATGTTCTGAAAAAATGTTCTGCATTGTTCTGTTCTATATAGAGCGCCAGCAGGTCTGCGGAAAAGGGCCACTAAGTCTGCGGCAAGAGACGCCCATACGCCAGCAAGTCTGCGGAGCGTCGCCAGTAAGTCTGCGGGCGCATTCTGCAAGGCCCTGAAAAATAACAGGCTGGCTTTTCATAAAGCGCCAGCAAGTCTGCGGTGGACCAATGTTATTTTTTGCGCGGCGCAGGAAGCGCCAAGAGTTCAAAGTCGGCAGGGCACAAACGAATGCCGCTCTCATCCAGCTTCACCGGCAATTTCGGAAACACGTCCTTGATGTCTTTGAGCGCCTGGTCGAAATCCGCTTTGAACGCGCGGTCGCGCGCGTACCCCTCGCCAAATTGCTCGGCAAGTGAAGTCCACGGCACGATGGTCTCTTTTGCGATGTTGTGCATCCTATACCCTAGCCAGAAATAGAGATCGAGCTTACGGGCCGATCCTGCAAACGCGCGGACGGCTTTGACGTTGACCGGCAGCGCGTGCCGCTTCAGGCTCTCAAACATGGCCGGACTGAACGTAACGGTCGAAGGCCACAGCGACCGTTGGCTCGGATTGGCGGCCAACCACAGATCAATCTCTTCAATCGGTGTGATAGTGCGCGTGCGCACACGCTCGCCTGTCCACACACTCATGCGCATAGTGCAGGCAGACAGCGCGTTGATCTGCTCCTTGAACGCCGTCAGCGGGCCCTTCTTGCCGCCAGAATCCGGAAAGCCGAGATCGCGCACAAAGCCGGTAAAGGTTTCGGCGATATCGATCGTTGCCGACTTCTGCCGGATCGCCTCGCTGCACAAGTGCATGAGGATCAGCCGCGCCTTCGGCCCGAAAGGCACCGGCTGCAGCCGCTTGTTGCCGTTGGTATCGCGCAGAAAGCCTGCCGACACATCGAGCGCCATATTGCCTTGCTTGCGTTCGAAGTCCCGCACATCGGGCGGCAGGCGTTTGTACGGCAATCCGCAAATGGCGAGCACGCTATGAATGTGCCGCATGTCTTCGCGCGTGGCGGCAGCGTCCTCCAGCTCTCGCTGAATGATGGCGCGGCGGCGCGCATCTCGACCCAAGGAACCCAGCCGGTCCCGATCCCGCTGCCGCGCTTTAAGACCGAGAACTTTAAACTCGAACCCTGCACCTCCGCGCGCCGCCTCCATTTCGGCGAGCAGATCAGCGTCGCGGATTTCGGCGTCAAGCATCAGCAAAGCGCGCTCTTGCCGTATTTGCGGAAGAGGTCGTTAAGCGCTTCCTCAACGAGCGACTGCGTTGAGCGGTCACTTTCTGCCGACAACAACCGCAACTGCTTGGCAGCGGTCGCTTCGAGATAAGCCGACACAACGCGCTTGCCCTGCCGACTGGGCGGGCGAACAGATGCGGCGGAAACGGCCGGCACGGCTGCCGTCATCGGCATCTGATCAGACTCGGCCATCTGCATGCCTTGCATTGCGAGCTTCAGACTGTTGACACGCGGACGTGTGGACATGGCTACTTCCCTCCATATTGGCTGATGAAATTGAACAACTCGGCGATTTCCCGTGCCGCCGGACCGTGAGGCGCAAACTCCGGCACCCCTTTACCGTCAGCCAGCGAGCGGATGTAGACGACGCGGCTTGCGATCCGCACCGGCGCCAACGGAATCGCATATGCGTTCAACGCTTCCTCGGCATCTTCGGCAACCCGGCTGCAATCGTGCTGCTCACCAGCGGCACTGACGCACGCATGCGCACTTCGCAAGCAACCGATTCGTCCGGCAACCGTGACACCATCCCGTGAACCCCTCTTGATTTAAGTTCACTATTCGTTCTTTCGCATGTTTCGTCAAGCGTGTTGACGGCCCTCCCCGTCGATTGCCTTCCCATACTAGGAAACGCCGCTAAAATCGCACGATGTGCAATCTCTACTCCATGACCCGCATGCCGGAAGCCGTGCGCAACCTGTTCAAGGTGCCAAGCAACCGCGCCACCGTGTTCAAACCCCTCGATGCCATCTTCCCCGGCTATGAAGCCCCGATCATCCGCCACGCCGACGACGGCGAACGCGAACTTGTCATGATGCACTGGGGATTTATCCTGCTGCAGACGGGCAAAGCCCCCCGCCGTGTCACCAACGTCCGCGATGACAAGATCCTCACCAGCACGTTTTGGAAAGGCTCATTCGCCGAACGCCGCTGCCTGGTGCCAGCCTCCAGCTATTGCGAACCCAATGGGGCATCGCCTGCCGTGTGGAACTGGTTCGCCATCAACGGCGACCACAAACGCCCACTGTTCGCTTTTCCAGGGATTTGGAGAAACTATACCGGCCCCATCAAAAAAGACGGCGAGAACGTCTCCCAGATGGTCTACGCCTTCATGACCACCGAACCCAACAGCTTGACCGCCAGCATCAACCACGAACGCATGCCGGTGCTGCTCGCAACCGATGACCAATTCGACACCTGGCTTAACGGCACTTCGAAAGAAGCCTTTGCCCTTGCACGTTCGTTTCCAGCGGACGCAATGCACATCGTGCAGGCAGGATCAAACCGCAAAGATCTGCTGGCTGCATAGCCCACGAATACAAAACTGCCCGCGTTGTGTGCACGCTGTATTGACGGTGTATCCCGTCACGCGCAGCATTCCTTGGCAACAACCAAGGAGATGCCATGGACCAAACCAACCAACAACCACGCGGCAATTTCATTGCCTTTATCAACCGCGACAAGAAAGTGGGCGATAAACGTCCCGCCTTCGATGGACGCATTGCGATCCCCGGCACCGAGGACGAACGCCGTCACGTGTTGTGGGCCCACGAATACACCAATCCCAAAACCGGCGAAGCGCTGGTCATGTTCAATGGCGAAGCCGGAAACGTAGCAACATCAGCAAGTGCCCTTGATCAGATTTCATCTTTGGCCGCGCAAGCGAGCGACAGTCCAGAAGCCGTCGTCGGTAATCTCAACTTGGCTGCTGGCCAGATCGTGATGTTCCCGAACGGTTTCAAAGACGAAGCCCCTGAAAAAGACCGTCCCGACTATTGGGGTGCTTACAATCCAGGGAACGGCGAGCCGATCGTGCGCATCAGTGCATGGGCTAAAAAGGACCGCAGTGGACACGCCATGCTCACCGGCGCCACCAGTTACCCCATCCCCGACAAGTCCGAAGCTCAAATGCAAGATGCACAAACCGACTTGGGCCAATTGGTCGAGCAGGGTGTGGTGTCGAAGGGCATGCCGAAGAAGGCTGCTGGTCGTTCCGGCCGGTAAGGTTGGCCACCTCCCCGCCTCTCCCGGCGGGGTCGCGCTGTCGTGAACCGAGCCGCTCCGGCGTCTCGGCCCTCACGGGCGTCCATCGCTGGCGGACGCCAGCTTTTTATCCCTGATGAAAGCCATCTCTGTGACTGCCGACAACCGCCCGGTCGTGTTCTGCACGGCCACCAACAGCCTGATTGATTACCTGCACAAGAATGAAACCGAAGCCGATGCATTCAAGCGGCTCGCCTCGTATGGCACTGCGCTCACCATTCTCACGGCCGATGCCGCGATGGAGCGCTACGAAAACACATTCAAAACCGAGCCCAAGGAAATCACCGAAGCCAAATTCATGGAGATGCTGTGCATCTTACCGCCGTCCGATTGGCGCAACGACGGCACTGCCGAAAGCTTCAAAATGTGCGAACGCCAGGCAGGCTTTGTCACCGCCATCTACGTCCACCTGGAAAAGCGCTTTTTTGAGTTCTACGACGACATCCGCACGCCGCATGCTGAATGCTGCAAACGCGTGCGACAAAGCCCGGCGTATGCGTTGCCTCGCAAATCGGATGAACCCGACGCCGAACGGCAGCCCTAAACCAACGCCATCACCATGCCGTTGTTACCTGCCATGCATGTCAACGCGTGCCGGAGACGCAACACCGCCCCTTCGCGGAGGGGTGCAGCCGAATACCCTGAATAAGGCTGAAGCTTCGGCATGCACCTTTCCTTGCCGAACAAGTAAGGCCGCCAAAACGACTACTTCCCCTCGATCTTCACGCCCGGAAGATCAATTTTGACGCTGGATTTCTGGCTGTCGTAATACAGATAGCCAAGCGCGGCGACTCCCACAACGAGCGCACCAATCACGAGCGATTTCATATCCATAGACACATCTCCGATGAAAATTTGGAAGCCACCCACTTGCACCGCCGCACCGGCCTCCTATCGGCAAACGGATATAATAGGACTAACCCACGTTAGGATTCGCAAGCACGGCGAACACCTCGATCAGCCGGACCGGGACTTCCTTGCCGAACGGAAACCGCTCGCCAAACACATCGTCACCAATCCGCCCTACGGACGGGGTCTCGCCGATGCCTTTGCCAAACACGCCATCCGTCTCACTCGTGAAACCGGTGGAACAGTGGCCATGCTGATGAACCTCGCAGGACTGTGCCATCCGCTTCGTCATGGCTTTTACGTGAGCCACCCGCCTGCTGCCGTCTACTGTCTCGATGAATGCATCTGCTGGCCGTATGGCGACCCCTCGCGGGCAACGACATCCATTGCCAAGCAGCGCTATTGCTGGATGGTGTGGAAGCATGATCATACAGGCGCGACCGAGCTGCATTGGCTCAGCACGCGTGACCACCGACAGCCTTGATGGGGTTAGCTATGGGTTAGCTTTGAGATTTTTTGGATTTCGAAGAAATCGTCTAACCCATTGAAAAGACTGGCGCGCCCGAAAGGATTCGAACCTCTGACCCTCAGATTCGTAGTCTGATGCTCTATCCAGCTGAGCTACGGGCGCGTGCCAACTGCCTGCGGGGCCTAGTGCCCCTCCGGCGCGAGCCGGGGCGTGAAGAGGTGTCTGTCTAATCGCTCTTATCCGACAGTGCAAGGGCCTCGTCGCGCCCAGCGCCACCACGCCTCACCTGGATCGCAGCCCCCGATTTCCGGGGACATTAAAAGAGCCAACAGCCGGCCGGATGGTTTGCGGCCCGGTCCACGCGCCCCGTCAATGCACCGAACGGTCCGGCAGTTCGATGCGGAAATGGGCGCCACCATCGCCGTCCATCAGCTTTAGCGTGCCGCCGTGGGCCTGGACCAGCTCGGAGGCGATCACAAGGCCGAGCCCTGTTCCACCCTTTTTGGTCGAGCCCTGGAAGGCTTTGAACAGGTTGTCACGCGCCCGGGCCGGCACGCCGGGGCCTGTATCGGTTACATCAACGATCACCTTGCGGCCTTCGCGGCGGGCGGCGACGTGGATTTCGCCCGTCGGCTGGTCTTCGGCACCCTCGATGGCCTGCATGGCATTGCGCACCAAATTGCTCATCACGCGAAACAGCTGATCGCGATCTGCATCGATGCGCAGGGTGTCTTCCATATCGGCAAAGAATGCAATTTGGCCATCGCGCGGCAGTCCCTGGCTTTCGGCAACGTCTTCGACCAGCGGCTTCAAACGCATCAACTCACGCCGCGGCGGAGCCTCCGTTGCACCACCGAACTGCAGCGACGAATTGCAGAACGAAATGGCGCGATCAAGCGATGCGATCAGCTTGGGCACGAAACGCTGCACCGTCGGGTCTGGCACGTCCACCAGACGGTCGGAGATAAGCTGGGCGTTGGCCAGCATGTTGCGCAGATCGTGATTGATCTTGGACACCGCAAGGCCAAGCTGCGCCAAGCGGTTCTTCTGCGCTAGGAGACCTGCAAGCTCGGTCTGCATGCTGGCTAGCTCGCG
This sequence comes from Hyphomicrobium sp., assembly GCA_013141015.1. GTDB lineage: Bacteria > Pseudomonadota > Alphaproteobacteria > Rhizobiales > Hyphomicrobiaceae > Hyphomicrobium_B. The sequence continues at coordinate 42,916 of JABFRT010000015.1, read as the reverse complement.
CTCAGCAATTCCGACTTCATCAATGCGGCTTGAGGCCTTCATGATCCGGGACGGGTCTTCGGGATTTTCCGAAAAATGCAGCATATTGCGGGTAATGCGCGTCAACGGCTTGACCAGCAGACGGCTCAGCGCGAAGTAGACGACCGCCGCCGTCAGCAACGAAATAATGATCGACAGGCCGAGAATGTTCAGGCCATAGCGCACCATCGCGGCTTTCAACGGCGCTTCGGGAATGACGATTTCAATGAGGTCGCCGCTTTCACTGCCGCTCGCGCCGACAACGCGGATGATGCGGCCGTCGCTTGCGAAGAACACGCCGAGCGCATCGCGGATCTGGCCAAGCTTCATGCCGATGCCGGATCCCATCGACGCAAGTTCGCCACGCAAATCGTAGACGGCATCGATTGTCAGTTCGCCGTCAACGGGAAGGACAAGCCGGCGCTGACCGTCGCGGCGGGAGGCAATCGCGCGAACCTGTGCGGTGCGCAGCAAATCGGCGCGCAGCGCTGAGGGCACTTCGCCACCCGGAAAAGCCTCCGACGCAAGCGCTGCCAGTTGCGCGGCGGTCAAGCGTTCGGCAAGCCAGCTGACGCGATAGTTTGCGACTGACGGCAGAAAGATCAGCGCTTCGGCCATCAGCACAAAGGCCGCCGTCAGCAGCAGCAGTTTCGACGGCAAGCCACGGCGTTCCCAGGCCTGCTTCAGCGCACGCGCAAACCGGCTCGCCCAGAAGCCGGTTTCGGGCTCGCTAGTGGCGGCAGTTTTTGGATCTGGCTCTGAAAACGTGCGTTGCACTGTTACTCCTGACTGACGTCTGGGAGTTTATCCCAGCTTGGCCAGCCACGCGATGGCTTTACGTACGACAGGGTTGCTGGGGGCTGATGTATAGTAACGAATAGCCGCCCGCTTGTTGATTTCAGATAATGTCGGATAGGGCGAAATCCACTCCGTCATTGCCTTAATTTTGAGGCCTTGTGACAGCGCCAGCGCCCACATTTGAATGAGTTCGCCAGCGTCTGCGCCAACTATGGTTACGCCAAGAATATGGCCCTTGGTGCTCACCACCACCTTAACATGGCCGTCTGTTTGCAGTTCAGCCTGGGCGCGGTCATTCTCGTGGTAGGACCAACGCAAAACGTTAATTTTTGTGCCCTTGGCGCGGGCTTGCTCCTCTGTCAGCCCGACGTGGGCCAGCTCGGGATCGGTGAACGTGACCCATGGAACAGGCCGCCCGGTGGTTTTGGCCGGCAGGCGGAACAGTGCGCGGCGGATGACGATACCCGCATGGTCGTTGGCGACGTGGGTAAACTGCAACCCGCCCGTTACGTCGCCAATCGCGAACACGCGCTTGTTGCTGGTCCTCAACCCCGCATCAACGGTGATGCCTTTTTTGTCGAACGCGATGCCGGCCGCCTCTAGACCGAGATCAGCAGTGTTTGGCTTGCGGCCCGCAGCAACCAGAAGGTGGCTGCCTTCAATCGTCCCGGTGGCGCCGCCCTGGCTGAATGTCACGGCAACACGGCCATTGGAGCCTTTCACCGACTGCACAAGCGCGCCTTCGCGAATGGCGATACCTTCACCTGCCAGCCGCGCCAGCACGAAGGAAGAAAGTTCGGGATCATCTTTGGCGAGCGCCTTGGCCCCTTCGAGCACTGTCACCTCTGAACCCAAGCGATGATGGGCCTGGGCCAATTCCAATCCAATCGGCCCGCCGCCGATGATGATCAAATGCGGCAGCTTGCTTGCGTTCTCGAAAATCGTCTCGTTGGTGAAGTACGGCACATCGGCCAATCCCGGGATTGGCGGCACAACCGGAGATGACCCGGTTGCGATGACGAAACGGCGCGCGGTAATGCGATGTTCGCCAGCAATCACGGCCGACTTGTCGATAAAGCGGCCCGCGGCAGTGATCACGCGCACGCCAAGACCGGTGAAGCGCTCGATGGAATCATTTGGTGCAATCGCGGCAATCACGCGCTTGACGTGATCATGGACCGCGCGCGCATCGACATGCGGTTCAATCGGCGCGATTCCAAACTTGGCCGAGGTCCGCATCGCCTGGGCGCGCTTTCCCGCAGCAAGCAGCGCCTTCGACGGCACGCAGCCATAGTTGAGGCAATCGCCGCCCATCTTGTGCTTTTCGATGAGCACGACCTTCTGACCGAACGCGGCAGCAGCAGCGGCAACCGACAGCCCGCCCGAGCCAGCACCGATCACGCAGATATCGGCGGTGATCGTTTCGCCACGCGTTCCGGTGGTAGCTTCGGCATTATCCTTGAGCATGGCGGCCTCTGAAGTATTTCAATGCAACGGGAATCAGCGATACCACACCCATAAGCGCAAACGCGGCAAGCAGCTCTGGAGTGATCAACGCACTCAAATTGATCGTGTAGGGGCAAGCAACATCGGGGTTGACTGGCTTCGACGCAAGGCATGCCTGATAAATCGTGTTCTGCGTTTCAACAACACTGCCAAGCCCGGCGCCCGCGAACGAAAATGCGGCAGTTCCAGGGATGATACCGATCAGCGTGCCAATGACGTAGGTGCGGAACGGCACGCCCAGCAGAGCCGGTGCAATGTTGACCAGGACAAACGGGAACACGGGAACGAGGCGCAGAAATAGCAGATAGGTCAGGGCATTTTCTGCAAATCCGTCACGGAATTTCGACAGCACCGGACCGGCCTTCGAGGCCAAGCTTTCGCCAAACGATGACTTGACGATCCAAAACAAAATCGATGCGCCAGTGGTAGCAGCAACAACCGATGCGGGCAGTCCGGTTTGCCAACCAAACAGCAATCCGCCCGCCACCGTCAGCACGGCGCCACCGGGCAATGACAGGGCGACGGCCGCGATGTAGATCGCGATATATGCAGCGAGCGCGACGGCGAAATTCTGAGCAATAAAGGCTTTCAAGGCCTCAAAATTCACGCCGATGGTTTTGAATGACAGATACTTGTGCCAGCCGAGCGCAAACGCTATCGCCATTAACACGGCGAGAATCAGAAGGGGTGCCCAGCGCCGCAGCGGACTGGACTCGTGTGGCGTGGCGTGTCAGCAGGTGCGGGGCCTTTGGCCATCGGTCAGCTCCTCAAAAAATCGGCAGCTCGTGTGTCCGGGAAACAGCGGCGTCCGTAGGCCCATCATAGCTGGAGCCGCGCACTGAAGCGCTGGACGGGGAACATTAGGTCATCAATTCAGATTCGGGCTGGTTACAGTATTTGTTTCGGTCTGATCACGGTTGATGCGATCAAGCCCCTGTGATCGACAGGCAGGACGGCCCGGCAGGGTCAAGCTGCCGCGGCTCGCCGCAGGCGCAGCGATCAACGGAAATGCGCGCGTTGCGTTGACTTGGCCGCATCTGCCCCCTATAACCCGGCAACTCCGAGCAGCACTCAAACCACGCTAGGCCCACGTTCAAGGCCTACGTTTTGATTTAAGCCACGGATAAATAATCATTTTTTCGCTTGACGCCGGTTCCGGCGGTAGGGCCCAGACTCGTCGGAGACGTCCGTGAAACGCACTTATCAGCCAAGCCGCCTCGTGCGCAAACGCCGCCACGGCTTCCGCAAGCGCATGTCCACCGTGGGTGGCGTCCGGGTGATCGCCCGCCGCCGCGCTAAGGGCCGCAAGCGCCTGTCAGCCTAGGGCCCAGCCCGCGCGGGCCTCGGAGAGACCGGCCTCAGAGAATTCGCTCTTCGAGGACGTGCCCCATTTCACCGCTCGCTACACTTAAGGTTCGTGCCGAATATCTCGCCGTCCGCGGCGGGAGCAAAGCATCCGTGCCCGCGTGCCTGATCGAGGCACGCATACGGCGCAGCGACACCAGCAAACCGCCGGCCAGCCCCGATCCAAGTTACGGCCCCCGGTTCGGCTTCACGGTCACCAAAAAGCTCGGCAATGCTGTCACCCGCAACCGGATCCGCCGCCGCTTGAAGGCAGCGCTGACGCAACTTGCTGGCACCCACGCGCAGGACGGCTATGACTACGTGGTGGTTGCCCGAGCTGCAGCCTTCGACCGGGCGTATCACGATATCATAGCCGACCTGACCAAGGCCTTCGCAATCATCCATAGCCGCGGGCCTTCAAAGGCCGTACAACGCCCCAAAATCCACCCCGGAAAAACACCGCCGTGACCGGGTGTCCCCTATCTTTTGCAACGGCTTTCCGCCATCCGTTGCGGGCCGCAACCGGCCGATATCAAGGCGGCGCCCATCCGAGGTCTCGATGAACTCCCAGAACGATCCGCAAGACCACAAGAACCTGATGTTCGCGATTCTCCTATCGCTCGCCGTGCTGATGGGGTGGCAATATTTCTTCGCCATGCCGAAGCTGCGCGAAGAGCAGGCGCGCAAGGAATACTCAAAAGAACTTGAGGCACAGCGCGCCGGTAGCCAAGCGCCCGGATTGCCCGGCGTCGCGTCAGCTCCCGTTTCCCAGCCGTCCGCTGCGGCGCCCGTCGCTGGTCAGCCGGTTCAAGCTCCGGTGTCTCGCGAAGATGCGCTCAAATCTTCGCCGCGGCTTGCTATCAAAACGCCGTCGCTTGAGGGGTCTTTCGCCTTGAAGGGCGGACGCCTCGATGACCTCGTACTCGTCAAATACCGCGAGACCGTTGATCCCAATAGCGCCAAGGTCACGCTACTATCACCAGCTGGTGGCCCGGCGCCTTACTTCGCCGAATACGGTTGGGTCGCTCAAAGCGGAGGCGCCACAAAGGTTCCGGATCGCGAAACGGTTTGGGCAATCGAAAAGGGCGACGCGCTGACGCCTCAGACGCCGGTCACGCTCACCTGGGACAATGGCCAGGGCCTCGTATTCCGCCGCACATTGTCGGTCGATGCCGAGTACATGTTCAAAGTTGTCGATGAAGTCGAGAACCGCACGACTGCAGACGTTGCGTTACTGCCCTATGCGCGCGTGCATCGCGTCGGCACACCGAAGACCACCGCCTACTACATCTTGCACGAAGGTCTGATCGGCGTTTCGGGATCGGAAGGCTTGCAGGAAGTCACCTACGCTGACGCCATCAAGGCAAAATCAAAGAAAGAATTCAAGAACGTCAGCGGCGGGTGGCTTGGTATCACCGACAAATACTGGGCAGCAACGCTGATTCCTGATCAGAAAGAGCCCTACAACGCCACCTATTCCGCCTCGGCTGCCGCAACGCCGGGCGAGCTTGAAGCCTACCAGGCCGACTATCTGCGCGGCGCGCTGGTGATCCCGCCAAACGCGCGCAAGGGCGTGGAAGGGCATCTCTACGCCGGCGCCAAGCAGACCACGCTCATTGAAACCTATGAGAAGTCGCTTGGCATTCAGAATTTCGACCGCATGGTCGATTGGGGCTGGTTCTACTTCATCACCAAGCCGCTGTTCCACCTGATGGAGCTGATCAACGGCATCGTCAAAAACTTCGGCATCACCATTTTGATCCTGACGGTGATCGTCAAGGCCGCGTTTTATCCGCTGGCCAACAAGCAATACACCAGCATGGCGCGCATGAAAAAGCTGCAGCCGGAAATGCTTCGCCTCAAGGAACTCTACAAGGACGATCCGCAGCGTCAGCAGAAGGAAACCTTCGAGCTGTACCGCAAGGAGAAGATCAATCCGCTGGCCGGATGCTGGCCGATTCTGCTGCAGATTCCTGTTTTCTTCGCGCTCTACAAAGTGCTGTTCGTGACCATCGATATGCGTCACGCGCCGTTCTTTGGTTGGATCAAAGACCTCTCCGCGCCCGACCCGACGTCGATGTTCAACTTGTTCGGACTGCTGCCGTTCGCTGTGCCGGAAGCTCTGCACATCGGCATCTGGCCACTGATCATGGGTATCACCATGTGGATCCAGATGCAGTTGAACCCGCCGCAGCCGGACCCAATCCAGCAGCAGGTGTTCGCGTGGATGCCTGTCATGTTCACGTTCCTGCTCGGTAGCTTCCCGGCTGGCCTCGTCATCTACTGGGCGTGGAGCAACACCCTGTCGATAGTCCAGCAGTGGTCGATCAACAAGAAGAACGGCGCCGAGACGCATCTGCTCGCCAACATCAAGCGGACGTTCGGGCCGCTGCTGCGGATGATCGGGATTGGCGGCTCGGACAGTGATCCAAAGACCAAGTAGCAGCCAGCGCCACAGGCGGTGCCGATGCGTTTGAAAGACATACGAAACCATGACCGGTGCCGCATTTAGCGACGATGAAATCGAGGCAGGGCGGCGCTTATTCACGCTGCCCTGGGATTTCGCGCGCGGCGCGCCGGAACTTGAACACTTACCGCCAGATGACCGGCCGGAGATCGCGTTTGCCGGCCGCTCCAACGTCGGCAAGTCGAGCCTCATCAATGCGCTTGTCGGTCAATTGCGGTTGGCGCGCGCATCAAATACGCCGGGTCGCACACAAGAATTGAACTTCTTCACCGTGCCGGATGCGCGGCTGTTTCTGGTCGATATGCCAGGCTACGGTTTTGCCGAAGCACCGAAAACCAAAGTCAAAGCTTGGAATAAAGTCCTGCGCGGCTATCTGGCCGGGAGGCGCACGCTGTTGCGGGTGTTCGTTCTGATCGACGCGCGGCACGGCATTAAGGACACCGACGAAGAAATTTTGGAGTTGCTCGATACAGCCGCCGTCTCTTACCAGGCCGTGCTGACGAAAGCAGACAAGATCAGCCGGACGGACCTCGAGAAAGTCACGGCAGAGACCAAAGCCGCGCTGGCCAAGCATCCGGCTGCATTTCCAGATGTCATCGCCACGTCGTCAGAAAAAGGCGGCGGCATTGATATTCTGCGCGCCGAAATCGCCCGCCTGATCGCCAGCGCCGGTTGACGGCACTGCGGCCAGCCGTCAGTGCAGCATCTTTTCGATAATTTTGCTGACGGCGCTTAATCCGCCCTCGCCGAATTTCGCGAGCGCTCCGCCGGCGATGGCTGCCAAAATCCATCCGGTCCAACGCAACAGCGTGCGCTTGTAATTGGTGCGGACTTTAACCTCGACCACCTGATCAGGCAGCGCCGTTTCAGCCGCCATGCCGTCAGCGCCAATTGTCCGCGCTGAGACGATGATTTGCAGACGGTTCCAACCGCGCGACTGCGGCGTCACCAGAAACCGCCAACTCGCGAAATCATCACTCGCAAAGCCGAGCTGATTTTCAATCCATTGCGTTTCAGGAGAAGCGGATTCGATAAAGAACCCGCCATCGGGCGCCCGCAACCGCACGGACATGGCCTGCGTTACGGTCACTTCATGATGCCAAGCAACACCGCCACCTTCAAGACCTTCTGTAATGGCTTTTGCGGCAGCCTTGGCGATACGCACTTCGACGCGCTCGGTCCGGCCAACGCGCATACCGCGAGGTATGTTTTCGGCCAGCTGGCCGGTTTCGACTTTTGCGCGCTGCACCTTTAAAGGCTGCGGCGGCGAACCAGCCGGGGCGGGCGGCGGCATCGCGGGTGCGCGCATCTGCGGCTGAGACATCGGCGGACCGGACATGGGAGGTCCCGGCATCGGCGGCCCATTCGGATGGCCATAGGGGCCGCCTGGGTGACCGTAGGGCGCCTCAAACTGAGGCTGGCCCGGCGGATGCCCCTGGCCATACCCACCACCACCTTGCTGTGGCGGCATAGCCTGAGGCGGCGGAGGCGCAAATGACGGCTCAGGCCCGCGCGCAAACCCTGGTTGACCGCCATATCCCGGCCCGTTGGCAGGACCCTGCTGCGAATGCTGCGATTGAGGGCCAGGCTGCCACTGCGGAATAGGCGGAGGGATCGGTGGTGGCGACGCAATCGGCACCGGCCGCGCGAAATCGAATGAAACCGGCGGCGGTGGCGCATATGCCGGGGGCGGCGGCTGGTGCTCAGCTGGATAAACGTAGCCCTGCGGCGCGGAAAGGGTGGGTTCGACCCGCTGCGGCGGTAATCTCTCTTCGGGGTTGAATTGCTCCCGGTCAGCGTATTCACCCGGCTGTTGCATGGTGGCCGTACCAACCGCTGGGTTAACAGTCTCAACGTCCACAGCAGCGGTTTCCGGCAGGTTCACGGCTGGCGGTTCAGCCTGCACACCAACATCAGGTGGCGCAAATTCTGGGGGCTGGACCTCAGCTCGCTCTTCAAGAGCGTGCTCAGGCGGTGGCAACATCGGCACCGGTGGAGCCGATGGCGGCGGCAGAGCGGTGCGCGGACGATCATTCATTATATCGCGCAGGCCCGGTGCAGACCGCGATTGCACCCGTTCGCGCGCCCGCGCCAGAACATCATCAGCAGGGCGGAAATCAGGCACGGCTTCACGTGCGGGCGCAGCAAGCGCCGCTTGCAGAGCGCGGATCGCCTCGTCAAAAGTCAGGCCATGCGCTTGCAGAATTTGCGCAGCCGCACTTTTGCCATCCCCGACAATAGCCGCCAGTACGATGGCGCCGTTGATGTCGCGGCGGCGTCCGCCGCGGGCGGCAGCGGCAGCAGCCTCCAGAATGCGCGAAAGGGCAGGCGCAACGCCAAGACCGCCACCGCCAGCCTGCTGCGCCAGGCTGCCCAAATACCGGGCCGTCTCAGATTTCAGGCGGGCGACATCGACGTGACTAGCCATCAACACGGCGTCTGCGTCAGGATCATCACAAAGCGCCAGCAACACATGCTCTAGGTTGACGTCGCCAGCCGCGGTAACGCCCGCCACTTCGGAGGCGCGCGCCAAAGTTGCCGCCAAATTCGGCGACATCGGAATCTGGCTAAAATCTGCAGCGGCCACGTTCACCTTCACGCCCTCTGACACAATCGACACTGTCTTGCCCGGGCCTGCCGATGCAAACCCGCTCCCCGCCTCGAATCCTATAGGAGAGGACCCTACCGCATCCCGGCTGCTCAGGGCAGCGCCTGGGAAACATTGACACAAACATTGCTGTGCAGCCCCGCTCCGGCGCGTCCCTTAGCAGCCGATTGTGTGGGAATTCCGTTGAGACGGGCTGGTGACCCGCTATAAGTCGGCACCATGATCTCATGTGAATGACAACGCCTTGATCGGCCACAAAATCCCGAGCCGCTTCGATCCCTGGCTCGATCCCTGGGGGACCCCGTGAAGACACCGAAAGACTTGAGCACTAAGGACGCCGCAGCCAACGGAGGCGCCGCGCCATCCGCGCATGTCCACGCTCGCATCCTGGCGGAAGCCATTCCCCATTTGATCCGCTACGACGAACAAACTGTGGTCGTAAAGTTTGGCGGCCACGCAATGGGAGACGAAGCGCTCTCAACCGCCTTCGCCAAAGATATCGTGTATCTCAAACAATCGGGCATTAACCCAGTTGTCGTGCACGGCGGCGGACCACAGATCGCAAGCATGCTGAAGAAGCTCGAGATCACCTCGGATTTCGTGCATGGGTTGCGCGTCACCGACAAGCCCACCGTCGAAGTCGTCGAAATGGTGCTGTCCGGCAAGATCAACAAAGAGATCGTCTCGGCCATCAACCGGCAAGGTGGCAAGGCCGTTGGCATTTCCGGTAAGGATGCCAACCTGATGATCGCCAAGAAAATCACGGAAATGCCGGACCCGCAGTCGAACCTGATGCAAGCCGTCGATATCGGCTATGTCGGCGATCCGGTCGAGGTCAACCCGCACATCGTCGAAGTCATTTCAAAGTCGGATCTCATTCCGGTGATCGCACCTGTCGGCATCAGCCGCGACGGCGAGACGCTGAACATCAATGCCGACACGTTCGCCTCAGCGCTTGCGGCCCGCATGCAGGCAAAGCGTTTGCTGCTGCTGACCGATGTCGCCGGCGTGCTCGATAAGGACAAGAAGCTGATCGAACGGCTGACCACGGATGAGGCCCGCGCGATGATCAAAGACGGCACAATTTCAGGCGGCATGATCCCGAAAATCGAGGGCTGCATTGAAGTTGTCGAAGCCGGCGTCGAAGGCGTCGTTATCATCGACGGACGCGTGCCCCATTGCGTGCTGCTGGAACTCTTCACCGAACACGGCGTCGGCACGCTGGTGACGCGGCCTGAGCGCAAGAAGGCCAAGGGATAATGGCCGCGCGCGATGGCAGCCGCCCGAACGCTCCGCCAGCCCTTAAGGGGACCGGTGACGCGCGCGGCTTTAGCCACATCGACACCTGGATCTTCGATCTCGACAATACGCTTTATCCGGCGTCTTGCGATCTGTTCGCCCAGGTCGACCACCGCATGGGCGCTTTCATCGCCAAGACGCTCGGCGTTCCCTATGAGCACGCGCGCCATTTGCAGAAGGCTTACTACCGTCAGTTTGGCACGACGCTCGCCGGACTGATGAAGGTCCACAAGCTGAAGCCTGAGCCGTTCCTTGACTACGTTCATGACATCGATTTGTCGGTGCTGCCAGAATTGCCGGACCTAGCCTCCGCTATTGCCGGTCTCTCCGGCCGCCGCTTGATCTTCACCAACGGTTCGCGCCGTCACGCCGAAAACGTTGCCCGCAAAATAGGCGTGCTGCATCTCTTTGAAGACATCTGCGATATCGCGGCACTTGAATTCGTGCCCAAACCCGAGCGCGATGCGTTTGACCGCATGGTCCGCATGCATGGTGTGGAGCCGCGCCAAGCGGCGATGTTTGAAGATATGCCGCACAATCTCCAATCCCCGCACGACCTGGGCATGACGACGGTGTTTGTGCATTCCGACTACATCGACCACCCAGCCCAATTGAAGGTCCGCGACTGGCGTCATCTGCCGGATCACATCCACCACATGACCCACGATCTCACGGGATTTATTGAGCAAACAATTTTGAAACCGGACGCTAGGTAGCGACGTATCTAGCCGGATGTACCTTGCGAACCGCCCTTGGTCCGGAAACCATTCCAGACTTTGCGCTCTAGCCGGGCGCTGGCAAGCGCGATATAGCAATGGCGCGTGACAATCCTGCCGACGGCCTCGAAAGCTCCGCAAAGCCAAATGACCACGCAGCAAGAACTCAGCAATCTTCTCGGACGCGTCGCGCTGAAAGATCGCGCGGCGTTTGCTGACGTCTATCGCGCAACATCGTCGAAACTCTATGGAATCACACTGCGTATCTTACGTCGCCCGGATTTGGCGGATGAGGTGTTGCAGGAGGTTTACGTGAAGGTCTGGGATCGCGCCGCTGATTTTGACCCGAAGATTGCGTCGCCCATCACGTGGTTGGCCACGATCGCGCGCAACCGTGCACTCGACGAGGTCCGCAAGAAGCGGCCGGAATCGATAGAGGACTACCCGGAACTCCTCGATGTCGCGTCGGGTGAAGAGACGGCCCTGGCTGCCGTGATGCGCGGCGAAGACGGCAAGCGGTTGGCAGATTGCCTGTCGCGGCTTGAGGATGGCAAACGCCAAATGGTCGTGCTTGCCTATTGTGAAGGCTTGAGCCGCGACGAACTTGCTGAGAAATATGGCCAACCAGCCAATACGATCAAGACGTGGCTGCGCCGCTCGCTTGCACAATTGAAGGGGTGCCTCGGCTCATGAACGAGCATGACGACATAGATGGCCTCGCTGCGGAATACGTGCTCGGCACGCTTACGCTCAGCGAACGCACGTCTGTCGCCGCGCGCCGCCAGCGCGAGCATGCGCTTGATGCTGCCATCATCGATTGGGAGCACCGCTTAGCGCCGCTGAACGCCGCAATCACAGAGGTCGTGCCGCCCGGGGATACGTTTGCAAAAATCGAAAGCCGTTTGAGAAATTCAGTGCCGGGAACCGGTGCATCCGTTGTCGAACTCAAAAAGCGCATCAAGATCTGGCGGACAACAGCCATCGCAGCGTCCGCACTTGCCGCAAGCCTGATCCTGACCTTGGGCGCGATCCAGTTTGCGCCGAAACCGAAAACCAAGAACCTCGTCGCTGTTCTACAGAAAGACGCGGCGTCGCCAGCCTTCCTTGTGTCCGTCAACGTCGATGATCGCGTGATGACCGTGCGTCCTGTTGCGGCCAAGCACGAAGCCGGAAAAAGTTTCGAATTGTGGATTATCCACGACAGCCTCGGCAAACCGAAATCGCTCGGCGTGATTGACGAAGTGCAGCCGACACGCGGAGCCACGCTTGCCTCATACCGGGCGGACGTTATTGAAGGCTCGACCTATGCTGTGACACTAGAGCCCGAAGGCGGCTCACCCAGTGGCGATCCGACAGGACCTGTAGTGTTCGCCGGCAAGATGATCGAAGCCTCCGATTTCTGATGCTTTCCGATTGGATCACTATGGCCGCGTCAACATAGTGTGACCTTGGCGGTGAAACTCAAATCGCAGTGGCGCGTATCTCCTGCACGCTTCGAAAGCGAAGCGTACCAATAAACTGGAGAAAACCCCCTATGTCGAAAATCATCCGCGCCTCGCTGCTTGGCGCCTCCGCCCTCGCGCTCGCCTTGTCGTTCGGTGCCGCCGTCACGCCGTCTTTGGCTGAAATGGCTGAGAAAACCGTGATGGTCGGCGGCGCTGAAATGTTCCCGACGAAAAATATCGTCGAGAACGCCGCCAACTCGAAAGACCACACCACGCTCGTTGCAGCCGTGAAGGCCGCAGGCCTTGTCGATACGTTGTCGGGCAAGGGCCCGTTCACGGTGTTCGCGCCGACCAACGCAGCCTTTGAAAAGCTGCCGAAGGATACCGTGCCGACGCTGTTGAAGCCTGAGAACAAGGGCACGCTGTCGGGCATTCTCACCTATCACGTGGTTGCCGGCAAAATGTCAGCTGCTGATCTGGCGGCCAAGGCCAAGGACATGGGCGGCAAGGTTGAACTGAAGACGGTTGCTGGCGGCACGATCACCGTCATGGGTGACGACAAGGGCGGCTGGTGGGTCGTTGATGCCAAGGGCGGCAAGTCGAAGATCACCATCGCCGACGTCAACCAGTCGAACGGCGTGATCCACGTCATCGACGGCGTGGCATTGCCGAACTAAATCTTGCGAACGCGACAATGCGCTCGGCGGCAGCCTCGACGGAGGAGCGCCGCCGGGCGCAACTCAAGAGACTAACCGCGGCCGATGAATGGCATCGCGGTTGCCATCAACGTCATGAATTGCACATTGGCGTCGAGCGGCAAGTTGGCCATGTAAAGGACCGCATCCGCGACGTGCGCCACGTCCATGCGCGGCTCAACAATCGTATCGCCGTTGGCTTGCAGAATACCGCTTGCCATTCTGGCGGTAAAATCTGTTGCGGCATTGCCGATATCGATTTGCGAACAGGCGATGTTGTGAACTCTGCCATCTAGAGAAATCGATTTGGTAAGACCTGTAATCGCGTGTTTTGTCGCGGTGTATGGCGCTGATAACGGCCGCGGCGCCGCCGCTGAAATCGAGCCGTTATTGATGATACGCCCGCCCTTCGGAGATTGCGCCTTCATCAAGCGGATGGCTTCCTGCGCGCACAGAAATGCCCCGGTTAGATTGACGTCGACGACGCGCTTCCAATCTTCGAGTGCAATATCTTCAAGAGGTGTGCCGGCAGCGAACGTGCCTGCATTGTTAAACAGCACATCGAGACGTCCGAACGTGTCGCGCGTTTTGGCGAATGCCGCCTTGACGGACGCTTGATCGGTGACGTCGGTTGCAAGAACGAGTGCTTGCCCGCCATTAGTGCAGAGCGCCGCTTTGGTTTTTTCCAGTTCGTCCAAACGCCGCCCCGCAAGCACGACGCTGTATCCAGCGCCTGCAAGTTTGATGGCTACGGCGCGGCCGATGCCGGACCCTGCACCCGTGATCAAGGCAACCTTGGCAGCGGACATGGCGGAGCTTCCGTTATGTGACTTGGCGTTTTTACCGCGTCGGCACCGGTTTTTCGCCGCGATAGTCGTAGAACCCGCGCCGGGTCTTGCGGCCGAGCCATCCGGCTTCAACGTATTTCACGAGCAGCGGGCACGGGCGGTATTTGGAATCCGACAACCCTTCATACAGCACCTGCATGATGCTGAGACAGGTATCGAGACCGATAAAGTCTGCCAGCTCCAACGGCCCCATCGGGTGGTGCGCGCCGAGCTTCATGGCCTTGTCGATCATCTCGACCGTGCCAACGCCTTCATACAGCGTGTAGACGGCTTCGTTGATCATTGGCAGCAGCAAGCGATTGACGATGAACGCCGGGAAATCTTCAGACACGGCAATGGTCTTGCCAAGGCTTTCGACAAACGTGCGCGCGGTCGCAAAGGTTTCGTCTTCTGTGGCAATGCCGCGGATCAATTCCACCAGCTCCATGCGCGGAACCGGATTCATGAAGTGCATGCCGATGAAGTCTTCGGGACGGTCAGTGGTGGCGGCAAGCCGCGTGATCGAGATTGACGAAGTGTTGGATGCCAGCAGCGCCGTCGGCTTCAGATGCGGGCAAACCGCGGCGAAGATCTTGTGCTTCAAGTCTTCGTCTTCGGTCGCCGCTTCGATCACGATATCGCAGTCGCCAAAGTCTTCGAGTTTCTCTGCGAAAGTGATACGAGCCAGCGCCTTGACCTTGTCAGCGTCCGTCAAGCTGCCCTTGGCAATCTGACGGTCCATATTCTTCGAAATCGTCTCGATGCCCTTGTCGTAAAACTCTTTCTTCAAGTCATGGAGTGCCACTTTATAACCGGATATGGCGCAGACATGGGCGATGCCGCCGCCCATCTGACCGGCACCTATGACGCCTGCCTTGGCGATGGTCCGTGCTGGTTTAGCAGCCGCTTTGCTCTTGTCTGTTGCCTTGGGTGCCTGTGTCATCAACCGCAATCCTTGGTGTGAAAAGTCAGCTAGTGACCGGCTTTTTTCAGTTCGGCTTCAAGTTCGGGCAGGGCCTGGAAGAGATCGGCAACCAGACCGTAGTCGGCGACCTGGAAGATCGGCGCTTCGCCATCCTTGTTGATCGCGACAATCACCTTGCTGTCTTTCATGCCGGCCAGATGCTGGATCGCGCCCGATATGCCAACCGCTACGTAGAGATCCGGCGCCACAACCTTGCCTGTCTGGCCGACTTGCAGATCGTTCGGCACGAAGCCCGCATCGACAGCCGCGCGCGAGGCGCCCATAGCAGCACCCAGGCGGTCGGCGACCGGCTCGATGTACTTGGTGAAGTTTTCGCCGTTGCCCATGCCGCGGCCGCCAGAAATGATTATCTTGGCCGACGTCAATTCCGGACGATCCGATTTTGTCAGCTCAGCGCTTTCGAAGCGCGATGAACCGACAGCGCCCGGCACCGTGACTGTTTCAATCGCTGCCGATCCGCCCTCCGCCGCCGCTGGAAACGCTGACGTGCGGACCGTGATGATTTTCTTAGCTTCCGCCGACTGCACCGTTTGAATGGCATTACCCGCATAAATCGGCCGCTCAAACGTGTCGGCTGAAATGACCTTGGTAATGTCGGAGATCTGCATCACGTCGAGTATGGCTGCAACGCGCGGCAGAATATTTTTGCCGGACGCCGTGGCTGGTGCCAGGATCGCGTCATAGCTGCCAGCAAGACCGAGAATAACCTCAGCCACTTCTTCGGCCAATCCGTTGGCGAGGTGAGCCGCGTCGGCAACCAGAACCTTGGAGACGCCGCCGAGTTTGGCTGCTGCATCCGCGGCCACCTTACAGTCCGACCCAGCGACCAGAATGTGGATGTCTCCACCCATTGCGAGGGCAGCCGACAGAGCCTTGCCGGTCGAAGGCGACAGAGCGGAATTGGTGTGCTCAGCGAGAACGAGTGTCGGCATTAGAGCACCCCGGCTTCGGTTTTGAGTTTCTGCACGAGTTCGGCAACATCTTTGACCTTGATACCCGCTTTGCGCGTGGCCGGTTCCGATGTTTTCAGCACCTTCAAACGCGGTGCGATATCAACGCCGTAATCTTCAGGTTTCTTGACGTCGAGCGGCTTTTTCTTGGCCTTCATAATGTTCGGCAGCGACGGATAGCGCGGCTCGTTCAAGCGAAGATCTGTGGTGACGACAGCCGGCAAGTTCAGCTTCACCGTTTCAAGTCCGCCATCGACTTCGCGCGTCACAGAAACGCTGCCTGATTCCGGCGCAACCTTGGACGCGAATGTGCCCTGCGCCCAGCCGAGAAGAGCGGCCAACATCTGGCCGGTTTGATTGCAGTCGTCGTCGATCGCCTGCTTGCCGAGGATCACGAGGTCTGGCTTTTCAGCCTCCACAATGCCCTTCAAAATTTTGGCAACCGCGAGCGGTTCAATCGACACGCCATCCGGCGTCTCGACGAGAATGCCGCGGTCAGCACCAATGGCCTGCGCGGTGCGGATGGTTTCCTGGCACTTGGCCGAACCGATAGAAACGACCACCACTTCCGTCGCTGTGCCCTTTTCTTTCAGGCGCACCGCTTCTTCGACGGCGATTTCGTCGAATGGATTCATCGACATTTTGACGTTCGCCAGATCGATGCCCGAGCCATCAGGCTTGACGCGAATTTTGACGTTGTAGTCGACGACCCGTTTTACCGGCACAACGATTTTCATGCCCTTCGCCGGTTGCCCAGCGCTCCCAGATAGTTTCTTGCTTTATGCACTAAAGCTCGATGCCACGGACTTTTTGCGACGCGGTATGGAGCTGGCCCGGCGTTTTCGGGGCATGCCCCGGAGCCGGTTCAACAGCCTTTCGCAGTTGCGAAGGCGAAAGCTAAGGTCGGGCTTTCGTGAAGTCAATCGGCGCGCACGTCGCGGCGCGGCCGTTTAAGGCTAATATTGGGGATGCGCGATTAGCGGCCAAATAGGGGAACGCCCGGCCGCCGCATAACCGGCATAAGCATCGCTCCCGCGATCAGCCCGCCAATGTGGGCCCACCACGCCGTTGGGCCAGGATCGCCGGAAACGGGCACGACCACCATTGCGACCTGAAAAACGATCCACAAGCCGAGCACCCAAGCGGCGCTGATCTTCAGCGGAATGAACTTCAACGCCAGCACCCAGACGCCAACCCGCGGGTGCAGCATCAAATAGGCCGCAATCACGCCCGAAACCGCGCCGCTCGCGCCGATCAGTGCGTCCTGGCTATCGGGCAGCATTACAGCGTGCATCAGGCCGGCCGCCACCCCGCAGGCCAGATAGAACACCAGATAGCGGGCATGCCCCAGCGCATCCTCAACGTTGTCGCCGAACACCCACAGGAACAGCATGTTGCCGATGAGGTGCATGATGTCGCCGTGGAAGAACATGTAGGAAAAGAGCGTCGCGCGCTCGGGCACCGCTAAGCTGTCTGCTGAAAACGGCGCGGGCCCACCCAGCACATGCACCTGAAACAATTCCTGCGGCACCAGCGCAAAACTGGATACAAACGCCGCGTCTGCCCCGCCGCCCGCGCCCTCGACAACAAAAACCAATACATTGATGAGGATGAGCGCCACTGTCACGTACTGAAAGCCGATGGACTTCAGCGGATTGTCGTCACCAATCGGTACGAACACGGCGGACGGATCCTTATTGTCATCAGGCATGTCACGAGAAATAGCGAACGATGCGGCTCACCGGTTCTGCCCCGGAACCCACAACACGTCGGCCTTGCCGTGGTCGTTGACGTAGCGGCCAGCAACGAACAGGAAATCCGATAGTCTGTTGATATACTTGAGCGCCGCCGCACTTACCGGCTCATTGGGCAAAGCCGCAAGCTCGACAATATCGCGCTCGGCCCGGCGGCTGACGGTGCGTGCCACATGCAGGGCCGCGGCGGCGGGCGTGCCGCCCGGTAGAATGAATGACTTCAACGGAGACAGCACCGCATTCATCTGATCGATTTCTGTCTCGAGCCGCTTCACTTGCGCATCCGACATGCGCAGCGGCTCATAGGGAAGCTCTTCACCGCGGTCCGGCACGCATAGGTCAGCACCGAGGTCAAACAGATCGTTTTGAATGCGCACCAGCATGGCATCAACCAGCGGATCAGCAGCGCCTAAATGAATGCGCACCATGCCGATCTGGGCATTGGTTTCATCGACCGTACCGTAGGCGGCAATGCGCGGCGACGTTTTCGGCACGCGCTCCCCGGACCCGAGCGCCGTGGTGCCGCCATCACCGGTTTTCGTGTAGATGCGATTGAGTACGACCATTGCGGCACCTTGTCAGGTCTGGAGCGGTATCTGGAGCGGTATAGGGAGCGTCGTGACGTAACAAATCCACCCTGCGTCAGCGCAGAAGAAAGGCATATGCTACAATCATTAGAATTGCGCAAAACTGAAGGCCAACGCGCCAACGCATCAGCTTTTGGCTCAAGTTGGCGCTGGTTCCGCGCAACATGCTCCTCAACCCGAGCAAAAGAGCAATTGCAACCGCGATGACCGCGATCGTGGTCGCGTAGTAAAACACCGTCTGCATGTCAAAATCCTGGCATTTAAGGGCCGCTTTGCTTAAGCTGACCGCAAATCAGCGGCAATGGGTAATCGGTCACGGCTCACCGGTGAGCCCCGGCCAAGCACAACTAAAGGTGCCGGTAACAGCGCATTACGCAAATGATAATTGCTTGGCTCAGTAAAAGCCTTAATTTTGCAACGTAGACACGTGTTGATGTCCGGAATGTGCCGCGGTGCTTTAAGCGCGCCGTGCACCGGATAGAGCAGCAACAACCGGACACTTTCATTGCCGCCGAGACCTCAGAACCTGATCGCCACCTGGCCCTCTACTGCCCGCTTTTTGCAGGTGGGCGGAGTGCTGTTGGTGCTTCTGGGGCTACCGCCCGCGTTAGCGCAGACCCCGCTTCCGGCCGCCGCGTCGCCGGAGGAGGCTGCGCGCACGCTGGACGCCAAGCGGCGGGCACTGGAAGAGGCTGAAACCAAAGCCAAGACCCTTCAAACCGACGTCGCCGATCTCGACGCTGAGCGCGAACGCCTCAGCGCCCGCTTGGTTGAGACCGCCGCACTGATCCAGAAAAGCGAAGTCCAGCTGACCTCGATTGAAGGCCGCATGTCGGAACTCGAGGCGCAGGAGAAGATCGTTCGTGGATCGCTTGGTCAGCGGCACGGTCAAATCGCGACGCTGCTCGGAGCGCTTCAGCGCATGGGCCGCAACCCGCCGCCTGTGCTGATCACGCGCCGCGAGGACGCGCTTAAAATGGTGCGCAGCGCTATGCTGCTGTCGTCGGCCTTCCCAGATCTCAAAAGCCAAGCACTGACTCTTGCCGAACGGCTCGATGATCTCGTCCGCGTGATGGGCGACATCCGCTCTGAAGGCGAACGGCTGCAGGCCGAGACCGACCGTCTCAATGAGGCGCGCACGCGTCTCGCCAGCCTGATGGAAGCCAAGAAGCTGACCATCGCCGACCGGCAATCTGAATTGATCGCGGTTCGAACCGCGTCGGCCGATATCTCGAAAAGCGTCACAGATCTGTCTGAGTTGATTTCGAAACTCGATCAGGCGGTGACCGAAAAGACCGGGCTTGGCGCGTATCAGAACGAATTGAAGTCTTCGCCACCACCGGCCGCCGCATCTCCCGCACCATTTGAGACGGCATCGGGCCCAACCGCCATCGAGGTTGCAGCTGGCACTCCGGCATCGCCCTCTGCCCTCGGCGGTCCTGCAAGCACACCTGCACCGGGCGCCGACCCAACCACCGAGACCAAAGTGGCAGCCCTGCCGCCGCCACGCATCACGCTGAAGCCGCCGATCATCGAGCTGGCACCCACGCCCGCGGCCTTGATGCCGGGCAGTCCTGGGCGCATTAAGCCGGCCATTCCGTTCGCCACCGCCCGCGCCAAACTGCCGGCCCCTGTTCAAGGCCGCCGCGTCTTGGCGTTCGGCGAAAAAACCCAATATGGCGGCCAATCCAAAGGTATGGTGGTCGAAACGCGTTCCGCTGCTCAAGTCATCGCACCGTGCGACGGCTGGGTGGTCTACGCTGGTGAATTCCGCAGTTACGGCCAGCTCTTGATCATCAACGCTGGCGACGGCTATCATGTGTTGCTGGCAGGCATGTCACAAATAGACGTGCAACCTGGACAATTCGTGTTGACCGCCGAGCCCGTCGGGACCATGAGCGGTGACGTGAAAAAATCGCCAGCGGCGGCGCAATCGCCAGCACAATCGAATGCACCCGTTTTATACGTAGAGTTCCGTAAAGACGGCAGACCCATCGACCCCGATCCTTGGTGGATCGCCAGTCAGCAGAAGGTACAAGGATAATGCGCAAGACTGATTACGCGTTCTGGTCATTCCTACTGATGACAGGGCTGGCAGGCGCCACGACCGTTTTGAATGTTTCGCAAACATTTTCAGCGACGCCGTCGGCCAATTCCGAACTCTACCGTCAACTCGACCTATTCGGCGACGTGCTGGAGCGCGTGCGCTCCGACTATGTCGAAAAGCCCGACGATACGCAGCTGATCGAAAATGCCATCAACGGTATGTTGGCCTCTCTCGACCCGCACTCCTCTTACATGAGCCCGAAGTCGTTCCGCGACATGCAGGTGCAGACGCGCGGCGAGTTCGGCGGCCTCGGCATCGAAGTGACGATGGAGAACGGCGTCATCAAGGTCGTCTCGCCAATCGATGATACGCCAGCGTCGAAAGCCGGTCTGATGGCCAACGACCTGATCACCCACCTCGACAACGAGCAAATCTCAGGCCTGACGCTTGAGCAAGCGGTTGAGAAAATGCGCGGTCCTGTAAACACGCCAATCACACTGACCATCGTGCGCAAGGGCCGCGACGACGCATTCGACGTCAAGGTCACGCGCGACGTGATCCGCATCAACGCTGTCAAATCGCGCGCAGAAGGCGATGTTGCCTACATCAAGGTCTCGACCTTCAACGAACAGACCCACACCAACATGGTCAAGGCCATCGAGACGCTGAACAAGCAGATCGGCCCGAGCCTCAAAGGCTACATCATCGATCTGCGCAACAATCCCGGCGGTCTGCTCGATCAGGCGATCTCAGTGTCTGACGACTTCCTGGAACGCGGCGCTATCGTTCTGACCAAGGGCCGCAACAACGAAGAAACCCAGCGTGCCAACGCCCGGCCGGGCGACGTGACCGACGGCAAGAAGGTCACCGTTTTGATCAACGGCGGTTCGGCATCGGCGTCTGAAATCGTGGCTGGCGCTTTGCAGGACCATAAGCGCGCGACCATCATCGGCACGCGTTCGTTCGGCAAGGGATCGGTGCAGACCATCATCCCGCTCGGCGCCAACGGCGCGATCCGCCTGACCACCGCGCGCTATTACACGCCGTCGAACCGCTCGATCCAGGCCAAGGGCATCGACCCGGATATCCTGATCGAAGAAGTGATCCCGGACGACATCAAGGCCAAGCTCGGGGCTGAAAAGCCGCGCGGAGAAGCCAGCCTGCGCGGACATTTGGCCAACCCGACCGAAGCCGACAAGGCAAAGGCCGCCGCCAAGGATGCAAAGGACGCCAAGGACGGCGAAACACCGAAGGCCAAGGAAAAAGAAGAAGTATCGGGCTCGTCTTCATACGTGCCGAAGGAGCCGGAAAAGGATACCCAGCTACAGTATGCGCTGTCGTTCCTGCGCGGCACCGCCAAGGAACCGCCGTCGGCTTCGACTGCGGTTCCAGCGGCTGCAACTCCAACCGACACGCCAGCCGCAACACCGGCTCCAGCAGCTCCAGCCGCTACTCCGGCACCGGCCGCAACGCCGGACGCCAAGCCGGCCGATCCGAAACCGTCGGACGCGAAGCCGGCGCCAAACTGAGGGGCGCGCACATTTGGTAAGTCTGGAAGGGCGCTCTCGGGCGCCCTTTCTTTTTGTATTTGCGGCCTGTACCGGTACTTTTACATTTGCGGCCTGCGCCGCGGGTCCCCTACAACAGGGGTCATGAGCAAAAAATCGCACTACACTATCGATCCATCGACGCTTCCTTACCGGCCTTGCGTCGGCCAGATGATCATTAACCGCGACGGCCTGGTCTGGGTCGGTTGCCGGGCGGACGCCAAGAACGATGCAGAGGGGCGCGGCGCGTGGTGGCAGATGCCGCAAGGCGGTATCGACGACGGTGAAGACCCCGCCGCCGCCGCCGTGCGCGAGTTGTACGAAGAAACCAACATCCGCTCGGTGTCACTGATGGCCGAGCATCCGGCCTGGGTCACCTATGACCTGCCGCCCGACTTGATCGGCAAAGCGTGGGGCGGGCGCTATCGCGGTCAAAAGCAGAAGTGGTTCGCCTTCCGCTTCGAAGGCCCCGACAGCGAAATCTCGATTGTGCCGCCACCCGGGCACGACGCCGAATTCGTGGCCTGGAAATGGGCGCCCGTCGATGACCTTCTCGGCCTGATCGTGCCGTTCAAGCGCGAGGTCTACCGCGCTGTTCTCGCGGATTTTGCGGCCCTCGCCCGCCCGGTTGGCGCATAGCTGCACCTTTAAAACGACGGCGGACTGTTCCTCGAATCATTCAGCGGACCGCCATTGTCATCGAAACGCTTTGATTTTCCTGTACAAGTCGCGAATCGCGGATTTTACTTATCCTCAGGTTATCCACAGGCTTGCTGATGAAATATAGCGCTGAACCGGCCGTTGAAGCTCCGGGCACCCTGCCTTTGCGAGCGTGCGTCGGCATCATGCTGCTGAACAGCGACGGCAAGGTCTGGGTCGGGCGGCGCCGTCCGAAATGGGTTGGCGATCACGCAGCTGCGATTTGGCAGATGCCGCAGGGTGGCATTGAGAAGTTCGAGCCGCCGAAGTTGGCAGCCTTGCGGGAGTTGCGCGAGGAAACCGGCGTCACCAGTGTCGAAATCATCGGCGAACACCCCGATTGGCTGACCTATGAGCTGCCCGATAGCCTGCTCGGCATCGCCCTCAAAGGGCGATATCGCGGGCAGCGCCAGAAGTGGTATGCGATGCGCTTTTTGGGCGACGACCGCGAGATCGACATTAGAGCGCGTGACGGTCTGAAAGCCGAGTTTGACTCCTGGCGTTGGGCACCGATCGAAAGCGTGCCGAAACTGATCGTGCCGTTCAAACGCGGCGTCTATGAGCAAGTGACCGGCACGTTCGGGCATTTCGCGGTAGCGTAAAGCGGGCCGCAACCCCCGCCATTTACCATTTTCAAAAAATAAATCGCCGAAAGTTATCCCCGTGCTCCGCGCAGGCCTCACACTCGTCGTGGGAGGTTTGAACATGGAAAAGGCACGGCATGAACGACGCAACACCGTTAACCTTGAAGCGGGAGCTTGACCGGAACTTCGTGCAGCAGAAGCACGACGTTGCCAGCCTTCGCCTGTCGTTGGCGATCAATAGGCTTCGCCGTCAGCTCGCACTTGAGTTCAGGTACAATCCGGATCAGCGGCGCGTTCCAGCAGGCGCGACGGGCGGCGGACAATGGACGAGCGGTGGCAGCGGGACGGGCACACCCGGTGGCGATAGCAACTGGCCGGATTCCGCGCCGTCTTCAACCTCGCCAGCGATCTTTGGCGCCGCCCGGCTGACCATCGACAACGACGCCACCGGCGAAGCCTCATGGCACCACGTCATCAACGGCTTTGCTGATGACGGCGCGCTTGCCATGCAGGCTGTCGTCAATCGCGATGGCAGCAAAATTTTATCAGAATTTAATACGGGCGACTCGTCTGTTGCCTGGGAAGACCGCCACACCGTTCAGACGCCCGCTGGCACTATCGTCACGTTTGAAAATTCTGGAGATACGCAATCGATTTACACCGGCGCAGACCGGCAACTGCTCGGCACAACAACGTGGACCGGCCAGGGCCCGGATGCGGTGGTGCAACCGGCATTGGCTTTCGCGCCGGCCATTCCACCGCTCGTGGCTGAAACGATAGAGGCTGGCCTCGCGCTTTATACTTGGATGACGCTGCAGGACCGCGCTGGCGAGAAAACCGTTTTCGCGTTTAATGCGCACGAGTATGTTCCCGATGAGGAGGAACTGCGGGTCAAATTCGCTGTCAAACGCCTGACGCGTGAGGAAACCGACGCTGCATGCCCGCGACACGCGGAGGTGCAATCACGAACCGATGCGGCAGCTGAAATCGTCAAGCTCGAAGGCAACTATTGGGGTGCCGCCGAATACGGAACAAAGGTGCATAAGAATTTGAAGGATCAGATTGATGCACTTGACGATCCCAATTTCAAAGCCGAAGTTTCAATATTAAAAAGTGACGAATACGCCCGCTACGGGAGCAAAGGATCTGTTCGTATTGACGTGCTCGAAAAGGTCAGCAACGAAACTGTGTGCGTCTATGACATCAAGACGGACCGGCGCGGGCTTAGTCTCACACGCTCGGGCGAGATTTTTGGCGAAGTCACGAGTGCATTTGGCCCCACGACACGAATAATCGTTATCGAAACGAGGCCATCGCAATGACGACGATGACGCAGATCAAAAAGGTCATCAAGCCGATTTTGGAAAAGCACAACGACTTGGCTTTCCAAGGTGGCATTGTCGTATTGAAACCGGTCCATCATTTGGTTCGCGGAATAATCCTAGACCGTACCAGTGATGCCACTCGCTTTTCACTCCGGTGGGGAGTTATCCATTCGTTCAGAAGCTCCCCGGTCTTTTCGACAGGTTTCGGTGCAGAACTCTTTCCGCGCATGCGATGGTCGTGGAACAATCCTAACCTCTCCAATGATCTCATCCGGGCCTTAGAAACGGAGGCACTGCCTCGTTTGCGCAACATTCAATCGCTGAATGACTACGTTGAACTTGCGCGGCAAAACATACTTCACGGATGGGACCAGCAATACCTCAGAAAAATGCCCGTCGATATCGCGATGGGCGATTTCGATGCGGCGCGCGCGATTTGCCGGGATGTGATTTCACGATACACGCCCGAGACGTTTCCAGGTGACGCGGAGGACAAGGCGCATTTTGCCGATCTGAAAAAACTCTGCGCGATGCTCGCGAGCGACGACCGCAAAGGCATGGCCGCGATGCTACACGGCTTCGAAGCCGAGACCGTCAAAAACCTCAAGCTCGAACACGTGTGGGAGACGACGCCATTTCCGTTCGAATTGGAAGCGCGCTGAAAAGTTATGCATAAACAAAAAAGGCCAGACTTGATGTCCGGCCTTTTGGAATTTCGCAATTCAGCAAAATCGCTTTAAGCGGCCTTCGGGCCGAGTCGGCGCAATTCGCTGATCAGCGCGTCGGCTGCCGAACGGGCAGCGTCGTCTTTGGCACTCGCGAGATCAGCTTCCGCCGTTTTCAATTCGCTGGCAATGACCGACGGCGTCAGCTCATCGACGTCGAAGGCCGACTGGGCGAGGATCGTCAGGCGGGTTGGGTCAACTTCGGCAAAGCCGCTCTTGACCAGCACGCGGCGCTTCGAGCCGCCGGAGGTCACATCGAGCACGCCGGGGCGCAGCGTCGTGATGAACGGCGCGTGGCCGGCGAGGACCGCGAAATCACCATCCGCACCCGGCACCACGACCTGATCGGCATCGACCGACATCAGCACGCGCTCCGGTGAGACGAGTTCGAATTTGAATGTGCCTGCCATCGACTAAACTTTCTCTATATCGCTCTGCTCGACCCAGACTGTGAACAGATCTTTGATCTCGAGTTCTGCGTGTCCGTCGGAATTGAATCCCAGTATCTCAGTTTCATAACCTAGACAGGTGTTTTCAACCAACGCAACGTGTTCAACAGGAACTCCAAATAAGAACTGCTCTCCCAACTTTACTAGCCGAACTCGATCGCCAATTTGGAAGCTAGGCATTCCTGCTTAAACCGCTTCGTCTTCTTCATCGTCTTCGGCGCCGGCTTTGGCACGCACGTCTTCCGGCGTTTGCAGCTTGGTGCCACAGAACGGGCAGAAGAACAGCGGGTGGTCAACCAGACCCGGCTCGTCTTCCTCGAGATCGACGAGCCCAACAGTCATGTAAATGACCTGGTCGGGCCCGACCGTGATCAACGGCTCGAAGTCGCCGCCTTCGAGCGCTTCTTTCAGTTCTTCGCAGCAGCTGCCGAACTTGGTCGCGGCCTGAGACATTTGCGTTCTCCCGTGGGCACGCGGCCTTCAGGCCGCTGCCGCTTATTACGCGGCTTCTGCCAGCTTCTCAGCCTTGGCGATAGCTTCTTCGATTGTGCCGACCATGTAGAACGCCGGTTCCGGCAGATGGTCGTAATCGCCATCGCACAGACCCTTGAACGCCTTGATGGTGTCAGCCAACGGCACCTGCTTGCCCGGCGAACCGGTGAACACTTCGGCGACCGTGAACGGCTGCGACATGAAACGCTCAATCTTACGGGCGCGGGCGACCGTCATCTTGTCGTCTTCGCTGAGCTCGTCCATGCCGAGAATGGCGATGATGTCCTGCAAGCTCTTGTACTTCTGCAAGATCGACTGCACGCGGCGGGCTGTCTCGTAGTGCTCTTCGCCGACGATGCGTGGGTCAAGCATACGAGATGTCGAGTCGAGCGGGTCAACCGCCGGGTAGATGCCCTTTTCAGCAATCGAGCGCGACAGAACGGTGGTCGCGTCCAAATGCGCAAACGACGTTGCCGGCGCCGGGTCGGTCAAGTCGTCGGCCGGCACGTAAATGGCCTGCACCGAGGTGATCGAACCCTTCTGCGTGGTGGTGATGCGTTCCTGCAGCGCGCCCATGTCGGTCGCGAGTGTCGGCTGATAACCGACGGCCGAAGGAATACGGCCCAACAGCGCCGACACTTCCGAGCCGGCCTGCGTGAAGCGGAAGATGTTGTCGACGAAGAACAACACGTCCTGGCCCTTGTCGCGGAAGTCCTCAGCGACCGTCAGACCCGACAGCGCAACGCGCATACGTGCGCCCGGCGGTTCGTTCATCTGGCCGTACACCAGCGCGCACTTGGAACCCTTGGTCGAGCCGTTGTTCTTCTTCGGATCGACGTTGACGTTCGATTCGATCATTTCGTGATAAAGGTCGTTGCCTTCACGCGTGCGTTCGCCGACGCCTGCGAACACCGAGTAGCCGCCGTGCACCTTGGCGATGTTGTTGATCAATTCCATGATCAGAACCGTCTTGCCGACGCCGGCGCCGCCGAACAGGCCGATCTTACCGCCCTTGGCGTAGGGCGCGAGCAAGTCGACGACCTTGATGCCCGTGACCAGAATCTGCGCTTCGGAAGCCTGTTCGGCAAACGAAGGCGATGGCTGATGGATGGCGCGCGTGCCCTTGGTCTTGATCGGGCCGGCTTCGTCAACCGGCTCGCCGATCACGTTCATGATGCGGCCGAGGCATTCGTCGCCAACCGGCACCGAAATCGGCGCGCCGGTGTCGGTCACTTCCTGGCCGCGCACCAGACCTTCGGTCGAGTCCATAGCGATGGTGCGAACAGTGTTTTCGCCCAAGTGCTGCGCGACTTCGAGAACGAGGCGCGAGCCGCCGTTCTTGGTTTCAAGCGAGTTCAAAATTTCAGGCAGATGCCCGTCGAACTGCACGTCGACCACGGCGCCCGTGACCTGACGAATCTTACCAGTTGCTTTAGCCATTGCTTCGTTTCCTCGTGCGTTCAGATCTGTTTAGAGCGCTTCGGCGCCCGAAATGATTTCGATGAGTTCTTTGGTGATGTTCGCCTGACGCAGGCGGTTGTATTTGATCGTCAGCTTGTTGATCATGTCGCCAGCATTGCGCGTGGCGTTATCCATGGCGCTCATGCGGGCGCCCTGTTCGGACGCTGCGTTTTCGAGAAGACCGCGGAACACCTGGGTTGAGATGTTGCGCGTCAGCAGGTCGCCCAAGACCTGCTCTTCGCTCGGCTCGTATTCGTGGACGGCGGCGGCACCCTTCACGGCATCGCCCTTGCTTTCCGGGATCTTGGCCGGGATCAGCTGCAGCGCCGTTGGCTTCTGCGCGATGACCGACTTGAATTCCGAGAAGTACAGCGTCGCAACATCGAAATCACCGGCTTCAAACATGCCGAGCACCGTGTTGGCGATGCCTTCGGCGTGGCTGAAGTTCAGCTGCTTGATGCCTTGGAAGTCTTTGCGTTCGACGATGTTCTTACCGAGATCGCGGCGCAGGTTGTCAGCGCCTTTGCGGCCCACCGTCATGATCTTGACAGTCTTACCGGCAGCCACAAGTTTGTTGGCTTCGATACGGGCAAGCTTGGCGATGTTCGAGTTGAAGCCGCCGCACAGGCCGCGCTCAGCCGTCATCACGATCAGCAGGTGAACCTGGTCGCGGCCATTGCCGACCAGCAGCACGGGTGCGCTGTTCTTGTCGGCGACTTTCGAAGCGAGGTTCGCCAGCACGCCATCCATGCGTTCGGCATAGGGCCGCGCTGCCTGGGCTGCCTCCTGGGCGCGGCGCAATTTCGCGGCCGCGACCATCTGCATGGCTTTGGTAATTTTCCGCGTCGCCTTAACGGAGGCGATGCGGTTGCGCATATCTTTTAAGGACGCCATTGGGCGATATCCCTCTTGTTATCCGGGCGCCTTAAAGGAACGTCTTCTGAACCTGTTCGACAACGGCCTTCAACTTGGCAGCCGTCGCGTCGGTGAGGTCTTTGGTCGAACGGATGTCATCAAGGATCGCCATGTTCTGCGACCGCAGGTTGGCCAGCAGCGTGTCTTCGAACGGCTTGACCTTTTCAACCGGCATCGCGTCGAGATAGCCGTTAACACCGGCGTAAATCACCGCGACCTGCTCTTCCATCTTGAGCGGCGAGAACTGCGCCTGCTTCAGAAGTTCGGTCAGGCGCGCACCGCGGTTCAACAAGCGCTGCGTGGCAGCATCGAGATCCGAGCCGAACTGAGCGAAAGCCGCCATTTCACGATACTGGGCGAGTTCGCCCTTGATCTTGCCAGCAACCTTTTTCATGGCCTTGGTCTGCGCCGACGAACCAACGCGCGACACGCTGAGACCGACGTTCACAGCCGGACGGATGCCTTGATAGAAGAGATCCGTTTCCAAGAAGATCTGGCCGTCGGTGATCGAAATCACGTTGGTCGGAATGAACGCCGAAACGTCGTTGCCCTGCGTTTCGATAACCGGCAGCGCCGTCAACGAACCCTTGCCAGCGGCATCGCCGAGCTTGGCGGCGCGTTCAAGCAAACGGGAGTGGAGATAGAACACGTCGCCCGGATAGGCTTCGCGGCCCGGCGGACGGCGCAGCAACAGGGACATCTGGCGGTAAGCAACGGCCTGCTTCGACAAGTCGTCGTAGGCGATCACAGCGTGCATGCCGTTGTCGCGGAAGTATTCGCCCATGGTGCAGCCGGTGAACGGTGCGAGGTACTGCATCGGCGCCGGGTCAGACGCGGTGGCAGCAACGATGATCGAGTATTCGAGTGCGCCACGTTCTTCGAGAACCTTGACGAACTGCGCAACCGTCGAGCGCTTCTGGCCGATAGCAACATAGACGCAATAGAGCTTCTGGCTCTCGTCATTGCCAGCGTTGAGCGACTTTTGATTGAGGAAGGTGTCGAGAATGACAGCGGTCTTGCCGGTCTGGCGGTCGCCGATGACAAGTTCGCGCTGGCCACGGCCAACCGGGATCAGCGAGTCGATGGCCTTGAGGCCCGTCGCCATCGGCTCATGCACCGACTTACGTGGCAGAATGCCGGGCGCCTTGACGTCGACGCGCATCTTCTTGTCCGACTTGATCGGACCCTTGCCGTCAATCGGGTTGCCGAGACCATCGACAACGCGGCCGAGCAGACCCTTGCCAACCGGAACTTCGACGATGGCGCCGGTCCGCTTGACGGTGTCGCCTTCCTTGATCGAGCGGTCGTCGCCGAAAATAACGACGCCGACGTTGTCGGATTCAAGGTTCAAGGCCATGCCGCGAATTCCGCCTGGGAACTCGACCATTTCGCCGGCCTGGACGTTGTCGAGGCCGTACACGCGGGCGATACCGTCGCCGACCGACAGCACCTGACCGATTTCTGAGACCTGCGCTTCTTTGCCGAAATTCTTGATCTGGTCTTTGAGGATCGACGAAATTTCTGCGGCCCGGATGTCCATGGACTTTTTCCCTTGGTCGTTTCGTTTGAGGGCCGTTCGACCCCATCTCATTGGTTATGAAAAACGCCGCCCGGAGAACCGTGCAGCGCTTTAAATGTCTATGTTAGGCGCCCGATCCGCCGAGCTGGACCTTGAGGGTCTGCAGCTTGGTGCGGAGCGAGGAATCGATCATGCGGCTGCCGACCTTGACGATCAGGCCGCCGAGCAGCGACGGGTCGACCCGCGCGCTGAGCGTGACGTCCTTGCCGACGGTTGCCTTCAAAGCTTGCTTGAGTTCAGCGGTCTGCGCGTCATTCAAGGCAACAGCGCTTGTTACTTCAGCCGTCACTTCCCCGCGCTCCTTGGCCGAAATGGCCCGGTACGCCTTGATGATATCGGAGGTTGCAAACAGACGGCGGTTGCCGGCGATGAGCTTGAAGAAATTCGCGGCCAAGCCGCCAATGCCGGCCTTCGCCAGAAGGGCACCCATGGCCCGGCTCTGGTCTTCGGTGGCGATAACCGGCGAACGCACCATGCTTCTTAGGTCATCGCTCTCATCGAGCATCGCCTGGAACTTATTGAGATCGGCTTCTACCTCGGAAACTTTCGAGGCTTCCTTCGCCAGATCGAAAAGAGCCGACGCATAGCGTCCGGCCACACCTTCAACGACTGTTTCGTTCGATGCCACGTCGCGCGCTCACGATCGCCCGTTTGGGCGCATTGGGGGCGGGGCTAAAATGGCCCAAGTGCGCCCGCTTTAAGGAAGGACTTCTACGGCAAAAAAGGAGATGCAAGCGGCCAGCTAACCGCCAACCCCTTCGAAAGCCGGGCTGTGCTTAACACGCGGGCACATGCGCATCAACGTCTCGCTGGAGGGCGTCTTGCCGCATTCTGCATTTAGTGCGATGAGGGCCAACAAGCCGCGAAGAATGCGTTCCGCCGATATATCCGCTTCTCCTTCAAACTACGGTATTTGGAATAGCGGGTCGCAAGGATGAGGAGTTATGCGTTGCCAACAGCCGCGGACCACCGCCTGACGGCGGCGTATGAAAACAAGCCCGACAACTATTATTCGAGCGCCCGGAAAGACTTCCTAGCGCTCCTCCCCGACAATTCCAAAGCCGCAATCCTGGAACTTGGCTGCGGCGAAGGCCCAACCGGCGCGCTTGCACTAAAACAGGGCAAATGCGCTGAATATGTCGGCATCGAACTCATGCCCGAGGCTGCCGCCGCGGCCCGGCTCGTTTTGACAAGGGTCATCTACGGCGATGTCGAGCGGACGGCCCTAGATTTGCCTGCAGCCCATTTTGACGCCCTCATTATTTCAGAGGTCCTCGAGCATCTGATTAACCCTTGGGACACCCTGCAAAATCTCGGAACCTACCTGAAGCCCGGCGCCCTGGTGCTGGCGAGCTCTCCCAACGTCGCCCATTGGAAAATAGTCAGACAGCTTATCAACGGCCGTTTCGACCTCACCGACGCAGGCATAATGGACCGGACACACCTCCGGTGGTTTACGCCCGCAACCTATGCGGCGCTCTTTGAGAAATCCGGTTATACCGTTGAGCGCGTTTGGCCAATAACAACAATACCCGCAAGCAAGAGATTGCTCGCCACACTCATCGGCGGGCGGCACCATTTATTCTACAAACAAATCTGCATTGCCGCCCGCAAGCCATAATAAATTCAATTCGCGCCAACTGATTGAGTAATCAGCCGCACATGCCTCATGCACAATATACAATTGGAACACTGGTTACCAATCCTCAGCAATACGCCGAAATGCGCGCGTCATTTGCGTCGCAAGGATTTGGCGGCTCAGATTGTGAATATATCGCGATCGACAACACGGCCTCGGGAAACGGCAACCCTCAGACTGACGCCTATCGCGGATTGAACCAGATCATCAATCAAGCGAACGGAAAATACGTCATTTTGTGCCACCAAGACGTCGTTTTACTCACGGATGGCCGGGAAGAACTAGATCGCAGACTGCTTGAGCTTAGCAAGGCTGATGCCAATTGGGGGCTTGCCGGAAACGCAGGTGCTACCGGCACAGGGAAGATTGCGCGCCGGATATCAGACAAATGGGGCAGCAACCAAAACGTCGGCACATTCCCACAAAGGGTCATGAGTCTTGATGAAAATTTTATTATCGTGAGGCGTGACGCCAGAATAGGCTTTTCAAATGACCTTCAAGGGTTTCATTTATATGGAACGGATATTTGCTTGAATGCGGATATCATGGGATATACGTCTTACGTGATTGATTTCCACCTCAAGCACCTTGGCGCTGGAACCAAGGGCAAACAATTCGAAATTTGCGAAACAGCTTTCCGGAATAAATGGCGCCGCGCACTTCGGACCCGCCACTTACAAACGCCGAGCACCTTTGTCCTGCTGTCGGGCGGCACTCTGCCGGGTGGCGTGTATGGCCTGCTCGAGGGCATCGAAAAGCGGTCCATGCGGATTCGGAACTCGGTCCAAAAGCGGCTGAATGGCCCGTCGAAAGGCTGACGGAATTTCTCAAAATTGCGTGGCCAAGGACCAAAACCCGCAGCCCCCAAACATGAACGGTTGCTGCAAGGCTTATTCAAACAGCGTTCAACCGCCCTCCATTAAACCCATTTCCAGAACGCGGCCGGACGTCCGGCGCGGCGCCCAGGGGTCCTGGGAGCAGTGAAGCGGGCAGGGAGCCTAAAATTATGTCGCTGAAGAAAATCATCACCTCGGCCACTGTGGCGATTGTCACCGCCGGCAGCCTCGTGCCGATGGCATCAGCAGCCAACGCCCGCGATTACGGCCGCCACAGCGGTTTTGGCGGCGGTAAGGGTCATGTCGAACGCCACGGACCGCGCCAACACTTCGGCGGCGGCTACGGCAATCAGCATGCCAACATCTGGCACGCCCCGCGCCGTCACCGCGACCACACCGGCCGCAACGTTGCCATCGGCGCGTTCGCCGCCGTTCTGGGCTTAGCGCTGGCGGCCGAAGCCAACCGTACCCAGCGCCGTTATTACGACGACCGCGACTAGATCCGGTCGATACAATAATTAGCCGCAAGAACCGGGGTCGCGCTGCATCGCGGCTCCGGTTTATTTTTATTTTCTATAGTGCGTCCTTGAGATGCACCGGCAAGCGCCACGGCAGTATGAACACCAAATCGAAGCCGCAATCGCTCGCCTGATGGCGCGGGTGTTTGGCCATCCATAAATTGGCCGCTGCACGCACCCGCTGGCGCAGTTTCGGCGTGATCGACGCCTCGCACTCTGCCAACGTCGCCCGGCGCTTGACCTCAACAAAGCCAATCCGCCCGCCTTTAAGCGTTACAAGATCGATCTCTCCGGCACCGGTTTTAAAGCGCCGCATCAACACGCGGTGGCCGCGGGCCATCAGATAAGCGGCTGCCACGTATTCCGCGGTATGGCCGCTGCGATAGCGGTTCTGGCGTTCGCGCGACGGCGGCGGCCTCAGCGTCACGTCAGTCCTTCCCTTTGATCTTGAGGCCGAGGTCATAGACGCGGGTTTTCGACACGCCGAGCGCGTCAGACACGGCCTTGGCCGCATCTTTCAAGCGCATCGTTTGCAGGGCCACATCCAGCCGCTGCTCGATATCCTCGTCGGTTGCTTCAACCGCCGTCGAAGGGCCAACCACAAGCACAACCTCGCCTTTGATGTCGCGGATTTTGACGGCTGCCGCGAGATCTGCAAGCGTGCCGCGCGCCATCTCCTCATGCAGCTTGGTCAGCTCCCGCGCCATGACCGCATCGCGTGCTCCCAACACATCGGCCATGTCGGCTAAGCTATCGGCGGTGCGCTGCGGGGATTCAAAAAACACCATTGAGCCGGGCACGGCCTTTAAGTCCGACAGACGGGCCCGGCGCGCAGCCTGTTTCGGCGGCAAAAATCCTGCAAAAAAGAACGCGTCCGTCGGCAACCCGCTCGCCGCCATCGCTGTGATGACCGACGACGCGCCCGGAATGCAGATGACCGGATGACCGGCTCCTGCGCAGTCGCGCACCAGCTTGAAACCCGGATCGGAAATGAGTGGCGTTCCTGCGTCCGAGATCAGCGCAATGCGCTTACCGGCCGCCAAATCGCGCAGCACGCGGGTGCGTTCGCTGTCTTCGTTGTGGTCGTGCAGCGGGCGCGTGGTCGGCGATAGAGAAAAGTGCTGCAACAGCTTGGCGGAATGGCGGGTGTCTTCACAGTAGACAATGTCGGCGCGGGCCAGAACACTCAAGGCGCGCAGTGTGATATCGCCGAGGTTTCCAATCGGCGTCGCCACCAGATAGAGTCCGGCGCCAAGCGGGTCACTTGCGAGGCGGGTCAAATCGCGGGTGACAGCCGCCAATAGACGGCCGCGGGCGCTTCCGCTATCGACCGCCGGCTCATTATCCGGGCCTATGTCAAGGTCTTGGACCAAGTGTTTTTCCTAGTTTTTGTAAGCACATACCGTGGATAGACCTGCAGTGTTGCATAATTTGGCTTTTCTCGCGCGGCGCAATTCACTAACCCAATCAGGCGTTCCCTGACGGAACGGCAAGTCCTCCGGCGTGTTTGGATTACGGAGCCGCTGACACCACGCCTCCGGAGCGACAACTGCCATGAACCGCCGCCGCACACTGCGACTTAACCCGCGAACGATCGCTTCAATGGCGGTGCTTACTTTGGCCGGATGCGCGCAGCAAAGCATCAGCCCTAGCCTTCCACAAACCGCTTCAATCGGCGGCAAGGCCGGTCCAGCGCAACCGCCCGACACCAAAGCCAAGGCCACAAAAATCGCGTTGATCCTACCGCTCGGGGGCTACAGTGAACCGGCGCAAATCGCGCGTGGCATGAAGCAAGCCGCCGAAATGGCGCTGTTTGAAGCCGACAATCCGGCCATTCAGCTCATCACCAAAGATGACGGCGGCACACCCCAAGGGGCGATGGCCGCCACTGACGCGGCTTTGTCTGAAGGCGCTGAAATCATCCTCGGGCCTCTTTTTGGCAAATCGGCAACCGCCGTCCAGCCGATTGCGGCCAAAGCCAATGTGCCGGTCATCGCGTTCTCCAACGATCCGGCTGTGGCCGGGCGCGGTGTATTCCTGATGAGCTTCCTTGCCAGCGAAGAAGTGCATCGCGTGGTCTCTTTCGCGGCGGATAAGGGGAAACGGCGCTTTGCAGGCCTGATCCCAGACACGGCCTACGGCAAAACCGTCGAGCCCGCATTCCGCAGCGCCGTTTCCAAATCTGGCGGCGAACTCGTTGCCATGGAAACCTACACGAACGATGCGACCAGCATGCTCGCGTCAGCCAAGAAGGTGGTCGAAGCCATCAAAGCGGCTGACGCGGCCGGGTCGCCAATCGACGCGCTGTTTGTACCAGCCGGGCAAGACCAGCTGGCGCAGCTTGGGCCGCTGCTTGCCTATGCCGGGCTGTCGTCCGGCAAGCTGAAGTTGCTTGGCACATCGGCCTGGGATGTGCCGATGATCGCCCGCGAAGACGCTTTAACCGGCGGGTGGTTCGCCGCCAGTGACCCGGCGGGATGGAAGGCGTTTGCGGAAAAGTACCGCCGCACGTTCGGCACAGCCCCGCCGCGCTTAGCGACGTTATCATATGACGCGATGTCGATGGCTCTGACGTTGGCAGCCCAGCCGGGCCCAGCGCGGTTTGCGCCTGAAAACTTGACGCGCACGCAAGGCTTCAGCGGCGTGGATGGCGTGGTGCGGCTGAGCGCATCCGGCCTCAGTGCCCGCAGTCTCGCGGTACTCGAAATCGAGAAGTACCGCACGGTGGTGATTGACGCCGCACCAGCTGGCGCTGCCCCGCAAGCGGTGGCTGCATCTGCAGACCCCAAGCCTCAACTGTAAGTGGCGAATTCTTTAGGCAGCGAGCGCGCGGCCAGCAACCGGCCTTGCCGCTTCATATCCGCCAGTAACGTCATACCCGTTGCCGAGCGTGTGCAGCGTGGCGTTGCGGCGGCTGCGGCCGGGCACCGTCATCACAGCCGAGAGTTCATCGACAAGCGTCGTCAGCCCATACTGCGCCAGATCGAGCTGACGGGTAGCTGCCTGCTGCATGCTCTGCGCTGCGGCCGCGTTGGCGACCGACGCGTTGAGAACGCCCGATAGTTTGGTCCATTGATCGGCAAGCGAAAGGCGCGGAGCCCGGCTCACGCCACCCGGAGCGCGCGACAGTGCTGCTGGCATTGCGGCGGGTGACAGACGAGACGGCGCTGCAGACGCGCGCGGCGCGCGGCCATTAAAGCTGAACTGCCCGGCAAGCCCCGCCAACACGGCAAAGACCCGGTCCAATGGCGACTGAAATGCCGATGCGAAAGCCAATTCTAACCCCAATTCGCCATTTGCTGCGTGCTATATAATTGCGCCGATTTGCGTCCGGAAACAATAACCAAGTTATATATTCCGCAGAACCGGCGCAGGCCGGTCTTACCTATGCCCGCTCAGACAGCAGAATTCAGCGCAATATTTGCAATTTGATTAATGGGCGCCATTGGTCGCTCCGCCATTAGTCCGATAACTTTGATATTAGCATTAAATATCAATGCGATATCGCACGCCTTCGGGGCTGGCTGATCGAGATCAGACAGGCCAATGTCCGCCGCTGACGGGCACCAATTCCCGCTGCTGCTGCGCAATACAATCAGCGCGATTTAAAGTCCGCGAATTGCAACTCTAGCGGCGCTTTGGCTTTGATTGCGACGCGCGGTCGAATTTGATCGACAGCCAGGTGCTGCCGGGGCCGAAATATTTGGGCTGATCGCGGTCGGTGACTTTCGCTTCGGGCGCCCCTGCCAAGCGGTAATGGCCGGTGATGTGATCGACAAACAGGGCGTCTTCGATTTGCGGGCCCCAACCGCGATTGTGGACGATCATCGGCCGCCCTGACGGCCCTGTCTGCGTCGACACAATCGCGATATGGGCTTGGCCGTGCCGGTTCTGCGGACGCTCATAGGTGACGATATCGCCCGGCAGGTAGTCTTCGGCGTAACTCGTCACCGGAAGGTTCGAGGATCGCTTAGAGAAAAACCGGCGCAGCGTTTCGGTTCGCCGGTGGTCAATCGAGACATCGCCCGCGCCCGCACGCGCCTCATGGACGGCCTTTTGCAGATCGATGCCCAGCGCCCGGTAGGCGCGGATGACCACGTCCGAGCACACCCCAAACAGCGGCGAGACATCGCCACCCGGATAGCGCAGGCTGCGATACTCGTCGTTGTAGACCACGAAATTGCGGGTCTGCGCTTCGGCGGCGGCGGCCAACGCCATGCCAAAGGCCTCCGGCGTTTTCGGCACCGGTTGAGGTGACGGCAGGGGCTTGTCGTATTCAGCCTCCGCCAGCGAACAGGCGCGCTGACGCGGCACATATTCGGCATCCCGAACCGCGATTTCAGTGCCCGCCACATCTCCAACCGCGTCATCCGGCGGGCGCGCGGCCATGATCGCCAAATCGCTTGCGGGCGGAACCGGCGCGGGCGGCAGCATTTCAGGGGCAACGAGCGCCGTCTGCACGGACACAGTCGCGGCAATCGCTTGGCCGGCGTTTTGAGGTGCTTTCGAATGTTCGGCGGTTGCTTGGGCGGCTGGCGCCAGATTGGGGGAAACGGGGCCCTTGAAATAGTGGGCAATGCCTATCGCCAGCGCCGTGAGCACGAACGGCACAATCAGCGGCTCGCGCCACGGGCTTTTGACC
The DNA here is from genome assembly GCA_013141015.1 of Hyphomicrobium sp. Lineage (GTDB taxonomy): Bacteria > Pseudomonadota > Alphaproteobacteria > Rhizobiales > Hyphomicrobiaceae > Hyphomicrobium_B. The sequence goes on along the minus strand of JABFRT010000015.1, from coordinate 5,459 downwards.
GAGCGCGGCGCTGGCACGGCATCACCGGACGCAAATCCGGACTCCTCCGGTGCGGCCGCGCATTCAGGGATTGGCGCAACGGCTGCCGCTTCTATTACAGGCTTATGCTCTACAACGGCTGAGAGCGGCAGCGCGGCACACGGCGGAGCAGGCTCGTCCGGCAACGGTTCAGCCGCCTGCTTGGACGGCACGGTGGCCACACGGGACCGCTGCCCGGGTACGTAGGCTTGGCCGCGCGGTTGATAGGTTGACGTGTTACGCGCCGGATTTTTCACACCCGCCCCAAAGGCTTGCTGTCTGTTCACCGTTATCGTCTACCCGGCTTTTACGGCAGCGCAATGGGGGTCCTTATAAGCGGCGGTCACATCAGCCGTCGATCAGGCCGATCGCGCGGCGCACGTCATCCGCCGTCGCCCCCTCGGAGCGGAGCGCGCGCAGCCCCATGTCGCCATTGCTTTTCGATAATTTTCGTCCATCCGCCCAACGCACCAGACGGTGGTGGCTGTACAGCGGTTCCGGCAGGTCGAGTAGAACTTGCAGCATCCGCTGCAATCCGGCGGCGGCAAACAGATCGTCGCCGCGCGTCACGTGGGTCACGCCTTGGCGCGCATCATCGACAACCACGGCGAGGTGATAACTGGCCGGCACATCCTTGCGCACAATCACCGCGTCACCCCAGCGCTCTGGCTCGGCGGCCACGGCACGCGCAATCCCGTCCGCATCGATTTCCGTGAAGGTCAATGGTGCTTCGCCGAGCCGGGCCTGGACGGCTCTCAGTGCGGCGTCCATATCGAGGCGCAATGCTGGAGCGTCTCCATTGGCGATGCGCTCGTTGACCATATCCGGGTGTGCGGTCCGCCAGATGCCGGGATAGAGCGGCGCACCGTCGGGATCCGTCAGCGCCGGGTCGCTGGTGGCTGCAATCTCGGTGCGCGAAGCAAAACACGGATACAGCAACCCTTGGGCGATCAACTTATCGGCCGCAGCAAGGTAATCGGCGAAATGCTGCGATTGCACCAGCACCGGGTGTTCCCAGTCAAGACCAAGCCAAGCCAGATCCTCGAAAATCGCATCGACGAATTCGGGCCTGGCCCGCGCGATGTCGATATCTTCGATGCGCACCAGAAACCGGCCGCCGTGATCGCGCGCATAGTCGTGGGCGATGATCGCCGACAACGCGTGCCCCGCGTGCAGCATACCATTTGGTGACGGCGCAAAACGGGTGACAATACTCTTCAATCGCAAGCGCCTGTCTTACCGGCACCCGGCGTATAGGTGCGGGCGATGGCCGTGAGTACGGCGTCATAAGTTTTGCGTTCGCTTTCCGGGTACAGCATGGCCCAGCTGTTGATCAGCTTGCCGCCACAGGTAAAGCTGACGCGTTGATAAAAAATTTCGCCGTTGCGCGTGCCCGACAGCACAAACCAGCGCTGCTTGATCACGTCGTAGTCAATGGCCGCGCCCGGATATTGCTGATCAAGCAGAAACTGGCGGTAGTCCTGGAGCGAGTTATTATCAGCGTTTTCAAAAGCCCCAACCAGCAGCTTGGCTTTGCCATCTTTCGACAGCAGCACACGGCCCTCATCCGTGGTTGGCGCAGTCTTTTGCTCAAACACAGCCACCGGATAGGCAATGGCAAAACCGTGCCGCTCGTTCTTCAAGGTGGCCCAGTCGTTGAGACCGTCGTTGAAATTGGCGGCGCCGCGCGGTGCTGCGTGCGCTGCAAGGGCGCCTTGGGCGGCTAACAGTGCGCAAAGCGCTAAGCGAAACAATCCCGTCATTGCACGAAGAGCCTCAACCACGCCACAGCGGACACGCTGCCAATTTACGCTTTCCCCGTGCACCTTTAAAGTGGCAGCACGGAGAAACATATTGTGACTAAGGCGCGCTTTCCAACAATCGCCAACCAACGCCAACTGACCGCGGCGGCCTGTGCGCTTGGCGAGCAGTGCCAAATCATGGCCGCGATTTTTGCGCGCACCGGCACACCGCCGCTGCGGGATTTCACAGCTGATTTTGCTGGCCTCGCCCAAATCGTTACAGGTCAACAGCTCTCAGCCGCAAGCGCAGCCGCGATATGGGCGCGCGTGTCAGCGGCGGTGTCGCCCTTTGATGCGTCCGCCATCCGCGCCATTGCCGCCAGCGATCTCGCGCGCCTCGGGCTCTCGCCGGCAAAAATTCGCACGCTCAAAGCCGTTGCTGCTGCCATCGAAGAGGACGGCTTCGATTTCGCAGCGCTTTCGGCTGCCCCTGACGCCGAGGTAATCACGCGATTGACGGCACTGCATGGCATCGGCCCGTGGACGGCCGACATCTACCTTCTGTTCGCGCTGCGCCGCGCCGACGCATTTGCAGCGGGAGACTTGGCCCTACAGATCGCGGCGCAGCGGCGTTTCAAACTAAAAGACCGCCCGGCGCCTGCGAAGCTCGAAAGCCTTGCCGAACGCTGGCGGCCGTGGCGGGGTGCTGCCGCCCGGCTGCTGTGGGCCGATTATGCGCTTGACCGGTCATCAGCCTTGCCCGCGCCCAGCCGGCGAAAACGCTGATCCAGGCCGGAATTGTTATTGAATATCCCGGCTTAGCGGCCGTATCAGGCGGGCTTTTTGCGCCACGCTTCACATATGTGACATGCGCGGCTAGTATCCCGGCCGTGTGGGGTGAAAATTTCGGCGCGATTCGACGGCAATACCGCGAGGCGAGTTCGACAGTGAATGCTCACGTGACCATACCGGACAAATGTCCGGCCCTTGTTCTGAACGCCGACTTCCGGCCGCTCAGCTACTATCCGCTGTCTCTGTGGAGCTGGCAGGATACGGTCAAAGCCGTGTTCCTCGACCGCGTGAATATCGTGTCGGAATATGACACGTTCGTGCGCAGCCCCAGTTTCGAATTGCGATTGCCAAGCGTCGTCTCGCTGAAAACGTATGTCCGCCCGGCGCTCTATCCGGCGTTCACGCGCTTCAACGTGTTCCTGCGCGACCGCTTCACATGCCAGTACTGCGGCGACAAAAGCGATCTGACCTTCGATCATTTGATCCCGCGCTCGCGCGGTGGGCTGACGCGTTGGGACAACGTGGTGACGGCGTGCGCCCCCTGCAATCTGAAGAAGGGCGGGATGATGCCGCGCGTCGCCAAGATGTGGCCAGCACAAGAGCCGATCAAGCCGACGGTATTTGAGCTGCACCGCAACGGCCGGCTGTTCCCGCCGAACTTCCTGCACGAAAGCTGGGTCGACTATCTCTATTGGGATACCGAACTCGAGCCGTAGCCCAAGCGCCGCCGGACGCTGCCCCATGGCCGAAAACAAAACCAAGCCGACAGCGGAAAGCGTCTCAGCTTTCGTTGCCGCGATTGGGGACGCAGCAAAGCGCGCTGACGCCCAAGTCATCGTCACACTGATGCAGGCGGCAACCGGTGAAAAGCCGGTGCTCTGGGGTCCGTCGATTATTGGGTTTGGCAGCCACCGCTACCGCACAGACGCAGGCCGCGAGGGTGACATGCCGATCGTCGCCTACTCACCCCGGGCAGCAGCGCATGGGCTCTATATCATGCCGGGTTTTGCGAAAAGCGAAGCGCTCCTTGCCAAGCTTGGCAAACACAGAACCGGCAAGTCCTGCCTGTACGTCAATAAACTCGCGGATATCGACATGAGTGTTCTGAAAACACTGATCCATGCGTCGGTTTCTCATAAGCGCGCCAAATCCGGCGGACCGTCAAAAAAACCAGACGCAGGCGGGAAGGCGGCCAAGCCATAGTGGCCGCCCCCAGCTTCAAACCTCAAGCCGCGTGCGCCATCGGGTGCGCGCAGATTTCTTCGGCGATCATATCGACCGCGCGATCCCAATTGACGCTGGCCAAATTGTCGTTGCCAGCACCGCTCACGCCGAACGAGGCGAGCGCGTCATTGGGCTTGCCGCCGTCGCGGAATACGCGGGCGCAGACATCGCGGCTGACGGCCAGCGCCTGCTGCCACTGCATCGGATTGAGGTGCGAAGGGGTCGAGGGGGATTTGAAGGTCATGGGGGTCAGCTCCGTTAAGACGCTGCACACATTCTAGGAGATGTGTACGCAGAACCGGTGAAACAAGGGCGGCAGGCACAAAGAACGCTCTGACATCACTACGCGAGACCTTGCAATGTGACGCCTCGGATTGAGGGTAAACTCTCTCACGCTCGATGTGCCTGCCAACTCGCTGGAGAGCCGCATGCTCTCCTGAATACTTGGGGGGGGATGCTTGAACGCTTCAACGCAACAATGACGCGACAGACGCTACAGGACGCTTACAAAACGCAACGGACGCAACTGAACCAACAAACGCTACCGGACACAACAAACGCTACACTGACAAACGCAGACAAACTCAATGCAACTTAAAACCCTTGGGACGTTCAACACCCGAGCCGGAAGCGGCTGGACCCGGGGCAACACGCACGTCACGCAAAACACCCGATACGCAATCACTCAACTGACGCCACTGGCCACTTTTCTTCGCTGGCATACGCGCCTCACTGAACTTCGACACTTCTACGCAACCGAACCTGACGCTTTGATGAACGCTTTTACTGACTTCGAAAGAGGTGCCGGCGAGCCGCCGGGACATACGCTCGGACATTTCTGTCCGGGCAGCTCGCCTGGTTTTTTGGAACGCTACAAGCAGCACCTCTCTCGGGGACTGCCCATACTCTGACGCAACACCACGCAACCCGTACGCAACAACGCAACGCTTACAAAAACTGACTTCGCGAACACGCGCCGGTGACCGGCGCAAGGACTTCAACGCAGTACTGACTTTTGGAGACTTCGAACCTGGCACGATGTCGAACGCTCCTACGCATTTAACTGACTTCCCGCACCGGTGATCACCGGCTGTGTCCTGCGAACGAAGAGAGAATAGCCGTCACATTCGGGCAACGCCAAGGCACGATCTTGTTCGTGTGATGATATTCGCTTGACAGCGCACGTCGAGCAACAAAAACAGGCGTTTGCTGCAGAGCAAGAGCTGTGGACAAGTTGCTAAGTGTCTGAAAAATCAGGTTCGTGTGCGCGCGGCTGATGCGGCAAACGCAGCCTTGAGGCAGACTGCCATCAAAAGCAGCGACGCGACCACGTTCCATCCGGCGAACGAAACGCCAAGCACGCGCAGCGCCGCCTCATCACAGCGCACGACCTTGATGCCTTCCAGGTCTTTGAGAAGCGATCCAGCCGACGTCGATAGCGCACCGCCGCCGCCGCAGGATTCAGGGCCCGGCCAGAACTTCCATTCCGCGCCCGCGTGATAGGTGGCGAGGCCCGCATTGGCTAGAAATGCCAGTGAGACGACAAAAAACAGCGCAGCCGCCCACCCCTTATTGCCGCCAGCGGACAGCACAATGGCAAGGAACAGGGCCGGAATAGCAAAGTAATAGGCGTAGCGTTCCATCAGGCACAGCATGCACGGCTGGTAGCCGCCGAAGTGCTGG
>JABFRT010000035.1 GCA_013141015.1 Hyphomicrobium sp. | reverse complement strand
GCTACCGGCACCGGACAACTCGCCAAAACCGATAAGATCGACGCGCAAATTCTCGTTCACTACGCCGCATTCAAAAGCCCGCGCCAACACCGCTGGCATCGACAGCGCGCGCAAAACTCAAAAGAAATCCTGGCTTATCGTGCTCAAATCGTCGCCGAGATTACCGCGCGGACGGCGCAGTTGCGCCACTTCGAAAGCCAAGACATCGTTGAGCGCGCAACCGCTGCCATTACAAACGCCGTGGCCGATAGAAAATCTCTCGACGCTGAAATCGAAGCGCTGATCAAGGCCGATGCAGACTGCGAAACGGCCTATCGCATTGTGACATCTGTTCCAGGCGCCGGTCTCATCGTGGCTGCGACCCTGATTTGCGAGCTGCCGGAACTGGGATCTTTGAACCGCCGCCAAATCGCAAGCCTCGTGAAGCCTCGCGCCATTCCCGCGAAAGCGGCCAACGCAAAGGCTATCGCGCCATCCGCGGCGGCAGGGCCGAAGTCAGGACCGCACTCTTTAATGCCGCAGAGTCGGAATTCGTTTCAATCCAAAACTAAAAGTCTTCGCAGAACGCCTGGCGGCCAAATCCAAGCCCTACAAAGTGATCATCGTTGCTGCCATGCGAAAGCTGCTCACCATTCTCAATGCCATGTTGAAGGCCAATGAAATGTGGCGCTTGACCTAGTCATCAAGACGGTTGCTACAGCTCGCGTAGCCCGGAATAAACAAAACGAAGAATTGTAGGGCGGAATAGGCCCGCATTGCGGGCGTGCGCCTCCGACGCGAAGCTAAAGCGGCGGTTGCCCTCCGCCGCGTCATTTCAGCATCGCGGCACTGCGGCGTTGACCGGCGGGGCCAAGGGGTTACGCTGCCGCATATGGATACTCTCGAACTGTTCCAGCGGCTGTCGGTAGCGCTGGCGATTGGCCTTCTGATCGGGCTCGAACGCGGCTGGCATTTGCGCGGCGAAGCCGATGGCGAGCGCGCCGTTGGATTGCGAACCCTGGCGCTGGGCGGGCTGCTTGGCGGCGTATGGGGAGCGCTTGCCCGGCATGGAACAAGCCTTGGAACAAGCCAGGGAACAAGCGCCAGTGCAGACGCGGGCGGCGCTGGTATGATTGCGCTGGCGCTGGCGTTCGCTGTCTACAGCGGCGCGGTTGTGCTGTTTCGCTATCGCGATGCCACGCACGATGCCACGTTCGGCATGACCACAGTTGTCGCGGCCATGCTGGCGTTTGCGTTAGGTAGCTATGCGGTGATCGGTGATATGCGCGTCGCCGGCGCGTTTGGCGTTGCGACGGCCGCGTTGCTCGCCTTGAAGCCCGCGCTGCATGCATGGGTCCGCCAACTGAGCTGGGTCGAACTGCGCTCGGGCCTTGTGCTCGCGGCGATGACGTTCATTGCGCTGCCGCTGCTGCCCAACCGCACGGTAGATCCGTGGGGCGCTATCAATCCGTTTGAACTGTGGCTGATGACGATATTGATCGCCGCCATTTCGTTTGCGGGCTATGCGGCCATCAAATTGCTCGGCGCCAAGCGCGGCATTCTGTTTGGTGCAATAGCCGGTGGGCTTGCATCATCGACTGCTGTTACGCTTACCAATGCACGCCTCGCCCGGCTGCATCCCGGGCAGCGCGATCCGCTGATTGGCGGCGCTTTGATCGCGGGCACGACCATGGTGGCGCGCGTGTTGATCGTCGCAAGCCTGCTCAATTGGGGCCTGTTCGATAAACTGGCGGCACCGCTGATTGCAGCGGGCGTGGTGCTCGCGGGCGCCGGTTTATGGCTGTTGCATTCGCCTGTGAGCGCGGATGGAGCGGCGGCTGGCGAACAAGACATGATGGCGCTGAAAAACCCGTTTGAACTCGATACCGTGTTGAAGTTTGGTGCGTTGCTCACGGTTATCAGCGTACTCGCGCAGGCTGCAACATCGTATGCGGGATCAGGCGGCGTGTACGCGCTGGCCGCCGTGTCCGGTATTGCTGACGTCGACGCGATCACGCTATCGATGGCCCGTCTTGGCGGCGCCCAAGTGACGCTCGATGTGGCCGCGATTGCGATTGCCCTTGCTGTCGCAGTCAACACCGTGTCCAAGGCGGCACTGGGCTTGGGGGCTGGCGGGCCCGAAGTTGGCCGCCGCTTAGGCATAGCGTCCGGGTTGGCGGCCGCCGCCGGCATCATCGGTTACGCTGTGCGCGCCAGCTTATAATGGCACGGATTTGATGAGGAGCATGATCGCATGCAATGGCTGGATACGCTGCCGTGGTGGGCGGCGGTTGCTGCGGCGCTGACGCTCGGCCTCGCGCCGTTTACGCCCGAGCCGCACATCGTTGAAAAACTGCGCATGCTTTTTGCTGGCACGCTCGTGCGCCCTATCGACATCTTCGATTTCGCGCTGCACGCCAGCCCGTTTGTGGTCGTGATCCTGAAAGCCTTGCGCATGTTCGTGCGCTAGAGTGCTGCACACTACAAATTTGCTTTCGCCACCTTCAGCCAGTCGCGGTCGGCGTCTGTGATCACCACGCCGCGTGCACTAGACGCCCGCACAACCTCTTCGAACAGCGGACGCGCCTTGGCAACGTTGCCGTTGCGGACCAAGAGCAGCGCATATCGTGTGCGCGCTTCAAGGCCGACATAGTAAGCGGCAATGGCTTGGAATTCCGCCTCGGCTTCAGTGAGGCGGCCCAAATCTTCGAGACAACGGGCGTAGATAAGGTGGGCTTCCGGATAACTCCCGTCAGGGTCTGCGGCGCGCAACCGGTTGAGCGTGTCGATGGCGGCCGGCGCGTCCCCGCAATTCAATTGCGCCCGCGCCAGACCGGTCAACAGCTGGCCGTCGCTGGCGTATATGCCTTGAGCGGCGGCCTGATAAAGCCGGATCGCTTCGTCCCACATCCCCTTGCGCTCGCATTCCTCGGCCAGCGCCAACTTGGTCTCGACCGTATCGACGCGGGCGGCTTCAATGCGGCGGTTGAATTCGCGATGCGGATGAATGAGATCGGCAACGTCGCCCTTGACCTTTTGGGCGCGGCGCGTCTGGGCCATTTCGGGCAGCAGTTCCAGCAGCACATAGGCGATCGAGCCGATGAGGGGCACGAACAGCAGAATATACATCCAATACTGCGGCCGGCCGGTGCGCATGGCGTGCACAGCGAAGCCGACGCCGATAACGAGGTGCATGAGCCCGATCAATGGCATATTCGCCCTCCTTAACCGTCAGACCAACGATCTTTGCCTGTAACCTAATGCCGGGGGGCGGGCAACCGGACGCCTGGGCAGGAGGCAGAACATCGCCGCAATTGATCAGGCCGCCGTTGCCTGCCGGGCACGTTGCGCGAATGTGAACGAAAGAGTGCCTACAACCTGCGGCAGGATCATGCCCACGACACACGAATCATGGCGTACTCCGCGCTCGATGCGAGCAATGGGTTCCGCGCCGGGGAGACGGTCCCGCGGCGGGCAGGTTTGAGGGAGATGATTATGAAGTTTGCGGCATATACCGACGAAACCATCTGGTCGGTTGAGGATACGGAAGCAGACGCCCGCACAGAAGGCGAGGCGACGATGCGGGAAATGGGCTCGGAGGGCCGGATCGCTGAACTCAAAGTAGCGCCGATTGACGAAGATCTGGTGGCAGCCCTTGAGAGCGCAGAAGGCAGCGGCCAGGACGTTCTGTTTGACCTGATCGACGGCGAACTCTGCGAAGTGGTCACCGTCGAAAGCTGAGCCGGCGGCGCCAAAGGCTGTAAGCCGGGAAAACTTATCCCCGCCCTCGCGAACTCGCGTAGACTATCAGCGGCGCCCCCTTGCAGGTGCCGCTGTTTTTCTAAGGGCCAATGACGCAACATAAAGATAACGCCCCCAAGGCCGCCGTGCCGCTGACCCAAGCCCGCGAACGATGGCTGTTGTGGGTGCTCTTGTTTGGCAATTTTGTCGTCGGAACCGGCATTTTGCTGCCGGCCGGCATGTTGAGCACGTTGGCGGCGGGACTTGATGTCTCGCTGCCGGTCGCGGGCAACCTGATGCTGGCGAGCGGCTTCGTTGTTGCCGTTGGCGCGCCGTTGATCGCGGCTTTCACCAGCCGGGTCGACCGGCGCACCATGTTGGTGGCGGCACTGGCCATCTTCGTCGTCACTCATGTGGCGGCAGCCTTCGCTCCGGATTATGAGACGCTGATGCTGGCCCGCGTGCTGATGGCTGTCGCGGCGGCGATCTTCACGCCACAAGCCGCAGCAACCGTCGGTGCACTGCTGCCGCCGGAGCGGCGGGCGCGCGCCATCACCATGATTTTTGTCGGCTGGTCGTTAGCAACCGTCGGCGGAATGCCGCTTGGCGGGTACGTGGCCCACGCCTTCGGCTGGCGGGCGGCACTTGCCATTGTCGCGGGGTTATCGGCCGTTTGCGCGGTGGCGTTGAGCGTGACAGTCCCGAAGGGCGTTCGCATTCCGCGGCTCAGCGCAGCATCCTGGGTCAGTGTCGCGACCAACCCAGCGCTGCTGCTGGTACTGTTGGTGACAGTCCTTAACGGCACCGGACAGTTCACGGTCTTCACCTATCTCAATCCGTCGTTGAAGATGTCGTTGGCGGCCGGCGCCGGTCTGCTGACGTTCGTTCTTGCGTGGTATGGAATTGCAGCCACGCTCGGCAACATTTTGGCGTCGCGGGTCATTTCGCGGTTTGGTCCCGCCCGTTCGGCGCTCGTTGCGTTGCTCGGAATGGCTGTAGGATTGGCGATCTGGGGCGCGGGCGCCGGCATCCTATGGGTCGTGCTGATCGCCGCGACGCTGTGGGGCCTTGGCACATTCGCCACCAATTCGATCCAGCAGGCGCGGCTTGCGGGGCTTGCGCCCGATCTCACCTCAGCCGCCATTGCGCTGAATACGTCTGCAATTTATCTCGGCCAGGCGTTCGGCTCAGGGCTTGGCGGGTTGCTGATTGATCAGGGCGCCCTGGTCCATCTGCCGTGGACCGGGGCCGCCATTCTGCTGGCCGCCGCTATGGTCTCAGTTATCGCCATGCGCTGGGAACGGTATTGACGCTGCTGCCCGCTTGCATCCGGTTGGCAGATCAGGTCAAGTCCGGGCCGGACATATCGCGGGGCCGTGGCGGCGGCCGCATAAGCCCCGAGAGGGAACAGGTGACATGAGCGGCGGACTGCTGGCACTTCTAGATGACGTCGTGGCTCTGACCAAAATTGCAGCCGCCACGCTTGACGATGCTGCGGGGCAAGCGGCGCAAGCAAGCGCCAAAGCAGCGGGCGTCGTCATCGACGATGCTGCCGTCACGCCACGCTATGTGGTCGGTTTGGCGGCCGAACGGGAATTGCCGATTGTCGGCAAAATCGCCTGGGGCTCGCTCAAAAATAAGATCCTCTATCTGCTCCCTGCCGGCATGGCGCTGTCGATCTTTGCGCCCTGGCTGCTGACGCCCATTCTGATGATTGGCGGCTTGTATTTGTGTTTTGAAGGCTATGAAAAGGTCCACGAGAAGCTGACCGGGCATAGCGATGCGGGCGGTGGCGCAGCTATCGATGGAAGCGCTACCGACGCTAAGGCTTTTGAAGACCAGAAGGTCAACGGCGCGATCCGCACCGACATGGTGTTGTCGGCTGAAATCATGGCCATCTCTCTGGCCAGTATCGTTGAGCCGGATCTGTTCGTGAAGGCATTGGTGCTTGCTGCCGTCGCACTTTTCGTGACGGCTGGTGTCTATGGCGCGGTCGCTATGATCGTGAAGGCCGACGATGTTGGTCTCTATCTGGCGCAGAAGGGTGGACCGGTGTCGAAGCCGGTTGGCCGCGCCCTGGTCTACGGTATGCCGCCATTTCTGAAGCTGTTGGCGCTGGTCGGCACCGTGGCTATGCTGTGGGTCGGCGGCGGCATCCTGATCCACGGCCTGAACGAGTTCGGTATCAGCGGGCCGGAGCATCTGCAGCACACAATTGCCGAGGCGATTAAAGGCGCGGTTCCCGGCATCGGCGGTTTGCTGGCCTGGCTCGCAACCGCGCTGTCGTCGGCCGTTGTTGGGCTCATCGCTGGCGGCATCACGGCATTGCTGTGGGGCGTGATTGCCAATCCGTTCATGCGCCTGTTCAAACGCGCGGCGTAAACGCAGGAGCCGCAATGCCGGAAGAACACTCAAACACCGTCCCGCAAATTCCGCATCGTGCCATCGATGGCGGCGTGCGCGTCGGCCACGTCCATTTGAAAGTCAGTGATCTCAACCGCGCATTGGCATTTTATTGCGGGGTGCTCGGCTTCGATCTAACGCAGCGCTATGGCACGCAGGCAGCTTTCATTTCGGCTGGCGGCTATCATCATCACATCGGATTGAATACCTGGGAAAGCAGGGGAGGGCCGCCGCCGCCGCGCGGCACGACCGGGCTTTATCATGTGGCGTTGCTGTATCCGACCCGTGCCAGTCTCGCAGACGCGCTGAAACGGCTTGTACAGGCGCAAATTCCGCTGACAGGTGCCAGCGACCATGGGGTCAGCGAGGCGCTATATTTAAACGATCCCGATGGCAACGGCATTGAGCTATATTGGGACCGCAGCGAAGCTGAATGGCCGCGCGACGCAAATGGCAATCTCGCCATGATCACAGCCGCCCTCGACCTCGACGATTTACTGGCCGAGGCCTGATCCCGGGCTTCGATCCGGCCGCCTCGCGTCCGCTTGCCGCAAGGATCGGCGCCGCACCGCCTTGACATGCGTGCCCGGCCAGTGCCCTTAAAGCCCACAAAACAGGGGTGTAGCCCACGACATGAGAGGCAAGGGGATCGGTTTAAATGGCCATCGCATTCGTATTTCCAGGGCAGGGCAGCCAAGATGTCGGCATGGGCAAAGCTCTGGCTGAGAATTTCAGCGCGGCGCGCGCCGTGTTCGATGAGGTTGACGAAGCGCTCGGCCAGAAGCTGTCGGCGATCATGTGGGACGGACCCAAGGACACGCTGACACTGACCGAGAACGCCCAGCCCGCCTTGATGGCGGTATCAATGGCCGTGATGCGCGTACTCGAGCAGGAGAAAGGCTTCCGTCTTCAAGACAAAGTCAAATTCGTCGCCGGTCACTCACTCGGAGAATACTCGGCGCTCGCAGCAGCAGGCGCGTTCTCCCTCGCCGATACCGCGCGGCTTTTGAAACTGCGCGGGCGGGCGATGCAGAAAGCCGTCGCGGTCGGTGAAGGCGCGATGGCGGCGCTGCTCGGCGTTGGTATGGATGTCGCTGTGAAAGTCGCAGCAGAAGCCGCCCAAGGCGATTGCTGCCAAGTCGCCAACGACAACGAGCCGACGCAAGTTGTGCTGTCGGGCCATAAGCGCGCGATTGACCGGGTGGCCGAGATCGGTAAACCGCTCGGCGTGCGCCGCGCTGTTATTCTACCCGTGTCCGCACCATTCCATTGTGCGCTGATGCAACCTGCCGCCGACGCAATGGCCGAAGCGCTGGGCAAGGTGCAAGTTCACAAACCAGTGGTGCCAGTGGTCGCAAACGTCGTTGCAACCGCGATTTCGGACCCTGAAGAGATCAAGAAGCGCCTGGTCGAACAGGTCGTCGGCACGGTCCGCTGGCGCGAATGCGTCGCCTATATGGCCGCCAACGGCATCACGGATTTTTACGAAATCGGATCGGGCAAAGTGCTCGCCGGTCTCGTCAAGCGAACCGCATCAACCGCCAACGCAGCAAGCGTCGGCACGCCTGCAGATATCGACGCGGTGCTGGCCGCGCTTTTGGCTTAAGGAGAAATCATGTTCGACTTAACAGGTAAGACCGCACTCGTCACGGGCGCGACCGGCGGCATCGGGGCCGAAATCGCGCGCGTATTCCATAAGCACGGCGCAACGGTCGCTATTTCGGGCCGCAAGGTCGAGGCGCTCGAAGCCTTGAAATCCGAACTCGGCGACCGCGTCCACGTTGTGCCGTGCGACCTCGCCGACCGTGCTCAGGTCGCCAAGCTGATCGACGAGGCCGTCAAGGCCGTCGGCGGCCGCCTTGATATCGTCGTCAACAACGCCGGTCTTACAAAGGACAATCTGTTCATGGTTATGAAAGACGAGCAGTGGGACGACGTGATCGCCGTCAACCTGACCTCGACATTCATGCTGTGCCGCGCGGGATCGCGCCATATGATGCGCTCCAAGACCGGCTACGGCCGCATCATCAATATCGCCTCGGTGTCGGGCGTGTTCGGCAATCCCGGACAGGGCAATTACGCGGCTTCGAAAGCCGGCATGATCGGCATGACCAAGAGCCTTGCACGCGAAGTCGGCTCACGCGGCATCACCGCCAACTGCATCGCGCCGGGCTTCATTCAGACCGCCATGACCGACGTTCTGAACGAGAAGCAGAAGGGCGAAATCGCAGCGATCATTCCAGCGCAGAAGTTTGGCACGCCAACAGATATCGCGGCTGGATGCCTGTATCTGGCGTCCAACGAGGGCGGTTATATCACCGGTCAGACGCTGCACATCAATGGCGGGATGGCCATGGTTTAGGGCGCAGGGCCCGCCTTGAAGCAGAGATGTACCCCGGCAGGCCTATGGTAAATACCCGGGGCAAGCGAAAAACGGCGTTTTTGCCGCGCTGACCATCACCCGGGAAACGTCCTCGCGCATGCTTTGCATTGCCTGGGAAGTGTGTTAACGACACCACGTTTTGCGGGCATCTGATGGTGTCACAGGGGCAGCGGGAACCTGGGGACAAACCCGGCATTTCGGAACATTGGGCAATGGTGCGGAGACACGACTCAACGCTAATGCCACACGACAAGAAAGTTTTGGGTTTCGCAAATGGGTACTTTCCCGGCAGCTCGTAAACTTTGTACAACACTGAACTGTAAGAACGGCTGACGCGGCACTGACTGGCGAGCCCCTTGAAAGAAAGACACGAGGATAGACGATGAGCGATGTCGCAGAGCGCGTGAAGAAGATCGTTGTTGAGCATCTCGGCGTCGAGACCGACAAAGTCACGGAAAACGCCAGCTTTATCGACGATCTGGGCGCCGATAGCTTGGATACGGTCGAACTCGTGATGGCGTTCGAAGAAGAATTCGGTTGCGAAATTCCCGACGACGCTGCGGAGCACATTCTGACCGTTGGCGACGCGGTGAAGTTCCTCGAAAAGAACGCCAGCGCCGCTTAATGCGCGCTGCTGCACTGGCTCGCCAAAGCGCCGATCAGCGCTGATCGGCACTGGTGCTGCCGCCACACCCAAACCTGATCGCTTGATCAGGCATTTGAGGCTGTGCTTTTTTGAGCGGGGGGCTGGGTCAACCGGCCCCCTGGTCATATGCGGGTTGCGTCCTGAGCTGATTGCAAAGCCGTGTCCGCATTATCGTCAGACTGCAATTGGTCAACACTCTATTTGGCAGGATCAAGATCATGCGCCGCGTGGTCATTACGGGTTTGGGTTTGGTAACGCCGGTCGGCTGCGGTGTGGAAGCCTCGTGGTCAGCATTGCTTGCAGGCCAGAACGGGGCCCGCCGGATCAGCGAATTTGAAGTCTCGGATATCACCTGCCAGATTGCCAATTTCATCCCCCGCGGCGCGACGGCCGACGGCAAATTCAATCCCGATGATTGGATGGAGCCGAAGGAGCAGCGCAAGGTCGATGATTTCATCGTTTACGCGCAGGCCGCCGCCGATCAGGCGATCGCCGATTCAGGTCTCGAATTCAAAACCGCAGAACAGCAAGAAAGCGCAGGGGTCCTGATCGGTTCCGGCATTGGCGGGCTGTCTGGCATTGCTGACACGTCGCTGCTGCTCAAGGACAAAGGTCCGCGCCGCATATCGCCGTTTTTCATTCCGGGCCGGCTGATCAATCTCGCGGCCGGATATGTCTCGATCAAGCATCAGCTGAAAGGCCCGAACCACGCAGTCGTGACAGCCTGCGCGACCGGAACGCACGCGATTGGCGACGCCGCGCGCATCGTCGCGCTGGGCGATGCTGACGTGATGGTTGCGGGCGGCGCTGAGAGCCCTATTTGCAGAATCGCGATGGCGGGTTTTGCCGCCTGCCGGGCACTCTCGACAGGTTTTAACGACAACCCGACTCTCGCCTCGCGCCCGTATGACCGGGACCGTGATGGCTTCGTGATGGGCGAGGGTGCCGGCATTGTGGTGCTTGAGGAATACGAGCACGCCAAGGCGCGCGGCGCACGCATCTATGCCGAAGTCATCGGCTATGGCATGTCGGGTGACGCCTATCACATCACCGCACCAGCCGAGAGCGGCGACGGCGCATACCGTTGCATGAAGGCGGCCTTGAAGCGGGCCGGCGTCAGCGCCGACGAGATTGACTATGTCAACGCACACGGCACCTCAACGCCGATGGGCGATGAAATCGAACTCAAGGCCGTCGAGCGCCTGTTTGGCAACAGCACTGGCAAGTTGACCATGTCCTCGACCAAGTCTGCGATTGGCCATTTGCTGGGCGCAGCCGGTGCCGTCGAAGCCGTGTTCTCGGTGCTCGCCATACGCGACAACATCGCTCCGCCAACCCTCAATCTCGACAATCCGTCGGTTGAAACAGCGATCGATCTGGTGGCCCACAAGCCAAAGAAGCTGCAGATCGATACGGCGCTGTCCAATTCGTTCGGCTTTGGCGGCACCAATGCATCGCTGGTCTTCCGCCGGGTCGCATAACCCTGTTGTCTTCGCTGTTTCGCCACATTTTACGCCGACCGTTGCAGCATATGCTGAGGCATTGAAGCCTTTAAACAGAGGCCCCTCAGTGCGGGCCTAATCAGGCGCATCGAGTGGCCGGATAAATTGGTATTTTCGACGGTATGAGCAATCGCAGGAAAAAACCTGACGTTACCGGCCGCACCAAGACGGCTGCAGCGCGCAGCCCGGCAGAACGGTTGGAACCGGGCCGTGCGCCGTCGCGCCCGCGTGGATTGGAAGCGCGGGAACCGTCGCGCTTCGTCGCGGGTACGGTGCGCGTGTTCAGCGGGCTTTTCACGGTAGCCCTCGTCGCCATGCTGACCCTGTCGGGCGCCGGCCTTGTTGTCCTGCATCAGTATGAAAGCCCTGGCCCTCTTGAAACCGCGCGGACCTTCGTGGTGCCGAAGGGCGAAGGGCGCATCGCTATCGCCGAGCGCCTTGAACGCGAAGGCATCATCACCAATCGCTGGACGTTCATTGGCGGGCACCTCGTCCAATCGATGTTTGGTGCCAAGAAGACTCCAGAACTTAAGGCCGGCGAGTACGAACTCAAAGAGCGCACCTCAATGCGCCAAGTGATGGACGTTCTGGCTGAGGGCAAATCGATCCTATATAAAGTGACCGTGCCTGAAGGCCTGACCAGCCAGCAGATTGTCGAACGCTTGAAAGGCGAAGCCAACCTGACCGGCGATATCACCAAGCCGCCAGCGGAAGGTACGCTGCTGCCCGACACTTATCAGTTCTCCAAGGGCGCTTCGCGCCAGGAGATCATTGAAAAGATGCAGGCCGAAATGCAGAAGACGCTGGCCAAGTTCTGGGACAAGCGGCCTGCCGATCTGCCGCTCAGAACGGTCGAAGAAGCCGTCACATTTGCGTCTATCGTGGAGAAGGAAACCGGCAAGCCCGATGAGCGTGACCGCGTGGCGGCTGTGTTCTACAATCGCCTCAAGAAGGGCATGCGGCTGCAGTCCGATCCGACCATTATCTACGGCATCACAGGCGGGCAGGGAACGCTCGGGCGCGGTCTGACGCGGACCGAGATCGACACCAAGACGGCCTACAACACTTACCAGATCAACGGCCTGCCACCTGGACCGATAGCCAATCCAGGCCGCGCGGCGCTTGAAGCAACCTTCAGCCCGGCGAAGACCAATGATCTCTATTTCGTTGCTGACGGCACCGGCGGCCACGCCTTTTCCGAAACGCTGAAGGAGCACAATTCAGCGGTTCAGAAGTGGCGCGAAGTCGAGAAGCAGACAAAGCCGAAGACCATGGCCGACGAACGCGACGCCGCCGCGCCTGATCCCGATGTCACGCCAATTCCAGAGCCAAATGCTGCGGAAGCCACCGATCCGGACGCACCAGCACAACCCGCCGCCAGGCATCAGGCAGACAGCGGCAAGTCAAATGCCAAGCCAGACGGAAAAGCTGATGCAAAGGCCGCGGCATCCAAAGGCGCCAAGGCCGTCACCCCGGCGAATGCCGCGGAAATCCCGCTGCCCGTGCGTAAGCCAAAAAAGCCGTAATCCGGCTATCCTCAGCCGTCCACCTGTTGGCGTTCCGTGTCCCACCGGGTAAGTTGCGCCGCGCCGGTATCCGCCGGGCATCAAGCGCGGGACAGTTCATGACAATCGCAAGTATGACCGGGTTTGGCCGTTCCGAGGGGACCGGCGACGGCTTTACCTGGGCCTGGGAGGCACGCAGTGTTAACGGACGCGGGCTTGACGTGCGGCTCCGCTATCCTCCGGGAAACGATGCCATCGAGCCCGCGCTGCACGAGGCCGCCGCCAAGCGCCTTACCCGCGGCAACGTCTCTGCAACCTTGACCATCGACCGCCGGGTGAGCGGCGGAAACGTGCGCCTCAACGAAGCGATCCTCACAGATGTCCTCAAGGCTGCGGACCGCGCCGCTGAAATCTGCGGCGGCAAACGGCCAGACACCGCTGCCCTTCTCACGATCAAGGGCGTGCTCGAACAGAGCGACACCAGCGAAAGCGCGGACGCTCGCGCGGTGCGCGAGAAGCTTCTGATTGCCGGGTTTGAACGCGCGCTCGACCGTTTGCTTGACTCGCGCCGGGCGGAAGGACTGCGCTTAAACGCTGTGCTCAGCGATCAGGTGGCTGAGATCGAACGCTTGACCGCTGCCGTGCGCGCATCACCGTCACGGTCGGTTGATGCCATTCTTGCGCGCGTCAAGGAGCAGATTGCGCGCCTCGTCGATGCCGACAACGGCTTCGACAAAGATCGCCTGCATCAGGAAGCCATCTTGGTCGCAACCCGCGCCGACGTTGAGGAAGAACTCGCCCGGCTAGATGCGCATGTGGCTGGTGCGCGTGATATTCTGAAAGAACCAGGTGCCGTTGGCCGCAAGCTCGATTTTCTGGCGCAAGAATTCAACCGCGAAGCCAACACGCTATGCTCTAAGGCCAATGCGGTCGATGTGACACGGCTTGGCCTCGCGCTCAAAACCGTCATCGACCAACTCCGCGAACAAGTGCAAAACGTCGAATAATATGACACAAACATCACCACCCGCATCGGCCACCACAAGCTCCCAAGGCCCGCAGATCGCGCGCCGCGGCGTGCTCTATATTCTGTCATCGCCGTCGGGCGCGGGCAAAACCACACTCGCCCGGCGCCTGATCGCAGCTGATCCCGGCATCGCCATGTCGGTCTCCGTCACAACGCGCAAAGCGCGGCCCGGAGAGCGCGACGGCATCGACTATTTCTTTGTCGAGCTACAACGCTTCAATGCCATGCGCGATGGCGGCGAACTGCTCGAGTGGGCACAGGTGTTCGATAATTCCTACGGCACGCCGCGCGCCGCCGTCGAGGCCGCAATCAGCGCCGGTAAAGATGTGCTGTTTGATATCGACTGGCAGGGCGCGCAGCAGTTGTCCGAGAAGATGAAGGGCGATGTGGTCCGGGTGTTCGTGCTGCCGCCATCCGGCCATATCCTCGAACAGCGCTTGAAATCCCGGGCACAGGATCCAGCCGACGTGGTGGCCCGGCGGATGGCAGCGGCATCCGCTGAAATCAGCCATTGGGCGGAATACGACTACGTCATCGTCAACAATGATCTGGAGACGAGCGTCAGCGCGGTTACGTCAATTCTCAACGCCGAGCGTTTGAAGCGCGAGCGCTTGCTCGGGCTATCGGCGTTCGTCCGCGATATGCAGCGCGCGCTTTAGATTTTGTCCGCGGCAGCGGTGTCAAGGATCGCAGCCATCGCTGCAAAATCACTGACGGCCAAGTCCTCGGCCCGGTCGGTTGGATCAAGCCCTGCTTGTTGCAGCAAGAGTTCTGGCATCGGCGTCAGCTGTTTGAGGCTGGCGCGCAACATCTTGCGGCGCTGACCGAAGGCTGCCTGAGTGACGCGCCCGAGCGTTTTTACAGAGCACGCAGGCGAGGGGGATGCACGCGGCGTGAACGCGACAACGGCTGATGCAACCTTGGGCGGGGGCGTGAAGGCTTCAGCCGGCAGGTTCATGACAATCTTGGGTTCCGTGCGCCATTGCGACAGAACCGAGAGCCGTCCATAGGCCTTGCAATTTGGCTCAGCAACGATGCGTTCGGCGACTTCGCGCTGGAACATCAGTACCATGCCGTCGAACCACGGCGGCCACGGCTCCGTCTCCAGCCAATTGGCAAGCAACAGTGAGGCAACGCCGTAGGGCAGATTGGCGGCAATCGTGATGGGACCCGTGGGGGTGCCGGTCAGTGCCGGCCAATCGGCCTCCAGAGCGTCACCGAAATGCACATCCAATTGCCCCGGATAACGGGCGGCAATCTCTTCGAGCGCTGGGCGGCAACGCTCGTCGCGTTCAATTGCGATGACGCGGGCAGCGCCTTCTATCAGCAGCGCGCGCGTCAAACCACCAGGACCCGGACCAATTTCAAGGATCGTGCGATTGCTCATATCCCCGCAGAAGCGGGCGATGCGCCGGGTAATATTGAGATCAAGCAGGAAGTTCTGGCCCAGGTTTTTCTTGGCTCGCAGGTCATAACGCTCGATCACGTCGCGTAAAGGTGGAAGTCCATCGGGGCTGGAACCGGTGAGCTTGTCGGTGATGCTCATGAGGCGACCGCGGCGCGTGCGGCCGACATGGCATCGGCAAGCTTCAAGGCTTCGATCAGGCTTTGCGCTGAGGCGGTGCCGGTGCCTGCGATGTTGAAGGCGGTTCCATGATCGGGTGACGTGCGCACGAACGGCAACCCGAGCGTGACATTGACACCGCGGTCGAATGCCAGCGTCTTGACCGGAATGAGCGCTTGGTCGTGATACATGCAGATCGCCGCGTCGTACGTTGCGCGGGCCGCTGCATGGAACATGGTGTCGGCTGACAGAGGCCCGCTGACGTCAAAGCCGTTAGCGCGCAACGCGTCAAGAGCCGGTATCACGCAGTCGCGATCCTCAGCGCCAATGGTGCCATCTTCGCCGGCATGCGGATTGAGACCTGCGACTGCGATCCGCGGCGTTGCGATCGCAAAGTCGCGCTGCAACGCCTCAGCCGTGATCCGCACCGTTTGATCTATCAGCGCGCCCGTGACGAGGCGCGGCACGTCGGCAAGAGCAACGTGGATGGTCAGGGGTATAACTTTCAACTCGTCGCTGGCGATCATCATGACCGGATGATAACTGCGGCCGGGCCAGTGTTCTCCAGCAAGCGCCGCCAGAAATTCGGTGTGACCTGGGTATTTGAATCCGGCGCTATACAACACCGATTTTGCAATCGGGTTGGTGACGACGGCACGCGCCTGTCCCGAATGCACATCGCCGACCGCGCGCGAAATGGCGCTGATCACTGCGGCCGCATTGCGCGGCGACGGCTGGCCGGCAACGGCTGGCTCTGTGAGCGCGATATCGAGCACAGGAAGCGCCGTTGCGAAGACAGTGCACGCGTCGGCTGGTGATGCGATTTCTACAACTGGAACATCAAGGTTTAATAGGCGCGCCCGGTCGCGAACGGCGCCGGCACTGCCGTACAAACAAAATGGCGAAAGCGCGTCGGCGGCCCGCGAAAGACCGTTTCTCAGCTGCCAGGCTTTAAGCGTGACCTCGAGGCCAATGCCGGCCGGGTCGCCCATTGTGAGTGCGAGCGGCGCGGCGCCCGATGAGCCCCCAACTGCCATGATCAGCGATACTCGATGTGCGCGTCCTGGCGCAGATCCTTGAGATGCCGCTTGGCCAGCAACTCGAATTCCTTTTGCTTCAGCTCGCCCTCGGCCTGCGTGCGCTTCTGATCTTCGGCCTTGACCACATCGCGGCCGCAGACAATCCAAAGTTCGACGCCGCCTTCGCCCATGCTCGGTGGCAGCATTTCGCCGTCCTTAGCGTTGAGCAGCAGCGTGCGGGTTGGCTCTTGAATTGCGGATGGACGGCGCTTGCCAAGCTCTTCGAACTTGGCGCCAGCGACACCACTGGCAACAGCGCCTGTCGATTTGCAGTCTGTGAATTTAGCGCGGATCTTTTCTGCGTCCTGCATGCGGGCTGCGACGCCCGCCTGATCCATTTTGACTGGCATAGCGATGCGGATCCGCTGAATACGCAACTCGACATCGTCTTGTCCGGCAGCCGTTGTTGAGGCGACCAGTTTATCGACGTCCTTTGAGGCAATCGCGATTTGCGCGCCGAACCTGCGGCGGATCACGTCGTTCCACGATAGCGTCGAGCGGATGCGGTTTTTCATGGCGTCGGTGCCGCCACCCAGCTGATTGATAAACTGCGCTTCGGTCATTTTGTTGCGCTCGGCAATACCTGCCAGCACGCGATTGACTTCATCATCGCCAACGGACACGCCAAGCCGCTTGGCTTCCTGAAGCTTCAACTTTTCTTCGATCAGTTCTTCAAGAGCCGCTTTCTTCATGCCCGGCAGAACGGCTGAGCGCGCGCTTTCGACAGCCTGCTTCTGCATATCCATGGCGAACTGCTTCTTGCGGCCTTCAAAAATTGCGATGATCTGATCCTTGGACTTGCCCTCGTTGGCCTTGATGGTCTCGGCCAGGATCGCCTTCAGGCGTTCGGTGGTGCGCGGGTTCTTCAATATCGCTTTGAAGTTTTCCTGCGCCTTGGCCTGCAGACCGCCACCGCTCAACATTGCAGCGCGCTGCTGAATTTCAAAACCCGTGACAGGTTCGTCGTTGACGAGTGCGACGATGGCTTGCTCGCCGCCGCTGGATGCCGGTCCGCGGCTTGCGGTCTTCGTCGTGCCGGCTTTCGCGGCCATCGTCTTGGCCGCAGATTTTGCGGTTGGTTTTGCCGCCGCCTGGATGGCCGCAGCCGGTGGCGCTTGCTCGGCTGTCGATGGCCTGAGCGCCGGCTTGCTTGCCACCGGTTCGGCTGCGGCGGTGTTGAAGGGCTGGGCTAGGGCCAAAGGGCTGCAAAGCAGCGCGGCCCAAACCAGAAATACGGCGCGGCGCGGTGGCGTGACACGCGAACTGCGGTCCCGGCGGCAGAAAGGGAAGGGGCGCAAAAGGGCCCGGATCGTCGTCATGATGCGGCAGGTCCAAAGTCTATGATTCGACCGAGCGCCAAGCTTAACTGACGGCTGCTCTATGCGCGCACGTTATCCACATCAACCGTGGCCAAAATCCGGTTTGTCCCGCGGTTAACCGTCTGCGCCAGCTGCTGCCGGGTGCATCAGTTGGTCCGCTGTTCACCGCCAAATGCGAAGTCGAGCGCGTCGGTTTTGTACTTGAATTCACCGAGGTGCTTCAATTCGAAGCGCAGCATCAGGCTGCGGTCGTCGTCGATCGTGGCGCTGTTATAGTACAGCTCCTGATAGGTCGCGGTCAGCACGAAGCATTCGTCGGCGTATTTCACCTGGACGCTATCCTGGCGGAGTTCCGACGCGTCGATGTCATAGCGGAAGCCTGCTCCGATGCTCCAGTTATCGGTCAACCGCAGCATGCCGGTTGCCAGAATATCCTGCTGCTCTGCATTGATCCCAACCAACGGGTCAGCGGCCGTATAAGCATAGCTCACCTGGCCGAACACGGGGCCGTAGAATACCTGCACACCTGCATCCTCCCGCATCAGGCGCATGTCGTTCTCATCGAAGCGCGACTGGGCGATCAAGCGGAATGCGTCGGTCGGCGCTACATAGGCACCGAGCACATAATCGGACTTGTTTGTCTGTAGCCCGCTGCCGGCTGAGTAGATCGGGTTACCATCGCTATCCAGGCCCGGGTTGGCGTAGACGTTGTCACCCGATAAATGGAAGCTCTGCCCCGCAAGGAAACGCGCATATCCGCCATCGTTGGCCTGGAATGTGTACTGCACGCCGACATTGGCGCGGGTGCCCATTTCGGTGCGGTCGAGGCCGGAGAACTTGTTCACTTCGAACAAATTTGTATCGTCGAAGACAAGGCTTCGCGCATCTTCGTCGGGCAAACGGCGCTGCGTCACGCTGGCCTGGCGCGCCACGATTTGCCCGATCGGTTCGACGATGTGGCTGGCGCTCGCTGTGTGATTAATCCACGGGTAAGCGACAGTTACACCGCCAGCTGCGATGCCGCGGAATGTCGTGTCTGAACTTACCAGCGAACTCGAATTGACTGTGCCGTTTGCATTGAGAACGACGGATTCGGGATCGGTAAAGTCATCGAATTGATAGGCGTCGCCGCGCAGGTTGCCGAACGGCGTATAAGTGATGCCAATCGTGTCGGTAAACCGGCGGCGCCACTTCAACTCGGTCGTCAGGCGGTTGATGTTCTGATCGCCAATTTTCGTCGGTACATTATTGGTAAACTGCGACGCCCCATCCGAGCGGGTAAAGCTCAGGAAATTAGTGTCCCATTTCAGTTCGCCGCCGAGAACTGGGTCGGCGAAGACATAATTGTAGTCGATGATCGGATGAGTGTAGCTCTCTGCCTGATTGGTGTCATCGAGCATCAGCCCGCCGAAGTGATAGAGGCGGGCTGAGAAATAGTTTCGGTCTGACTGGCCGGTCAGGAACACCTGATTGACGCGGTCGGTCAGCAGGATGTTATCCAGGCGATAGAAACGGCGGAATTGGTCGTCGCTTTCCAGCGTCACGTCCCAGCCGAATTTCCACCAGCTCGACAGCGAAAATAGTCCACGAGTCTGCAGGCTGCCGCGCCATCCGTTAAGGTCGTCGCGATCAGCAAGAGTGCCCGGAAGATCATCGGAATCCTGATCGATGGCTGAGATGTTGACGCTGTACTGTCCATTGGCCAAGCGTTGGCGCCATTCGCCCTGCCACAACACACCCTGTTCCGACAGGTAGAGCGGATTGAAGGTGAAATCAAAACTCGGATCGAGCGCGAAGTAATACGGAATGCCGGTGATGAATCCGAGATTCGTCGACTGGCCATACTGCGGCGCCAGGAAGCCGGACTTGCGCTTCACCGATGGGTCGGCGTGCTGGAAATACGGCAAATACAACACCGGCTGACCAAAGATTTCGAAGTAGGCATCTTGGTAGCTTATGACGGCGGCGTCCTTGTCATGAATGATGCGCGCGGCGCTGATGCACCACAGCGGTGGCGTGTTGCCCTCACTTTTGCAAGGCGTGAACTTACCGTTCTGGAATTCGGTCACGTTGCCGTCGCGCCGCGTCGCGCGCTCAGCTGATATGCGCGTGTCGTCCTTGGTCACGACCGACAGCGACTGAACAAACCCATCGCGGAAGTCGTCCGTCAGCGTATAGCGGTCTGCGCGAATGACGTTGCCCTGCGGCTCTTTCAAAGTGACGTTGCCCGCTGCCGTCAAAGTGCCGGCAGATTGATCGTAGACGACTTCGTCCGCGGTCAGGATGTAGTCGTTATAGAAGATCTCGACATTGCCGCGCGCAATCACCTTGTTGCCAGCGGTGTCATAAACCAGCTGGTCGCCCTGCAGGTTCATCGGCTTAGTGCCGTCAATTTTCTTTTTGACGTTTCCAAACATACCGCCAGGCGCAGTCGGGAATGAACTCGCGGCGGTTCCGCCGGAACGCTGCAGGCTCGGATCCTGGGCCTGAGCGGGCACGGCACAGGCAAACGTGGCGGCGAGCGCAAATGCGCAGCCGAACGCACGAGCAGCCCGGTTCATCAAACGACGAACGGACTTCTCGCGTGACGTTCCGCAACCCTCTTGCGGTGTCCGCGTTCGACGCATCACCTAGCCGTCCTCCTGGTGCAGCAGCACCGTCGACGAAATGACCAAAAGCAAGACAACCGGCAACCAAACTGCAGCCCAAGCAGACGCCAGTCCGGCAACACCGATTTGCCTAAAGATTTCAGAGAACAAGAAAAAGGCGAACCCCCCAATCATTCCAGTCGCGACCATAGTCTGGATGCCGCCCGAGCGGAATGACCGCAATGACACAGTTGCCGCCAAAAGGACCATCGCCACGCAGAGCAGCGGGCGGGACCATAGCAGCTCATATTGTACTTTTAGTTTTTCAGCCGAAAGTTTGGCTTTTTCAGTGACTTCAATCAGCCCGGGCAGGTCCCAGAAGGATACCGAAAAGACGGTGCCGAGGGCATCCTGGACACGGTCAGGGGTCAGGTAGGTCGATACAAGGTAGGTGTCGAATTTTTCAGGCTCCTGGCCAAGCCTTGAAACCCAGGCCCTGTCGAACTGCCAATAGCCCTCTTTAAGGCTGCCGCTCGCCGCGTCGATTCTTTCGGTGAAGTGTCCGTCCTTGTCATAGGAAAAAACCATTACTCCGGTAAGGGTTAATCCCCTATTGGAGGCCGCCGCCGCGCCGATCACCGATTCCCCGTCGGCGCCATCTTGGCGCAGCCACGAGCCGCCACCTTGGGCCTTGAGCAGGTTTCCATCTTGGCCAAAGGCCTTGGCGAAGCGCTTTTCAGCTTCTGTGCGCCCCGCGGCCGCCAACGGGTTGAACACTGTCATGCCGATGAGCCCGATCAGGAAGGCGACGAGAATACCCGGCCACAGGAATTGCCAAACCGACATGCCGCCAGCCCGCATGACGGCGAGCTCACTTTTACGGTTCAGGAACAGCAGCGCACCGATGCTTCCGACCAGCACCGCGAAGCCGAACAGAAATTCGGTGTAGGCCGGCAGCCGCATCAGGGCAATGGTGGCAAGGCTCATGGCCGGCACCGAGCCGTATTTTCCAGCGAGGCGCAGCAGTTCGAGCAAATCGATCATAAAAATCAGCAGTGAGCAAATCACGAGCGTCGCCATAATGCCGGTCAGGAAGCGGCGGCCAATATACCATGTGAGTGTGAAATGGCGGATCATGGCGCGGCGGCTCCCGCCCGTTTGCGGCCAAGCATGGTGCTGATCCTGAGGACGAGGGGGGCCAAAGCTTCGACGATTTTATCAATAGCGCCAAGGCCGCTGCGGTGCCGGTCAGCGCCTTTGATGACCAAGAGCGACAACGCTATCGCTGCAACCGGCAGCAAATACATGGCCGGCACGTAAGCGGCTTTTGCCGTCACAAGATTGTTGAGCGCAAGTCCGCCAAGCCTGCATCCAGCGGCCGCCAGAAACGCGACCACCAAACTTTCCATGCGGCTTGACCGGGTCGAGCGCGCTTGACCGACAAAGGCAATGATGATGAACGCAAAAGCGATTGGGTAAAGCATGCTGGCAAAGCGCTCATGCAACTCCGAGCGGAACTGGCCTGCCTGCGTCTTGCACGAGCGGCACTTTGGATCGGTGGTCACAAGCTCGCTGTAATAGCGCTCTCGCGGCTTCAATTCGCCTTCGTTGCCGCCTTGCGGTTCAAACCGGTCAAGGTCAACTGCATAAGTATCGAACGCGATAATTTGCGGCGGATCTTTGGGATCGCTGCGGCGGATGATGTGACCGGCGTTCATGACCAGATAGGCGGTCGGCTCTTGCTTCACGATCACGCCGCGCTCAGCCAGATAGCTTTGCGCCTGCACCTTGTCGCGCGTGTCATGCATCACTAGGCCGATCAATTCGCCGTTCAATGCGCGCTCGCGGATGTGGAATGTGAGATTGGCTTCGGGGCTCGTGAAGCGGCCTGGTTGGATCACCTGGGTCAGCAGGTCGGTGCGCATTTGCACAATATATTCTTTCAGACGCTGGAAACTCCACGGCTGAGCGAAGTGGTTGATCAGGCCGAGGCCCGCCGTGACCAGCAGCGCCAGCGCGAGCAGGGGCCGGGCCGCCGTCCACACCGTCGAGCCGGATGCGGTTAGCACGATCAGCTCGCTATCGGTGTTGAGGCGGTTGAGAGTGTGCAGTGCCGCAATCAGAAAGGACACCGGCGCGATAATGGCCATCAGGTTTGGCAGCGCCAGTGTGGTCATTTTCATCAGCGTCCAGGTGTCTTGGCCCTGGTTTGTGACGACGTTCAATTGGCGCAAAGCCAATGCGATCCACACGACGCTGGCCAGCGACAGCAAAATCAGCAGAAATGCGCCGGCCGCTTGGCGGAATACGTATCGCGAAAAAATCCCCATGCGCGCTGCCAGCAACCCCTCAAATGTGCCTACAGAGCGCTGCTGGCGATTAGCCCACGGCGCCCCCGCGCCAATCCACACCGGGCCACAGCACGGTGGCGGAAATTCGGCCTTGAACCTCTCGCGCGCGGACTTTGGCCGAAATCTCGAACCGCACCAAGCCTTAGAGCCGCGCGGGCCGGGATTTCAAGCATCATTTTTGTGAGGCGGCGCATCGGCCTCGTGCTTACCTCACTTAGCGCACCCGGCCACAGTTGGCGGACCGGACTTGCTTGACTACGGCGAATATCCCAAGGTGACGCATCACCGTCCCACCCGAGTGCTGCGGGGTCAAGGTTCTCTATCGAACCCGATCCAGAAGTCTTCGACGCGGACTGTTCGTCCGCAGGCGCGGCCGCGCCCGAACCATGATTTGGAGAATGCCTGAAATGTCCGACCGCCTCGATATCAGTTTTGCAGCCCTCAATGCCGAGCCCGAGACCGCAGCCGTAGTGCTTGTCGCCGACGGCCTGGAGCTTGGCTCGAAGGCGCGCGACCTCGACACCAAATCTGGCGGCGCGATTGGCAAAGCCGCAGCCGCTGCCGGCTATAAGGGCAAGTTCAAATCGACACTCGAAATCCTGGCACCAGCGAAAATCGGCATTGATCGTATGATCGCTGCCGGCATCGGCAAGAACGCCAACCTGACGGAATTGCAGCTGATCGAACTTGGCGGTTGCATTCTGGCGGCGATCCAGGCGCGGAAGGGTGTGTCTGCAAGCGTGATCGTCGATATCGATGGCACCGAAGATTTGAAGCCGGAAGAAATCGCGGCGACGATCGCCCAAGGCGCGATGCTGCGCCACTACACGTTCAAGAAGTATCACACCAAGAAGTCCGCTGAAGATGCCAGCGCCGACAAGGATGGTTTAAAAAAGATTATAATTCATTGCGCCCATCCCGACAAGGCCAAGGCCGCATTCCAGCCGCTGAAGGCCGTTGTCAACGGCGTCAACGTAGCCCGCGAACTGGTCAACGAACCGGCCAATATTTTGGGTCCGGTTGAGTTGGCCGAGAAGACGCTGGCGCTTGAAAAGCTTGGGGTTGACGTTGAAATTCTCGACGTCAAAGCCATGGAAAAGCTCGGTATGGGCTCGCTTTTGTGCGTCGGGCAGGGGAGCACCCGCCCGTCGCGCATGGCCATCATGACCTGGAACGGCGCCAAGGCAAACAAGAAGGCCAAGCCGATCTGCTTCGTTGGCAAGGGTGTGATTTTCGATACCGGTGGCATTTCGATCAAGCCGGCCGCCGGCATGGAAGACATGAAGGGCGACATGGGCGGATCGGCCGCAGTGATCGGTGTCATGCACGCGCTCGCCGAACGCAAAGCCAACGTCAATGTGGTTGGCCTCATTGGTTGCGTTGAGAACATGCCGTCCGGCAATGCGGTGCGCCCCGGCGATATCGTCACTTCGATGTCGGGCCAGACGATTGAGATCATCAACACCGATGCCGAGGGCCGCTTGGTGCTGGCGGATGTGCTCTGGTACGCGCAGGAAAAGTTCAAGCCGAAGCTGATCGTCAATCTGGCGACGCTAACGGGCGCCATCATGATCGCGCTTGGCAAGGAATATGCCGGCATGTTCGCCAACGACGACAAGCTCGCCGAGGAACTGTCTGCCGCATCGCGCACCACCGGCGAGAAGGTCTGGCGCATGCCGCTCGATAAGGCGTTCGACAAGGCGATGGACAGCCGCTTCGCCGACATGAAGAATGCCGGCGGCCGCTGGGGCGGCTCATGCACGGCGGCAGCCTTCCTGCAGCGCTTCATCAAGGACACGCCGTGGTGCCACTTGGACGTTGCCGGCACCGCGATGGACGGCGCCAAGAGCGACTTCAACACCAGCTGGGGCTCGGGCTGGGGCGTGCGTCTGCTCGACCGGTTCGTTGCTGAATTCCACGAGAAGGGCGATAAGTAAGGCGAGATCGCGCCATATGGACCGGACACCGCCATTGCAGATTGCAGGTGGTTGTCCGGTCCGGAAGCGGCTGACACCTTAAACGCCGTTACATATTGAAACAACAGACGTGCTGCGCAATAATTTCCATAATATCTATTATGCGAAATTGATATCGGGGCGGATGTCCGGCTGAGGCTTGGCGCCGCTGATTTTTGCGGCAAACGTTTGAGCGCTAAATTTTGCCGCCGCTGTCAGCCTGACTACACCGCTGGCCAAGAAGGCTACGCAGGCGCCTCTCCCACGCCGCATTCAGCACGCCGCGCGCTCACCAGCTGAAATCATCTTCGTCGTCGGTCAGCGAAGTCAGATCCCAGCCCATCATCAGATTGACGCGTTGACCGGCCTGCTCGCGATGGCGCGTCAGGCAAACCATATCGTCGCCTTTGCACCGGCGGCTGCGGCGGCAACGGCGTACCGGACAGATGACCGGCAGCGAGATCAATTCGGCCACCGTGCGCCGCCGCCAATCGCGATAGGCGTCCGCGTCAACCGCGGGCTTGGCATGCGCGCCGCTGCCCTGACCGATATCCTCTCCGCGCAGGCGCGCTTCCATGAGGCGCCTGACCAACGACTGCGTTTCGTCCATCGTTAAGGTGGAAAGCGGCTGATCATCTTTTGGCGTCTCCGATGCCATAGCAATTTGTCTCCTGTGCATAGCTCCGCGTCTTCCCGCCGGCCTGCAGCTGGCGGTCTTGAAAAGTGCGAGGGCGCGCGGACGGGCATGGTCCTGCGTTTGAATTCAACAAGAACGAGCAGTCCCCTGCCCGCCGCGCCGGTGTTGACACGCGGAGCCAGACGGTCGCTCCCTGCGAGGCGCTCTCCCTTGGTTCGGCGCATCCTTGATGGCCACAGGGTCGGCGGGGGGATTGGGCGTTGCCGCACAATCTCGCAGCTGGACGGACCACGGCGCAGTCACCCGCGCCGGGGCTCTGGCAAAACTCCGCGGTTGCAGCGTGCAGGCGAAGCGGCCTGCTCGACCAGTAAACCCTAGGGTCTAAGGCCTGTTGACGCGTCAACACACCGTCCGCTGCATCTTCAGGCGCTCCCGGAAGGCCCTCGCGTTTGCAGCGGATGGGTGGATCATGCGGCCGGCCTTAGGGGGCGGGGATAAGTTTTTTGAGAAATATTTTGGGCTTGGTTAGCGCCGCTGCTTCGCGCTTCCGGCAGGCTCGACGACGGAGAGTCGGAAGCGCAGACAAAGCGCGGCGGGGATAAGCCGTTCACCATGCTCCGTCGTCCCGGCGCCGCGGCACGCGGCAATGCGTAGGGCGCGTTGCAAGCTGGGATCCCGTCAACGAGCACCGCGACCGGTGGTTCGCAGACGCTCCGAAGCGGGCGCGCAAGTACACCTGCAAAATATGTTCGCTTTGAAACTTACTGCCGGTGCCAACCGGAATTTATCCCGGACCACGATCCAGGACCGGCATGACGGAATTTGTGGAGCCGGCTTGCCGCCTACTGCGGGTTGCCGTTCTCGTCGATAATGACAGAGAAGGTCCGCGTTGCGGGTTCGCCGCTGCCGAGGCGGCCTGAGACGGTGAAGGTATCGGCGCCGGTCTGCCCGCTCGCCGGCGTGTAGTAGATGCCGGTGCCTTGCACCTGATTGCCGACGCATTTGCCCGACAGCGAATATTGAATGGTGGTCGTCTCGCCCTACTTGAACGACACCTGACCCTTGGCCGGCTGGGCATCAAGTTGCATATCCGGGAAGCCTTTGAACGCGCAGGCATCGGGGGTGAAGCCCGCCATCACAAAAACGCGCGTTGGCGTATCGGGCTTGACGCGCGTGCCTTTCGCCGCGGGTGTCATGGGCTCATCGGCGTACGATGCTTTCGACCAGAGCGTGATGAGTGCAATCGAGATCGCGGCGGCACCGAAAGCAATGCTGATCTGATGCAACGACGGTAGTGTACGGCGGATCGCTGTGGCGCGCATAAATGCGACTCTCCCCGGTCAACGAGATAGACGCAACACGAGTTGAATCTACGCTTCGATTCTGGGGTTTGGGCAGGTGGTTACAGTGCGCTGCAATGCAAGCGCCCTCACCTCACCCGCCAGCGCCTCACCCGGCAGCGCCGCCGTCTTTCTTCCAGGCGGTAAAACCGCCGCCCAAGTGGGCGACGTTGTCTACTCCCATATCCTGCACGGTTTTTGCGGACAGAGCCGAGCGCCACCCGCTGCCGCAATAGAACAGCAATCGCTTACCGCTCATCAGTTCCGCTTTGTGATACGGGCTTTCCGGATCGATCCAGAATTCGAGCATGCCGCGCGGGCAATGAAACGCGCCTGGAATTTTGCCTTCGCGTTCCAATTCGCGCGGATCGCGCAAGTCGACGAACAACACATCATCGCGGCCAAGAAGCGCCCTCGCTTCGGCGACAGAAATGGTCGTCACCTCTGCTTGGGCCTCATCGATGAGCTGGCGGAATCCGCGTTTCAGTTTCATGATTGCGCGCGTGCCCTATGTGTTCGTCTGTTCGAGAAAGCGTACGCCTTCAGCGATTAAAACCGCGTATAAAGCGAGCACAAATCCTGAGAGCATGTTGACTGAAACAACAGCGGCGATGCCTTGCGCGACGCCTGTCTCAAACACGAGGCCAAGCATGCGCTCGACGATATCGTCGAAGCTTTGTTTCAAGAGGAACAGAAATTCGCTGGCCTGCTGCAGCGACGGGCGCTCTGGCAAATCGAACGCGGCGCGCTTGGCCATTTCGGTGATGCCGGGCGACGGCAGGAACGACAGCCCGGCTGAGAACATCAACCCCAATGGCGGTGCCAGGCGGAAATAGCCCCAGCGCAACGGGCGCGCTTGGAATTTATCGGCGAGAAAGCGCACAACCTGCACACCGATAAACAGACAAGCGGCGAAGCAGAGAGCGACAATCGTCAAGCGGTCGTGGTCGGTGCCGAGGAATGTCAGCAGCGCGACGACGCCCGCAAGCAGCGCTTTGACGAACGCTTCTGTCGAGCCGACGAAGGCCGTGAACAACGCGAACTTTCCCGGTGGCCTATCAAAGTAAAACGGCAGTTCGTTTTGAGGCGCGCGATTTCGAGACCAACGCCCAGCGCCAGCGCAGTTGCAGCTGTCAGGCCCGCAAAGATCAGCGGATAATTGAGCCCAAGCCACGCGATGCCCGCAATCGCCGCCACTTCGAGGATCATAAGGATCGCGTTGAAAATGATGCGCATGTGTTCCCGCGTGTCCCCGCCCCTGCCCCAATGAGCCCCCGTCTGAGGCGCAAAGCATTGTAGCGGCTGCGCACGCCAGCGCCAGTGGCTGCCCGTTTCTATCGGCCTTCGGGGTTTCGCCGCGGCCCCACGCTGTCATCCCGGTTTCGCCCTCTTGCGAAAACCGGGACCTAACAGAAATCAATACGCAGTGCATCTATGTGGCACGATGGGTCCCGGCGCTTCCCACGGCTCAAGGCCGGAGTCCGGCCGGGATGACAATTCCTGTCTAACTCGTCGCCTGTTCGAGTGTGCATTTGGCGTCGCTGATGCGGGTCAATTCGGCTTGGAAGGGGAAGGAGCGGCGCATCATCAGCATGCCGCCGTCGCCGGTGTCGCCGACGAAATGCAGGCGCGCGAGTTCGCGGCCTTCGCCAGCCGTTGAGCCCGGCGCGCTGTACCACGCTTCGACTGTGTAAGGCGCTGAGCCCTTGGCGAGTTCGAGTTTGCCGGTAAACGCGTTGCGGCGGTTGGGCCCGGTATCAGGCTTCATGCGCACGCCGATGGCCCCGCACGGCGTCGCGTCGCTGACCGCGATCCCGCACCACCCGTCAGGGCAGGCGACGATGTCGTAGGTCAGGGTGCAATGATTGCCCTTGCAGCCGCCATCGTCGGACTTGCTATCTTGGCCGCCCACGGGCCGGCGCATCGCATAGCCGTGGCGCGGGCCACTCCAGCGTCCGGCGAGAACGATAGGCCCGGTGCCCGGCGATATTGCGGTTGCATCGCTGGCTGCGTCTGCAGTTTTGTCTCCGGCTGCCGCAGAGAAGCCATCAGGGGCGGCGAGCATTGCGGTCATGAGGATCGCCAGCGCCGCCAATCGTCCCGGAAATTTGATGTCCCAGGCTGTGACGTTCGAGACAGCGCGCATAGCTTTGATACTCATGTTCGTGATCCTTTCAACATCCGTTGGTCTTGTCGCAATCGGTTCCGGCACAGGATTGATCCCGCTGCCCTATGAAATGTTTGTGCTCGCTGAACGAATGGTGTTCGTGTTCAAGGCCCATATGGTGACGGGTGCCATCGTACTCATGCTCGCGCCGGCCGTGATTGCTGTCCGTCACCATGCCCGTCTGCACCGCATGCTGGGCCGCGTTATGGGCGGTTTCGTGGTGATTGCGGGGCTGACGTCGTTTCCCGTTGCCACAATGAGCGACAGTTCGATAGCCGCCCGCGCCGGGTTTTTCGTGCAAGGGCTGGTGTGGCTCTATTTGCTGGTGCGCGGCGTCATCGCGATCCGGGCGGGCGACAGGGCGCGCCACGCGAGGTTCATGCTGGCGATGGTCGCGGTGACGAGCGGCGCGGTTTGGTTCCGCGTAATTGTCGGGTCCGCGATCCTGTTGCGGCTGCCGTTCGAGCCGGTCTATGCGGCCGCTTCCTGGCTCGGGTGGATACTGCCGCTCATCGTTGTGCTGGCGTGGCCGCAGCTGACGCGCGGGCTTCTTGTCCGCCGCCCCTTCACTGGCCCCTCGCCGCTTACGGTTTGATCGTCTAGTGTCAGGCCTCACATTTTGAGGACCGCTATGACGCCATCGAAAGACATTCAGCGCCTGATCGACATCATGGCGGCGCTGCGCACGCCTAAGACCGGCTGCCCGTGGGATCTGGAGCAGACGTTCGCAACAATCGCGCCCTACACGATCGAGGAAGCCTATGAGGTTGCTGACGCTATTCAACGCGGCGATCTTGGAGATTTGAAAGACGAACTCGGCGATCTGTTGCTGCAGGTTGTCTATCATTCCCGCATGGCGGAAGAACAAGGCGCGTTTCAATTCGGCGATGTGGTGGAAGGCGTCAGCGCCAAAATGATCCGCCGCCACCCGCATGTGTTTGGCGACGAAACCGCCAACAGCGCAGGCGACGTCAACGGCCTGTGGGACCGCATCAAAGCTGAGGAACGCGCCGGCAAATCATCGGGCGAAACGAAATCACTGCTTGCCGATATTCCGGCGACGCTGCCGGCGCTCACGCGGGCCATCAAGTTGCAGCACAAAGCCGCCAAGGTGGGATTCGATTGGCCAGATATTGCGCCTGTGTTTGAAAAATTGAAGGAAGAGATCGCAGAGTTCGAGGAAGTTGCTTTATACATTGCGCCTTCCGACACGCGTTCCGCGAGCCGGCCGGAAGGCGCGAAGCCCGCCGCGTCCGGCCGGCGCGACGAAGGAGTGTCGGACGCGGCAAACAAAATAGACGCAATGAAAGAAGAATTCGGCGATATGCTTTTCGTCATGGCCAATATCGCGCGGCATTTACAGATTGATCCAGAGGATTGCCTGCGCGCGGCAAACGCCAAGTTCACGCGCCGCTTCGCCTACATCGAACAGCGCTTGAGCGAGAAAGGCTCAAGCCCAGCGCAATCCAACCTCGCGGAAATGGATGCTCTGTGGGACGAAGTGCGCGCGATTGATAAGCACTCAACCACGTGATCATTCACACGCGCCTCCGGCGCCGGGCGGCGCGCATATCGGTCAATCTCCACAGACCGCGGCGGGCGTCATCCAGCGGCGCGCCATTTGCGCCAAGCGGCAGCCACGGAACCAGACCCTTGGCCTGCCAGTAGGGTTTCATCAGCGCGCGATAGACGCCATCGTCGGCGAGGCCGTCGCGGAACGGAAGCGGCTCAGCCGCGAGCGGCCACGACAACAACCAGCGATAGGCCGCGTGCAATACATCCTGCGCCACAGGAGCGTTGTTCTCAGCCTTGATCTGCACGAGTTCCGGCAAACCGTGCGCGGCCTCGTGGAACACGATTTCGAGCGACGCGGCGCGTTCCCCATTGCGGCGCATGCCCCACACCTGCGTGCGCCCCGTCGATAGAGTTACAGCATAATCCGCGAGGCAATTGCACATCGCGTCCGCTTCTTCAAACACGTCCTCCGCGCGGCCGAGCTGGATAAAATCGAAGCCATCGATAAAGGCCACCGGGGCTGTCGCGACAATGTACGGCGCGCGATAGAGCGGCATGTCCAGCCTGTCGATCCAGCACCGCGCTTGATCGGCCGCCTCGCCGAGCGACTGCTTACCGTTCCAAGGTTTGCCGATCACGCAACCAGCAACCAAGTGGGCGCGCGCCGAGAACCACGCGAACAGCGCCAGGCCTGCGAGATTTTCAGGCTCTGCACCGGGCCCGATTTGATCGAACTCGCGAGCAGTCCAGAGAGCGAAATCATCGCCGTCCGCTTTCGCGGCAAACGCCACGAACGCCAGCCATCGTTCTGCGACTTCCGGCGACTTCGGAAGATGATTGGCGATGCCGTGCGCAAATTCTGCCGTATCGGGCACACGCATGCGGGCCGTCCCGAACGCTTCGGGCGGCAAGGCACGCGTCCAAACCGGCACGGCTAAAAGCGCCGCGATCGCGCGCAACGGCGCACCCGCACGCACCAATTGGGCGGCGGCGCGTGTTGCAGCGGATGCCGGATCGCCGACGGCGAGCGCATGCAGCAAGCCCGGAAACGACCACATCAGATCTTCAAAATAAGCGTGCGACGACACTAACGCGGCGACGCGCAAACGAATACGCGCATCGAACCGCTGCACCATGGCACGCAGCTCCGCCGGACGGCGCGCACGATTGGGCGCAAGCGCAGTCCGGCCCGCGCGTGCGCGAGCAGTCATGACCAACCACTACTTTCTAAGCGAATGGAATTTCGAATTGGATGAATGTGAGGAGCCGGATGTCCGGCGTTCGTTGCGAGCGGCGCGCACGTACGTGCTCAAGCGGGCCGCTCAAGCATGAGTGCGCGTCAGCTGAACGCAAGCACTGGGTGTTGGACTTTCATGGGGTGAACTCCCAAACCGTCAACAAAACCGAGCACAAATGCAACGCTCGGGACGCGCTTCATATACCAGTTGTATGGCAATGTGAAGGCCATTTCCTTAAAATGGTTTGCACGGCGTTACGACGACGCGACGTGCTCTGGCCTGAAGCCGAGGCCAAGGATGCGGGCCGGAATGCGCGACAACAACGGCACGCTGGTCATCAGCCGGATGGCGAGCGGCGGCTTGATCTGCCCCTTCGCGCTGAGCGTTGGCGCGATGATGGTGTTCTGCATCACGACTTGCAGGCGTTGCGTGGCGCGCGTCGGGAAATCGCGACGCTTTTGCACCGCTTCGAGATCGCCGTCCATCAGCGTCCCGTCGCGCAACGGTGCCGCGAGGAGATTGGAGGTCGCGACCGCATCCTGGATCGCGAGATTGATGCCGACGCCACCAAGCGGGCTCATCGCGTGCGCGGCGTCCCCGATACACAACAGTCCAGGACGCGACCACTTTATCAGCCGGTCGACCTGCACACTCAGCAACTTCACATCGTCGAGGCTCGCGATGGCCTCAACACGCGATG
This sequence comes from Hyphomicrobium sp., assembly GCA_013141015.1. GTDB lineage: Bacteria > Pseudomonadota > Alphaproteobacteria > Rhizobiales > Hyphomicrobiaceae > Hyphomicrobium_B. Next base: position 27,328 of record JABFRT010000035.1, on the reverse strand, counting down.
CGCCGAACGGCACGAGCGCCGCGACGGTACGCTTGAACGCGGCCAATCCTTGCGCGCGCACGACCTGCTCCGCGCCTTTCTGAATAACGAACGCGCATTGCCAATAATCGCCGCGGTTGAACATCACGAAAATCCGCCCGCCATCGAAGCGTGCTTGCGCGCCGTCCGGGTCGCCCGCCGCGCGCGGCAGGCTGAACCACAGCACATCCATCGGCGCGCCGAAGTTTTCGCTTTCAAGATTGGCGGCTTTCCGCAACGTCGAGGTGCGCCCATCGGCGGCGACCACGAGTTCCGCCCGCACGTTCATCGGGCCGTTCGCCGTCTGCGCGGTGATGCCGGTCACGCGATCATCTTCGACGATCAAACCACGCGCCTCGGCGTTCATGACCAATTTGAATCCGGGGTAGGTCTTTCCCTTGGCGGCCAGGAAATTGAGGAAGTCCCATTGCGGCATCATGGCGATGAACGGCGCCTTGACGGGCAGATGCGACAGGTCGGCGAGTTGAATGAGCGTGTCGCCGAACTGGGCGCGCATCTGGCGGATTTCGACGTGCGGCAGCGTCAGGAATTCGTCCAGCCAACCGAGTTCATGCAGCACCTGCATGGTCGACGGGTGGATGGTGTCGCCGCGAAAATCGCGCAGGAAATCGCCGTGTTTCTCAAGCACCATCACGCGAATGCCCGCGCGCGCCAACAAGACGCCGAGCATCAAACCGGCCGGGCCACCACCGGCAATACATGCCTGCACGCGATGTTCCATGGGCCACAGAATACACCGAAAAGTTGCAGTTACCAAGGGCGTGGCATTGCGCTGGGGCGCAGGCGACACCGGCTGAGGGGTTCAACTTCCTTCTCCCTTGGGGAGAAGAGCCTGCCCCGCCCGGCGCGATAGCGCCAAACGAGGCGGACCGGATGAGGGGCTTTTCTCAAGCACCGCTCGCCCATCAAGCCCCCTCACCTGTCACTTCGTGACATCCTCTCCCTAAGGGAGAGGAACACCATGGCTGGCACCGCGATTTAGGCGAGGCAAGCGACGCGGGCGACACCGGCTGAGTGCGCGCCGTCCTTCTCCCTTGGGGAGAAGGTGGTCCGCCCGGCGCGATAGCGCCAATTGAGGCGGACCGGATGAGGGGCTTGGAGCAAGCACCGCTCTCGCATCAAGCCCCCTCACCTGCCCTTCGGGCATCCTCTCCCTAAGGGAGAGGACCAAGGTAGCGGGCATCGTGATTGAGGCGCGACTGGCTAACTGCTAAACCCTCACCCCTGCCTTGCGCAGATGGGCGATGGTCCGGTCCTTCTTTTCGGACGCGAGGCGGAGTTTCAAATGCAAAGCGCCGTCGTCGGAAGTGGTGCGGGTCATGACTTCGGCGTTCTCGTACAGCCACGCAATCAGCGCGCCTTCGTGGCCGGGGATCACGACCTCGACGATCTCGTCAGCGCGCCCGAGCCGCGCGTCAATCGCGGCGAACAGCGCATCCAGCCCCTCGCCTGTGGCCGCCGACACCAGCACGGGATGACGCTCATTGCGGGCGGCTTCGTGTTGTAGCTCGCTCAGTTTGTCGGCCGTCAGCAGATCGACCTTGTTCCACACCTCCAGAATGTGGTTGTCAGCCGGCAGCGTATCGATGCCGAGATCGGACAAGACTTTTTCGACGTCGTGCGCCTGGGCCTCGGTCTCATCATGCGCGATGTCGCGCACATGCAGGATCAGATCGGCCTCGATGACTTCTTCCAGCGTCGCGCGGAATGCCGCCACCAGCATCGTCGGCAGATCGGAAATGAAACCGACGGTGTCGGACAGGATGATCTTGCGCGCGCTCGGCAGATTTCAATTCGCGCATGGTCGGATCGAGCGTTGCGAACACCTGATCCATCGCGAGCACGCCGGCGCCCGTGATCTTGTTGAACAACGTCGACTTGCCGGCGTTGGTGTAGCCGACAATTGCGACGATCGGATATGGCACCTTGCGGCGGCCCTTGCGATGCAGCTCGCGGGTTTTGACGACCTCTTTCAGGTCGCCTTTGATCGCGTCGATGCGATCCTGCAGCATGCGCCGGTCAAGCTCGATCTGCGCTTCACCCGGGCCACCAAGGAAGCCGCCACCGCCGCGCTGGCGTTCCAAATGGGTCCAGGCGCGCACAAGCCGGCCCTTCTGATATGAGAGATGCGCGAGTTCGACCTGCAGCACGCCTTCCTTGGTACGCGCACGGCTGCCGAAAATTTCGAGGATCAACCCGGTTCGGTCGATGACCTTAGCGCCCCAGGCCTTCTCAAGATTGCGCTGCTGCACAGGCGTTACGATGTGATCGACGATGACGAGACCAATCTCGCCGTTGGCGACCACATCGCGCAGCTCGTCAACCTTGCCCGACCCGAGCAGCGTTGACGGCCGCGGCTCCGACAAAGGCACGACAATCGCATCGATGATGTCGAGGTCAATCGCGTTGCATAGACCGATGGCTTCGGCCAGCCGGTTCTCTGGCGTATGGATTTGCGGAAACGGTTTGGTCTTTTCACCGACCTTTACCTGCCGCTTCCACACCGGCACCAGTACAAGCGTGCGCTGACGCGGCGCGCGCGTTTCTTCGGGCTGCCGGCGGCGCGCCTTCAGAGACCGGCCTTCGTTCTTGCTGTCATCGCCGTCGATTGGGTCGTTGCTCACCCGCTGATGCTCTCGCCGTCCTGATCGTTCAGGTTCAGCGGGCCACCCGGCATGATGGTCGAGATCGCATGCTTATAGACGAGCTGGGAATGCCCATCGCGGCGCAGCAGCACGCAGAAATTGTCAAACCAGCTGACAATGCCCTGCAGCTTGACGCCGTTGACTAGGAAAATCGTCAGCGGGGTTTTATTCTTGCGCACGTAATTGAGAAAGGTGTCTTGAAGGTTCTGCTGCTTTTCCGCTGCCATTGTTTTTATCCGTTATTTTTTGTTGTTTCGGTGTTTATTCAGCGTTCCGCCTCCGCCCAGCAGAACTGGACGGTGAAGGCCGGATACTCATTTGAGACAGTCGCAACACCGGGGAGAATAGCGCTTCATCAGGCAATTTAAAGGCCTCAATGTCTGCCACTTTTGACGTACACCCCGTGTTTTGTCCGGCTAAAGGTCTGAAATTTCGGCACTATGATGAAATTCTGATCGAAGCCGCAGGGTTAAAGGCCCTGGACGGCCGTCAGCGATTTGATGGCCGTCAATCGCGATGACGGGCATCACGGTGTTTGATGCCGACGTGATGAAGGCTTCTTTTGCGGCCAGCGCATCTGCAATGTTGAATGCGCGCTCTTCAAAAGCGAGGCCGGTCCGCCGGGCGCAATCAATCAGGGTAGCGCGTGTGACGCCGCCGAGAATGCGGTGATCGAGCGGGCGGGTGATCAGCGTTCCCGGCGCCGTGACAATCCAGGCATTGCTGGATGCGCCTTCTGTGATGTTGCCGTTCGCATCCGTGAACCAAACTTCCCGGGCGCCCTTGGCTCGCGCTTCGTCCTTTGCAAGGCAGGCAGGCAGCAGCATAACCGATTTGATATCGCACCGGCCCCAGCGCATGTCGGGCATGGTGATGACGGCAATGCCGGTTGTGGCAAGGGCTGCAATTTTGGCTTGCGATTGGCTGCGCGCGATCACGACCAGCGTCGGCGCGACCCGGTCCGGCGACGGAAATGCGAAATCACGGGGTCCCTCACCACGCGAGACTTGAAGATACACGAGACCATCGCGCACGCGGTTGAGCTTTATCGTGCGGGCAAAGACGTGCAGCAGCGCTGGCCGCCCCATGGGCGCGGGCATGCGCAATTCACCAAGCGAGCGTTCAAGGCGGGCGAGATGTCGTCGGCGCGTCAATGAGTTTGCCGCCCAAAACCTCGATCACCTCATAGACCGAATCCGCGAATTGAAAACCGCGATCCTCAGCATGGATGTACGCTGAGGCATATGGCTTGTATTGGCCATTCACATAAATGATGCGGCTCACGGCGAGGGCTCTTTTCTCACGCCGATCTCAGTTCGCTGGAGCGCTGATCGGACGAGACGCCGAGCGCGCGCAACTTGCGGTGCAGTGCCGAGCGCTCCATGCCGACGAACTCAGCAGTGCGCGAGATGTTGCCGCCGAAGCGGTTGATCTGGGCCAGCAGATATTCACGCTCGAAGATTTCACGCGCTTCGCGCAGAGGCAGGGACATCAAGTGCTCGGCCCCGCCGTTGACCGGCAGCGGCACGTTCGAGCCGATTTCTTCAGGCAGCATTTCGGCGGTGATGATGGCGTTCGGCTCGCCGCCGGCCAGGATCATCAAGCGTTCGACGTTGTTGCGCAATTCGCGGACGTTGCCCGGCCAATCGTGCGCTTGGAGCACGGCAATCGCGTCTTCACCGATGCGGCGGGGTGCAAGGCCCGATGTTTGTGCGACTTGGCCGATGAAATACTGAATGAGTTCCGGAATATCCTCGCGGCGCTCAGCAAGGCTTGGCACGCGCAGCGTCACCACGTTCAAGCGATGGTAGAGATCCTCGCGGAACCGGCCTTCGCGGATTTCCTGTTCCAAATCGCGGCTGGTGGATGAGATGATGCGGACATCGACCGACACCTTCTGCGAGCCGCCGATGCGCAGGAATTTCTGCTCGACCAGCACGCGCAGCACCTTGCCCTGCGTCTCCAGCGGCATGTCGGCAACTTCGTCGATGTAGAGCGTGCCGGTGTGGGCTTCTTCAAGCGCACCGACTTTGCGCGGCCCGCCGGTGCGGTCTTCTGTGCCAAACAATTCCTCTTCGACGCGGTCGGGCACCATTGCGGCGGCATTCAAGACCACGAACGGCCCCGAGGCCCGCAACGATTTTTGATGCAGCACGCGGGCTGCTAATTCCTTGCCTGTGCCCGATGATCCGCGGATCATGATGCGCGAGTTGGTTGGGCCCGCCTTGTCGATATGGCCCTTCAACTGATTGATGGCAGCCGATTTGCCGATCATATCTGCCGAGACGACCGAGCGCTCCTTGAGGTCGCGGACTTCGCGCTTCAACTGCGAGGCTTCAAGCGCGCGCAGCACGACGAGATTCAAGCGGTCGGACTTGAAGGGCTTCTCGATGTAGTCGTAGGCGCCGCGCCGGATGGCGGTGACCGCCGTTTCGATATTGCCGTGGCCCGAGATGATGACCACCGGCAGATCTGGATAGGTGCGCTTGATAACCGACAGCACTTCCAAACCGTCGAGACGGCTGCCCTGCAGCCAGATGTCAAGAATGACCAAGTGCGGGCGGCGGTCCTCGACGGCTTTCAAGGCCTCGTCGCTGTCGCGCGCCAACCGGGTGGTGTGGCCTTCATCCTGCAGAATTCCGGAGATCAATTCGCGGATATCGGCTTCATCATCGACGATCAGAATATCAGATGCCATCGTTCGGCTCCTTGGACGCCAGATTGCTTCGTATCACGCCGGGCCTGCTTGGTGTGCGGCCGGCTCAGTCTTTGCAGTAGAAACTTCGTGAGCACCCGCCACCTTGACAGGCAGCGTCATGCGGACAAGCGCACCGCGCGCCCGCTTATCCGTCAGGGGTGCATCTTCCAACGCCAGCGTGCCGCCGTGCTGCTCGACAATTTTCTGAACAATGGCCAGCCCGAGCCCGGTGCCCTTGGCGCGCGTGGTCACGTAGGGCTCCAACAGCCGTGCCCGGTTCTGTTTGGGCAGGCCGATACCGTTGTCGATCACTTCGATGGCGACGCGGTCGGCTGCTGGGATCAAGCGGACTTCGATCTCGCCCTTGTAACCGGCAGGGCGCCCCTGCGCATCGCCAAAGCCTTCAATGGCTTCGGTGGCGTTCTTGATCAGGTTGGTGACGGCCTGCGAAATCAATCGCACATCAAAGCGGGCGCGCACCGGCGTATCGGGAATGTGCATGCTGAATCCGATATCCTTATTGCCCTCGCGGAACAAGATGGCCGGCTCTTGCACGGCGAGCCGCAAGTCCTGGTCGGCCATGACGGGTTGGGGCATCCGCGCGAACGAAGCGAACTCATCGACCATGCTTTTGATTTGCCCGGTCTGGCGTTCGATGGTTTGCGTCAGCTGATCAAACAATTCGCGATTGTCGGTCACCTGCTTACCGAACTTGTTGCGCAGCCGCTCGGCTGAAAGTTGTATCGGCGTCAGCGGATTCTTGATTTCATGGGCAATGCGCCGCGCCACGTCGGCCCAGGCGCTGGTGCGCTGAGCTTGGACGAGCTCTGACACATCATCGAATGTCACGACCGAGCCGACATCGCCCTCCCCGCCCTGCTCGCGCGTGATTTTGACGGCGAAGGTGCGTTCGTTGTCGCCCACTTGCCGGTTCACTTCGATCTGGCCTTTGGATTTCAGTCCGGCCTCGTCTGTCTCAACAAGTACAGCTGCGAATTCCGGAACGATTTCGGTAAGCAGTTTTCCCGCCGCGCCAGCGCTGGTGACACCAAGCAGGCGTTCAGCCGAACGGCTGAGCAAGGTGATGCGGTCATCGCTATCCAGGCCGATCACACCGGCCGAGACGCCGGAGAGCACGGCTTCCATGAAGTTCTGCCGCTCTGTCAACTGGGCGTTGGTCGAGACCAGCGCGTCCTGCTGACCTTTCAACTCGCGGGTCATGTGATTGAATGTTGCAGATAAGCGGCGAAGATCGCCTTCGCCGCGCTTCTCTGGCAGCGCAATCATCAGATTGCCGAGCGAAACCTCTTGCGCACCGGCAATCAAGCGGCGGATTGGTGCCACGAACCGGCCGGCAAACCACATGCCAGCCCAGATGGCGGCGAGCAGAGAGGTTGTCGAGATCATGAAGTAAATCAGACCGTGGGCGATCTTCAATCCACCCTTGGATTTGCGCAACCTGTTGTATTCCTCGGCATTCTGTTCTGTGCGCTGCAAGTGGCCGATAACTTTCGGCGAGACCCCGCGCGCGACATACAAATAGCGGCCCGGCAGCGTGTCGATTTTTGCGATGGCTGCAACGCGGTAACTGTCGCTTGGCATCAGCAGCGGCACCTGACCATCTTCTGCGAGTTTGACGACATCGACGGGCGGCACGATATAAGGCAGCTTCGGATCGTCGATGGCCATGACAGCTGGCACGCCGTCGGAGTCAATAATGTATGCCGCCGGCAAATCGCGCAGGCCCGCCTGGCCGATCAATTGCTTTTGAAATTCTTCCGGATTGGCTTTGACGGTATCTGTCATACCGTTGATGTCGCGCACCATATTGGCCGCGTCAGTGCGAATGATCTGGCCGTGCTCTTCGACATAGGCCTTGGCCACGTCGTAAGAGTTCTCAACAATGGCGCGGGTCCGGGTTGAAAACCAGCCATCCAGCGAGCGCGAAAACGTGGTGGTCGCGGCGACGGCCAGCAGGATCGCGGGCAAGGCGGCAATCACGCTGAACAGTGCTACGATGCGGGTATGCAGCCGGGCCCCCGGCACCCGCTCTTTCCAGGCCCGCACCAAGCCAATCGCCTGCCGCGCAATGATGATGAGCATCGCCAAAATTAGCGTGACGTTGATCGCCAGCGCTGCCCAGACGAACTCGTTGCGCGGTGCGATGGCCGTCAAGCCAGTGAGAATAAGGTAGCTGACAAGCGCTGACAGGATGGACAGGCCGACGACCGTCAAACCGACCCAGAAGGCCCGGTCCGACGGGTTCAGCGGGCTTTGCGGCTCCTCGATCAGGATTGCACCAGCGTCGGGTCTCGTCCCGGCGCGTGATCTCTGTGGCGTGGGGGTGTTGCTATTGCCCATCAGGCGTCACCCTGTCGGCTTAGGTGGTTACAATACCGAGCAAAATCGTCGCTGGTCATGGCGCTGTTGCGATCCTGCTGTTGCCTGTCGTGACATTTGCAGCGGCCGAAAAGGCGGCGGCGCCACACCCGGAAATAGCCAACAGCCTAACTGTGACATTTTCGCGACGGGTGTGGCTTAGCCCCGGAAATACCCGGGGGTCAAGGCTGCGCAAGGGGCAAAGTTATTGCCGCAGGTCTCAATCCGGCAAGGCGCACAGGCGCAACCACTCAGCTCTCGACCGTTCGCAACACGCGGATGTTGAGATCGCGGATGCGGGCGCGCAGCGTATTGCGGTTCAGGCCAAGCAGTTCGGCGGCCTTGATCTGGTTGCCGCGGGTGGCAGCGAGCGCCGCGCTCAACAGCGGCTTCTCGACGTCCCGGATCACGCGGTCATAGAGACCGGGCGGCGGCAGATCGCCTCCGAACGACGAAAAATAGCGCGTCAGGTAGCGCTCAACGGCCTCGCTGAATTCGCCACTCTCACCGTCACTGCCCGACTGCATTGGTGGCGCTGATCCAGCGAGTTCCTGCTCGACAATCTGGGCGGTCAGGGTGTCTTGCGGGTAAAGCGCGACGAGGCGGCGGACGACGTTTTCGAGTTCGCGCACGTTGCCGGGCCATGGGTGGGCCTTGAGCCGGTCGATGGCCGCTGTTTCAATTGATTTCTGGCCCAAGCCTTCGCGGCCCGCTTGGCGCAGGAAGTGGCGGATCAGATCGCCGACATCTTCGGAGCGTTCGCGCAACGGCGGCAAACGCATCGGCACGACATTCAAGCGATAGAACAGGTCTTCGCGGAACAGCCCCTGCTGGATTTGATTTTTGAGATCGCGATGCGTCGCGGCAATGATGCGCACGTTCGTCTTGATTGGCGTGCGGCCGCCGACGGTTGTGTATTCGCCCTGCTGCAAAACGCGCAGCAAACGTGTCTGCGCTTCCAGCGGCATATCACCGATTTCGTCGAGGAACAGCGTGCCGCCTTCGGCCTGCTCGAAGCGTCCCGGCGTGCGGGTTTGCGCGCCTGTGAACGCGCCTTTTTCGTGACCGAACAATTCGCTTTCGATCAACTCGCGCGGGATCGCCGCCATGTTAATGGCAACGAACGGGCCTTGGCGGCGCTTGCCGTAATCGTGAAGCACGCGCGCGACCAGCTCTTTGCCGGTGCCGCTTTCGCCGTTGATCATCACCGTCAGATCGCTCTGCGTCAGCCGCGCCAATACGCGATAGATTTCCTGCATCGGCGGCGAGCGGCCAATGAGCGGCAATTCTTCGGTGTCGCGATCGCTCGACGGCGCTGGGCGTTTGCGCCCGGGTTCCGCCAGCGCCCGGCCGACAACGGCCACAACTTCGTTCAAATCGAAAGGCTTGGGCAGGTATTCGAACGCGCCTTTCTCAGCCGCCGTCAGAGCGGTCATCAGCGTGTTCTGCGCGCTCATCACGATGATCGGCAGGTCGGGCCGCATTTTTTTGATACGCGGGATCAGATCGAAAGCGTTTTCGTCGGGCATCACCACGTCGGTTATCACCACATCGCCCTCGCCCTGACTGACCCAGCGCCAGAGCGTGGCAGCATTGCCGGTGGCGCGCGGCGCATATCCAGCGCGCGCCAGGGCCTGATTAAGCACCGTTCGGATGGCGGTGTCGTCGTCAGCAATGAGGACTGTTCCCCGGGCCATGAATAATCCTCTAGCGTTGATCTGGGTTTGCGGCGCGCGTGCGCTGCTGCATGGGAAGAAGAACGCGGAAAATCGTGCGTTTCGGCTCGCTGTCGTACTCAATGACGCCGCCGTGGTCGGAAATGATTTTGGCAACGAGTGCGAGACCCAATCCCGTACCGGACGGCTTGGTCGTGACGAACGGATCGAACAGGTGTGGTTTCATGTGGTCTGCAATGCCAACGCCGTTGTCCTCGATCTGGATCATCAACGGCAGGCTGACGCGCGTATCTGACCCGGCTATCGACAGGCGCACGCCAGGGCGGAACGCGGTTTGCATGATGATGCGGCCGCCGTCGCCCTTATCGCCAATGGCTTCGGCCGCATTCTTGACGAGGTTCAGGAACACCTGGACGAGCTTGTCTCTATTTCCCAGCACCGCCGGTAGCGACGGATCATAGTCTTCGACAAAGCGGACGTTGCGCCCGAACCCATTTTCAGCGATCCGCCGGACGTGATTGAGAACGTCGTGGATATTGACAGCGTCTTTGACGATTGGACGTTCGTCGCCGAACACTTCCATGCGGTCGACCAGGTTGCAGATGCGGTCGGTTTCCGAACAGATCAGCTGGGTCAGCGCGCGGTCTTCATCTGATAGCGCGGGCTCTAACAGCTGAGCGGCGCCGCGAATTCCTGATAGCGGATTTTTAATCTCGTGCGCCAGCACACCAGCCATGCCCGACACAGACCGGGCCGCCGCGCGATGCGTCAACTGCCGCTCGATCATTTGCGCCATCGAGCGCTGTTGCAGCATCAAGAACATGTTGCGCGGATCGTCCGGCATGGGTCCGCCGTAGACATCGATCAGTTTCGGGTGAGATAAGCGCGGCGAGGCGACTTCGATGCCGTATTCGTTGACGGTGGTCGATGTCGACTGGACTTGTTCAACAAGGCCGAGCAACGGACAGCCGAATGCCACCACGTCTTTGATTTGGCTGCGCTTCAACATCGCAGCGCTCATCGAGAAGAACGCTTCGGCGGCTGCGTTGGCGAACACAATGGTGCCCGTGTTCCCGATCACCAGAATTGGATGGGGCAGCGCGAAAAGCAGAATTTCACTGTCAACTTCAGCGTTGGCCGGTGGCATTGCGATAGTGCTACCCGGTTCAATCTTTGCTGACGATACGGCTGTTTTACGTGTCATGCTGCAATCTCATTGGGCGCGGAGTAGAAAGCCGACAGACCACTCAGAACCGCATCCGGTTGCCATTCGGTACACAGCCGCCGCCGCCACGATTTCATAGTCGCCTCATCGCACCCGCTGCTCGCCAGATACCAGCCGATGTGTTTGCGTGCGTTCTTGATGCCAAGCGTGCCGCCGTAGTGGGCGAACATGGCCTCGACGTGCTCGCGCGCTATCGCGCCTTGCGCGTCCAAGGTTGGATCACCTGGGTCATTGCCCGTTGCCAATGCGGTGGCGATGCGGCCCGGCATCCACGGCGCGCCATAAGCGCCGCGCCCGATCATGACGCCAGCGGCACCCGACGCTTTGAGGGCCGAGCGCGCGTCTGAAGGATTGAGAATGTCGCCGTTGACGAGAACCGGCAGGTTGGTCGCCGACACGACGGGCGCGACGGCAGCCCAATCGGCTTTGCCGGTGAAGAACTGGCAGCGGGTGCGGCCATGCACGGTGATCAGCTTGACGCCTTCGGCCTCGGCGCGGCGGGCAAGCTCGCTTGCGTTGCGGCTGCCATCATCCCAGCCTAGGCGCATTTTGAGCGTCACCGGGACAGAGACGGCAGCGACCACAGCCTTGATCAACGCTTGCGCATGGTCGAGATCGCGCATCAGCGCGGAGCCGGACAGCTTGCCGGTCACTTCCTTGGCCGGGCAGCCCATATTAATGTCGATAACTTCGGCGCCCTTACCTTCGGCGATGCGCGCGCCCTCCGCCATCCAATGGGCTTCGCGGCCAGCCAGTTGTATAGCAAAGGGTGCAAGGTCGCGGCCCTCGGCGCGGCGCACCACGTCGGCGCGATTTTTGACGAGTTCCTCGCTGGCGATCATCTCAGACACAACCAGCGACGCGCCCAAGCGGTGAGCCAGACGGCGGAATGGTAAATCGGTGACTCCGGACATTGGCGCCAAAGCGACAATTGGATGCCCTTTGCCAGCGTTTTGGCCGCGCTCGGCTGTTAGATTGGATAGTGCCGACGATGGCATTGGGTCCGCCCAAATTAGCGTGCCTACAATCTAGGCTGTCAAAATGGCTGCACGAGTTATGGGCAGACTAGGTGCGCTTGACCAATTTCGCAAGCGCAAACAGGCAATTGTTCGTTGCCGTTTTGACGCGGTGGCGCTAACGCTCAGCAGGATCAGCCGAATTGTCAGGAGAAAACACGCCGTGGCGACCACTGCCCTGATCGTTGCTGCCGGGCGCGGAACGCGAGCCGCGGCTGCCGGTGCAGCGCCGAAACAGTATGCGCTTCTTGGCGGGATGAGCATTTTGCGGCGCACGGTTCTGGCTTTTGCCGGTCATCCGGGCATCGACCATGTGGCTGTCGTTATACATAGAGAAGACCGCTCGCTTTATGATGAGGCGATGGCCGGCCTCACGGCCAAACTTCTCGCACCAGTCACAGGGGGCGCGACACGGCAAGATTCTGTGCGGCTCGGTCTTGAAGGACTGGCCGCATCCAATCCTGGCACTGTTCTGATTCACGACGCGGCTCGCCCGTTCGTCTCGCATGATGTCATCAGCGGCGTGATCGAAGCGCTGGCCCGCGCTCCTGGAGCGATCGCAGCGCTGCCTGTGGTGGACACGCTGAAACAAGAGGCGCCCGGCCTTTTGATTGCCGGCAACGTTTCGCGCGACCGCTTGTGGCGCGCGCAGACTCCGCAAGGCTTCAAGTTTTCTGCGATCCGCGATGCACATGACCGCGCCCACCGTGATGGTGCCGGCGGCATGACCGACGACGCATCGGTCGCAGAATGGGCCGGTATCGCGGTCGCCTTAGCACCAGGCTCGGAAGAAAACATCAAGCTTACGACAGCGGAGGACTTAGCCTTGGCCGAACGGCACTTGAGCGCTGTTGCTGCATTGGAAACGCGTACCGGCACAGGATTCGATGTGCATCGCTTTACCGATGGCGATCACGTTTGGCTCGGCGGAGTGAAGATCCCGCACACCCAGCGCCTCGATGGCCACTCCGACGCCGATGTTGCCCTGCATGCGCTGACTGACGCGCTGCTTGGCACGATTGGCGATGGCGATATCGGCCAGCACTTCCCGCCAAGCGATCCGAAATGGAAGGGCGCTGCCTCCATTCTATTCCTTGAAGATGCCGCCCGCCGCGTTACTGCGCGCGGTGGACGTATCGTCAATGTCGATGTGACGATCCTGGCGGAAGCGCCCAAGGTCGGGCCACACCGGGCCGCCATGCAGGCCGTGATCGGGCAAGCGCTCGGCCTGACGGTTGATCGCATCGGCATCAAAGCGACCACGACGGAGGGGCTTGGATTTACCGGCCGGCGCGAAGGTATCGCGGCGATGGCGTCCGCTACGGTTACGCTGCCCATCGCTTGATCCCGCCATGTTGCCGCCAACCGGGGCTGTTTTGCCACGCAAGGCGCGTTGACCAGACTGGCAGAATCGCGGCATCAAGGGACGGCGTGGTTGTATTGCCACGATCACCGCGGGAGCCGACATGAACATCATGCCTCAAAACCTCGAAAAGCACACTTCAGATGCCGCAATCAGCGCCATCGCCGAGGCTACCTCCGAGACATGCCTCGCAACCCGCGTCCGCCAACTGTCGCGTATCGTTACGCGCGTGTACGATGATGCCCTGCGCCCACTCGGCATCACCGGTAGCCAGTACACGCTACTGGCTCAGCTCGCCTCGCGTGACGGGATTACTGCCGTCGAGATCGGTCACGACCTCGACATCGAGAAGTCGACGTTGTCGCGCAATCTTAAGCGCCTGTTGGCGCTGGGTCATATCGTGATGGATCCGCCCGCCGGACGGCGTGGCCGCGGCCTGCACCTGACGCCCAAGGGTCAGGCTGTGCTCAAGGATGCTTTCCCGATCTGGCAGGATGCGCAGAAAAAGACGGTTGGGGCGATGGGCTCCGACAGTCGCATGGTACTCGATGGTCTCCTCTCCCAGGCCGAGTCCCTGATCGCTGCCTAAGTTGTTTGCGGCTCAATCAGCGCCGCGATTTGCACTTCTTCATCACTCTCGATAGCCTTACCGGGGAGCGCTTCGCCCAAGCGCTCCCCGAAGTCTTTTGAGGAGGACGAGGCCGATGTTTGAAGCTGATCTCGTCAATAGCGCGCGTGCCCTGCTCGACGCCTGCCGTTCGCAACGTTTGAAACTCGCAACCGCCGAAAGCTGCACCGGCGGTCTTGTTACCGGCGTACTGACAGACATTGCGGGGGCCTCCGACGTTGTCGAGCGCGGCTTCGTCACCTATTCCAATGACGCCAAGATCGAGATGCTCGGCGTGCCTGCAGCGGTCATCGACCGCCACGGAGCAGTAAGTGCCGCGGTTGCGCTGGCAATGGTTGAGGGTGCGCTGAAACACAGCCGTGCTGACGTTGCCGTATCGGTCACCGGCATTGCGGGCCCTGGCGGCGGCACACCACAAAAGCCGGTTGGGCTGGTGTATATCGCGGCGCATCGCGCAGGCAGTGACGCCGTTGCACACCGCTTCCAATTCAACGATATGTCGCGGCAGGCGATCCGGCTTGCCAGCGTCCGCGAGGTACTACGGCTGACACGAGAGGTCATCGAGCAATGACTCGCAGCCCAAAACGGCGACTGCCGCTTCTTTTGGCTCTGACCGCAATGGCGGGGCCTGTTTGCGCGTCCGGCATGACCGCGCGGGACGTGACCGGCCAGCTGTTCAAGGCAGCGCCCGGCGTGCGGCCGGACTTGAGCGGCCAAGATCTAATGCGGCTTGATCTGGCAGGGCTCGACTTCAAGTCGGCGCGGCTCAGCAAGGCAAACTTTTTCGGTGCGGATTTAAGTGCGGCCAACCTTTCAGGCGCCGACCTGAGTGGCGCTAATCTTGATCGCGTGACACTGATCGCGACGCGCTTCGATGGGGCTAATCTCGATGGTGCCAGCCTGTTGCGCCCGTCTGTCTTCACGACGCTTGCCGCGGCAGGCGCCGAGGCGCCGAGCTTTAAATTGGCCCACATGCGCGGCATCAAGTTGTTTGGACGTTTTACGCGTGGCAATTTCGAAGGCGCGGACCTGACAGGCGCTATCCTTGCGCCGACTGGCAAGACCGGGTTCATCGAAGAGATATGGCGGACCGAATTGTCAGGCGCCAATTTCGCAGGCGCTCAGCTGGCGGACGCCAACTTTACTCACGCACTGCTGACATTTGCCAACATGCGCGGCGCCAACCTCAGAAACATCATCCTCAAGGACGCTGACCTGACAGGCGCGGACCTAACCGGTGCCGATTTGACCGGAGCCGACGTGACGGGTGCCGATTTGTCGAGCGCGAAGCTCGAAGGTGTGACGGGTTTCGAGACGCTGCGCGGCCTGGCATTGGCGCGCAATGCTGACAAGGTGATCCGCTGATTGGCGGCGTTCTGTCAGGCGCTTGCCGCAGGTGTGCCGTAGATGGCGCGCGCCCGCATCTCGAACGCCTCGGCGAATTTGCGGAACGCACTGTCGAACGCGGCGCCGACCAGCAGCCCGAGCATTGCAGATTTGAACTCATACGAAATGTAGAAATCGGTATCGCAGGCGCCGCCATCGACATCGATAAAGCGCCAGCGGTTCTCAAGCCGCTTGAACGGCCCATCGAGATAGTTTGCATCGACCGCGAGCTGGCCCGGGCGCAACCGGACCGAGGTGGTGAACGACTCAGCGATCTGCTTATAACCAACGCTCATGCGCGCAATCAGATCTTCTCCCTCCGCCACGCTGGTGCGGGACTGAACGGTGAGGCCGGTGCACATTGGCATGAATTCAGGATAGCGCTCCACGTCGGCGACCAGCGCGTACATCTGAGCCGCTGTAAACGGTACGCGGCGCTTGGTGGAGAAAGAGGGCATCTGCCGGCGTTACCGGCCTATGATGCGGGCGATAATGATGATCAGAATCGCGCCGATCGTCGAGACGATGATCTGATCGCCGTAACCAAAGCCCGTCGTGAACGGCAGCTTCAACAGTCCGGCATTGACGAGAAACCCGCCGACGAACGCGCCGATGATACCAACGAACAAATTGCGGATCAGTCCACCACCACCGAGCAGCATGCCCGCAAGCCAACCGGCAACCAAGCCGTTCACGGCCATGATGATGTAGGGCATATAAGGTTGTAGGTCAGCCATGATGGGGTCCTTCGCTCAGTGAACCGATTGGACGTGCGTGAATGTGACCAGCGCTTAGGCGATCCCAGCGCTACAACGATCAGGTTCTAAACAATCATCCGGGCCAGCAGCACGACGACAATAGCGCCGATCGTCGAGGTAGCGATCTGCGACGCCAACGGATTGCGGATGCCGAGATTGACTCCCAGAGCATTGAGCAAGTACCCGCCGACAAACGAGCCGATGACCCCCGATACGAGATAGCGGATGATGCCGCCACCGCCGACGATGAACGACGCAAGGAAGCCGGCGACGAGACCGATGACGAGGAAGACAACGAGTGCGCGGGTTTTTTCGTCCATTTGGAATCTCCAGTTGCAGGCAGCCAGTCACAACCGCGAGAAGATTGCACGGTGCGCGGCGAAGCCTGGCCCACATATAGCACGGGCTGGTGATTCACGAATATCTTGATCGCCAGCAACACCTAGCGGCTTGAAACGTGAGAGGTAACAAACCTCAGACGTGGCAGCGCGCGCCGAGGTACTGGCCAAGCAAGCGGTTGTAGTTGTCGGCGTCTGCTTTCTGGCCCGGATTGAGCTTGCCACCGTTGGAGGCCTTTTCAACGAGAGACGGAACGCCGCGCGAGTCGAGCTTGTTCAGTTCGCCGCGGATCGTCTGGCAGGATTGGCCGAGCGGAAGCGACTTCGCGCCCGGGTCGCCGCCTGCACCTGCGCCCGCACCACCGCAACCCTGAAGGCTGGAGGCCAAGACAACCACGCTGATTAGACCGGCAAGAGCCCGCATGCGCATTTCCATCCGTTCGATATTTCGAATCCGGCGGTCTATCTTTGCAAACCGCCAATCATGACCCGATTTATGACCACAGCATGTTTTGCTTCGCAACCCCCTGTGGCAGAGGTGTGGCACTGAGGCCCCAGAGCAAGTTCAGAGAGCACGGATAGAGATCTTGCGGCCTCTGCTAAAAGAATCGGCAGAGGCCGCAAATGTAATCCGTTCAAGATCAGTTCTTCGGTGCAACCTGCACGGCCGTCTGTGCGGCGGTTGTTGCCGCGGCCTTGACCAGCTGCGTGGCTGCGCCGGTTGCGGCCGCTGTAGCAACGGGTGCGACCTGCGCGGCGGCAGCCGGGGCAGCAGCAGCGGCAGGAGCTGCCTGGGCTGTTTGAGCCTTCGGCAACTGCGGACCGCACTTGGCTTGGAAATCTGCGTTGGCCTTATTCAATTCAGCCTGCTTGGCAAGCGACGTGCGCTTTACCTGCACGCTCGAACCCTTACCCGCTGCGGCTTTTTCAAGGCGCTCAACAGCACCTTCCTTGCGCAAGGTATCGATCTGGCTGGCGAGCGTGACGCAGGCCGGATCAACCTTTGGCGCAGACGCGACTTTGTCGGGCGCGACAGATGCGGTCGATAATGCGGAGCTGCCGTCGTTGGCGCATCCGCCGGCGAAAGCGGCCAATGCGATGAGTGTCAATGTTCCAAGTGTACGCGGTTTCATGGTACGTCCCCCGAGCCTAGCGGCATTTTCAATGAACGCAGCACACTTCCCTATGAAATGCATATCTATGCTGCAGCGAGGCCAGCAAGAGCCTAATCCTTGGTCATCCACGATCAAAGATGCCTTGGGATCGGGAAATTGTGGAATTCCGCGCAGTGATGCACATTCGCCACGTTCAAGCGGAGAACATTGCCGGGCGAACCCATCATGCCGCCAATTAAGCGAAACAGATGTTGCAGGGCTTAGTGGTTAACGCGGCCGCGGACCTTGCCCGACATCGTCGGCTGGTTCGAGCGCATTACGGAATCGAAGCCTTCCCGCACCGCTTGCAGGGCTTCGTGCTCGTTCATATGACCCTGGAGCTTGGCCGAGCGCGCGACGTGGTGAGCGATTTCGCCTAAGATGCGGCCCCAGTTTATCACCTGATCGCCAAACGCGTCGGCATTGAGGGACAGCATCAATGCGCCGTCGCCAATCCAAGCGCGGACAACCTCGACCGCTTGACCGGCTTCGGCGACAGGATCTGGAATATCCAGTTCAACCGGGTCTTCCTTGGATGTCTTCTTGCTCATCACAGATCCTCGCACGAACAGTCACGCGTGCCCCGATTGGCGCAAGTTGCCCTGGGCGCGCTGATGCCATCGGTATCAAGACCAGCAGGGTTGTCCATACCGTTTCGGTCTTGGGAATATGAAATTTGCGACAGGATTGCGGACAGCGCTCAGCGCAACGGCACGATCCGGTCTGATGGATGCACATAGCCGAGCACATCTCGGGCAATCTCTTCAACGAGATCGGGATGCGCCATTTCCGGCGTCAGCAGCGCGACATCGCTTTGCAGCTTGGTGCGCACGGTCTCCAGGCTTTTTAGTTCGAATTCGAGCAGACTGGCGCGCTCGATCAATTGCGCGCGCACCTCTAGGCCATGCCGGCCGTAGCGGGCATGATAAGCGAAGTAGGCCGTGGATGATAGACAGGCCAGCAACACAAATGCCTGCCGCGCAAACGCCAAACGGCGCCGCCCAGACCTACTTCGCCGCTCATGGAAGGATTGACGCGGAACCACTTTTGTTCGCTCTCCGGGTGATGCGGGGGAGACTGCAGCCACCCTATCCCTGCCGCCTTAAGCGCGCGTAAAGCCCTGTCCGTTTTTGACGTTACAGGCGCGGAGTTTTTTATGACGCCGCGTTAACCGGTGGGGCAATTTTAATCGCGCACATATTGAACGAACGGCGAGACTTTAGCCAAGTGGTCGTAAAGCCGGCGGGCCGTGGCGTTGTCCGTATGCGTCGCCCAATAGGTCCGGCTGGCGCCGCGACGGTCAGCTTCTGTATAGACCGCTTCAATTAGCGCCTGGCCGATGCCCTGGCCGCGGCATGCGGGATCGACAAACAGGTCTTCCAAATAGCAGTACCAGTCCGCAGCCCACGAAGAGCGGTGAAATACGATCACTGCCAGCCCGGTGATCGTATCGGCGTCATCGATAGATACCAATCCGGCCATCCCGTCGGCACCCGCCAGCAGCCGCTGCCACGTCAGATCAATCACGTCGCCGGCGACCGTTGCTTGGTAAAAGGTGATGTATTGCTGAAAGAGGTCGCGCCAGCGCGCGCTGTCAGCGGCTTGAAGCGAACGGACACGGACGGACATGCAGCAACTCCGATTCAAACCAGCCAGATCGACGCCAGCCCCAGGAACGCAAAGAATCCGACGACGTCTGTGACGGTGGTCACGAAGACGCCCGACGCCGGCGCTGGGTCGAGATCGAGGGAATCCATGGCCAGCGGGATCAGAATGCCCGCGAGTGCGGCGGCGATTGCGTTGACGATCATCGCCGCGCCGATCACGCCGCCCAATTTTCCAGAGCCGAACCAGAAAAACACGACGGCCGCAATGATCGACGACAGAATGATGCCGTTGGCGACGCCGACGAACGCTTCGCGCGTGACCACGCGGCGGGCGTTGACGCGGCTCAATTTGTTGGTGGCGAGTGCGCGCACCGTCACGGTCATCGTCTGCGTTCCGGCGTTGCCGCCCATCGAGGCGACGATCGGCATTAATACGGCCAACGCCACCATTTGTTCGATTGTGGCGTCAAACGCTTTGATCACGAACGACGCCAGTATGGCCGTGCCGAGATTGACGATCAGCCATGGCACGCGCGACCGCACCGTTTCCAAAACACTGTCGGCCAGGCTTTCGTCGCCGACGCCGGCCAGGGCTTTCATATCTTCTTCGGCTTCGTTCTGGATGACTTCGACCACGTCGTCGACGGTGACAACGCCGACCAGGCGGTTGTTGGCATCGACGACCGGTGCGGACATCAAGTCGTAGCGTTGGAATTGGCGGGCCAGCGCTTCCTGGTCTTCGGTCGCCAGCACCATGTGGCGGTCGGTGTTCATGATGGTGCTGACGGTGATGTCGCGCTGGGTCCGCAGCAACCGCGACAGCTCAACCGAGCCGAGCACGCGGAATGTCGGATCGACGACGAAGATCTCGTTGAACTCGTCCGGCAGGTCGTCGCTCTCGCGCATGTGGTCGATGACGTTGCCAACGGTCCAGTACGGCGCGACGGCGACGAAATCGGCCTGCATCAAGCGGCCGGCGGAGTCTTCCGGGTATTCAAGCGCGCGTTCCAGCGCTTCGCGATCCCCTGACGGGATCTGCGCCAGAATTTCCTGCTTGTCGCTTTCTTCCAAGCTCTCGATGACGTAGGCGGCGTCTTCGGTGTCGAGTTCGGTGACGGCGCGGGCAAGAAGCTCGTTGGGCAACGCTTCCGAGAGCTGGTCGCGGACCGTCTCGTCGAGTTCCGACAAAACTTCGTAGTCGAACGAGGTGCCGAGTGCCTGGATCAGCGCTAACCGGTCATCGGGCGCCAGTTGTTCGATGACTTCGGCAAGATCGGGCGCTTTGAGATCGCGAACAAGATCGGCCGCGGCGGCGGGCGCGGAACTGGCCAGCGCGTCAGCGACGCTGCCGGCGATGCGCGAGGCGAATTCACCGCTATCGTCCAGGCCCGCCTTGATGTCGCGATTGTCAACCAATGAACTGGCTTTCGGTTGGTGGGTCCAGGGCAGCCGCCTCGGCCGTTACGGCTGTGCCGGTTATATCAAGGGTTGTGATTGGGATTGCTAGAGCAGAAACACGTTATGAGTGGCACGGCAGGTTTGTGACGGTGGGCTGCGCCTGACATGCCCCTGCTGTGCATCACGTTTCAGATGTTAAGTTACAGGGATGCATTAAGTTTCAGGTTAATCTCAGGTTGGTGTGTCAGGCGTGCGCGACGTCGCCACACCCAGTGTTGCAGAGGCGCCTACGGGCGGGAACCTTTTCGGCCTCAATTCCCTGCCAGTTGTTGCCTAATATCGATGCGTCGTTATGAAGGATTCGCTATGCCCGCAGCTAGGGTTAACCTGGCGCGGATCAATTGAAATTTGCGCGCTTGAGGGTCGAGCGATCGCAACGGGTACGCGGCCAATGGCGTATCCCGGCAGAGGCGTGACGGGGACTATGCGGAACGGACTAAAAAATGCAGCCGGAATCATTGCGGCCGGCACGCTGGCGCTGATGGCGCTGGCGCTTGTGCCGGTGCGTGCCGAAAATGGGCAATCCCAGCCAGAGCCAAACGGCGTAAGTGCAGACGTGCGCGTTGATGCCTGCGCCAGCGATCCGTCCCTGCTTGGTCTGTCGCGGGTCGTTGAAATCGATACCGCGGGTGGCCCGCAGTTTGGCGGCGGGCATGGCCACGCCTCCGACTTTCTCAAAGACGGCGAAGTGATCCTGACATTCGACGATGGTCCGCTGCGCCCTTATACACGCCCCGTATTGAAGGCGCTTGCCGCGCATTGCACCAAGGCCACGTTCTTTATGGTTGGCCGGATGGCGGCATCCGATCCGGCGATGGTCAAGGAGGTTGGCGCGAGCGGCCACACGGTCGCGTCGCACACCTGGTCACATCAGAATTTGAAGCCGATTGGTCTGTTCAAGGCCCGTCAGGAATTCGAGATGGGCTATACGGCGGTCAACAAGGCGCTCGGCCGCCAGGCCACACCATTTTTCCGCTTCCCGTATTTGAGTGAAAACCGCCAAGTTCTCGAACACCTCAAGAAGCGCAATGTTTCGGCACTCTGGGTTGACGTCGATTCCAAGGACTACCAGACGCGCGACCCTAAAATCGTGCACCGCCGCATCATGGCCGAGCTCAAAGCCAAGCGGAAAGGCATCATCCTAATGCACGACATTCAACCGTCGACGGCGGGCGCCATCAAGGGCCTGCTCGATGAGTTGCACGAAAAGGGCTTCAAGGTCGTGCATATCGTACCGAAGACTTCGGTCGATACGATTGCGGCCTATGACGGCGCGGTTGATCAGACGTTCAACGAGAAGGCTGAGGCTGCAGCTGCAAACCCGATGGCCAAGCGCTCGCTCGTTTGGTCGATGGCGCCGCCGCCAGCTGATGGGGCAACAGGCGCGCGTAAACCGGTTACCAATGGTGCAACGGCGGCGGCCAAATCTCCGCCTGCCGTTCCAGCGGCAGTGGTGGAAGAACTCCCTTGGCTGAAGGCCGGGAACCAAGCTCCAGCGAGGGCGCAGGCAAGTCCTGCGGCTGCCGGCGTGGGCGCAACTGCCGCCGTTTCCAAGCCGCAACCCGCCAAGCCCGCAAAACCGAAAGCTGAGGTGTTGCCATGGCAGCCACAGCTGTTTGGATATTGAGTGTCGAGCCCCCGGGGAGCGCATCACCTATTCCGGCGCCGTCGCTTCGGCCGCATTGGACATAACGTCTTCCTCCCCTGATTCGGTCCGCCAAATGCTTGTTTGAGACGGCGAATCTCACGACACCAGCCTTATGGACCAACCGGTCCGCAGGGAGTGTCTATTGGTCTGCCAATTGCCGGATATCTTGAAGCGACTTGTGCTCATCGGCGCCTGCCTAGCGCCCGGTGTTGCCAGCGCTCATGCGGCCTGCACCGGCAACAGCCTCGGGAGCGGCAGCCTGGGCGTGGCCCGCACCATTGAGATCGACGCCTCCGCCGGACCGATCTTCGGATCGCTAACCCGGCAACAGCGCGAGCCGTCGTTTTTGCAACCCAAAGAAGTTGTGCTGACCTTCGATGATGGCCCGATGCCGTGGGTCACCAAGTCGATCCTCGATACACTCGACCGCCATTGCACTAAAGCGACGTTCTTCTCCGTTGGCCGCATGGCGATGGCCTATCCGGCGACGGTTAAAGATGTGCTGGCGCGGGGGCACACGCTCGGCACGCACACGTATTCCCATCCCTACAACATGCCGCGCATGAAGGCCGAAGCGGCCACCGCCGAAATCGAGCGCGGCATAGCGGCTGTGACCACGGCGGCAGGAGGCCCAATCGCGCCGTTTTTCAGGTTCACCGGACTTTCAGATAGCGCGCGCCTGCTTGGATATCTTCAAACGCGCGGCATCGCGACATTTACCGTCGATGCCGTCTCGAATGACAGCTACATCGGCGATCCCCTGAAGCTTGCCGACCGCACGATGGCCGAGCTCGCCCGCACTAAGGGGCGGCATCGTTCTGTTCCACGATATCAAGCCGGCAACTGCGAAGGCGCTGCCGGTTATTCTCGACCGGTTGGCAGCAGACGGATATACGGTCGTGCACATCACGGCCAAGCAGCCCTCTGTGCCGCTGGCTGAGGTGATGCGCGACGTCGCGCCGAAACTCGCGCATGTGCGCAATGGCGAGGCGGGTGGCAAGACGTTGCTGCCTTTCTATGGCGCAATCGGTCCAGACGCATTAGCAACACGCCCTGCTGCTGTTGCGGCGAACGTCACCGCGTTGGCGCCAGCGCCACGCGAGCGGACCGCGGTTCCAGCGTCTAGCAGTACGACGGCACAAGCACCGGTAAAGCTGAGGCCGTCAGCGCCAGCGATTATTGGATCCGAGAGCCGGTGGCTTAAAACGACCATCCAAGAGGCCGGCCGCCAGCCGGTCTATATTGAAGCCGACGCGCAGATGCCGGCGGCGGGTGGATGGGTAACGCACGTGACCCCGGGCCGCCGGTCCTTACCCTTGAAGCCTAGCAACTGAAATCCGGCCACTCAAACCTGGCCATTGTACGGGTACCGATACCGTCCGCCAACGCGGCGACGCAGGCCGCTGGTGCTGCCTGATCGCGCTATGCCGGTTTGGCTTAATCGTTTTCCGGCAAAACCGGATCGTCCCGTTTGGTAGTCCGGGAAGAGTGGTGCGGTTGAAAGGACTCGAACCTTCACACCGTTTCCAGTGCTACCACCTCAAGGAAGAGTATCCGTTGATATGTAAGGGTTTTTCGGAACACAAAGCCACGCAGTTCACATGATTTTGCTCAACAAATGAAGTGATTGGTTTCAAGTCTGTCCCAACGGGACAGACATAGTCGGGACAGAAGTGCTGCCAATATTCCGCCGAGACGGTGATGTCCCGGTCTTTGTTGAAATTCGAGCCGGGGGCGCTGCTCGCTGAGCACGATATTGATGATCACCGTCGGCACCAAGCCTGAGAACCAGTCGGGAGCCGTCTCGCAAGTTCCCTGTTCGTGCCAACAACCCCCGCTATCGAGGGCTAAGGAGCAGAACTGCAGCGTTCCTGAACCGTCCTTCATTGACCCATTGCAGCCCTGAGCGATTGCAGCATGACCGGCGCACCGTCGAGTGCGATGCAGAGAGCCTGTGTGATAACTCGCATTCATTGGGCGGCCGGTTCAAGATGAGATTCGTTGGTCGGCCTATGACGTGCTTTTTTAGTTTTTGGCGTCGGAAGTCGTCAATTCTGAGGTTATTCGGCACTCTGCGGCGGTTTTCGTGCTGCGTACGCGCAAGTGGCGACCGCCATCATGCCCTCATTGCTTTGATCAGCCCGGGTACGCCGAGGATCACCATCACCCGCATCATATTGTAGGCAAGAACGTGCAACGCCATCTCGGTCGCGACGTGCTTCATTGTCTTCATTTTGAAGTGAGTGGCGCCCATCCACGCTTTGATCGTGCCGAAGGGGTGCTCGACGGTTTTGCTTCGCAGCGGGATCTTCGCAGGGTCGTCATCGAGGCGTTTTTGAACGCGTTCAAGGATCGCTTCATGTTCCCACCGCTTGACACGACGCTGCTCTCCCGTGGTGCACTTGTGTTTGATCAGGCACGTGGCGCACGCGTTTGTCCAATATGAGTGCATTGTCTTATCAGCCTCTTCGCTCGTGAAGCGGTAGGTGAGCCGCTCTCCGGCGGGACATACGTAAGCATTTTCGCTGGCAAGATAGGTGAAGTCGGCTTTGTCGAATCGTCCAGACGCACCGGCATTGGACGTGTTCGGCTTGGAGACGATGACGGTGACGCCAGCTTGTTCGGCGGCAACGATCTCTTCGCCTTTGTAGTAGCCCTTGTCGGCGACGGCCTCGATTTTCTCGCTCGCCATGGCGGCTTTCGCTGCCTGAGCCATCATCGACAAAGCCTCGCGGTCATAGCCGAGGTTCGTCACTTCGTGCGCGACGATCAGGTGATGCTTGGTTTCCACAACGTTCTGCACATTGTAGCCAACGACGCGCGGCTGCTTGCTCGTTGTCGCCATGGCGCGTGCATCGGGGTCTGTCAACGAGACTTGCGTCTCACCGGTCGTATCCATTCGCCGCTCGATGGCCCGGAGGTTGTTGTCGGCTTCCTTCTTGAAGTGGGCGAGCTTCTTGTTGACGCGAGAAATTCTGGCCTCGGGCATCACCATACCTGTTTTGTTCAGAACCTCGTCGGCGCGATCGAGTTCGCCCAGGTACCGCGTGACCTCTGCATCGATCTCGCCCATTCGCCGGCGGAGCTTCTCGCGCGTAAAACTGCGCGCCTTTGCGTTGACAGCCTTGAACTTGCTGCCGTCGATGGCGACGACGCTCGCATCTAGTAGATCGATATCGCGACAAAGCGCGACGAACTGCCGGGACACCTCGCGGATAGCCGAGCCATTATTCCTGCGGAAATCGGCAATCGTTTTGAAATCTGGCTTGAGGCCGCCCGTCAACCAGATGAGCTCGAGGTTGCGCGCGCACTCGCGTTCCAGACGGCGTGATGACTGAACTTGATTTAGGTAGCCGTAGAGGTAGAGCTTGAGCATCGTCGCCGGGTGATAGCCGGGCCGGCCGGTGGCTTCGGGCTCAACTTCGAAGCCGAGCGCCGCCAAATCGAGAATATCGATAAAGGCGTCAATCGCCCGCACCGGGTTCTGATCATCGACGTAATCGTCAATGCATGCCGGTAGAAGAGATGTTTGATCCCGGCTCAGTCCTGCGATGAAGCGCGCCATAGAAGCCCCCGCTGCTATGCAAGAATCATATCACGGTTCGCCGACATGGATCGAAAACAGCCTTGTTTTCACACAACCTCCAGAGAAAGCGGACATTGCCCACCTAGACCGGCTCAACTTCTGCAGTGTTAGTGGAACGTCCGAACGACGCTAAATAGCGGACACGCACCGATCGTCCGCAAAGGGCCGATTTTGTTGCAGAAGTCGGCGGGGTCGCCGCTCTCAGCCGGGGCTGATTTTTGAAAGATTGGGCTCGCGCTCTCTTGCCGCTTGCCCTGCCCGGGCTACGGCGACGCATCCGAACTGACGCCTGACGCGACCAACGCAACGGGACGCTACACACAGCGCGGCATGGCATTGTCCGGCGGATGCGCAGTGAGCTTGGCAAGACGGCGAAGGTTCTGGGCGATTGCGGCAAGCGTGAACTCGAATTGCGCGCCGGCTGGTCCGCGCAATCGCAGGCGGCCAAGGCGCAGAATGCGCTTCAGATGCGCAAATAGCATTTCGACCTTCTTGCGATCGCGGCGTGTCTGCTCATAGGCGGCCGTCTTGGCGATGGCGCGGGCGACGTCGCGTGCCGCCTCGTACTCATGACGCGTGATCTTCCGGCTCGGCGAGTTCGGGCAGCATCTCGGTTTGAGCGGACAATCGCGGCAATCGGCGACGCGCGAGAAATAAGAGACCATGTTGTCGCCACGTGATCCGCGTGACCCGCTCGAGCGCGGCAGTATCTTACCGTTGAGGCAGATGTAGCAATCGTGTGCATCGTCGTAGATGAAGTCCTCGCGGCTGAACGTGCCGTCGTCGCGCCTCGACTTGTCGATCACCGGGATGTGCGGCGCGATGTTCTTCTCAGTCGACCAGAAAGTGCAGGTTGGGCGCCGAACCATAGGCAGTATCGGCGGCGAGCCAATCGCGGGCTTGATGCCGAACGTTTCTTGCGTACGTTCGATCATCGTCTGCGACGCACCAACTTCTGCTTGGCGTATGGCGCGAGGCTTCGACGTCCATGATGATGCCGAACTTGACGTCGATGAGATAGTTGTCCGCGTAGGCGAAGAACGCAGCGTTCCTGAGCGCACCATCCATTGCGCGGCCGGATCGGCTTTACGCTACGAACTTCGGTACCACGTCGCTGGCGGCGCCCCAGGCTGGGTCGTCGAGATTGGCGAGATAGTCCTGCACGGCGCGCTCGACGGTCGCCGGATCAATGTCGTGGCTCCACTCGTCGCCGGGTGTTGATCCGCACTTGTTGGCGTCGGCTGCGATCAGGCTCGCATCGACCGCGAAACCGATGCCGCCGACGAGATCAGCTTTGATGCAGGCAGCAACGACGCGCTCGAACACCTGGCGGAAAATGTCGTGCTCGCGGAAACGCTCATTGCGGGCGCGCGTGAAGGCGGAGTGATCGATCTTGTCTTCGACAATGAGCCACAGAACCAACGGTAGCGCTGAGCTGAATCCGCGGCAGAGCGCGCGTTCCGAGCGAATGGCAAAGACATAATCGATAACCAGCATCCGGAGCATGAGTTCCGGATCGATCGAGGCTTCGCCGGTATGTGAATAGTGCGGCGCGAGTTCTCAGCGTGCCAGGAGGTCGAGAACCGCCGCGCGATCCGACGCACCAGATGATCGCCTGGGTAATGACTCGCCTCAAGATCAAACGCATAGAATAGTTGGCCCTTGCTCGAACTTGCGCCGCCCCATCATCGAACTCGTTCGTCGATGCCGCCATCTCAACGAAG
>JABFRT010000039.1 GCA_013141015.1 Hyphomicrobium sp. | reverse complement strand
GAGGCCGTCCAACGCCAGCTTTGTGGTGGGTGCCGTTGGCGTGCGCCGCGTAAACGATGCGGAAGAGAGCGGACATGCGTGGGCCTCGCGAAAACTAACCGAAGGCGCGAGTCTTATGTGAGTCGGAGGACCTGCGCCCGCGAACCGTGCCGGAGCAGGTGATTCGTCAACGGGTTTTCGTTCAACAGTGCCCGCATCATTTGATTCTGATCCCTCTACGGGCATGGAGTATGTCAGCTATGGGCTGATTTTGTTGCAGAAGTCGGCGGGGTCGCCGCTCTCAGCCGGGGCTGATTTTTGAAAGATTGGGCTCGCGCTCTCTTGCCGCTTGCCCTGCCCGGGCTACGGCGACGCATCCGAACTGACGCCTGACGCGACCAACGCAACGGGACGCTACACACAGCGCGGCATGGCATTGTCCGGCGGATGCGCAGTGAGCTTGGCAAGACGGCGAAGGTTCTGGGCGATTGCGGCAAGCGTGAACTCGAATTGCGCGCGGCTGGTCCGCGCAATCGCGAGCGGCAAAGGCGCAGAATGCGCTTCAGATGCGCAAATAGCATTTCGACCTTCTTGCGATCGCGGCGTGTCTGCTCATAGGCGGCCGTCTTGGCGATGGCGCGGGCGACGTCGCGTGCCGCCTCGTACTCATGACGCGTGATCTTCCGGCTCGGCGAGTTCGGGCAGCATCTCGGTTTGAGCGGACAATCGCGGCAATCGGCGACGCGCGAGAAATAAGAGACCATGTTGTCGCCACGTGATCCGCGTGACCCGCTCGAGCGCGGCAGTATCTTACCGTTGAGGCAGATGTAGCAATCGTGTGCATCGTCGTAGATGAAGTCCTCGCGGCTGAACGTGCCGTCGTCGCGCCTCGACTTGTCGATCACCGGGATGTGCGGCGCGATGTTCTTCTCGTCGACCAGAAAGTGCAGGTTGGGCGCCGAACCATAGGCAGTATCGGCGGCGAGCCAATCGGGCTTGATGCCGAACGTTTCTTGCGTACGTTCGATCATCGTCTGCGACGCACCAACTTCTGCTTGGCGTATGGCGCGCGAGGCTTCGACGTCCATGATGATGCCGAACTTGACGTCGATGAGATAGTTGTCCGCGTAGGCGAAGAACGCAGCGTTCCTGAGCGCACCGTCCATTGCGCGGCCGGATCGGCTTGCGCCACGAACTTCGGTACCACGTCGCTGGCGGCGCCCCGGGCTGGGTCGTCGAGATTGGCGAGATAGTCCTGCACGGCGCGCTCGACGGTCGCCGGATCAATGTCGTGGCTCCACTCGTCGCCGGGTGTTGATCCGCACTTGTTGGCGTCGGCTGCGATCAGGCTCGCATCGACCGCGAAACCGATGCCGCCGACGAGATCAGCTTTGATGCAGGCAGCAACGACGCGCTCGAACACCTGGCGGAAAATGTCGTGCTCGCGGAAACGCTCATTGCGGGCGCGCGTGAAGGCGGAGTGATCGGGGATCTTGTCTTCGATACCGAGACCACAGAACCAACGGTAGGCAAGGTTGAGCTGAACTTCGCGGCAGAGCGCGCGTTCCGAGCGAATGGCAAAGACATAACCGATAACCAGCATCCGGAGCATGAGTTCCGGATCGATCGAGGGCCGGCCGGTATGTGAATAGTGCGGCGCGAGTTCCTTGTGCAGCCAGGAGAGGTCGAGAACCGCCGCGATCCGACGCACCAGATGATCGCCCGGCACGACCGCCTCAAGATCAAACGCATAGAATAGTTGGCCCTGCTCGAACTTGCGCCGCCCCATCATCGAACTGCTCCGTCGATGCCGCCATCTCAACGAAGGGAATCACGGTTCGCCGGGCCTCTCAAGCCAGTTCTGCAACAAAATCGGCTACAAGGCGACACGGCCTATGAATCAGATCAGTCGAAGACGATTGCGGCATTCATTCTGATCGACGCTTCACATGCCTCCAAGAGTTGATGGATGGCAAATCGTTCTTGCCCATATCGAACTCGTGGCCGGGCATACCAGTTCCTTTTGACAGGCGGGTCAATTTCTCGAAGCAACGCGTCAAGCTCAAGGCATTCGGCTCTTAGTCGTTGGGTTGAGCCCAAGTAGCCACCCGCTAACTGCAGTGGTTCCGCATTGATTACACGCATAAAATCGACTGGAATGTAAAAGCCTTCTGCGTCGCTATGTATGATCACATGCTGGAACCGCAAATCTTCACCGCTCTCAAATCGCTTATAATACTCTGAAAGAAATGGATCCTTTTCAGCGTCGACAGTTGCTGGAGGTGGCGGTGGCTTTTCAAGCGCTAGGTGTGCGCCGAAGCGGCGAAGGCAATGAATCGTGGAATAGCCTAACATGTCACAGGTGAAGATACCTTCAACCTCCTCGGGCTCAACGTGTTTCTCGATACCAGCCTTCAAAAGCGCCTGGCTGATGAGGCAAAATTGCTCCTTGTAGTGTTGGTAACCTTCTTCATCCATCTCGACCAAGCCCGGCAAGATGCCAACTTCCAGACCGAGTCCCATTTTGCGCTCTCCGTTACATTCGGCGCCGAACTTAGCCGCGTTTACATCGCGAAACTACGATGGCCGGTTGAGTCAGCACTGGGTCAACACCCGACTAAACTCATCTCTAACCACTCCCAAGAAACGAAGAGACTATGTGTGGCCGTGTACACGTCACAGCTGGGCTTCTGCAACCTTCGAGAGCCGTGCCCCGGTGAAATCGATCACGTCGGCGCTGACGCCGCGGTCGGTGGCGAGTTTCAACGCGAGGCCGGTGCGGCGCGCGAGGGTGATGATGTTGCCCGGGCTTGCCATGTGGCGGTCTGAATGCAGCACACGCGCCATGGTTTCGCTCGTGAGCCCGAGTGCGCGTCCGACGGCGGCGGCTTCTTCATGCGCGACGTGATGCGCGGCTTCGATGTAGCCCATCAGCGCCGAGGCCGTATGCGCGCTGCCGAGTGGGCCGGTGCGGTCAACGCGGCCAAGGAGTGCCAAATCGGCTTCGGCCAAATCCACCGAGTCCGGGTAACCGCCGACCAAAATGGAAATTCCGCAGGCTGCCAACCCATTTTCCCCACCGACGATGGCTGCATCGAGAATGGCGATGCCGCGCGTTCCGGTGACGCCGAGCAGTGCTTGCGTTTCACGCGGCGGTCGGATGCCGAAATCAACGAGCACCGCGCCCGGGTTCATTTCCGCGCCGAGCCCCAAGCGCTCCGGCGTGCCGATCAACAGATCGCGGAGTGCTGCGCTGTCATCAATAAACGAAAAAACGATCTCGCAATCGAAGCCGATATCGGTCGGCGTTGCGGCGCGTTCGATGTTTTTTGCAGGCTTACCGCCGGTCGTGTCACCTTTAACGAAAAGCAAAACGCGGCGGCCACTGGCGGCGATGCGTTCTGCCGCCGCGCGCGCCAGGCTGTCGGTTCCCACGATGCCGAGAGGACGAGGTTCCATCAGTCTCTCCTGCACAGATGCGCTTGCGGGTGTGGTAAGGCTATGCGCCAAAGAAAGCCGGTCATGTTCAACGTCCTTCGCGCCACCAGGCGAGTGCGATCAAGGCGAGCAAGGCGGAAAGTGCCGCAAGTCCCGTGAACATCGGCGTCAGTTTTACGCCCCGCGTTAAAAACGCTTCGCGGTCCTTGAGGCCGAGCCAACCGGTGCCCGCCATCACCTTGGCGTTCGACATCATCGAAATGCGCGGCACCTCAATTGCGGATGCGGACGAAGACGCGAGCAGCCCGGTGGCCTTGGTCCAGAACACACCGCCGCCTGTCGTGTCCGCAATGGGCTTCATCTTGTCTTCGGTGGCGGTGACCTCGCTCATTTCGCGCGGGTCCTCGACGCCGGCATTGGCGACAGCCGTCAGCGTACCTTGGGGCCCGGCAGTTTCGGCTTTGTAGAGGCCGGGAACTTTGACATCGACAGTTGCGCGCCAGATGCCTGATCCGGCAGCCGTCGCGTCAAGCTTGACGTCGGACGTTTCACCGCCCGGACCAAGCAATTTGACTGTGCCGATTTTGTCTTCCATTGAGCGGCGCTCAAGAGTCAGTTTCAATCCTTTGGAATTGGCGATCAGGCGCTCTTCCTCGAGGTCCGGCTCTTTCATTAGCCAATGCGATAGGCGGCGCAACAGGTCTGTGTGTGGGCCGCCGCCGTCAAAGCCGCGTGCCCACAGCCAAGCATGGTCAGAGGTCAGCAGTGCCACGCGGCCTTTGCCCTTGCGATCCAGGATCAGCAATGGGCGATCCTCGGCACCACTCATGACGACGCTGCCGCGGTCGGCGCGCACTTCCGCCTGGCGGAACCATCGGCCCCAGGACGGTTCAGGTCCTGCCCCGGCCTTGGCGTCGGCGAGTTGCGGACCAATCGAACCGGGCAGCCCAATGGTCACCGGATGCTTTTGACCATCCGCCGTGATTTTGGCGCGGAACGGTGTCTCAATCACACGGCCCGACGGAGAAGCCGGCAGCACGGATGCCAACATGGTTTTGTAGATCGAGAACGGGCCCGCGTAGTCGTCGCCCGCCGCGATCAGCAACGCGCCGCCGTGCTGATCGACATAGCGCGCGATATTGTCATAGTACTGCGGTTGCAGAATACCCTTGTTCTCATAGCGGTCGAGAATGATCAGATCGAACTCTTTGATCTTTTCCGAAAACAGCTCGCGCGTCGGAAAAGCGATCAGCGAAAGCTGGTTGATCGGCGTGCCGTCTTGCTTTTCCGGCGGCCGCAAAATGGTGAAGTGCACCAGATCGACGGCGGCATCTGACTTTAGCAAGTTGCGCCAGGTGCGCTCGCCCGCATGCGGTTCGCCGGAGACCAGCAGCACGCGCAGATTTTCGCGCACGCCTTCCGCGGCGATAACCGCGCGGTTGTTGGCGGGCGTCAGTTCACCCGGCACAGGGTCAAGTTCGATCTCAACGATGTTCTGGCCGGTGTGCGGGAACGGCATATCGACTTTGTTGGTGCGGCCGATTTCGCTGCGGATCGTCTCATCCGGGCGGCCTTCGCGCCGGACTTTCAACGTTACGGGCGTATTGGCGGCGCCGGTCTTGCCGGTTTCGCGGACGGCCAGTTGAATGGCGCGCGACTGGCCAACGAGGCCATACTTGGGTGCTTCGATGATTTCGATGCGCCGGTCGAATTCGCCTTTTGCTCCGGTCAATAGCGTGTGGACAGGGGCCTCAAAGCCAAGGCTTGCCGCCGACTTCGGCACATCGTGGACTTGACCGTCGGTGACGAACAGCACGCCGGCGATGCGGTCAGGGGCGGTATCAGTCAAAGCGGCGTTGAGATCGGCGAATAGGTTGGTTCCAGCGGCAGCCGTGTCGCTTGGCTTGGCGCCCGTTACCCACTTGATTTGCAGATTCGGAATTTTTGCGAATTTGGCTTCAAGATCAATTTTGATGGCGGCGGTTTGCTCAGGCCGCGCGCTGAGTTTCTGGCTTGTGGATTCGTCCAGCACCACGATTGCGACGTTGGCGAGCGTCTCGCGCTCTTCTTCGCGCAGTGTCGGATTAAAGAGCGCGGCCAGCATTGCGGCAAGGGCTGCAAAACGCAGCCACGCACCACGCGAACGCCGCCAGAGCAGCAGGCCAACGAGCGCTGCAGCAACGACAACCAGCAGCCACAGCAACGGCGGCGGAAGCAAAGGCGCGAAATCAATGGACCAGTTCATGATGCGCCTCTACTGCCCCAGCCGTTCGAGTAACGCCGGGACGTGCACTTGGTCGGCTTTGTAGTTGCCGGTGAGCGCATGCATGACGATGTTGACGCCGGAACGGAACGCCATTTCGCGCTGCATCTCTCCGCCGGGCACCACCGGATAGACCGGCCGGCCACGCTCATCGAGCGCCCAGGCCGCCGCGAAATCATTCGACGTGATCATAATCGACGTCACGCCGTCGGCGACGCGGGCGCGATGCGTGTCATTGGTGTTTTCACTGATCGCTTCGACCCATAGCTGGCCACCGTCCCAGCGGCCTGGGAACGCGCGCAGCAGATAAAACGATTTGGTGACGACGTGATTTTCAGGCACCGGCTCCAAGCGCGGCACGTCGAGCTTGCTGAGTAGACGCTGCAAGGCGTTGCCGCCTTTACCGGCCATCGGCAGCGTGTTGGATCCGCCCTGGCCGTAATCGCGGGTGTCGAAAATGATTAGCCCGCCTTCCTTCATGTAAGCATCGATCTTGGCAATGGCTTTGTCAGGAAGCGCTTCGGCGCTTTCAACGACCGGCCAATAGAGGATTGGGAAAAACGCGATCTCGTCTTTGCTGATGTCAACGCCGGCCGGTTCGCCCGGATCAACGGCGGTGCGGGTTTCCAAGACTTTGGCGAGGCCGAGCAGACCTTGGCGGCTGGCGTCATCGGTGGCGCGGTCGCCCGACAAGATATAGCCGAACGTGACTTTGCTGGTCGCACTGATGGCAGCGGTGTCGGCAATTGCCGGTGGCGGTAATGCGCCCGACGCGCCGGGTGGTGACGCCGTGCGCTCTTGCGCATTGGTATTGTGCGCCGCCATTGCGGACGCGGCAATAACCGCGAGCGCGATCATGGCGGCACGCGGCGATGCCCGGCGTTGCGTCAACCCTTTGAGGCTACCGGCCTGCAAAATCAGGATCGCCAACACGTCGGCAAACAATAGCGCTAAGCCAAGCGCCAGCATCCATGGCTTCAGCGGCGTCGCTGCGGCGTTGTCATAGCTGAGCCGTTGCACGCTTGAGGCAAGCGCTGGGAACGGCGCAAGCGTGCTCTTTGGCGTCAGCACGTTGACAGCGCGCGGCGCGGCGCTGTTGCCATAGTACCCGGGCGGGTGCAGTCGCGAGGGTTGCGTGGTTGCAAGTTCGGACGCTTTGATTGGCTCGGCGGTTGGCGGCGGCGCTTTCAATGCGCCGGCACCGTCAAGTGTGCGGATTGGCGGCAGAATGTTTTGCGCGTCCGTTGCGGCAGCGTCTTGTGTCGTCGTCGATGTGCCGTCGCCGCTGGCGCCAATCGCGCCCATGGTTGACAAGCGCCGCAGCATATCGACGAACAGGCCGGAGATTGGCAAGTTCGACCAATCGGAATTGGCGGTGACATGAAACAAGACCAGTTTGCCATTGCCACGCTTCGTGGCGGTGACGAGCGGCGTACCGTCTTTAAGCCGCGCCCAGATTTCAAGTTCGGGTGTCAGGCGCGCGGGGTCTGCCAGCACCTGCCGGTTGATGGTCACGTCGGTTGGGATCGCGAGACCCGCGAACGGGCTGGACTCATCGAAAGCTGCCAGCGGCTGCGGGCTCGACCACGACAATGCGCCCCCGAGCGACCGGCCGCCCGAGCGCAATTCAACGGGCAGCAACTCATCGCCTGCCTTTTCAAGGCGTGGGCCTGCAAAACGGACAAGAACGCCGCCGCGTTTGACGAAGTCTTCAACTTGCTTTGCGGCTTCTCCGGTCAGCGTGCCGATGTCGGCGAGCATCAGCACAGACACGTTCTGGCGCAACACGACGTCAAGGCCTGAGGCAAGGTTGCTGTCGTTGCTGACGGCCAGTTCCGCATAAGGCTTCAAGGCCTTCTGAATATAGTAGAGCGGCGCCAACAGCGGCTGCGCCTGCTCTCGGTTCTCGCCTGAGATCAAGCCAACGCGATGCCATTGGGTCGCGGCATCGATCAGGCTGACGGTTCCGGCTGAGCGCTCCGACGGGATTTCAATGCGCGCCACCTGATTGCGCAATTCCAGCGGGAGATCGAAGCCGATTTCGGAGGACGCGGCTCCAGCGCCAAGTTTAAACGCCGCTTCGCCCAGCCGCTCGCCGCGCGCGGAAAACGCGTAGACCGCGCCATCACGTGCTGCACCACCGGGTGAGAGAACCAGCGCTTCGAGGCGGCCTTTTTCGCCGAGCTTTGCGGCAAGGCCGATGGCTTGCGTACCTTTTGTTTCATCAAGAACCGTCAGCGAGCCGTTTCCGGCGAGTTTGCCCAAGCGGTCTGCGAGCGCGCTTGAATCTTTGCCGTGATCAATGCCGTCGTGCAGCCAGACGATGCTCGGATTCATGGCCTTGGCGTTGGCAAGCGCCGACTCTAGCGCTGTTATGGCTTCGCCCCGGTCGGGTGCAAAAGGTTCTGGCATCAAGGCGGCCGCAGTATTGCGGACGTCGGCGGGCGCTTCGATTTTTGGCGTGGCGGCTTTGGAGGGTGTTGCGGTTGGCACAAGAATAACCGGGCGTTGCGCGCTTTCAGCTTCACCGATAAGGCGCTCGATCATGGCTTGCCGTTCAGGCCAGCGCGAGGCTGCCGCCCAGCCGTTGTCAACGATGAGCGCGACAGGGCCGGTGCCCTTGAGGCCGGCATTCTTCGAGGGATTGAGCACCGGATCAGCCAACGCCAGAATGACCAGCGTTGCCGCCAGCAAACGGATCAGCGTCAGCCACCACGGGGTTTTGTCGGCAGTTTTTTCTTCGTTCTCAAGCCCGACCAAAATCCGCGTCGGCGGAAATTCAACCGTTGCCGGACGCGGCGGCACCGCGCGCAGCAGCCAATAGATAATAGGCAGCGTGATGAGGGCTGCCAGCAGCCAGGGACTGAGGAACGCGAGGGGGCCAAAACTCATTCGCCGCGCCCCGCATCCGTTGGTTTTGCAGTGTTACGTTCGGTAACGTCCGAACTGTTGCCCATCCAGCGATAGCCGCCGTGGGAACCATCAAGCCGCATCAGCAGCGACAGCAAGGGTTCGGAGGCCGGCCGGTCGGTGTGGTGGACCAGGAACGACCATCCAAGCCGGTGGGCGATATCTTGAATGGCGGCGCGATGGGCGAGCAGCCGCGCACGATAGCGCTCCCGCAGGCTTTCGGCGCGATCCGCGATCCAGCGTTGCGATCCGTCGGGTGAGAGGAATTCGGTGCGCCCCTGATAGGGTAAAGTCTCTTCGGCGGGATCGAGAATTTGCACGAGGTGGCCGTTTGCGCCAGCAGCCCCCATTGATTCAATTGTTTCGCGCACCTTTTCGATCGGGTCGAGGAAATCTGAAAACAGAATGACGGTCGAAAAGCGCGACAGCCGCGTGACCGCCGGTTCAGACGTGGCGGCAAGCGTATCGGCATTCATCACCAGCGCTTCGGCAAGCTTCTGCGTGGCGCGGCGGCTGGCGGTCGGTTGCGTCAGTCCGAGCAACGCAACGCGTTCGCCGCCGCGGACCAACAGTTCAGTGGCGCCAAGCATCAGCACCAGTGCGCGGTCGGCCTTGGTGGTCGCGCTCAGATGGCTTTTGAATTCCATCGATGATGACATGTTTGGCCACAGATACAGCGTGTGAGCGGCTTCCCATTCGCGTTCGCGCACGAACAGATGATCGGACGATGCCGAGCGCCGCCAATCAACAAGCTGCGCGCCTTCGCCCTGTTGGTATTGGCGGAACTGCCAGAACGTTTCGCCTGGGCCGGCGCGGCGGCGGCCGTGAATGCCATGCGCGACGGTCGATGCGATGCGGTCTGCTTCCATCAGCAACTCAGGCATGCGATCAACAATGCCAACGGCTTCGCGCTCGAGCGCAAGCACGCCGGGCCGCTCAGGAGATCCAGTTGGGCGTTGGCCTTTGAGGCCGGCCATAGGCCTTACTCCACTGCCGCGGCGAGGCGGCTGATGATGTGGGCGAGGTCTTCACCTTCGGCGCGGGCCGCGAATGACAGCGCCATGCGGTGCTTCAAGACCGGCTCGGCCAGCGCGATCACGTCGTCCACCGAGGGAGCCAAGCGGCCATCGATCAAGGCTTTGGCGCGCACCGCGAGCATCAATGCCTGACTGGCGCGCGGGCCCGGACCCCAGGCGACGAACTTGTCGGTTTCGGAACTGGCACCGGTGCCCGGACGCGCCGAGCGCACCAATTTCAAAATGGCTTCGACAACTTTATCCGGCACCGGGATCTGGCGGACGAGGCGCTGGGTTGCCATCAATTCTTGTGCTGACAACACGGCTTCGAGCTTGGCCGTATCATTGCCGGTGGTCGCGTATAGCATTTTGCGTTCGGCAATCAGATCCGGGTAATCGACATCGGCCTGCAGCAAGAACCGGTCAAGCTGGGCTTCGGGCAGCGGATAGGTGCCTTCCTGTTCGAGCGGGTTCTGGGTTGCCAGCACGTGGAACGGTGCGGGCGTGTCGTGGCGCTGGCCGGCAACCGTGACGTGATGTTCTTGCATGGCCTGCAGCAGCGCCGACTGGGTCTTCGGCGAGGCGCGGTTGATTTCGTCGGCCATCAGCAGTTGCGTGAAAATCGGCCCCTTGATGAAGCGGAACGAGCGAGCGCGGCCCGGCTCGTCCTCAAGAACTTCGGAGCCGATAATGTCGGACGGCATCAAATCGGGCGTAAACTGAATGCGCTTTGCATCAAGGCCGAGTACTTTGCCGAGCGTATCGACGAGCAAGGTTTTAGCGAGGCCTGGCACACCGATCAGCAGCGCGTGGCCGCCAGACAGCAGCGTGATCATTACGCGCTCGATCACGACATCCTGGCCGAAAATCACCGACGCGGCGGCCTTGTGGGCCTTCTGCATCCGTTCGGACGCCGCTTCCAGACGCGGCACGATATCGGTCTGGGTATCCACAACAGTGCTCATGTCGGTGTCCGGCCTCGCGGTGTCGTCGGTTTTATCGTTATATTCCAGGAGCCAAACGGATCCCGATACCCAGCTTTGGGCCATGGACGATCCCGCCCGGGCCCTCTAGGGTCAAGTGAATGTTCGGTTAGAATAAGGGCGTGTCCCGTCTTTGGATAGCTTCAGCGGCCACCAAGTTCTCAAAGCCATGTGGGCAAAGAGGCTGGCAGCAGTGCAAAGGGTTCAGGAATGAGTTCCCGGCCAAACGAGGGCGCAGCCGCGCCAGGCGGGCTTGAGGCGTTGGTGCAGGCAGCGGGCAATGGCACCGGCCCGCGCCCTGTCGAGACTTGGAACCCGCCCTATTGCGGCGACATCGGCATGGCCATCCGCGCCGACGGAACCTGGATGTATCAGGGCAGCCCGATTGGGCGCATCGCGCTCGTCAAATTGTTCGCCAGTATTTTGCGGAAAGACGGCGACGGCAAAACCTATCTCGTGACCCCAGCCGAGAAGGTCGATGTCGCGGTTGCCGACGCGCCGTTTCTGGCTGTCGAGATGGCAGTGACCGGTTCAGGTGCGGGACAGACACTCACGTTCCGCACCAACGTCGATGACGTGGTATCGGTGGATGGCGATCACCCGTTGCGGTTTGAGCCCGCTGCCCCCGATGGCGGGCTAAAGCCCTATGTCTGTGTGCGCGGGCGGCTCGAAGCGCTCGTCACGCGCGCGGTTTATGCTGACCTCGTCGCGCTGGCTGAAGAGCGCGGCGATGCTACGCTTGGCATTTGGTCGGGCGGCGTCTGGTGGCCGCTGGAATAATTCGCGAGCAACATAGTCGCGCACAGGCTGTTGACGTCGTCATCGCTGCGAATGGCGATTGTTGTCCATGCGCTCGATTTTTGCGGGCACTATTCAACACGAATTGCGGCGGCGCATACATGCTCGATTGCGCGTGAAGTTTATGCACACCGCCTAGTGCGTTGGAGAAAGGATTAGCCAAATTAATTGACACGCCGATTGACGAAAAACGCCATAAAATACTGACGAAACTGTCATTCGCTTTGTTTGCGCCGGTCCGCGAATAACTATTGCCGCTCAGCCGTTGTTCCTTTGTGGGCCGTTTATTTTGCGTCCTGGAGTGAGGTGCAATATGTTAGATGTACTCGATACATTCGGAGATTTCATCCAAGGCCATCCTTGGCAGGCGCTTGGCGTGGTTATGCTTGGCGTACTGGCCGTCGCGATAGTTATCGCCGGATGTGAAAGACGATGGGGCGGACAGGTAAGTCTGGAGCAGCAGCGGCTGCCTGACGACGAATTGCCGTCCCATGAATTACAGTCACACTAAACGTGAAGCGCACAACTGTGCCGGGGCGCAACCCTGAGCCGCCAATAGAAAGCAACCCGTCAAACGGCGGCTCAATAGATCAGAAATAAGCGGCCCCGCACATCTGAAGGGCTGGGGCCGCTAATATAGGTGCTAATTTTCTAGCGTGTGCGAACGGTTTGCGCCTGGATGCGCTTGGCAATCAGCATCGACAACGGAATGCCGAGCACAGCACCGGCGATGGCGGCCAGCGGAATCATGCGTTCGGAGTCGGCCGCCAATTGCGGCACGACCAGCACGACCGTCGTCGCGATGCCAGCCAGAACGGTGCCGAGCATGATCCAGATAAGCGAAGCGACTTTGAACATTTGCGGTCTCCCCTATTCAGGCGCCAAACGGGCGCCAGCAATTCGAAATTGTGGTGCCGAGACTAGGGTTTGATGCCGCATTGCCGATTGATGAAGATCAACGCTTGACGCCGTCGATGTGAGGCGGTTCGGCACATCAATTCTGATACTACGCAGTCTTTCGCGGCCTCGCCTTTGGCTGTTGCACGGTTACTCCGCTGGAACGCCGATGCGCCGGTAAATGAACGGCGGCGGCGGCGCGCTGGATTCCGTCTCCGCGATACCGGCGAACTCCTTGTGCCAATCGGAGAGCGCGCAGGCCGGATCGGCGTTGCACGGGTCGCCTGTGACCGCCAGCGCCTGACAGCGGCATCCGCCCCAATCGATTTCGCGCCGGTCGCACGAGCGGCACGGCTCTTTCATCCATTTGGTGCCGCGGTATTTGTTGAACGCGTCGCCTTTGATCCAGATATCGGCCAGAGTTTTGTCGCGGATGGTCTCGACGGTGATGCCGGGTATCGTCTCGCAGGCGTGGCACGGCATGACTTTGCCGGTTGGCGATACGTCGATCAAATTGCGGCCCCACCCGCCCATGCACGGTTTCGGGCGCACCGCGTAGTGATCGTGCGAAACCACGTCGAATACCAGAATGCCCTTGAGGCGTTCCTTGGCTTCGTTGACGATCTCCAGCGACTTGTAGAACTGCTCGCGGGTCGGGATGAGGGCGGCGCGGTTTTTTAATGCCCAGGCGTAATACTGGGTGTTGGCGATTTCGATGCGGCCTGCGCCAACCTCGACAGCGTAGTCGATCAAGGCCGGCAGATCTTCGATGTTGTGGCGATGCACGACCGCGTTGATGGTGAGAGGCAGGCCAAGTTCAATGGTCCAGCGTGCGACGTCGCGCTTTTTCGCAACGCCGCCTGGGTAGCCGGAAATTAGATCTGCCTTGCCAACGTCCGTGTGCTGGATCGACAGCTGCACATGATCAAGGCCGAGCTTGGCCAAGTTTTCCAGGCGCTCACGTGTCAGTGTCACGCCGGATGTGATGAGATTGGTATAAAGCCCGGCATCGACGGCGGACTTTAGGATGTCTTCAAGGTCTGGCCGCAAGCATGGCTCGCCGCCGGAGAGGTGGACTTGCAGCACGCCAAGTGACGCTGCTTGGCGGAACAGATCACCCCATTCGGCAGCCGAGAGTTCTTTGGCGCCTTTCTCCATGGCCAGCGGGTTCGAGCAGTACGGGCATTGCAGCGGGCAGCGGTATGTCAACTCGGCCAGCAGCCCGAGTGGCGCACGCGGGCGGGCGCATGCCTCGACAGGTTCCGACATTTCAGCCGCGTCCTCGATGTGTGCCGTGCCGGTCATGCGCGTATGCCTTGCGTTGAATATTAAAAATAGAGCGGGCGGGGCAGCCGTCATGCTCCCCCGCCGGCCGGTGAAATTACACGCCGTCAGGGCGATAGGCACCCGGCGGGATCATGCCGTTGATATAGGCAAGTTGCAAAGCGTCAAGCTGAGCCCACAGCACATCGCATTTGAAGCGGACGGCATCGACACAGGCCTGCTGCAATTCGCGCGTGTGGGCATTGTCCTTGACGAACTCAAGCGTGAAGTTTGCATCGCGCGGGGCCTGGCTGAGGCGGCGCTTGAAGTATGCCATCACGTCATCGTTGACGAAGTTATAATTGGCAAGCATGCCGGCGATGCGCTCGCGGTGGATGGATGGCGCAAACAATTCGGTCAGCGAGGACGCGGCTGCAACCACCAGCGGCTGCTCGACGACGAAGCGAACATAGGCTTCAACGGCGAAGCGTGTGGCTGGCAGCGCGCCCTTCATGCTGGTGACGTATTCGCGGTCAAGGCCGAGACAATCGGTCAGCACCAGCCAACGCTCAATG
Organism: Hyphomicrobium sp.; assembly: GCA_013141015.1. GTDB lineage: Bacteria > Pseudomonadota > Alphaproteobacteria > Rhizobiales > Hyphomicrobiaceae > Hyphomicrobium_B. The sequence continues at coordinate 52,010 of JABFRT010000039.1, read as the reverse complement.
CCGCCGGTTTCATCGGGCATAATTCCGTCGTGATCTTGGACGCGATGGATCCACTCGCGGCGCAATTCGCGGTCATGCGTGCGGCTCATGAAGGCTGCATCCTTGCGCGGGATAGCCTCCTGATAGCAGTAGCGGTTGAGCGCCCAAGCGGCGACTTGGCCCTTGTTCAGTTTGCCGCCGTGCAGCGCTTTGTGAAACGGATGGAGGTCGTGATATTGAACCGGGCCGACGCCGCGGATCTGCGCTTCAAATTCTTGCTTTGTCCAAGGCTTTTCGACTGCTACAAATTTTTTCACGAACTCATTCATAGACGAACCTCCATACCGTCATAGCCGACGTCCCAACCGGCAGCTTCGACAGCGCGGCGTTGCTTGCTCGCCTCATCGAGAACCGGATTTGAATTGTTGATATGCACGTAGATTTTACGCTTCACGCCGAGATCGTGGAACTCTGCGATAGAGCCTTTCGGGCCGCTCATCGAGATGTGGCCCATGCGCGGGCCGGTCTTTGGCATCAACCCGGCGCGGACCATTTCATCATCATCAAATAGCGTGCCATCGAAGAAGACGTGGCTGGCGCCTTTCAGGCGCGCCTTCAACGCGTCATCAAGGGTGGCGCAACCGGGAATGTAAAAGAAGGTTTTGCCGCTTGCGCGCTCTGTGACCTTGAGGCCGATGGTGTCGCCTGTGGTGGTGCCCAGGCTTGGGCCCGCACTCGCGTCTTCAAGATACAAGGCTATCTTGCCTGGCACGTCGAACGCTTCAACGTCGAGACCGAGACCGGCACCGGCCCCGCTGAGCGCAACCGGTTGCCCTAGAGTTAACTCTTCATGCCGCACTGTATCTGCTGCGAGAATGCGGAAGATCGAGTTGTCCTTGACGATGCCAAGCACGCGCCGCGTCGCGTAGATTGTGAAGGGTTGCGCTTCGCGCAGATTGATGACGCCCGACATATGGTCGACGTCGCCGTTGGTCATCACCACCGCTTTGATCGGGCTGTTGCGCAAACCGTATTTTGGGTTGGCCTGCAACGCGGGCGCATCGGCGATTTGCTGGCGCAAGTCGGGGGACGCGTTGAGCAAGGCCCAAGAGGCTCCGTCGGTGCTGACCGCGAGCGACGATTGTGTGCGAGCGGTGAAACCCGGTTTGCCGTCGCGCACCGACTGGCAGTTGTGGCAGGTGCAGTTCCACTGCGGGAAGCCGCCACCGGCGCCTGATCCCAAAACTCGAACGAGCATTCCGTTTCCTCAAGCCCGCGGGTTTTGTTTGCCAGATCAGTGCCGCCGCGCCAGCAACCGTCCGTTGCCGGCTACCTTGCAAATGAGTGCGCGCGACCCGTTGATCCACGTCAACACTTCGATCACACCGGCTTCAAGGCTTCGTGAGAATGGCGGCGCGGTTAACCTGCGCTGGCCGGTGGGCCAACGTTTGCGGCTTGTGCCGGCTGCTGGAGCCTGGTCAACTGACAGCATTGCCGTAATGTTATTGCATTCGATAGGTTTTACATGTGCTTCTCAGCCGACGCGAGTTTTCTTGCCGCCGCCGTCACGGGTGTTGCCGGTGCCGTCGCGCTCTCGCGAACCACGCGGCGCGCAGAGTGGATGCTGGCCGCGATGCCGCTGTTTTTTGCCGGCCAGCAAGCGATTGAAGGGATGCTCTGGCAGGCGCTGACCAGCGGCGCCGATGCGTCTTCCTGGACCCAACTCTTTCTGCTGTTGGCGCTGGTGTTCTGGCCGGTTTATGCGCCGCTGTCGGCTTATTTGATCGAGCCTGATGCCAAGCGCCGCCAATGGATGGCGCTGCCGCTCGCGTGTGGCGCGATTGTTGCCGGATATTTTTTATGGTCACTCAACGCGGCGCCGCAAATCGCCAGCATCGGCAGCGGACACATCGTCTACAGTGGCGACCCGGATATGCCGGGCATCTTCCGCCTGATGTACCCGGTGGCTGTGTGCGGCGCGGCAGCCGTTTCGACGCATCGCGCGATCCGCTTGCTGGCGCTGATCCTGATTGCCGGGTCACTCGTCGCGTATGCCGCGTACTGGCATGCGTTCGCGTCGGTGTGGTGTTTCTTCGCGGCGGCCGCAAGTGTGGTGATTGTCTTTCAGTTCGAATACGCGCGCCGGATGCGGAAGGCTGAAAGTTTGTAGCCTTCTGCAAAGCCTTGCGGCAAAAATCGGCGGGCGCTCCATTGCTGTTTGAACGCGTTAGTTCGCAGCGGGGCGCTTTTCGGCCATGCGGGTCTTGCATCCGTCCGAGAGTTCCGCTGCGTGGCTTTCAAGGCAGGTGCGCTTTGCGCCGCGTGCGCGTTCGATGTTGGCGCAGAATTTCTGCAGATCACTGGCGCACGCTGACCAGCGTTGCTGGCCGCGCTCTCCTGCAGTGCCTGCTGGATCGGCTGATGCAGCAGCGGCTGGCCCAGCGGTGGCGGCTGGTGCGGTTGTGGCAGGCGCTGCGGTTTCAGCAGCCAACGCTAGGCAAGGTGCGAACACGAGGGCAGCGGCAATTGTGGTAATGCGCTTCATCTGCAACTCCTTGAATACATCTGACCGGCCCGGTGTGACGGGGTGTAGGGCACCGGGTTCCGTGCACCACAGGGGGGCGCGGGCACGGCACCGGGCCGGTATTCGTCAAAACGCGCCATACGCAGCGATCCGTCGTTTTATTTTGCTGGGCGCGTCACGGATTGGCCGCGCCGCCGTCAAGCGCTGGCGCCGGCTTGAGCGCGAGGCTTTTGATATAGGCGACGATGTCGGCGCAGTTGGCCGCAGGAATTGCTGGCTTGCGCTTGGTTTGATGCGCGGCCATCACCCAGGCGTTGATGCCTTTGACCGTCAGTTGTGGCGACGCAGCCAGTGTCGCGAAGGGTGCTGCATTGTAGACAAGGGAACTGGTAGCGCCGGGTTCAATCGCGTGACATTGGGCGCACTGTGCCTTTGCGTAAGCGTGGCCGCGGACGGCATCACCTGCGAGTTCCGCGGCGGCAGCGGCGGATGCGAACGCCAGCGCGGCGGCGCTGCCGAGCGCGAATGCGATTGTCCGAACGTTAATGGTCATGGGTGCGCCTCTGAATACGACCGTTGATCTGCCCTTACCGGTGGGCGTCACTCATTAAACGCCGCAACAGCGCGCCGTCCGTCGGAACAAAAATTGACGCCGGTCAGCCGTCCCGCGCGGTGGCACGTGGCGCAACAAAAAAAGGCACGGGGCTCTTGGCCGCGCGCCTTTCGAATGACTGCTAAACGTCTCGAGCGTTCCGCGCCGGCAGTTAGCGCCAAAAGTCAGCGCATGTACGGCGTGTAGCCGCCGAACGGACCCGAGGGACGGGGAAAGAAGAAGTCGCTGTCGATCGCGCCGCTTTCATGCATGCCAGTGACGGCCGGGTTCGAGCGGCTGCCCGGCGAGATCACGTCGCTGTACTTGTACGAGTAGTACCCGATGCGGCGCTGCTTGCCGTAGATCACGCCTTTCAAAGGCTGGCTGGCTTTGATCTTGGCTTTCGGTGCTGCATCAGCGGCCGGTGCGCCAATGGTTACGGCCAAGGCTGCACAAACAGCAATCGTGGGCAGATAAAACTTCATGGTAAGACCTCTGTTGGAATGCAGCGGTGCGGGCGCCACATCGTCTGCATAGCATGGGCTTATGCGCGCCCCGATGCAAGGGGCAGCGCCGCCGCGGCGCGTCTAACAGTCAATATGACGCCCGCTATTATGACAACAGTCCGTTAACGGTCTGCAAAGGCCGTAAGCCTTCGCCGGCGGCGGGGTTGGAAACTTTATTGCTCCATTGGAGTTCTACCCCGTGGGCGGACTTTGCAACCGGCCATTCGCAGAAGCGCGATTGACGGCCGATATTCCAGGAGATCAGCTGATGGGGATGCTTGATGGCCAATGCCTTTGTGGTCAATGCAAATTGAGCTGCGATGAGGCGGCGCTGAAAGCGGTGCATTGCCAGTGCACCGATTGTCAAAAATTGAGCGGCACCGGGCACCTGACCAACGTGGTTGTCAAAAAGGGCAGCGCGATTGTGACGGGACCACTGACCGTGTTTGAATCTGCCGCCGGCAGCGGCAACATCAACAAGCGCATGTTCTGTTCGGTGTGTGGCTCGCAGATGCTGCGTGAAAACTCCGGCATGCCGGACATCAGCATCATCCACGCTGGAACATTCCACCAGCCCGGCGCGATTTCGCCGGGCGCCGTCGTCTGGCATAAGAGTGCCATCAGCTGGGACTATTGCGATCCATCGCTGCCGGTTTACGAAGTCATGCCGCCGCCGTCATGAACACGCAATGATGGCGCGGCATGAGCGTGGGGTGCCATCTAACAACCGGTTATTGAAACAATGCGCCTTAGCCCACTCGCTTACTATGCCGACGTCTTCATCGCCGTTACAGCCATCGTTTATCTGGCCGTTGAAACCGGCTCCGGCCTATCGCCACAAAATATGGCCTCATGGCTTGGGGCCGCGGCTGCCGGCTTCGCGTTCTGGACGATTTTTGAATATTGGGTTCATCGCATCCTGTATCACAATGTGCCGTTCTTTAAAGAGCAGCACGATGCGCACCACGCGGCACCCAATGCCTTCATCGGCGCACCGCCAGTTCTCGGCATCGTCATGATTTTTGGTCTGAGCTACGCGCCAGTCGTGACGTTCAGCGCCACCGCGGCTTCGGGCCTAACGGCCGGCATGCTCGCTGGCTACTTGGCCTATATGGTGTTGCATCACGCGGCCCATCACTGGAACGTTCAGCCGGAGTCCTGGCTATATCACCTGCGTCGTCACCACGCGCTTCACCACCATTCGCGCGTGGACGGCAACTACGGCATCACCACAGTATTCTGGGATTATGTGTTCGGCACGTCGCTGGCGCTGCGGCGCACGCGGTTGCGCTTCAAGCTGCGGTGACGCGCGCTCATCTCTGGCACGTTCCGTCGTGCGACTTGGCAACACCAGCACCGCGCCGTTCGCAGTCGTTGCCGTAGGTTTTGCCGTCACAGCCGCACACGGGGCGGTATTCGCGCGTGCAGATTTGTGGACGCCGGGTGCACCTTCCAGACTGATCGCCTGCGCCGCATTTGGCTGAAATAGGAAAATCACAGAACAAGCCAGCGCTGCACGGCTTCATTCCCCGGCTGCCGCATGTGCTTCCGATGCCGCCTGCTTGGGCGCTGCTGATGCTAAGCGCTGTAGTGGCAAGGAGCGCCGCGCCAATGCGTGCGTAAGTGCGCACGTTACCCGCACGCCTCGCGCCGCTTGTCGGCGTCGCCGATGTAGCTGGTGGACGAGGCATCATTGCACACACCATCATGATAGCTCAGCCGCGCATCGACCGCGTACAGCAGGGCCGTGAAGCCAAACGCGGCGAAGAGCGAGACGCGGATCACGACCGGCTGAACGTCGCGCCAGGATTGACCGCCCCACATATTGGCAAACACGCCTTTCTGCCTGCTGTTCCTCATGCCTAACCTCCGGAAGCCCGTCACTTCTGATATTTGGCCAGCGCAAACGTCGAATAGCGCGACGGGCTCGGCAAGTTTTCCTTGTCCGACATGGCGTTCTGCAGGGCTTCACCGATGTTGGTGCCAGCTGACGCTTGACGCACGGCGATGACGATAAACGGGCGCTGCCAGCTGGTGTCAGCGGTTTCGCAATCGTCGCAGGGCTCGCTGTATTGGCCGAGATTAAGGGTCGACATCGGGATAGACGGGTCAACCGCTGCGCGTACCCATTCGGCGATCCGGTTGGCGCGCAAACCGCCGCGCTGGATCTCGTTTTCGCTCTGGCCTTCCTGGCTCGCCAGACCAACCGCGATCAGTTCCTTGGCCGAACCAAGACCTTCGCGCAGTTGCGGCGCCAGCACTTCGTTCTCGACATCTTCAGCCGTGAGCTTGGTATCGCCACGTTCGAGTTCCGTCGTTGAACCTTTGATCCAACCGTAATTCTTGGTCAGCACCACAACGTCGAACAGCGCACTGCGCCCGGCGCTATCGGTGCCCTCGATCGGGAACACCATTGTCCGCTCGTTCCATTTTTTGGCGATGATGCGGCGCAGGCCCGACTTATCTTTTGATCCGGCCAGCAGCGCATCCTTGATAACCAGGCCGCTGACGCCCGCCGTGAACAGCAAAGCCAGCGTGCCGATCAACGCTTCATGGCGCGCGCCCATCAGGCGATACAGCCAATCAAACCAACCGGCGCGATTGTTGATGCGTTCACCTCTGGCAAAGACGCCGGTGCGGCTGTGGCGGGTATCGTCTTCGAACTGAACCATGTCTCACCCCAACTGTTGACGCGCGCTCACGCGCACCGCGCATTCCCCGGCGCTCTGTACACAACTATTCCCCGGATTTTCGCGCACTCAGCCATTTTTTCAAGTTGTCGGCCAGCGCCGATTGGCGCTTGTTGGCCCGCTCGCCCGCCGGATGGCCACTTTTGGCCGGTTTAGCCGGCGCTGACGGCGGTTTTCCGGCGCGTTGTGGCTTTTCCGGCGCATCTGTTTCGCCGCCGTCCGCTTCGCCTGCGTGTTGGGTCTTGCGGGCGACCTCAGTCAGGAAGCGCGCCTCATCGCCCTTGGCCAGAAAACCCGCCGCATCCGCAATGGCGCTGAGCATGTCCGACACCCATTGGCGCTCGGACTTGGCGAAGTCGTTGAGCACGTAATGGACCACCGCATCTTTCGAGCCCGGATGGCCGATGCCGATCCTGACGCGCGGATAGTCGTTGCCGATGTGCGCCGAGATTGAGCGCAAGCCGTTGTGGCCGGCATTGCCGCCGCCGGCTTTGACTTTTAGTTTGCCGGGCAGCAGATCAAGTTCATCGTGGAACACGACGACGTTCGCCGATTCGATTTTGAGGAAGCGCATCGCCTCGCCAATGGCGCGGCCGCTATCGTTCATGAACGTCTCGGGCTTCAGAAGCGTGACGCGTTCGCCGTTGATGGAGCCTTCACACATCAGCGCATTGAACTTCTTGCGCCAAGGCGAAAAACCGTGCGCACGGGCGATGGTCTCGACCGCCATGAAGCCGATGTTGTGGCGGTTGCCGGAATATTTATCGCCAGGATTGCCGAGGCCGACGAACAGTTTCATCGCTTGTCCTCCGACGGTTCGAGCACCGGATACCCGTCATCCCGTGCGCGGTGCAGCACTCTTGTGGTGCGCCGCAGACACGGGATCTTCCTGTGTGGGCTATTGCAAGATCCGGGATCGGCGCGGCACCAATAAAGGATTGCTGCGTCGCATCCGGGATGACGGGTAAAAATTGGCCCGTCGCAGATGCGAAACCCGGCGCGAGCGAAAACCCGCGCCGGGCTTGAACAACTTTACTTCTTGCCAGCAGGCTTGGCGGCTGGTGCTGCTTTGCCAGCAGGTGCTGCCTTGCCGGCTGCGGCAGCAGGAGCGGCCTTGCCACCGGCTGCCGGTGCTGCGGCCTTGCCAGCTGCGGCGGCCGGAGCCTTGGCTCCTGCTGCTGGAGCGGCGGCTGCGTCGCCGGCTACTGCCGTCGTCGCGGCTTCTTCCGTATCGCCCTTCAGCGCGCCGGCAATCGTCGCAATCGTGAAATCGCGGTTCTTGATGACGGGCGAGATGTAATCGGGCTTCTGCACGAACGACATGTGGATCGACTTGCCGATTTCGAGACCCGTGAGGTCGATTTCGAAGAAGGCCGGGATCTTGTCGTAAGGCGAGAACACTTCGATGTCGTGGCGCACGATGTTGAGAACGCCACCACGCTTCAAGCCGGGCGACGCTGTTTCGTTGACGAACTTGACCGGCACCGAGACGCGGATGATGCCATCCTTGCCAACGCGCTGGAAGTCGACGTGGAGCGGCGTGTCGCGCACCGGGCAAACCTGCACATCGCGGGCCAGCACGATGTGCTTGGTGCCTTCGACGTCGAGTTCGAATGCGGTTGAGGTGAAGTGGCCCTTGAGGACCTGCTTCCACAAGGCGTTGTATTCGAGATTGATGGTCTCGGGCGTCTTGCTGTCACCGTAGATGACGGCAGGTACATTTCCGTCGCGGCGTGCTTGGCGTGCGGCCCCCTTGCCTGCACGCGGGCGCGCCGTTGCCTTGAGCGGGATAAGCTCTGACATGGCTTCGTCTCCGTGTGTTGTTGGCTTCCGACCATTCGGAAATGCCAAAAGCTGGGAACCGGCCTCCAAGGGTGCCGTCCAGCGTCTCAGGATGTTCTCGAGAGATGGCCGCTATATACGCGGGGTTCCGGGCCCGTGCAACCTCCGGCAATGCCGCGGGACGGCGGAAAATCGGACTTTCAGGGCCGATTCCCGGGGCAAATGGCCAATCCAGGGAGACTTGGCCCTGAATTTGGGCGACAATGGCCCAACGAAGCGATTTGCCCCAAATTAGGGGCCGGAGCCCTTGCCAGCCGATGCCGCACCACCCGACTTCAAAGCCCCCCGCAAAGCGCCGGTCCGCCGCTGACCAGGACAAGATTATTGTCGAAGCCCTGCGCGGCGCGGGCCGTCCGGTTTCGGCCTATGAGTTGATCGAACAGGTGCGCGGCTTTGGTGTCACCGCTCCGCCCACCGTTTACCGCGCGCTGCAGCGGCTGATCGACGACGGGCTGGCGCACCGCCTTGAAAGCCTGAACGCGTTCGTCGCCTGCAATCACCCGCACCACGCCGGCAAAGCCGTGTTCGCGATTTGCGATACCTGCGGAACCGTGAACGAATTCGACAGCGCGTCCGCTATCAAGGCGCTGACAGCGTGGGCCAAGACCGCCGAATTCGAAGTCCGCTCTATGACGCTCGAATTGCGCGGCAAGTGTAAGGGGTGCGTGGCCACAGGCTAATATTAAGGTGGTGCGCCGGTCGCGCAGCGTGATCCCTACTCGCTGATCCACTCGCTGCATTTCACCGGCGCAGCCGCGCCCCACGGCATGATCGGCACGCTGGAGGTTGAGTTCTCCGGGCTGCCTTCAATCAGCTTGTCAGTGTAGACGAGATACACAAGCATGTTGCGCTTGGCATCGCAGCCGCGCACGATTTGCATGCGCTTGAAAAAGAACGAGCGGCGCTGCGAGAACATCTCCTCGCCCTGTGTCAGCTTGCGCTTGAACGTGATTGGGCCGTACTGCCGGCACGACAGCGAGGCTTGGCTGAGTTCCTCGGCAACGCCGATCCAGCCTTTCCAGCCGCCAATTTCCGGCACGCTGAAATGGCAGGCGACACCCTCGACTTCCGGGTCATCAAGACCATAGGTGCCGATTTTGGCGTCGGGAGCCAGCAGTTTCCAGACGGTGGTTTTCTTGTAAATAAGATCCGGTTCGGCAGCAGACGCCGTGCCGCCCGGCGCCGCAAACGCCATCATTGCAATGGCGGCAGCGGTCAAAACTTTAGCGGCAAGACTGCGGATCATGATCAAAAGGCTCCCTTACCCGGCGCGCACTGCGTCGCGTCCCTCACATACGCATTCGTGCAGTGGATTCAATGGGCCAAGGCGGTCGCGATGATTGCACACGCACCCCCAATACCCGCCTTCCCGGAAACCGTGGCCCCAATGCAAGTTGTGAAGTGCCGGTTTTGTGCCACGGTTATCCGGGATCTTTACGAGGTGCAGATTTACTCAACCCTCAACCGCAAGAGGTCCCGGCTCTGCGTGATGCTGATTGCATCACTCCGTCCGGGAAAGCGGGTGGAGGGAGGTGTGATCGCTCCGTATTTCTGCGCCAGCGCGGCAAGCCGGAATGATAAATTGCGGTGCGTCGCCAACGCCAAAATGAAGCGAAGAACGACAGCACAAACCCGTGCCTTCCGGCCGGCTCGCGGAAACGCGCGGGGGGTTGGTGGGGCGGCCACGCACAAACAAGAGGGAGAGCCGGAAGGCGCAACAAAGAGCGATGTAAGTAACAACAAGCCCGCGCGTGGCGGCCGGTTCCCGGAACGGGAGTCGCCAAGCGCTAGTAAAACAGGCTGCTCACACTTTCCTCGCGCGAGGTGCGCAGAATGGCTTCGCCGATCAAGGGCGCAATCGGGATGACGCGGATGTTTTTGGCGGCGCGGATGGCTTCGGTCGGCAGGATCGAATCGGTGATGACCAGCGATTTCAGCTTCGATGTTTGAATGCGGTTGACCGCGCCACCCGACAGCACACCGTGCGTAATGTAGGCCGACGCTTCAATGGCGCCGTTTTTTAAAAGCGCTTCTGCGGCATTGCACAGCGTGCCGCCAGAATCGACGATGTCGTCGATCAGAATGCAGCGCTTGCCGGAAACGTCGCCAATCACGTTCATGACTTCGCTTTCGCCCGGCTTATCGCGGCGCTTATCGCAAATCGCAATTGGCGCGCCGATGCGCTTTGCCAATGCACGCGCGCGCACCACGCCGCCGACGTCGGGCGAGACCACAACCACGTCGCCGGTTTTGCCGTAGTTTTCCTCGATGTCGCGAGTCATCACCGGGGCCGCGAAAAGATTGTCGGTCGGGATGTCGAAAAAGCCCTGGATTTGGCCGGCGTGCAAATCAAGCGTCAGCACGCGATCAGCGCCGGCGCGTTCGATCAAGTTGGCGACCAGCTTTGCCGTGATCGGCGTGCGCGGGCCTGGCTTGCGGTCCTGGCGGGCGTAACCGAAATACGGAATGACGGCCGTGATGCGGCGCGCGGATGAGCGCTTCAACGCATCGATCAGGATCAGCAGTTCCATCATGTTGTCGTTGGCTGGGAACGACGTCGATTGCACGATGAAGACGTCCTGGCCGCGGACGTTTTCCTGAATCTCGACGAAAATTTCCATATCGGCGAAGCGCTTCACCTGCCCCTTGGTCATCGGCAGTTTGAGGTAAGCGCTGATCGCGTCGGCGAGCGGGCGGTTGGAGTTTCCGGCGACGACCTTCACGTTCGATTTCCCCCGGAGTTCGCCCTTCACATCCCCACCGCTTTTTACGTCTGCGGCTTTGGCATCGAAAGGCATGACCTAACCTGTGCTGCATGAACGGTGCGGTGCGTCTCGCGTCGCAGATAATGACGGGCGTATAACAATAGGGCCCGGACGTTACAACCGCCCAGGCCCAAAGACTTCGATGTGCGACAACGCAATCCCCATATTGCGTGGGGTTTGCTTAATTTGACGCCTTTTGCTGCGGCAGAAGTTTAAGGATGCCCTGAGCGGCGGCAGCAGCAGCGGCATCGGCCGTCTTGCCCCAGGCGCCATCAAGCGAACCCTGCGGAACCTCGTTTTTCTGGCTGACCGTGCCGAGCTTTTTGCCCTTCGGGTCGATGACGTTCCAATCGATCTGGATCGGCTGCTTGCCGTCCTTGCCCTGGCCCATCGCGACCTTGCCTTCGACCTTGTAGGTCGCAGCACCCGGTGTGCCGGTAAGTGCCACACCGTTTTTGGTCAGCTCCCGCTGGATGGCGGTCGTCAGCGTTGCGCTGCCGTCACCCGGTGCGCCGGTGACCTGGGGCACCATCGTCGCGACTGTAGCGCCGCTGTCGATACTGCCGGTGGTCGGGCCGATGGCCGCGGCCGGCGTATTGGCGGCGGTCGTGAGGGCTGCGGGCGTTGCCGCTGGCAGGGCGCCATTGGCAACCGCTGGCGTCGCTGCTGCTGCAACCTTTAGCGCGTCCGGCGTTACGGCTGCTGGCGCGTTGGTGCCGGTGTTGCTGGCGACGGGGACGTTGGCGTTACCAGGAAGCCAACTCGCAATTTGCGCTGCCGTTTTATCGGCAATGCTTTGCACGATTTGCGGAGTGATCGACGACCACGGATCCTTGCCGGCTCCTGCCGCGAATTCCTCGCCCGTAATGCGGTTGGCGCGTTTGCCGGTTTGGTCGGTGACATCCCAGATATAGGAAATCTTAGAACCGGTTTTTTCGCGTGCAGCAACGATGTAGCCGCGCAGCGTGTATTCGCCCTTGCCGCCCGGAGCCCGCGCAACAGAAATTTTGTTGCGTTCCATCGATGCGGTGAGCTGGGTTTGTAAATCGCGCGAGATATTATCGGGCGCGCCGATAACAGGTGCGATCTCCAACCGCGCGGTTTGCGCGTTGGTTGCTGCCGGCGGCGTTGCGATCGCCGTCTGAGGACCGGCATTGTCGCCGCCCGCCAAAAGGTTTGACCCGCTCTCGCAGCCTGCCAGCGCGAACGCGGCAAAGGACACGGCGAGCACTGCCGTCATCGGTCTTTTCAAGCCCGCGATCATCGCAGACAGGTTATTAGCAGAGTATAAGGTCGTCACGCTGACGTCCCCCTGTTGTCCAACCGCACACTTCCGGTGGCGCGCATACATACTCCGCGGCCTGAACTCCCTGATACTACCGGTACTCACCCAACCTGTAGATCAGCGTCAGCGCCGCCGTCCAGATGCCCGCCGCAATAAATCGTGGTCAGAACGCGGGTTGTGGGGCTCGAACAGGCAGTTGGCTGTGGATTGTGCAGTTAAGCCACGACAATGGCAGAGATTTGGCGGCCGTAATCCGGTTCCTGGCGTTGGGTCGAGCGGCGGTACGAGTAGAAAAGCGATTCGCTGCCATGCGTGCATTGCGCTGTGTTAACGATATTGGTGATGCGGGCGCCGCTCAGCCGCGAGATCACATACCCGGCTAAATCGAAGTGCGGCTTGGCCTGTCCAGCGGTTTGCTTGAAAAACCGGCTATTGCCGTCGTCGAGCCAAACCACTTCATCCTTGAACTCTTGGCCGACCTCATAGGCCGCCTGACTGATGCATGGGCCGACGGCTGCCATGATGCGCTCGCGCTGCGCGCCCTGGCGCTCCATTTCAAGGATTGTGCTTTCGATGATGCCGGCAACCGCGCCGCGCCATCCGGCATGCGCCGCAGCGACAACCTTGGCTTCAGCGTCGGCAAACAGAACCGGCGCGCAGTCGGCGGTCAACACGCCGATCACTAAGCCCGGTGTCGTGGTGACGATGGCGTCGGCTTTTGGCAGCGCTTCGCGCGGGATCGGCGACTTGACGGCCAGCGAGATGGCGCCGTGCTCCTGGTAAACCGTGGTCACATCGCCGTGCTCGCCATAGAGGAAGTCCGACACGCGGCGGCGGTTTTCGCGGACGAATCCTTGGTCGTCGTCAGATCCGAGCCCGCAGTTGAGGCCTTCATAAATGCCGCGTGAGACACCGCCCGCGCGTGTGAAAAAGCCGTGGCGGATTGCGCAAACAGCGCTGAGGTTTGCGGCAGTGATGGGTGACAACATCGCTAAATTAACTCCCAAATCCCGGCAGCGCTGGCAGCTGCGGCGAGCGTACGCCAATGGCCTTGAAACGTGTGCCCATGCCGTTTGGAGCTATCAAACGGGCAACGCCTGACTCGATTTCGCCGGCGCGGGCCGGATTGGCGGACATCAGCCGCGACGCGCGTTCGACGATTCCAAGCGAGCCTAAGAATTCAGCCTGCGTGACCGGCCCGTCAATAGCGAGACCTGCTGCATGCAACGCCGTTGCCAGTTCGTAAAAGCTGATCTGCGCTGAAAGATCGGCTTCGCCCGGCGAGGTCAGCGGTGATTCATAGGCGTGCCCGCGCACAGCTTGCAGCGTGTCGCCGCTGACGGACGTGACGTGGCCATAGTCGATGATCAGCGCCGCAATAGGCCCCTTTTGGCTGAGCGCTTTGAAAGCCTCAGCCAGCCGTTCCGGGCGCTGAGTTTCGTAAATGGCGCCAATCGGCGCATCCGTGAATCGCTGGTCGAGATCGTCGCGGCGATGCTCGCCGTTGAGGGCCGTGAACACAAGTCTGCCCGCCCGGTCGGTGCCGACGCCGCGCGGGAACCAGCCGAGGTCGGTGTTGACCCACTGTTCGACTGGCCAAGCATCAAGAAACTCGTTGGCCAAGATTATGGCAGGTGGTGCGAAGCCTGCGAGGTTGTGTCCCCAGGTGACAGGTGCACCGCAGTTTGCCAGGGCATCGCGCTGGGCTTGCGTTAGCACGTCGCTCATTTCCAGCAGATGCACAGATGCGGCCTGTATGAACCCCGGCACAATTGCAGCGGCGCGAAGGCAATCGCGCATCATGGTGCCGCGCCCTGGGCCATATTCGACCAGCCTCAAAGATGCAGGCGCGTCCAAGCCCTGCTTCCAGACGACGCCGCACCACAACCCGATCAGTTCGCCAAACACTTGGCTGATTTCGGCGGCGGTGATGAAGTCGCCGGTGCTGCCGATGACTGTGCGGGTTGCATAATAGCCGTAGTCTTCATCCCAAAGGCACTGCGCCATGTAGTCGGAAACCGGAATCGCGCCGTCACGGGCGATCGTGTCCTTGAGTTTCAGCGCCAGCGGCGTGTCGCGCCGCACCTCGGGATCGTACATCACGTTTGGAGGTGCTCCTTGGCGTCCTCGCGCCGTGCTGTGGCAATGAAATAGAGGCCGAGCAGCAGCATCGGTATTGAATACAATTGCCCGGCCGTAAAAGGTTCGATGTTGAGGGCATGGATCGGTTCGGGCTCGCGGAAGAATTCGCAGATCGTGCGCGCAACCGCGTACCAAACCAACCACACGCCGGCGGTGAAGCCGGGGCGCTTCAGGCCAAGCATGTGATGCGTCACCACCCGCATGATGATTAACATCACCAAGCCTTCAAGTGCTGCTTCATAGAGTTGGCTTGGATGGCGCGGCTCTGGCCCGCCATTAGGGAATACCATGCCGACGGCGGCGTCCGTGGCCCGGCCCCAGTGTTCGGAATTGATGAAGTTGGCGACGCGGCCAAACAACAAGCCAAACGGCACCGCCGCGCAGCACAGGTCCATAACGGTCCGCGCTGAAACTTTGAATTGGCGGGCGAACAGCAAAATCGCGATTGCCGATCCGATCAGCGCGCCGTGGAACGACATGCCGCCGCGCCACGTTTTGAGGATCTCGACCGGATTGGCAAAGTAGTAACCGGGCTCATACAGCAGCACTTGGCCAAGCCGCCCGCCCAGGATGACGGCCAGAGTGATGTAGAGCAGCAGATCGTCGACCCGTTCCAGGCCGAACGGCGCCTTCTTGTCCTTCCAAAGATGCGGTGCAGACAACAGGTGGCGGACATAGAGCCAGCCGAGGATCAGACCTGCCATATAAGAGAGGCCGTACCACTTTATCGACAGCGGTCCGGCGGAGAAGGCGACCGGGTCGATGTTGGGGAAGCTGAGCGCGGCAAGCGTGATCATCAGGCGTGGTGTTCCTCAAGTGCGGTGCGCACGCGTGACCGGCAATATCGGGCCGGATCGCAGGCCCGATGACAGTCCGGTCCGGTTTCCCGGCTGTTGTTCGGGATGCGATGTCCCCTGTCAAGGCTCGACCGGGCGCCCGCGACCGGTAACATCATGCCTTGCGGGCCGGGGTGGGCGCGGCCATATTCAGCCAGGAATAGAGAGAAGTTCACGAGGCCCAAGCCAATGACCCAGACGTCCAACCGGTTTTTCGACGATTTCGCCAAGCTGATGACGGACGCAGCCGGCGCCGCAGATGGTATGAAGCAAGAGGCGCAGAACCTGTTCAAGAGCCAGTCCGAGCGGTTCTTGCGCGACATGGATGTTGTGACGCGCGAAGACTTCGAAGCCGTCAAGGCGATGGCACAAAAGGCGCGCGAAGAAAACGAGGCGTTGTCCAAGCGGATCGCAGCGCTTGAGGCACTCGTCGCCGCGCGTTGATGAATTGATCGCCCGCATATCGATCAGCCGGGCGGCTGCCGGTTCGTCCGGCGGCCAATCGTGGCCGAATTCATCCGGACCATTCATCCACATCAAACTGCGGACTTCACACAACATTCTGCGTATGAAGCGGCGATTTGCACCGCTTGGCTGTTGGTTGTCACTTTGGCCGTGGACAAGGCGGATGTGGTGCCGCCGCTGGCTTGCGACTCGCCAGCCCGTCTGTTTTTGTCCGCCTCACGATAAGGCAGTGAGTGAGCAAGGTTTTGGCGTCGCTGTTTTCAAGACGATGATTGCTGCACGCCTTCGCATGACGCGAATGATAAGGATCCGCACGACATGGCTTTTGCCGAACGCAGCAGCGCAGAGCGCGTCTACAACCCGATCGATTTGATCGAGCAGCTGGCGCACAGCCACGACTGGCCGGCCGAGCGTTCGAGCGACGACGAGATGACGCTGATCGTTGCCGGCACGTGGACCGACTATCACATCTCGCTCAATTGGCGCGACGACCTGGAAGCGCTGCACCTTGCTTGCGCCTTTGACTTCCGCGTGCCTGAAAACCGCCTGCCGGAAATGTATCGCCTGGTCGCCCAAATCAACGAGCAGCTATGGCTTGGCCATTTCGATTTGTGGACCCAGGAAGGCCTAGTCATGTTCCGCCACGCGCTTCTGTTGAACGGCGCCGTTCCGACCACCCGCCAGTGCGAAGCCATGCTCAAAGCCGCACTTGAAGGCTGCGAGAAGTACTACCAGGCCTTCCAGTTCGTTGTTTGGGCGGGTAAGGAAAGCAAAGAGGCCCTGGTTTCGACCATGTTTGAGACCGAGGGCCGGGCTTGAAGCCTCAGGCGCTCCTCGAACGCGGTTTACGTGATGACACTCTCCCTTGAAGGTCCGGTCGTCCTTGCGGGCGCCGGAAAAATGGGCGCAGCCCTGTTGCAGGGTTGGCTGGCGGGCGGGCTGCCCGCGTCGTCGCTGATCATTCAGGACCCGGCGCTGTCGGGCGATGCGGCAGCGCTGGCCGCCAAATACGGTATCCGCGCCGAAACCAATATTTCAAGTCTTGCCACCGCGCCCGCCGTTATCGTTGCGGCGGTTAAGCCCCAACTCATGGATCAGGTGTTTAGCGGTCTTGCCAAGCTGGCTGGGCCAAAGACTGTGGTGCTGTCAATTGCGGCCGGGCGCTCGATTGCAAGTTTTGAGAAGCACCTCGCGCCCGGTATAGCCGTTGTCCGCGCCATGCCCAATACCCCCGCCGCGATTGGCCGGGGCATCACGGGCGCTGCCGGCAATAGGCATTTGACGGATATCCAAAAAGCGACCTGTGACCGTCTATTGCGGGCGGTCGGCGATGTCGTTTGGGTGCCGGACGAAGCCTTGATCGATGCGGTGACGGCGGTTTCGGGTTCAGGTCCGGCATACGTATTTTTGCTGGCTGAATGCCTGGCGCAAGCCGGGAGCGCCGCGGGGCTGGATGCAGAGACCGCGACCAAACTCGCGCGCGCCACAGTCTCGGGCGCCGGTGAACTGCTGCATCAATCACCGCTTGATGCGGCGACACTGCGCCAGAACGTGACCTCGCCCGGCGGCACCACGGCGGCGGCCCTCGCCGTATTGATGCGCGACGGCGATGGCTTGCAGCGGCTGATGACGGAGGCTGTGTTGGCCGCGCAAAAAAGGGGCCACGACCTCGGGCAGTGATCTGGCTGAATGTCAGATCTCGATGCCTCGAAGCGCGGCCCGCTTGATGAGTGCAGCCCCTCGCGAGGCTGCGGCAGCTTACCTAGAACCCTGTGCCGGAGGAGGACGCCGACGGCGGCGGGCTTTGAAACGGTCGTCATGTGGTGAAGCCGTTCCTAAATCATTTATGTAACACCATAACATAACACTCAACTCACAAATTCGTGTGCGGGCCGTTCAGTCCCAGGATTTTAGAAAAAACTGAATATTTTCATAGCGGTAGCGAAATGATCGCACGCAAGCCACCCATCGAGCTTTCGCCAAGCGCTATTTCTCCGCCGTGGCTTTTGGCGATGTCGCGGGCAATCGCAAGCCCAAGTCCGCTATTGCCCTCATCCTGATTGCGGGCATGGTCGAGCCGGTAGAACGGCCGGAACACGTTCTCGCGTTCGGACGGCGGAATGCCGGGGCCATTGTCATCGACTTCGATGCGCACCCACTGGCCTTCGGTTGCGGCGCGGATGATCACCGTGTCGCCAAAGCGCGCGGCGTTGGTGACAAGGTTGGTGATCGCGCGTTTTAGCGCCTGACGTTTCAACGGCAGAACAAGGTCGCCCTTGCGCTTGCGCATTTTGAGTTCAATCGCTGCGCCGAACATCAGCGACTCTTCCTGAATCTCCTCTAGCAGCTCACGCAAGTTGGTTGGCTTGGCTTCCTCGCCGCCGTCGCCCTTGGCAAACGCGAGGTAGTCTTCGAGCATGTCCTGCATCTCGTTGACATCGGCGGCCAGAGAACGTGTCTCGGGCGTGTCTTCGAGCAAGGCGAGTTCGAGTTTGAAGCGCGTCAGCACAGTACGCAAATCGTGGCTGACGCCGGCGAGCATGGTGGTGCGTTGATCAACGTGGGTCGTTATGCGATCACGCATTTGCAGGAACGCGACGGCTGCCTGGCGCACTTCGCGTGCGCCGCGCGGGCGGAAATCATCAGGGATCGAGCGGCCCTTGCCGAAGGCGTCGGCGGCATCCGCCAGGCGCAAAATCGGCCGGATCTGATTGCGCAGGAACAGGATTGCGACGGTCAGCAAAATCACCGAGGTGCCGACCATCCACAGCAGGAAGATGTGCGAGTTCGAGGCATACGTCTGGCTGCGCGTCGCGATGAACCGCAGGATCGCGTTGTCGTGTTTGACGCGGATTTCAACGTATTTGGTTTCACCCACTGTATCGATCCAGAACGGCAGCTGGACGTGGCGGCGCAATTCATTCGACAGCGCGCGATCGAGCAGGGCGAACATCGGCTTCGGTTTCGGCGGCGGCAGATCACCCGTTGGCAGAACTTCCATCGTCAGGCCAAGCCGGTCGCGCGCCAGATCGATGATCTTTTGCGGGCCGTCGGCTTTCGGCACTTCCTCATAAATATCGATCAGCGCTGCAATATCGCGGGCGGTTGCTTCCGACAAACGCCGCGTCACCGCCTGCCAATGGCGTTCCATGAAAGCAAACGCAATCACGCCTTCCAGCACCACAATCGGCGTGATGATGATCAGCAGCGCGCGCGCGTACAGCCCCTTGGGCAGAAGCTCTGCCAGAATAGCCAGCGCCCGTTGCGCAAACGCGCTTTGGCGCGCCCAGGCGATCCAGGCGCCAATCGGAGCCTTTGTTTGTTTGCTCACGTCTGCGTCGCGCGCTGCGACCATGTTGGGCTGCCTTTGCCTTGCGGCAGTTTCAGTCGGTGTAGAGAATGTAACCCTTGCCGCGCACCGTCTGCAGATAGACGGGGTTGGAAGGGTCGCTCTCGATCTTGCGCCGCAAGCGGTTGATCTGCACGTCTATCGCCCGTTCGCTGCCGGTGCTGTCGTCGCTTGAGAGTTCGTGGCGCGGCACCGGATTGCCAATGCGCTGGGCAAAAAGGCGCATCAGATCTCGTTCGCGCTCGGTCAGCTTGACAGCTTCTTCGTCGCGCTTGAGTTCGCCGCGGGTGATGTTGAACACGCACGGGCCCATGCGGATGTCATCGCGCGAGGCGGCACTCGGGGCTTGGCCACGGCGCAAAATATTTTTAATGCGCAACAGCAGCTCGCGCGGCTCGAACGGCTTTGACACATAGTCATCGACGCCAGCTTCGAGCCCTGAAATACGGTCTTCCGCATCGGCCAATGCAGTCAACATACAGATCGGAACGGGGCGCGTGGCTCTCAGATCGCGGGCTAGGCTGAGGCCGGATTCGCCGGGCATCATCACGTCGAGCAGCACAAGATCGAACGACAATCCGCGCATATAGGCGCGTGCCGCAGCGGCGTCTCCAGCTTCCGTCACGCGGAAGCCGTTGCTGACCAAAAAGCGACCAAGTAGGGCGCGGATTTTCAAGTCATCATCGACCACCAGAATGTGCGGCGCGTTGTCGGGCAGCGGTTCGCCGCGCGCTTGAGTCGAGATGGCTTTCATTCAAACTCCTCCCGGCGGCGGCGCAGATGAGTTGTCGCCGTTTGCGGCTTTCAAAAGCGCCTCGACGTGCGGGCGGTCCTTTTCGGCGATCATGGCAAACAAAAACTGCCGCGCCAACCGCTCAGCACCGGGCCCCGCCTGGGCGAGTGCCGATTCAAGCCTTTTAACCTGGATCTGGGTCAGCTTTTCAGCGAGGCGCGCACCTTTGGCCGAGGCATATAGGCGGCGCTCGCGGCGGTCTTCGTCACCGGCCCGCTGAATGATGAACCCTTCATCGACCAGTTGCTTGAGCACGCGGGCCAGGCTTTGCTTGGTAATTTTGAGGATATCGAGCAGTTCAGCGACCTTCAGTCCGGGATTGCGATGCACGAAATGCAGCACCCGGTGGTGGGCCCGGCCGAAGCCGTATTGTTCGAGAATGGCGTCCGGATCGCAGGTAAAATCGCGATAGGCGAAATAAAACAGCTCGACGCAGGAGACGATGTCGACATTGGCTGTGCCATCGGCGGGGGCGGGACAAAGCGGAGATTTCGTTGAACTCATGTCACCTGAACGCCTTACGGGCGCACCATCAGACGTTATGTCAGTCATGTTGACTTATTGGCCTTGATCGGTTCATGTTTCAAGTCAAATAGTCACCAACAGTCAATTAGTGTTTCACCAGCAAGTCCGGGATCTTGAAGCGGGCGGCTGGGGGCGCTAAGGCACACACAGCAACACTTGGATGCGCGCCCGGGGCCCCTGCCCGGCGGTGGGTATTCAGCCAGGGCGGATGGGCTCAGCCAAATCTCGCATATAGAACTCGCGCCAGAACTTAAGGACATTTTCAGCATGGCAGACCTCGTTCCCTATCACGATCGCGACGGTTTCATCTGGTTCGACGGCCAGCTGGTGGCGTGGCGGGATGCCAAGGTCCACCTGCTGACCCACGCCCTGCACTACGCCAGCTCCGTATTTGAGGGTGAACGCGCCTATGATGGCGAGATTTTTAAACTGACCGAACATTCAGAACGCCTAATCTTCAGCGCCAAGACCTTGGATTTCGACATTCCCTATACGGTTGCCGAAATCGATCAGGCTTGCCGGGACACGGTTGCGGCCAACAATTTATCAGATTGCTACGTCCGGCCAATCGCGTGGCGCGGCAGCGAACAAATGGGCGTATCGGCGCAACAGTCGAAAATCCACTTGGCGGTCGCAGCATGGAATTGGGGATCGTATTTCCCAATGGAACAGCGCCTCAAGGGCATTCGCATCGCGCACGCACAGTATCGCCGTCCCGACCCCGCCTGTGCGCCAGCGAAGGCCAAGGCGGCGGGCCTCTACATGATCTGCACGATCGAAAAACACCGCGCCGAACGGGCCGGGTATTCCGACGCGTTGATGCTCGACTATCGCGGCCGCGTTGCCGAATGCACGGGCGCCAATGTGTTTCTGATCAAGGATGGCGCGATCCATACGCCCGATCCAGATTGCTTCCTGGATGGCATTACGCGGCGCACCGTCATCAGCCTCGCGCGTGCGCGCGGCATCGAAGTCATTGAGCGGATCATCATGCCGGAAGAGCTGGGTTCATTCACCGAGTGCTTCATTACCGGCACTGCGGCCGAGATCACGCCCGTCTCGGAAATCGGCGAGCACCGCTATAAGCCAGCGGCCATCACGGAAACGCTGATCAACGACTACACGGATGCCGTGCGGCCGAAGAAGCGCGCGGCGGCTGAGTAACCAGGCCACGCAGTTTAGACACTTAAAGAGGGTCCGGTGCCTTGCGCGCCGGGCCCTTTTGCATAATGCTCGCCGCAATCGACCCGCAACTCGGGTAGAGGGCGTGCCCTACGCGGGAGCCACTGGAGGCGTTTCATGCGTTGCGGATGGTTGAAGGTTTGGATCGTGGCCGCGGCCGTGGCCACCATGTCATCAGCGGCGCTCGCGCAGCAGGGTTCGAGCCCCCAAGGCGTGGGCGGCCTCATCAATCCGCAGCGCGATTGTCAGTCGCTGGTTACGTGCCAGTTTGCCAAGGGGGGGGGCTATCGCGGCTGCCTGTCGAGCTATAGCTGCCGGACGTGCGCATTCGTCACCGCCAAATGCAAAATCGCCGGTAGCCGGGGCCAAGTTTGCCGGGAGATGCGCTGCAGTTGGAGTGGTTAGGCCTTCAACACAATCGGCGCGCAAACCGAGCCGAGAAATAAGGCGATGGTCGTTCCCGTTAAGATGAGCGCCGACGCACCAAGTTGGAATCCGGCGGCATTGCCCAGGCTGGCGGCGACGGCCACCCAGAAGAGCGCAGGCAGCACCGTTGCAAACGCCAGACCCGCCAGGCGATAGACCAGCGGACTTGCCGTCACGGCGGTTTCGCTGCGGCGCATATCCAGGGCTGTCGTCGCTGCGGTCATCGTGATCTCCGCTGTGCCGGGAAGGCTCGGGCCCAAAAGAACTGGCCGCGTATGCCCTCAAGGGTAGGGGCCAGATATAAATGCATCCTTAACAGGGAGTGTGGGCGTTCAACTGCGGCCAATCAATGCTAACTTCGAGTTACTCTCAGAAACTTGCTGTGCGGTGCAGCACAAGCAGAATTGAATGATTGAACCTATAGATAAGCCGCATGGCGTTGCAAACGCGCGGTAACTCAGCGAAAAGCCCGCAGATGATGAGCGAAACCTTCGACGTTGCTATTCTCGGCGGCGGACATAACGGATTGACCACCGCCGCCTATCTCGCAGGTGCGGGATTGAAAGTTGTTGTGCTCGAAAAGAATGCCGTCGCCGGCGGCGCGGCGGTGACGGAAGAATTCGCGCCCGGGTTTCGCAACTCGGTCGCGTCCTACACCGTCAGTTTGCTCAATCCTAAAGTCATCGCCGATCTTGAATTGAAGCGCCACGGCCTTGAAATTCTCGAACGGCCGGCGGCAAACTTCTGGCCGGTTCATGGCACGCGCGGCCTGCTGATGCCGTATGACAGCGACGAGAAGTACGCGGAGTTCGCGGCCTTCTCAAAGCGCGACGCGGACCGCCTGCCAGCTTACAACGATGCGTTGGAGCGGGCTGCCAATGTTCTGCGGGATTTGGTGACGCGCACGCCGCCGAATGCCGGTGGTGGCCTGCTTGAGTTGATCAAGGGCGGCGCATTCGGCCGCCGCGTTTTGAAGTTGCCGCTCGATGATCAGCGTTTGCTGCTCGAATTATTCACGGCCAGCGCAGCCGATTTCCTGGCCAAATGGTTTGAGAGCCCGGTCATTCGCGCCGCCTTCGCGTTCGACGGCATTGTCGGCGCGTTCGCTGCGCCCTCGACACCGGGCACCGCTTACGTGCTGCTGCATCACTGCTTCGGCGAAGTGAACGGCAAAAGCGGCGTGTGGGGCCACGCGCGCAGCGGCATGGGCGCGATCACGCAGGCGATGGCGTCGGTTGCCAAGGCGCGCGGCGCTATTATCCGCACCAATGCTCAAGTCGCGATGCTGCGCATGAATGGCGAACGCGTATCGGGCGTCATCCTGTCAACGGGGGAAGAAATCCGGGCGCGCACCGTGGCGTCCAACATCCCGCCCAAGCTTCTGTTTCGCGCTTACGTGCCGGACGGCGCTGTTTCACAAGAGGTCCGCGAGTGTTTCACGGGAATCAAGAGCGGCTCCGGCACGTTCCGCATGAACGTCGCGCTCTCGGAGTTGCCGGACTTCACGTGCCGTCCAGGCAAACAGCTGGCACCTCAGCACGGTGCGGGCGTCGTGATCGGCCCAACCATGAACTATCTTGAACGCGCCTATCTCGATGCGGCACGCGATGGGTGGGCGTCGGAACCGGTGGTTGAGATGCTAATCCCTTCGACGATTGACGACAGCCTCGCGCCCAAGGGCCAGCATGTCGCAAGTCTGTTCGTGCAGCACGTCGCGCCGCGCTTGCCCGGCGGGCGCAGTTGGGTCAACGCCCACGAAAAAGAAGCCTTCGCAGACGTCGTTATTGATGCCGTGACGCGCTTTGCGCCGAACTTCAAGCGCGCGGTTCTGCATCGCCAGCTATTGTCGCCGCTTGATCTGGAAGAGCGGTTCGGGCTGGTTGATGGCGATATTTTCCACGGCCAGCTGGGGCTTGGTCAGCTGTTTGCGGCGCGGCCAGTGCTTGGATACGCCAACTACCGGATGCCGGTGCCGGGTTTGTACCTGTGTGGATCGGGCGCTCATCCGGGCGGCGGCGTGACAGGTGTGCCCGGCATGAACGCGGCGCGCGAGATCATCAGTGATTTCAAGCGGCGGAGGATTGCGACATGAACTTTGGTGCCCCGGTTCCAATTCTGCGTATTTTTGATGAGCAGCAGGCCCGCGCTTTCTATGCCGGCTACCTTGGCTTCAAAGTCGATTGGGAGCACCGCTTCGAGCCCGATTTCCCGCTCTACATGCAAGTTTCGCGCGGCGCTTGCCGTCTGCATTTGACGGGGCATCACGGTGATTGCTGCCCTGGTGGTGCGGTGCGCATTGGCTGTCCGGATGTCAATGCGTTACTCGCAGAATTGCGCAGTAAGAACTACAAGGCGCTTCGCCCTTCAGCGGAGCAGGTGCCGTGGGGTGGTTCCGAAATCGCGCTGACGGATCCCTTTGGCAACCGCATTACATTTTATTCTGAACGAGCTGACACTTGACATGCGTATCAATGCCGATCTTGAGATTGACGACGATTTGATCGAAGAACGCTTCGTGCGCTCGTCGGGCCCTGGCGGGCAGAACGTCAATAAGGTTTCAACCGCCGTTGAGCTGCGCTTTAATATGGAAGCCTGCGAAGTCTTGACCCCGAGCGTCAAAGCGCGGCTCGCCAAATTGGCTGGCCGCCGGTTGACCGACGATGGCGTTCTGATCCTTCAGGCCGATCAGTTCCGCACCCAGGAAATGAATCGTTCCGACGCCCGCAAGAGATTGACGGCGTTGATCGCGGAAGCACTGATCGCGCCGAAGCCGCGCATCAAGACGCGGCCGTCGCGAGCGTCAAAGGAGCGGCGGATTAAAGCCAAGAGCGTGCGCTCGGGCGTCAAGAAAATGCGCCAGGTTCGCTCACATGATGAATGAAGGCCGCGCTACAAGCCGTCGATTGCGAGCAAATTCCGGGCATGGAGTATAGAATGTTAAGGCGCTTGACGATTTCTGCCGGACTTTTGCTGTGTGGTGTGGCTGGTGCTGCCGCGGAGGGCGCACCGCGCGAAGCCTTCGTCACCAATCAGCTGTCCGACAATCTCAGTATCGTTGATCTAACCACAATGACCGCCGCGCCACCAATTGCGATTGGTGGCAAGCCAGCTGGCATCGCATTGTCGCCCGACGGCAATGAAGCCTATCTGGCATCGCCCGATAGCAAGGAGGTTGTGTTCGTCGATGCGGTCAAACGTGTGGTGTCTCACCGCCTGAAAGTGGGCGATGGCCCGCTCGGCATCGCGGTCAATCCAAAGTCCGGCATGATCTACGTTGCCGATTGGTACAAGCAGCGCTTGCTGTCTATTGATCCAGCGACGCGCAAGCAGTCAGGTGCGGTCGATGTTGGCAATGCGCCGTCCGGTATTGCTGTCACGCCTGATGGAGCGTTGATCTTGTCGTCTGATCGCGAGAGCGATTCCGTCTCGGTCATTGATGCTGCAACTTTCAAACGCCTCGACGGTATCAAGGTGGGTGAGCACCCGTTTGGCTTGACGATCAGCGCCGATGGCCGCCGCGCCTATACGGCCAACGTTCAAAGCAACGACGTAACCGTCATCGACATTGCCGCGCGCAAGATCATCGCCACCGTCAAAACCGGACGGCGGCCCTATGCCATCGCCATCGCCAAGGGCCGGGCGTATGTCACTAATCAAGGCAGCGGCACCGTCACGGTTTTTGATATCGAGACCCATGCGGTAATCAAGACGATCCCCGTTGGCGAATACCCCGAGGGGATTGCTGCAACGCCGGACGGATCGGCGGTCTATGTCGCCTGCTGGTCCGACAACACGTTGGAAAGAATCGACACCGGCGCTATGGAAGTCAAAGCGCGCGTTACGGTTGGCGATGGCCCGCGCGCATTCGGCGCATTCCTGCGCTAGGGGGCGTATGCACGTCACGAACGCGCCATGGGTGGCTGGGCATCCGCCGCTGCGGCATTTGGCGCGACCAAACCCAACCTAGATCAAAATTTTTCGTCAAAACCGGCTTAGGTCATGGCAACAAGGCGATAAGCGTAGCGGGCTAAACGATTTCAGGCGCCCCGCTGCATCCGCGCAATGGCAGGAGGTATGGGATGAGTGCGCACGTGATCGGCCAATCTATAGCGCGCTCGTTTCAGGGGGCCCGGTCCCTCACGTGGCCAACGCCGGACGGATGGCACCGTCTCGCGGCTCTTTCGGCAATGCTTCTGCTGAGCGGGCAAACGTTGTCCGACGGGATGCTGTTTGCCGCGCCCAATGATGCGGCCCGCTCCGAAAGCGGTAGTGGCGGCGTTGTCGCCGTACCGGGTGGTAGCGGAACGGACACACGCGGCGACGCGCTGTTTGGCGGATACGTCGGCATCCCCTGGCATCATCGCAGCGACATCCACATGACGCGTCCGGACGGAACCGACGTGACACTGAAAAAACTGCGCTGGGACGGTGAGCCATTTAACTTTCCGCTTTACGCAGGCGTGCGCGGCGTGCGCTGGAGCGGGCCGTTCGGCGGCATGATCGATTTTCTGCACGACAAGGCGATTGCGCGCACCGGCAAAGGCGCGCACGGACGTAAAGTCACCGGCGAACGCGCGATACCTGATGTGGTCGAAGCCGAAGGCCTGCTGAAAGGCCAGCCAGTAACCTCGCCAATCAAGCTCACCGACGTTTTGGAGCGATTGGAGTTTTCACACGGCCACAACCTGTTGCTGCCGACGGCGTTATTACGCTTTGGCGGGATTGCCACGCGGTGGCGGCCATATGTCGGCTTAGGTGCAGGCGTCGCGCTGCCTCATGTCGAAGTGTGGCCGAAGGGCGAAGGCGAAGAGCCTAAAACCAACGAGTACCAGGCTGCAGGCCCGGCCATGCAGGTGGTTGCGGGCATAGAACTGCAGGGCGCGCGCGGCTCGTATTTCGTTGAATACAAATTCACCTACGCCTCGCTTTCGACGGCACTTACCGGGGGCAAGACACCGTCGTGGTGCAACTGCGATATCGTCAGCGACTTCGCACGCCACATTATGAACTGGTGGTCTGGAACCGAGCCGCGTTACGGCCACCTCGACACGACCATCGCTGCCCATCAGATCGTCGGCGGCGCGGGCTACCGTCCGGGCAGCAGCGTCGTGCCGACACCTGCACAGTAGCTGAGTGGGTATCAACCACGGTCACTCGGAAATGAACGGCGGCGCTGCCCATATTTTGCGGCCGCGTGATCGTGCCCCGGGCTAGAAAATCGCCCGCAGTCCTCCAAGTGGTGACGTCTCAAGAAGCAATTGCCGGTCATATGCTGCAAGCACGTCTTGCACGATTGCCAAACCGAGGCCCGCCCCATCGGGACGCTGGTCAAGTCTTCCGCCGCGTTCGCGAACCCATGATCTCATCGCCTCCGGCACACCCGGCCCATCGTCTTCAATCACCACCCGGCCATCGGCTTGGCAGCCAATTTTGACGGTGGTTCGCGCATACCGGCTGGCGTTCTCAAGCAGATTTCCGATCACTTCCGCAGCGTCGGCCTTATCCATAGCTATCTGTCGGCTCGGGTCCACATCGATTTGAAATGTCAGCCTCTGCTCAATCAGGCCTCTGCTCTGAATGGACACCAGAGCTTCGACAAGCGGCCGCAGCGGCGTATGCGGGGCGGTTCCAAATCCGCGCATACCGCGGATGCGGGCGCGGGCGAGTTCGCGTTCGACGTGCCGCCGCATGGCTTCACCAACCTCCTCTATCCGTGCGGCGGTCTCGCCATCCCCGCGTTCACGCAAGGACCGGACATCGGATGCAAGCGCCGACAACGGCGTTTTTAAGCCATGTGCCAAGTCTGCGGCGCGGCCGCGCGCGCGCTGCAAATCATTCTCCTGTGCCGTGAGAAGACTGTTGATTTCATCAACGAGGGGTGAGACTTCGCTCGGCACGGTGGCATCCAGTTTTTCAGACCGGCCGGTGCGAATGGCGGATATGCCGTCGCGGACCCGTTTGAGCGGCCGCAAGCCAAGACCGATTTGCACCCAGGCTGCCGCCGCGAGCACGCACGCGAGCAGCGCCAGAGATGGAACGAGGTCGGCAACAAAGGATCGCCGTGCCTGCGCAACTTTTCCAAGGTCAGCTGCAATCACAACCCGGACCGGCATGCGCGTGTCGTTTGCTTTGAGAAAAATCGTCCGTTCGACCGCTAACAAATCACTGCCGCCTGGGCCAGAGACGCGATGCTGGTGGACCTCTCCAATTGCCAGCTGATCGGTTGGCAATTTGAGTGCCGCATCCCACAATGATCGCGACCGCGTCACGACGCTCGTGTCTGAGTTCAACTGCCAATACAGCCCCGACAGCGGCTCGGCAAAGCGAGGGTCGGCCGGCTCGCGCAACAATTGCGGTTGGCCTGCAGCGTTGAGATTGATCGATGCCAGCGCCTGGCGCAGATGAATTTCGAGATCACCAGCCAAGGATCGCAAAACGTGACGCTCAAACAGATACGTTAGGCCTGCGCCCGCAACGACAAGGGCCGCGATTATCGCCACGGCCCCGCCGGCAACAAGTCTCAGCCGAAGGGAGCCAGACTTCACGCCGTTTCCTCCTCGACGATGTAGCCGAAGCCGCGCCGCGTTTTGATGACATCTCCTCCGGCTTTGCGCCGGATGCGGGCGATCAGTGCTTCGATGGCATTGGAATCGTAAGCGTCTGCCGATCCATGAATGTGCTCGCTCAATTCGCCCTGGGTCACGACACGGCCGAGGTTGTGCATCAGGTAGGCGACCGCGCGGTACTCAAGCGGTGCCAGATCAACCGGCACGCCGTCCACGCTGACCCGCATCTGGCGTTCGTCGAGTGTAAGAGACCCAGCCGAGATCTGCGAAGACGAATGGCCGCTTGAACGGCGGACGAGAGCCCGCACGCGGGCGATCAGTTCCTCCATACGAAACGGCTTTGGCAGGTAGTCATCGGCGCCAGCGTCGATGCCTTCGACGCGTTCCATCCAACTGCCGCGTGCCGTCAAAGCGATGACAGGAATTTTACGCTTAGCTTCGCGCCATTTTTTGAGTACGCTTAGTCCGTCCATGAGCGGCAAGCCGAGATCGAGTACCACCAGATCGTAGTCTTCCGTGTCGCCGCGATACCATGCATCCTCGCCATCGAACGCCGCGTCTGGCAGATAGCCAGCGGCTTTGAGTGCACGGCACACATCCGCTGAAATCCGCGGATCATCCTCGACCACGAGAATGCGCATCACTTTTCCTCTATTTTCGTGATGGCTGCTGTTGCTGCATCCACATGGGCTTCATACAGGCGGCCCTGAGCATCCAGAACGCGAAACTCGTAGATCCATCCGCCGGCTTTGAATTCAGCTTCAACGCCGATGATTTCTCCCGGCAAATTGGGCTGCACGATGCGCAACACATCGGTCAGCGGCTTGATATCACCACGCTCAACGGCGTCGCGCATCAGGTCTTGCCGGTGGTGCTCGCGCTCGCGTCCGCCGTCGTGATCATCGCCTTCGTCAGCCCGCGCCGGCAAGGCAATGGAGATTGCAGCGATCAGGGCCAGCACGAATGAGCGACGATTGAAACCCTGCAACATCTTGAACGATCTCTCAGAAAACAACGTCCCTTATACTAGGTTTTTGTAGATGACCAAATGCTGACGCCGCACATCACGCGGCGGTCAGCCGCCCTGCTGCATAACCTTGCGCATGCCGCCGGATGCTCTGGCGGAATGTTCTAACAGCAGGAGAAAACCATGCGTTTCGCCCCCTTATCCTTAGCGTTCTGCGCTTTGACCATCATTGGTTCCAGTCAAGCCGCGAATGCCAGCGATGACGAAGCCTGCACCAAGGCTCCGAAAGAGCAATGGCAGACCATTGACCAGCTGACGTCGAAGCTTGTCGACCAGGGTTACAAGGTAAAGAAGATCGAATTCGAAGATGGCTGTGCGGAGGCCGGCGTCGAAGACAAGGACGGAAAAAAGGCCGAATTGAAACTCGATCCGGTGACGGCTGCTGTCGTCAAGACGGAGAGATGACGGCAGCTCTGTTCGATGACGGGACGCTGACGCCACCCGTCAGGGTCTGATCATCCCTCTCAAGCAATACTCATTCCCATACCGCTGATCGCGGCACCCACTGAACCGACCCACCAAAAAGGACCATCGCCATGAACACGAAGACAATGATTGTCACCACGGCACTGCTTGCCGGCTTGAGCGCCAGTGCATCTGCCGAGAGCTTCGGCAAAGCCTGCACCACAGAACCTAAGACCAAGTGGATGACGCTCGAGGCGATCGAGAAGAATGTCAAGGAACACGGCTATGAAGTCGTGAAGGCGAAGATGAAGGAAACATGCGCCGAAATTTATGCGCGGGATACGGATGGCAAGCGCATCGAATTTTTCATCGATCCGGCGACCGGCAACCCTGTCGGCACTGAATGGAAGGCGCCATCCAAGAAGGGCTAAGCTTCATGGCACACATTGAACAGTCTGATAGTGCCGGCGGCCTTGCGCCGCCGGCAGTTGTAAGAGTATGGGACCCATTTGTCCGCGTGTTCCATTGGAGTCTCGTTGGGCTTTTTGCCGTCGCCTTTCTGAGCGGCGACGAGGTTGAATGGCTGCATTTGGCGGCCGGATACACCATCGGGGCGTTGGTCACACTGCGGATCGTGTGGGGCTTCATCGGCCCGCGCTACGCGCGGTTTTCCGACTTTGTCAAAGGCCCGCGCGCGGTGGCGGCATTCTTGAAGCAAAGCGCCTCGCTGGAAGCCCCGCGCCATCTCGGCCATAACCCCGCTGGCGGCCTAATGATCCTGGCGTTGATCGCGGCCCTGATTGGGTTGTCGGCTACCGGTGTTCTCATGACAACGGATAGCTATTGGGGTTCTGAGACCTTGGAAGATGTGCATGAAGCGATTGCCAACATCACACTCGTGCTGATTGCGCTGCATGTTCTGGGTGTCATTGTCGCCAGCATTGAACATGGCGAAAATCTGGTCCTGTCCATGCTGACGGGCCGCAAGAGGGTATGACATTTGTTCGTATGCCCGCTGCCGTGTTGGCACCATCCATCAAGGATGGTGCCAACAATTCTATTGCAGAGGCACCCCAGCCAGGATTTCCATTCAGCCGGGCATATTCCTCAACGACTTACGCTTCAGGAGTATCGCAAAACGCGGGCGGGCCTGTACCGGGTGCGCCCCGAATGGGTGCCGCGACCGAGGCTGGCGCAACGCCGTTGTGTTGCGGAAGCATATTGCTCAGCTGCTGGGCGGTGAAGTCAAAAAGCAGGCATTTGCCACACGGGGGCTTGGCGCAAGTCCCATGTTTTCGGGGGCATCGACGTGGCACGCGGCGTGCAGTGTAGCAATTATAACGCCTCTAGGGTTCCGGCGGCAGCTGCAAAACTGCCGTGACTGGTCCGAGAGAGGCACTCCCGTTCGGCGTCACGCGGAACGGAGCCACGGCGGGACAAAAGCCCGGGAGACCTACGCCGCAAAGAGCGCGAGCTCTTGAGCGGAAGGGCTCCCAATATGCGTTGCACCCTTCCCCTCATGATCCCGATGTTTTTGCGGCCACGGCGCAGAGTGGTCAGCACAGGGGTTATCGATGAACCGTTTCATCTGCAAAATTTCACAAGGCATAGCGGCCATCGCGGTCGCTGCAACGTTGGCCGCCGCGCCAGCCGTTGCCGCTGAAAAGAAAGATTTCAAAGTCGCCTGGTCGATCTATGTCGGCTGGATGCCGTGGGGCTATGCCGCAGACACGGGCATCGTCAAGAAGTGGGCCGACAAATACGGCATTAAGATCGAAGTCAAGCAGTTCAACGATTACGTCGAGTCGATCAACCAATACACCGCCGGCGCATTCGACGCGGTGACGGTGACAAACATGGATGCGTTGTCCATTCCGGCAGCCGGCGGCGTTGATACGACGGCCGTCATTGTCGGCGACTTCTCAAATGGCAACGATGCCGTGATCCTCAAGGGCAAGGAGAAGCTTGCAGACATCAAAGGCCAGAACGTCAATCTGGTTGAGTTTTCCGTTTCTCATTACCTCCTGGCCCGCGCACTCGAATCCGCCAAGCTTGAGGAAAAAGATCTGAAGGTTGTCAACACGTCGGACGCCGATATGGCGGCGGCCTACAAGACGGCGGACGTCACGGCGGTTGTCACCTGGAAGCCTATCGTCTCGACGATACTTGAATCGCCGGACGCCAAAAAGGTATTCGATAGTTCGCAGATCCCAGGCGAAATTATTGACCTTATGGTCGCCAACACTGACGTCGTGAAAGACAATCCGAACTTCGCCAAGGCCCTTGCCGGGATCTGGTATGACACCATGGCGGCGCTTGGCAAAGGCAACGACGCCAAGGAAGCGATGGCCAAGGCTTCGGGAACCGATCTCAAGGGCTTTGAAGAACAGCTGGCGACAACCAAGCTGTTCGCTGCACCCGCGGATGCCGTCGCTTTCACCAGCGGCGCAGATCTCAAAACGACGACCGAGCGGGTGTCCAAATTCCTGTTCGACAAGGCGCTGCTTGGCAAGGACGCAAAATCGGCCGCTGCCATCGGTGTTGAATTCCCCGACAAGACAGTGTTCGGCGACAAGGCCAACGTAAAGCTGCGCTACGACGCGGCATTCATGAAGGCGGCTGCCGACGGCCGGCTGTGACGCAACCGGTCTGAAGCAAACCGGTCATAAAGCAAACGGCGGGGAACGATGCGCGCGATCAATATAAAGCCCGATACGACGTGGCGGATTGCGCTCGCGTGCCTGCCGTTTGTACTCTTGATGCTCGCATATCTGTGGGGCTCGCACACGCGCCTGGCTGTAAATCCGAATGATAAGCTGCTGCCGGGCGTCGGGGCGATGGCTGAGGCGGTTGGGCAGTACGCCCTAACCCCCGACCAGCGCACCGGGCTCTATTTGATGTGGTCCGACACCGCCGCGAGTCTCGTGCGGCTGTTGTCGGCGCTGGCCATATCGACGGCAATCGCCTTGGTTGCCGGCATCGTGATCGGCCTGTTGCCGGTGGCTAACGCCACTCTTGGGCCGGTGGTTGCTGTCTCCTCAATGGTTCCGCCATTGGCGCTGCTGCCGATTTTATTCATCATCATGGGGCTTGGCGAAGCCTCGAAGATCATGCTGATCGTTGTTGGCACGTCGCTGAAGCTGATCCGGGACTTAGTCCTGCGTGTCCAGGAAATTCCACGTGAGCAGATCATCAAGGCGCAAACGCTCGGTGCATCAACTTGGCAAATCGCGTTGCGCGTCGTGCTGCCGCAAATGCTGCCGCGCTTGATTGATGCCGTCCGGCTGGAGATCGGTCCTGCGTGGCTGTTTCTGATTGCGGCGGAAGCGATCGCCGCGGACTCCGGCCTCGGCTACCGGATTTTTCTCGTGCGCCGCTATTTGTCGATGGATGTGATTATTCCCTACGTCATCTGGATCACGCTGCTCGCGTTTCTTATGGATCTCGCCTTGCGGGTTCTGCAGCGCAAAGCCTTCCCGTGGTTTGCGGCAGCGAGGTCGGCATGACCGCGATTACGTTCGAAAAAGTTTGGAAGGAATACGGCGCCACCGTTGTCCTGGAGCGGCTCGATCTTGAAATCGCCTCGCGCTCCTTCGTGGCCCTTGTTGGACCGTCGGGATGCGGCAAGACCACCTTCCTGCGAATGCTGCTCGGTGACGACGTGCCGACCCGTGGACGGATCCTGCTGGACGGCGTGCCGCTGAAGCCTGAACCGGATAAAGACCGCGGCGTCGTGTTTCAGCGCTACTCGGTATTTCCGCATCTGACCGTTCTTGGCAACGTCATGCTGGGCCGTGAGCTGGAGCAGTCGCCGCTGCTCGGCCGCCTGTTTGGCAACCGGCGTGCAGCTGCCCGCGCGGATGCTTTGCAAATTCTGGCGGACGTGGGGCTCGGCGGCCATGAAGGTAAATATCCAGCCGAACTTTCAGGCGGCATGCAGCAACGCCTGGCGCTGGCGCAAGCATTGATCTGCCGGCCAAAGGTGCTGCTGCTGGATGAACCCTTCGGTGCGCTCGATCCTGGCATCCGCGCCGATATTCACGTTCTCATCCGCCGCATTTGGAACGCCAGTGATTTGACGGTCGTTATGGTCACACACGATCTTAGCGAAGCATTCCGCTTGGCCACGCGGGTGATTGCTTTCGAGCGCCCGCGCAACCGGCCGGAAGAATTGGAGCGATTTGGCGCGACGCTCTCGGGGGATTTGGCGCGCGACGATGAGCGCCCGAAAGAAACGCAAGGCGCGACCATCACGCGTGACATTGCAATATGGCCGCCGCGCATTGCCGGCGCTCCGTCTCAATCTGCGGTGAAGCCGCCAGACTGAGATGCGCTATTTCAATTCCGTCTGGGACGGCCCAGACGGATTTCCTCAAACCCGGGACGGCCCGGAACTTTTGGGCGCGCGCCGTCGTGCGTGTCCGGCAAGGGAGGTCATAGGATGGAAACGGATTCGTACGCGGACACATTGCTGCCGGGTAAGCACTGGTCCTTCGTCATGCGGCGGAACGCGGTTCTGCGCTTGACCGATATCGACGGTGGCGCCAACGCGGGCATGCTGTTCTATAATCCATTGAATCTTGCCGAGCGTTACAATGCGCCCGATACGTTGAAGTGCCAGCATACGTTCAAGCTGACCGCCGGGCACTGCCTTTACTCGGATATGGGCCGGATATTTTGCTCAATCACGTCCGACACGTTTGGGTGGCACGATACGGTTTGCGGCAATGCCACCAAGGCGCGCGTCGCAGAAAAATGGGGCGCTACATCCTATCAGACCCACAGCAACGATTGGCAGCAAAATGGCCACGACAGCTTTCTCGTTGAGGCCGCGAAGTACGCCATGAGCCGCCGTGATCTGGCGGCCAACGTCAATTGGTTCAGCAAAGTTACTGTTGCGGAAGGCGGAGCGCTTGCCTATGACGCGTCCGCCGCACGCGCAGGCGCAAAGGTTGAGCTTCGCTTCGAGATGGACACGCTGGTGCTGATGCACACTTGTCCGCATCCGCTCAACCCGTCAGCGCACTATCCCCGCAAACCGGTGCGTTTTGAAATTTTCCAAGGCACGGCTGCGTCGCCTGGCGATGCGTGCCGGCTGTCGGCGGCCGAGAACGGCCGGGGATTCGAAAACACCAGACTGTATCACGCATGCGGTTGCGGCTGAGGATGAGTGCGATGATCAAGGAGAGCACACTTCAGGCCGCAGACGCGGCGTATCGCCAGACGATCGGTGCTGGTGACTACTGGATGCATGTCGTCAAGCGCGGACAAGCGCTGCGTATCGTCGACCTTGAAGGCAATCAGGCTGCCGATACGCTGTTCTACAATGCGGACGATCCGCATGAACGCTATTCCGCGTGCGATACGATCCGCGAGCAAGGCAATGTCTATATCGGGGCTGGCACGCGCATTCTGTCAGACCGCTGCCGGCACATGCTGACAGTGATAGCTGACACTGTCGGGCGACATGACACTCTTGGCGGCGCCTGTGCGACGGAAAGCAATACGGTCCGCTATGCGCTTGAGAAGAAATGTATGCATGCGTGCCGCGACAGCTTTCTCCTCGCGGTCGCCGAGAACGAACAGTTTGGCCTGACGAAGCGCGACATCGCCCACAACATCAATTTCTTCATGAACGTGCCGGTCACACCGGACGGGAAATTGACATTCGCCGATGGCATGTCGGGGCCGGGCAAATATGTGGAATTGCGCGCCGGGATGAACGTCATCGTTCTTATCTCCAACTGCCCGCAGCTGAACAATCCATGCAACGCCTATAACCCGACGCCGGTCGAGGTGTTGATCTGGGGCGAGGGAGCTTAAGCCAAATGTTTTCGAAAGTTCTGATCGCCAATCGTGGCGCTATCGCTTGCCGCATTATCCGCACGCTCGACCGCATGGGCATCAAAAGCGTCGCGATATACTCCGATGCAGACCGCCACTCGCGGCATGTACGCATGGCAACTGAAGCCGTGCGCATCGGGCCTGCACCTGCAGCACAATCGTACCTCGATGTTGCAGCCGTATTGGCCGCGGCCAAAGCGACAGGCGCCGAGGCGATCCATCCCGGGTACGGCTTTCTGTCGGAAAACACCACGTTCGCCGAAGCCTGCGCCGCGGCCGGTATAACCTTCATAGGGCCTGAACCAGCGCATGTGCGGGCGTTTGCCTTGAAGCATACGGCGCGCGAACTGGCGGCGAAAGCTGGCGTGCCGCTGGCGCCGGGGTCTGGGCTTGTTGCAACGGCGCATGACGCCGCGCGAGAAGCCCGGCGCATCGGCTATCCGGTGATGCTCAAAAGCACGGCCGGCGGCGGCGGAATCGGCTTGCAGCTTGTAGAGACGGAAGCCGATCTGCCGGCAACGTTCGAGCGCGTTCAAAGACTGGCCTCCAACAATTTCGCGGACAACGGCGTGTTCGTTGAAAAGTTCGTCGCCCGGGGCCGGCACATCGAGGTGCAAATCTTCGGTGATGGGAAAGGCCGCGTCGTCGCACTTGGCGAGCGTGATTGTTCAGCGCAGCGGCGCAATCAAAAGGTGATTGAGGAGACCCCGGCTCCTGGGTTGAATGATACAACACGCAAGAAGCTACTCGATACCGCTGTCCGCCTCGGCGAAGTCGTCAACTATGCCAACGCCGGAACCGTCGAATATCTATTCGACACCGATACAGGTGAATTCTATTTCCTTGAGGTCAACACGCGTCTGCAAGTCGAGCACGGCGTCACCGAAGAAGTTACTGGTGTTGATCTGGTCGAGTGGATGGTCCGGCAGGCCGCGGGTGAACCGTTACCCGATGCTATCCCGCAGCCATGCGGGGCATCGATCCAGGTGCGCGTCTATGCCGAAGATCCGGCGCGCAGTTTTCGTCCGAGTGCCGGTCAACTGACGCACGTTGCATGGCCCGCAGATGCCCGCGTCGAGACCTGGGTTGAGAGTGGCACGGACGTCTCGTCCTATTACGATCCGATGATTGCCAAGATTATTGTCAGCGGCAAAGACCGCACGGAAGCGCTGTCGAAAATGAACGCCGCCTTGCACGCCACGCAGCTGGCCGGCATCGAAACCAATCTTGGATACTTGACCGAACTTGCGCGCGCGACGGTTTTCACCGCCGGTCAAATGACGACCGCGACGCTTGCAACCTTCGCGTATGCCCCGGAGACATTGGAGATCTTGGCGCCGGGCACGCTGACGACGGTACAGGATTATCCTGGACGCACCGGATATTGGAATGTCGGTGTGCCACCGTCAGGACCGATGGATCATCTGTCGTTTCGTCTTGCCAATCGTGCTGTAGACAATAGCCAAGGTACGGCAGCGCTGGAGATGACGCTGTCGGGTCCACACATCAAATTCAATTGCAGCACGGTCGGCTGTCTTGTGGGCGCTGATATGGAGGCGGCACTCGACGGAGAACCCGTCGCCAATGGCAGGCCTTTTGACGTCCGTAAAGGTCAAAGTCTGAAATGTGGAGCCATTCGGGGGCCGGGGTTGCGAACCTATCTTGCGTTGCAAGGTGGGATCGATGTGCCGGATTATCTTGGCAGCAAGTCGACGTTTACGCTCGGACAGTTCGGAGGTCACGGCGGCCGGATACTGCGGACCGGTGATGTTCTGCGGCTTGCGCCGCCGCTCAATGTTTTATCTAAGACCGCAGAGCTGCCGCCAAGTGTTAAGCCGCAATTGTCCGGGACTTGGGAAATCGGTGTACTTTACGGTCCGCACGGTGCGCCGGAGTTCTTCACGGCCGCCGATATTTCAGCATTCTTTGATGCCACCTGGGAAGTGCACTACAATTCAAACCGCACCGGCATTCGTCTGATCGGACCGAAGCCGGAATGGGCGCGGCCTGATGGAGGTGAAGCCGGACTGCACCCCAGCAACATTCACGACAATGCCTATGCCATCGGCGCAATCGACTTCACAGGTGACATGCCGGTGATCCTCGGGCCGGACGGACCATCGCTGGGCGGGTTTGTATGCCCGGCAACGATTGTGCATGCTGAGCTTTGGAAAATCGGCCAGTTGAAGCCTGGAAACAAAGTCCGCTTCAAACAATTGTCCGCCGAACAGGCGGCAGCGCTGGAAGCAATGCAGGATGCCGAAATTGCGACGCTGCAACCGCAAACGATTAGACCCGGTCCGGTTCAGGCGACGGCGGGCTCGATGGACTGCATCGTCGCGATGCGCGAGGCGACCGCACAGCGGCCACGCATCATCTGCCGGCGCGCGGGTGATAAATATCTGCTCGTCGAATACGGACCAATCGTCCTCGATTTGGAATTGCGCTTCCGCATTCATGTTCTGATGACGCGTCTTGAGGCGCGCGCCCTCAGTGGCGTTATCGATGTAACACCGGGCATCCGCTCGCTGCAAATTCACTACGACAGCCGCATTCTGTCCCTCGAGTCTCTGCTTGCTGAACTCTCGGCCATCGAAGACGCCATCGGCGATACCGGCGATATTGAAGTGCCGTCCCGCCTCGTTCATATGCCGTTGTCCTGGAATGACGCGGCGGTTCAGCTGACGATCGACAAATATATGCAATCGGTTCGCGCCGATGCGCCGTGGTGTCCGTCGAACATCGAGTTCATCCGGCGCATCAATGGACTGGATAGCATCGACGATGTTTTTCGCGTCGTGTTCGACGCAAGCTATCTGGTTCTCGGGCTGGGCGATGTCTACCTCGGCGCGCCGGTCGCAACGCCGGTCGATCCACGCCACCGGCTTGTCACCACCAAATACAATCCGGCCCGGACCTGGACGCCGGACAATGTGGTCGGCATTGGCGGCGCATATATGTGCATCTACGGCATGGAAGGACCGGGCGGATATCAGTTGTTTGGCAGAACCAGCCAAGTCTGGAACACCTATCGCCGGACGCCGGCATTCACTGGCGGTAAGCCATGGCTGTTGCGCTTTTTCGACCAGGTGAAGTTCTATTCCGTCTCGAATAGCGATCTAAGCCGCATCCGCGATGGTGTGATCGATGGCACATCTGCCATTCGCATCGAGAAAACAACCTTCTCAATGAAAGACTATCGCGCTTTCCTGGCGGCAAATGCGGCAGCGATCAGCGATGCAAAGTTCCGCCAGCAGGCGGCCTTTGATGCTGAGCGCGGGCGCTGGAAGGAATCGGACCGATCGGCGTCGGCCGTGGCCTCCAGCGATGTTGATACGGATGATCAATCCATACCGCTTGGCGCACACGCCATTGAAAGTACCGTACCCGGGTGTGTATGGAAAATCACGGTTGAGGAAGGCGCGCACATATCGGCTGGCGATGTTGTCGTCGTCGTCGAGTCGATGAAAATGGAAATGTCGATTGTCGCGCCGTCCGATGGCATTGTCTTGGAAATCCGCTGCGGTGAAGGCAAACCAGTCGCTCTCGGTCAAACGCTGATTGTGATGAAGGCCCATGCTAGTGAGGCCGTGCTATGACAATTTCCTTGGACATCGCCACATTGACGGCCGGGTACAGTGGAGGATCGTTTGCGCCACGAGACGTTATCAACGAGGTCTATGACCGCATCGAAGCGCAAGGCGAGCAAGCGGTGTGGATTTCGAAGCGATCCCGTGAGCAGGCCTTGGCCTGTGCCGTAAATGCACCAAGGGGGGCACTCTATGGTATTCCATTTGCCGTTAAAGATAATATCGACGTTGCAGGTCTTGCGACGACGTGCGCGTGTCCGGCCTTTTTGAATTACCCTGCGCGCTCAGCGTTTGTTG
Source organism: Hyphomicrobium sp. (assembly GCA_013141015.1). Classification (GTDB taxonomy): domain Bacteria; phylum Pseudomonadota; class Alphaproteobacteria; order Rhizobiales; family Hyphomicrobiaceae; genus Hyphomicrobium_B. Next base: position 12,380 of record JABFRT010000039.1, on the reverse strand, counting down.
TCGAGCGGCTTGAAGCCGAAGGCGCCATCGTCATCGGCAAGACGAACCTCGATCAGTTTGCAACCGGCCTTGTCGGCACGCGCTCGCCTTACGGCGCGCCGTCAAGCGTATTCAATAGAGACTATATCAGTGGCGGTTCGAGTTCAGGGTCAGCAGTTGCCGTGGCGAGCGGGCTGGTGTCGTTCGCCCTTGGTACGGATACCGCTGGATCTGGCCGGGTGCCAGCGGCTTTCAACAACATCGTCGGCTTGAAACCAAGTAAGGGGTTGATCAGCACGCGCGGCGTTGTGCCAGCGTGCCGGACACAAGATACCGTGTCGATTTTTGCGCTAACCGTTTCGGATGCTCGGCGCGTATTTGCCGCCGCGTCTCACTTTGATGATGACGACGCTTATGCCCGCCGCACAGAGGCGCTCGATTCCGGGCGTGCACGCAACGGTGCAACCAGAATTGGTGTTCCAAGGGCGCCGCTTGAATTTTTTGGCGATCAGGCGGCCGCCGCGCTTTATGAGAAGGCCGTCGGACGTGCCCGGGCACTTGGCGCGGAAATCGTAAACATCGATTTCTCAGCGTTTCAACAGACCGCGCAGCTTCTCTATCAAGGCCCTTGGGTGGCCGAGCGCCTGGCAGCAATCAAACTTTTCGCACACAACCACCCGGACGCGATGCATGAGACGGTGGGCAATATCATTCTCGCCGCACAAAACATCAGTGCCGTCGATGCCTTCGAAGGGTTCTACCGGCTCGCTGAACTGGCGCGGCAGGCCGGACGCGAATGGCAGAAGATGGACATGCTGCTGCTGCCGACGGCACCGACAACCTATAAAATTGCCGAGGTTCTAGCAGATCCTGTGCGCCTCAATGCAAATCTTGGGCTGTACACCAACTTCGTCAATCTGATGGATCTAGCTGCGCTGGCTGTTCCGGCGGGTTTCCGGCCGGACGGGCTGCCTTTTGGTGTGACGCTGATGGCGCCAGCGGGCGGCGACGGCGATTTGGCTCTGATGGGCGATCAATTGCACCGGCAGCTTGGCGAGGTGAGCCTTGAGCAACGCCATTCGCCCTCGTCAACGCCCCGGTCGATGTGCGGGCCACCACCGCAAAGCAAATTGAAGTTGCCGTGGTCGGCGCGCATTTGAGTGGTCAGCCCCTGAACGGGCAACTGACCGAGCGAAAAGCGCGGTTCATCCGAACCGCCAGAACGGCCCCTGGATACAGCTTCTATGCGCTCGCCAATACGGCGCCGGCGAAACCTGGAACTGTGTTTGACCCCGTAATGGCGCGAGAACCAGGAGTTATCGAAGATCATTCGTCGGCAGTGGACGAGGCGGCATTCCATTGGCTTATGAGAAGGACGCCCTTGGCCAGCTCAAGGCATACTCGTCAGCTGAAGATTTTTTTGTTGGCCTCGGCTTACCATTCGATCCTGCCGTAGTGTCCGTCGCTCGCCTCCACATCTTGAAACGCATGGGAGAACATCTGGCCGGAGATGGCGGGTGGGCTTCCCAATCGTGTCCGCCATCAACGCATGCCGGTCAAAACGAGCGGCCTACCAGGAATTTGAGAACTTTGGCCCGCTCCAGCAACCACCTTCAGGAGTGGACATGAGACGCAAAGGCCAGACTTCAGGTCCTATCGCCGAACGGGAATAGCAAGCCCTGCATCAGTCACGCCTTGTCCGCTGGAGTTTATCTCCGGCGGCGCTTCTTTGCGCGTTGCATCGCGCCTCACCAGGCACTTCATCGATTGTCGGATACCCGACAAGGCGACAGAGATGTGGGGTATCGCACGACCAAGGTAATTTGTGAAAACATCGCAACCAACTGAATTCTATGAGCATTCAAAATTGCGCCGAAATTGGCACGAGGCTTGCCATCCTCTTTAGTGAGAGGGCAACCGAGGAGACATAGGATGCACATCGTCGTTTGCAACAAGCAGGTGCCGGACTCGGCGCAGATCCGCGTTCATCCCGTCACCAACACGATCATGCGGCAGGGCGTGCCGACGATTATCAAGCCCTACGACTTATTCGCACTCGTACAGGCACTGCAATTGCGTGACGAGCACGGCGGCGAAGTGACCGTGCTGACAATGGGCCCGCCAATGGCCGAGGACAGTCTGCGCAAGGCGATGACGTTCGGAGCCGATCGCGCGGTGCTGTTGACGGATCGCTTCTTTGCCGGCTCCGATACGCTCGCAACCTCGTTTGCGCTGTCATCGGCCATTGCCAAGATTGCAGCCACCTGGGGGCAACCTGAAATCGTCTTCACCGGCAAGCAGACGATTGACGGTGACACGGCTCAGGTGGGGCCAGGCATCGCCAAGCGTCTCGATCTCAACCAGCTGACCTACGTTTCGAAAATCGCGAATGTCGATCATGTAAACGGTGAAATCACGGTCGAGCGACGGGCCGAAGGCGGCGTCCAGGTTCCAAAAAACCAAGCTGCCATGCCTGATCACTATGCTCGAAGGCACCAATGATATCAGGCGCGGTTCGATGGCCGATGCGTTCCGCGCCGCGCGCGCCGAAGTGACCAAGTGGTCTGCTGCGGAAGCTGGCATCGCAGACCTTACAAAGTGCGGTCTCAAAGGCTCGCCGACTGTCGTAAAGCGCGTGTTTGCGCCGGCGGCGCGCGCGGATAAAGCCCAGATTGTCGACGTTTCGAGCATGAGGAACGATGAGGCAGGGGAAGCCTTGATGGCCGCGATTTTCACGCGGCTGTCAGGGCTCGAAGACGAACTTCAAAAAGCCGCAGCTGGCTACTGACGCCGCGCGAATGTACGCAGTCAAGTTCAGGAGGCACGCTATGACGACCGACGCACCAAAACCAGTCGCACCCGCAGCTGGGGGCCGCGCGGGCATGAAGAAGGAATTGTCCGACCATTTTAAAGCCTACAAGCACGTGTGGGTGTTCGTGGAAATGGAACGTGGCGAAGTTCACCCCGTATCGTGGGAACTGATGGGGGAAGGCCGCAAGCTCGCTGACAAACTTGGCGTTGAACTGGCGGGCGTGGTGATGGGCCCGCCGGGAGGCGCTGCCAAGGCCGCGGCATCAGAGTGCTTCGCATATGGCGCCGATGTTACGTACATCGTCGAAGATCCGGTTCTCGCAGACTATCGCAATGACCCTTATGCCCGTGTGTTCACCAATCTCGTCAACACGTATAAGCCGGAGATACTGCTTCTAGGCGCGACCACGCTTGGGCGGGATCTCGCCGGCTCTGTTGCGACAACCTTACTGACGGGATTGACCGCGGACTGCACCGAACTCGCGGTCGATCAGGACGGCTCGCTTGCCGCGACGCGGCCGACGTTCGGCGGATCGTTATTATTCACCATCTACACACTTAACTTTCGCCCGCAGATGGCGACGATCCGGCCGCGCGTGATGTCGATGCCGGAACGTTTGGTAAGTCGAAGTGGCCGGGTGATCGAAGTGAAGCCAGATCTCACCGAGGACAGTGTCGTTACAAAGATCTTGTCATTTCTGCCAGACCGATCGACAGCAAAATTGAACCTCGCCTATGCCGACATCGTGGTCGCTGGCGGGCTCGGTCTGCAATCAGCGGAGAATGTCCAGTTGATCAAGCGGCTTGCTGAAGTTCTCGGCGCCGAATACGGCTGTTCACGCCCTGCCGTACAGAAGGGCTGGATGACTACAGATCGCCAAATTGGCCAAACCGGCAAAACAATACGGCCGAAGCTTTATATCGCCGCTGGCATTTCGGGCGCCATTCAGCATCGCGTTGGTGTCGAAGGAGCAGATCTCATCGTCGCCATTAATACCGACAAGAACGCTCCGATTTTCGATTTCGCCCACGTTGGAGTGGTAGCGGACGCGATGCGTATCTTGCCGGCATTGACCGAAGCGTTCCGCGCCCGCCTGCTTGTCAATCGCTTAGCCAGCTGAGGACCAAACATGCTCGAAGAAAAATTTGACGCGATCGTGATAGGGGCTGGCCCCGCAGGCAATGCCTGCGCCTTTACAATGGCAAATCGCGGTATGAAAGTTTTGCAGCTAGAACGCGGTGAATATCCGGGTTCGAAAAATGTGCAAGGCGCAATCCTGTACGCCGACGCGCTCGAAAAGCTGATTCCGGATTTCCGCGAAGACGCGCCACTTGAACGCCACATCATCGAACAACGCATCTGGATGATGGATGATCGCTCAAGTTCCGGCATGCAGTACCGTTCAGAGGACTTTAACGAGGAGAATCCGAACCGCTACACCATCATTCGCGCGCAGTTCGATAAATGGTTTTCTAAACGCGTGCAAGGTGCCGGCGCACTGGTCATCTGCGAAACCACGGTCACGGAACTCGTGCAAGAACCCGATGGCCGCGTAATCGGCGTTCGGACTGACCGGATCGGTGGCTTTATCAAGTGCGATGTTGTGGTGCTCGCCGAAGGCGTCAATGGCTTGCTCGGGGAGCGCGCGGGTTTGCGTGGCGTACCAAGCCCTTCGTCAGTGGCTCTTGCGGTCAAGGAAATGCACTTCCTACCGCGCGAAACCATTGAATCGCGCTTCAATCTCACTGGCGACGAGGGGCTTGTGATAGAAGCCGCCGGCACCATCACAAAAGGCATGACGGGCACGGCGTTCATCTACACCAACAAGGAATCGCTCTCGGTTGGGATAGGTTGCCTGATTTCGGACTTCGCTGAGACCAAAGAAACGCCCTACGGCCTGCTTGAGAATTTTGCGGCTCATCCCTCTGTTGCGCCATTGCTGATTGGATCGGAGATTAAAGAGTACGCTGCCCACATGATCCCGGAGGGTGGATACAAGGCAATTCCCAAACTGTTCGGTGACGGTTGGGTGATCGTCGGCGATGCAGGGCAGTTCGTCAATGCGGTGCATCGGGAAGGTTCCAACCTTGCCATGACGACCGGGCGCATCGCGGCCGAAGCTATATTCCAAGTCAAATCCCGTCGCGAAGCACCGACGGCTGAGAACCTCTCACTCTACAAGAAGATGCTCGATGAGACCTTCGTGATGAAGGACATGAAAAAATACAAGGATCTTCCAAAGGCGCTGCACAACAAGCATTTGTTCACAACCTATCCGAAGCTCCTCAATCAAGCCATGCAGACGTGGTTTCGCGTCGATGGCATCGACAAGAAATCCAAAGAAAACGAGATCGCCAAGTCATTCGTCAAGTCGCGCCGCTTCGGCCTGTTGAGCGACATGTTCAGTATCGCACGCGGCTGGCGTTAGCCGGTCACATTGTGACTAAACCTTTTTGACTGTTAACCCACAATAGGAGCTTCAAATGGCAATTTCCGGCGGAACAGCGGCACGAGTCGAAGAGAAGCTTTTCCAAAACCGCTATTTGGTCGATGCGGGCCGGCCACATATCAAAGTTACACCGCACGCCGTGCCCTCCGACGCTCTCGTAGCGTTGACCAAAGTATGTCCGGCGGGTTGCTATGCATTCAATGATAGCGGGCAGGTTGAAATCATCCCCGATGGATGCATGGAGTGCGGCACGTGCCGGGTGATCGCTGAATTGTCGGGCGATATCGAATGGAATTATCCGCGCGGCGGATACGGGGTCCTCTTCAAGTTCGGCTAGCACCTTCGTAAGTACAGGCAGTGAGACAACGCAGGTCTCAATGCAATTAATGCTTGCGGGTTCTATAAAGCGATATAGTCTAGTGGTAATATTGCAGGATAAGTGGGTAGCTAACAGGGTTGGCAGATGCGCGGCGTCACGAAGTTGACACTGAAGGTTGTGGCCGGAGTGACGGCCTTGTTGGCATGGGCTTCAGTGACTTCTCCGGTTGTTGCTCAGGAGGTTGAAAAAAAGGATATCACTGTCTTTGCTGCAGCCAGTCTCAAGACCGCACTGGACGCGGTGACCGCCAGCTATATGAAAGCTACGGGATCGAAGGTCATCATTTCTTACGCGGCTTCTTCAGCGCTTGCAAAGCAGATCGAACAATTGGCACCCGCCGACATCTTCGTTTCAGCCGATCTTGAATGGATGAACTACATATCGCAAAAGGGTCTCATTAAGGACGATACGCGCGTTGATCTGCTCGGCAACCGGCTGGTGCTCGTTGCGCCGGCTGAGTCATCGGCTTCGATCAAGATCGCCAAAGACTTTGCGTTGGCCGACGCGATCGGCAACGGTAAGCTGGCCATGGGTGAAGTGAAATCTGTGCCAGCAGGTAAATACGGTCGGGCGGCACTGGATAAACTGGGTGTCTGGGCGGCTGTGGAACCGAAGGTCGCTCAGATGGAAAATGTCCGAGCCGCGCTTGCTTTGGTCGCGCGCGGAGAAGCCGGTTTCGGGATCGTCTATCAAACCGATGCGTTTGCCGAGCCAAAAGTCAAAATTGTTGATATTTTTCCTGAAGATACCCATCCGCCGATCGTCTATCCGTTTGCGGCATTGGCGTTGGCGAGGGACTCTCAAGCGGCAAATGCGTTTCTGACGTATCTTCAGTCCGCAGAAGCCAAGTCACGTTTTGAAAAGGAGGGCTTCAAGGTTCTGTCAAAATAGCGCCGTGCCGAGCGAGCCCCAAATGACTGAATTCTTGCCAAGACAAGGAGTGAAGCTATCTCACCGGATGATTGGACCGCGATTGAGTTGAGCCTGCGCATTGCGTGCCTGGCAACTGCATTCTGTTTGCCCGTCGCAATGGCCTTTGCGTATCTGCTCGCGCGATACCAGTTTCCCGGAAAAGCGCTTGTCGATGCTGTTTTACACTTGCCACTGGTCTTGCCACCGGTCGTCACTGGCTACGTTCTGCTGCTGGCCTTTGGCAAGAGGGGGCCAATCGGATCGTTTTTGTTCGACACTTTCGGTATCAACCTTTCGTTCCGGTGGACAGGTGCTGCACTTGCGTGCGCTGTGATGGGATTCCCTCTGATGTTGCGGGCGATCCGGCTGTCTTTCGAAAGCGTCGATCAGAGACTTGAAGCGGCCGCTGGTACGCTCGGCGCCAATGGCGTGTGGGCATTCTTTTTGGTGACACTGCCACTTGCTCTGCCCGGCGTGCTCGCGGGGGTCGTTCTCTGCTTCGCCAAAGCGCTTGGCGAATTCGGAGCAACAATTACCTTCGTCTCCAATATTCCTGGGGAAACCCGGACCATCTCGGCGGCTATCTATAGCTACACGCAGGTCCCCGGGGGCGACGAGGCTGCCATCCGCCTGATGCTGGTTTCGACGGCCATCGCGTTGGCGGCAATGGTTGTGTCTGAAGCACTCAATCGGCGGATGCAGCGCCGCGTTGCTGTTTTCGAGTCATGAATAGGCTCGGCCATGATCGATGTTGATGTGCATCTGCAAAGAAAGACCTTCTGCCTCAATGCAAGCTTCACGGCCGGCGCAGGGATTACTGCCCTATTCGGTCCATCAGGTTCTGGAAAATCAACATTGCTCGCACTTATTGCGGGCTTGGTGCGCCCAACGCGCGGCCGGATTGCGGTCGATGGCCGAACCCTCGTCGATACAGAGCGCAAAGTTTGGGTGCCAAAACATAAGCGGCGGATCGGGATTGTATTTCAGGATGCGCAGCTTTTCCCGCACATGACAGTTGGTCAGAACTTGAATTTCGGCCGGTGGTTTGCACCCGGCGGCAAGCGCATTGTTTCACAATCATCCGTCGTCGATGTTCTGGGCATCAGCCATTTGACGGATAGGCGGCCACCTAGTTTGTCAGGTGGCGAGAGACAGCGTGTTGCGCTGGCGCGTGCTCTGCTCTCAGGGCCTGAAATTCTATTGCTCGATGAACCGCTCGCCAGCCTTGACGCAGGCCGCCGGGAAGAAATTCTTCCGCTGATCGAACGCATGAGAGACGAATTCCGCATTCCAATGCTCTATGTCACGCACGACGCAAGCGAAGTGAACAAACTCGCATCGCAAGCCGTGGTCCTGGAAAACGGCCAGATCGTCTGGAAGGGCCGCCCCGGTAGTCTGCACTCACGCCCGGAATTGCTTCCGGACGCCAAGCCTCTTTTCCATAAATCGTAACTGCCTGGCAAAAGTCTTTAGAGCGACCACTTCCATTTCGCGGTAATCGCGAACCAGAGCTTGACCAAATTCCGTCAACTGGGCGGAGCCGCCGCCTTTGCCACCATGTTGCCGTTCGACCACCGGCTCCGAGAAGGTGCTGTTGATGCTATCGGCCAAGTACCAGGCGCGCTTGTACGACATTGCCATCGACTTGGCGGCCTTCGCAATTGATCGATGCTCGTCGATCAGCTCAAGAAGCTGGATACGGCCATGCCCGATATATCGATCATCGTCGAAATCTATCCGCAGAACGACGCGGGTCATTGGCAATCTCCACCCAGAGAATCATTGTGGACGCGTCCACATTAGCAGCCCCGGACTACTAGCTCAGACAGGCGAGTTGAGCAATTTGGCAAACAGCCGGAATCGAGAACAACGCTGCAGATTCCGCAACGGTCGCCCGATTGACTTTAAAAAGTCCCGCTGACGACATAGGTGCCGAATTAGGACGGCCGTGCCTGTGTGGCGTGAACGGGAACTCCCGTATGCCCAGAGAATTGTTCCCATTCTTCAATATTCACTGATTGTCGGCTCGAACAAAGTTACTGGCATGGCCGCTTGAGTTTATATGATCGTAGGAGCGTCCGCCAATGGACTATCAACGTACTGACCATCGATGAGTTTGGCGTTTAATAGGGAATGGAGCAGTCGAATGCGGGTGTTTACCAGGATGATACTCACCTTGACTGTCGCCGGTTGCTCGCCGTTTTTGCACGCGCGCGCTGACGAAGCGCCGGCATCGTGCTCACAGGACGTGATGATCGTCTTCGACGCTTCCGGATCGATGGGTGGCACAGACATGAACAGCGTTACGCCGCGCATTGGCAAAGTGCGGGAAGCGCTCGCTAAGGTTCTGCCAGATGTGGCACCCGTCCGTCCTATGGGCCTGATCGTTTACGGGCCTGGGGCTGCAAATAACTGCAACAGCATCGAGTTGCGCTTGAAGCCCGCGCTGAACGCTGACGCGGCGATCATGCATGACGTGAACAGCACAGTGCCTGCTGGGCGCACGCCATTGACGGCATCGGTCAGTCAAGCTGCCGATGTGCTGGACTATAAGAGCAAGCCCGCAACGATCGTCTTGATAACCGATGGGGAGGAAACCTGCGGCGGTGATCCGTGCGGCGTGGCCAGCGCACTGAAACGAAATGCCAAGGACCTGACAATCCATGTGATCGGCTATAAGGACCCGCTGGCAATCAAAGGGCCATTCGGTTCGCGCTGTATGGCTGACGCGACCGGCGGAAAATATATCGCCGTCGATACGACGGACCAACTAATCGCCGCTTTGAGAGCAACGCTTGGCTGTCCGTTTGTCACGCAAGCACCAGCATCGGCCAAAGTGCGAAGTGCAATGCTCTCGCCACCACGCTGTCAGATGCCCCGCGCGGCGGCCGCGCAATAGACCCGGCCGTGCGTTCATCGCGGCTTTTCAAACGCTGCCGCGCAATCATTGAGGGTTGCGGCGACTTCTGGCGGTAGCGGTGTTGGTAGGCCGATTGCTAGGCGTGAAGCCGGCAGAACGCCGTCGAATATGAGCGAGATTTCAGCGTCTCCGTCGGCGATCTCGCGCAGAGTTTTGGCGCCCGATGCCGTGTCGATTTCGCCGGACGTTTCCAGGATACCTTGTGCATTGTCGCGCGCCGGTTTGAAGTTTCCGAGCGTGAATAGCGTTGTGGTTTTCAGCCAAAGATCGCGCATGGCGGGGCCGACAGATGACGGCATATAGGCGCGAATGTAGATGCGAACGCCACTCGCTGACGGTGCGCCCGAGAGTTCAACGCGCATGATGCTGCCGGACAGCTCATAGTCTGCCTGCACGCCGCATTCGCCGGGCGGCCCGTTCTTTGTGCCGGGCAATACAACGATCGCGTCCGGCTCATAGAGCCGGGCCTGTACGGGAAACGCGACAATTGTCGCGAATGGGTAAAGTGTCAGAGCTGCCGTGAATAACGTCCGCAAGTGATGTCGCATGTGCCACCCAAAAGAGCTTGCCGCTGGCACTTAAACGAAGCGTGAATGCCCGTTAGATCACGGCCAATTTAGCGATTGTGGTTCATGGGACGATATCAAAAGTCTTAGGGTCAAACTGATAGCGCGGCATTTGGATAAAGTTTCCGTCTTCCAGCGTTGGCACCTTATGCACGCGCACGCCTCCGACCGAGATCTTGCCGCTCTTCTCGTCCATCCAGAAGTCGATGTCGTAGTATTCTTCCTTGCTGCCGGCCTTGCGGAAGTCGGTGCAGGCGAAGTAGCGCCCGTCATCCTTCAGCTTGCGCACCGGCTGATGGATGCCGACAAAATCCAGTGACAATTCTTCTCCGGTTTTGTCGTCTTTGAGCTTGTAAACGCCCCCGCCTTCAGCGCGCTTGCTGGCTATGTGGTCATGCAGCCCGCTCATAATTTCCCAACTGCGTTTGGTTTCGGTTTCGCCCGGATGTTCGGACGCCGGTATCCACCACCAGGGTTTTGGCATGCGGGTCATCATCACCCACTTATCGCCTTCTTTGCGTGGGGCTTTGTAAACGCGCGTATCGACGACCGTCAGTTTGCCGTCCTTCGGCCGTATCCAAAAGTCGATCAAGTATTTTTTGTTTTCGTCGTCCTTGTCGGTAAACAACACGTCTGGAAAGAAGCCGTAACCGTGCAGGGTGCGCACGAAATCGACTTTGGAAAATTTGAGGGATAGGGTCTGCCCGGCCATCGAATCGTTGATGGAAAAAAGCCCGCTGTTTTTTTCGCTCTGGGCTTTGATTTCAGTTTCTATAAATGTTGTGACGTCGGCGGCCGTAAATTGGCCCATGTCAGCGCCGGTGTTTTTCGTCGTTGCGGCGGCAAATGTTTCCTTGGCCTTGGCGATGTTTTCCTCAGGCGCCTTGATGAAAGTTGCCTTGGAGTCCTCGTTGCCGAAGCAATAAGTTTTGCCATCGGGGGCTTTCCAATTCACCGAGCAATCGGTTTTTATGCGCTTGCCTTCGGCGAGGCCCATAGCGCAGCTGCCGCCGAATTCGGCGTCTTTGGCGCTGTCAGCGAGCGCTGCTGGCGAACCAAATGCCAAGGCAATGATCGCGAAGGCTAAGTTGCGGATTGGGGCGAATGACATCGTGGCGCTCCTTGCGGTGGAAGTGTGGCTGGCATCGCCTTCGTTCCCAACTTGGCGCACGTTACACGCCACGAAAATATAGGAAAACTTCCCGGCCTGGGAATTCAGCGACGCCAATCAGACGGCGCGCGCCCGGCCCATTGCCGCGCGCGCCGTCTGTTGACGAGCGAAGTCGCTGCAGATTACTTGGCCGCGCCTGCGGCGACGATGGCTTTAATGTTTTCAAGCCCGGCCTTGAAAATTCCATCGATCGTGCCGCGCGCTTCCTTGTCTGGTTTGCCTTCGGCATCGAATACGGCTGACCACGCGAAGTTGATTTCGTCTTCGTCGTCATCGTCAGGCGTCAGTGCGAATTGCGCCTCGTAATTCTTCACGGGCAGAGGGCTCTCGACAATCATGTATTTGTAGACGAAGTCTTTGCGCTCGGTCAGCTTCTCTTTGATTTTGGCGCCATCCTTCAAAGTGAGCGTGCGGAATTCGGCGTCGCCCTCCTTGCTTTCTTCGCAGCTTGCGACGGCAGGGTGCCAGTCTTTGATTGCGCACCATGCTCCGAACTTCTTCCAAAGGCCTGCGCGTTCATCGTCCATTTTCTTAGCATCGACCTTGATTTCCGCCTTTTTGCCGACAGCTAAGCTGGCTGCCTGCACGGGCATCGAAACGGCAACGTTGACGGCCAATAATGCCAATAGGGATTTTGGAATGGTCATGGCGTGCTCCATAGGTTGCGCCGCTTCCGAGCGCTGACCTGGTTAACGGGGCTTATGGCGAGAGTGAACGCGCCACGCGGAAGCCAACGGTTTGGTTGCGGAATTTCGGCCAGTTTCTGAGCCTCATGGCGGCACGCATCTGCATCGGCTCGTAAAAGCACGATCCGCCGCGGAAGATGCGCAGACCCTCGGGACTTTCCTGTGGTGGGCACGTGGCAATCGTGCGCGCACTGCCGTCAGGCGGGCCACCGGCATAGCTGTCACAATAATAATCCGCGACCCACTCCCAGACATTTCCGTGAACATGATGCAATCCCCACGGATTGGCGGGGAAACTACTGACAGGGAAGAATCCACTACCATCGTGTTCGCTGCCGCATCCACGGCAGCAGGCCATGACCTTGCCGTCGAGCTGAGGATCGTTGCCCCACCAATAGGCGGTGGTCGTGCCCGCCCGCGCGGCGTGCTCCCATTCGGCTTCCGACGGCAAGCGGTAGCTTTGGCCCGTGACTTTCGACAGCCAGACAGCGTAAGCGGTGGCATCG
>JABFRT010000006.1 GCA_013141015.1 Hyphomicrobium sp. | reverse complement strand
TTCTCGCGGTTAGAAGCTTCAAGCGCCCGGTGGTTGAGCGCAGAGCAACAGGATGCGCGATGAAAGACGTATTGACGTTCCTCACTCAACTTGGCCTTGCAGGTGCGATTGTCTGGCTGCTTGTCTGGGCGATCAAATCCTATTTCCACAAGCGCGCCGAACGGACCGGCGCAACTGGCCGTTTGCACGTGCGAAAGGCCATGCTAAGCAGACCATTCCGCTTTACCAGCAGCTTGCAACAGCGCATTGCGGCCGGCTCCCCGCAGGGGTGCCGCAAAGCGCAATGATAGAGAGTGCCCGCCCATGAAAGACATTATCGACGAGCTTGAAAAGCGCCGCGACAACGCCCGTCTCGGCGGCGGCCAGGCCCGTATCGATAGCCAGCACGCCAAGGGCAAGCTGTCGGCGCGCGAGCGCATCGAATTGTTGATGGACGAGAACTCGTTTGAAGAGTTCGACATGTTCGTCGAGCATCGCTGCACCGAATTCGGCATGGAAAAGACCAAGGTGCCGGGCGACGGTGTGGTCACCGGATGGGGAACGGTCAACGGCCGCGTGGTCTACGTGTTCGCTAAGGACTTCACCGTCATGGGCGGCTCGCTGTCTCAGAGCCACGCCCGCAAGATCACCAAAATCCAAGACCTCGCGCTGCGCAACCGCGCACCGATCATCGGCCTGTTCGACGCGGGCGGCGCGCGCATTCAAGAGGGCGTCGATGCGCTCGGCGGCTATGGCGAAGTGTTCGCCCGCAACGTCGCGGCCTCCGGCGTCATCCCGCAAATCTCGTTCATCATGGGCCCGTGCGCGGGCGGCGACGTTTACTCGCCGGCCATGACCGACTTCATCTTCATGGTCCGCGACACCAGCTACATGTTCGTGACCGGCCCGGACGTCGTCAAGACCGTGACCAACGAAACCGTGACGGCCGAAGAACTTGGCGGCGCCAAGGTCCACACTTCAAAGTCATCGGTGGCTGACGGCGCCTATGAGAACGACGTGCAAGGCCTGCTGCAGATGCGCCGCCTCATGGATTTCCTGCCACTGTGCAACGAAACCGGCGTGCCGGAGCTGGAAACCGCCGACAGCGCCGACCGCATCGATCATTCGCTGGATACGCTTATCCCGGATAACCCGAATAAGCCCTACGACATGAAGGAGCTGATCCTTAAAGTCGTCGATGAAGCCGACTTCTTCGAAATCCAGGAAGCCTACGCCAAGAACATCATCACCGGCTTCGCGCGCATGGAAGGCCGCACCGTCGGCATCGTCGCCAACCAGCCGTTGATGCTCGCTGGCGTCTTGGACAGCGACGCATCGCGCAAAGGCGCCCGCTTCGTGCGCTTCTGCGATTGCTTTGATATCCCGATCGTGACCTTCGTTGACGTTCCGGGCTTCTTGCCGGGCACCGCTCAGGAATACGGCGGCTTGATCAAGCACGGCGCCAAATTGCTGTTCGCCTATTCGGAAGCGACCGTGCCGAAAGTCACCGTCATCACCCGCAAAGCTTACGGCGGCGCCTACGACGTGATGAGCTCCAAGCACATTGGCGGCGACGTCAACTACGCCTGGCCGACAGCTGAAATCGCGGTCATGGGTGCCAAGGGTGCGGCTGAAATTCTGTACCGCTCAGACCTCGCCGATCCGGAAAAGATCAAGGCCCGCATCGACGAATATCAAAAGCGCTTCGCCAACCCGTTTGTGGCCGCCGAACGCGGCTACATCGACGAAGTCATCACGCCGTCGGCCACCCGCAAGCGTCTGTGCCGTGCGCTCAACATGCTGCGCAACAAGCAAGTCGAAACGCCGTGGAAGAAGCACGACAATATTCCGCTTTGAACGTGGGCGCGGGCGGCTCTCGGTCCGGGAGCCGGCTGGAAGGCGCGGTAGCACGTATGCACTCACGG
>JABFRT010000011.1 GCA_013141015.1 Hyphomicrobium sp. | reverse complement strand
TTTTCAGGCTCAAGCCGCGGCATGGGCGGGCGCTCGGCGGGCGCGGGCACTGACCCTGCCGATTGCCGAGGGCGACGTCGCGGCTATTCGCGACAAAGGTGCGGGAGTGTGATCGCGATATCGGCAGCTCAACGGCTCCGGCCCGGTGGTCAACGGTGCAATACCAACTGGACGACCACACTGTCGGGTGTGCATCCCGATTTCGCGACCGTGCGCGATTGGCCGGTACGGGCAGGGCGCGATTTTACACCGCAAGATATCCGCGCCTCGGCCAAGGTCGTGATCCTCGGCCAGACGGCCGTCAAACAGCTGTTTCAGGACGAAGATCCAATTGGCGCAACCATCCGCGTCAAAAGTGCTCCGTTCCAGGTGATCGGCGTGCTCGCGCCGAAAGGCCAATCGGCTATGGGCCGCGACCAGGACGATGTGGCTCTCATTCCGATGACGACAGCGCGCGGCTATATCGTAGGCAAAAGCCAAGTCCAATCCGATCAGGTCGGCCAGCTATATATAAAGTTCGATAACAGCACCGATCTCAAGGACGCCCAGGAACAAATCGAAACCCTGCTACGCCAGCGCCGCCGCATTCAGCCGGGTGCTGAAGACAATTTCAACGTCCGCAATCTGGCTGAGACCATGAAGGCGCGCACCGAAGTGTTGAGCACGATGACGTATCTGCTGGCGGCCACATCGGTGATTTCTCTGATTGTCGGCGGCATTGGCATTATGAATATTATGCTCGTGTCGGTCACTGAGCGGACCCGGGAAATTGGCCTCAGATTGGCGGTTGGCGCACGCCAGCGCGATATTATGCGGCAATTTCTGGTTGAAGCCGTCACCTTGTGCCTGATCGGTGGTTTGATTGGAATTGCACTTGGCGTCGGCGCTGCTGCAATTGTCGCAAATGCGGCCGATTGGCCGGTTGTCATATCACCCGCTGTGATTGCGTTGGCGATGGCGGCGGCAGCCGGAACAGGCATTGTTTTCGGCTATTTTCCGGCGCGCAGGGCTTCCGGCCTCAATCAATTGAAGCGCTGCGCAGCGAATAGATTGCAGCTTTATTCCGGCGTCGTCATTTAACGACGATATGCGGCTCAATTGGCCACGAATGCAGATTCTGCGTGCGCTCGCCAGATTTGTCGGCTAAAGGGAGAAAAATAGCTCAATTGAGGTTCGGAAATCGTGAAGCAGGCAGCAAAAAAGTCACCGGCATTCAATATTGACAAAATGTCATTGAAGGACCTTGTCGATCTTGAAGCAAAAGTTCAAAAGGCGATCGCTGCGGTGCGTGATCGTGACCGCGCGGCCTTGAAAGAAAAGATGGCCGAAATGGCCAAGACGCATGGCTTTTCGGTCGGTGAATTGTTCGGCGGCGTGCGCGGGGCGAAGGGCGCTGGCAAGGGCAAGTCGCTTGGCGTTGCCAAATATGCGAACCCGGAGAATAAATCGGATACGTGGACAGGCCGCGGCCGCAAGCCCAACTGGCTGCTGGAGCGTTTGAAGAAGGGCGCCAAGCTCAACGACTTCGCGATCTGATCGTCACTGCTATAAGCGTCGTGTGGCCGTATGGACGCCAGTCAGCTGCCCGCTGGCTGGCGTTTTCGATTGGCATCCACGGAGTGGTGGAGCTTGTCTGCGAAGCTGCCGGGCCGGTGCCTCTTGCGCAGGGCCGAGGGCGTTTCCCCCAACCAGACTTTAGCGGCCCTAGAGAATGCACTGAGTTCCGAATAGCCGAGTAAGAATGCAATAGCGGTCAAAGATAAATCTGTATCAATCAAATAGTGCCGGGCCATTCGCGCACGGGTCTCGTCAAGCAGGGCTTTAAAAGTGGTGCCCTCGGTTGCTAAATTGCGCTGCAATGTGCGGGCGGTGATGCCCAGTTCAATACAAGCCCGCGTTTCGCTGGCATCGCCGCGCTGCAAGGCACCTGCAATGAAATTAGCAGCCAGTGTGGAGAATGTGTAATCCCGGCCGCTCAATCCAAGCAACTGACTAGCATAGCCAGCAGCGGTTGCGCGCAAGTTTGATCAGCCGACGGCAGCGGCTTGGCGAGGACAGCGATGTCAAAGCCGATGCGGTTCAGGGGCTGGCCGAAATTCGGCAGCACACCGAAGACGCGGCGGAATTCTTTTAATGACGTGGGCGCGGCCGCATCATGTCAACGCGCACCGCCGAGCAATTTTCGCCAACAAGTTGGCGCGCGCGAAGAGCAATCAACGCCAGCTGGCCGTCAACGAACTGCGTGCAGCCGCCGAAATTGTACGGACAAACAAATCTAAGCCAGCCAATATCGCCGCTTTCTTCGTAACAAATTTGAAAGGCATCCGTCACAAGTCCAAGGAAACGGGAAATGGCCTGGAAAGCATCGCGCAAGGTCCGCGAATTGAATACGATGTGCTGATAGACGCCCGCAGGTTTCGGCGGCAGCGATTCAACGAAGTGCAGGCCGAATGCTTCGTCGGTTGCTTGCAGGGACAGACCTTCCACGATTGCAACAAAGGCGCCGCAAGAGAGGCTGCCTTCAGGACTGTCATCCAATTGCAAATCAATATCGCGGGTCCGCTGCAGGTCTTCAATGTTGAGGCCGCGGGCCGCCGCATACCGCTGCAGCGCAGTATAGTAACTGGCGGAAATATGGGGCCGGCTTGGCGACATGAACCTTCAGTTGTTACCTGACGAGATGGTCACTTTAGATCTTAATACACCCACGCCGGGCGCACACTTGATCCAGTTAAATGGCTGTCAATAACGGTCAAGCAAATGTCGTAAGGCGTCAAGCATCGAACGCTTGAAGGATCTATTCTACCGCTCTTGGTCGCATCGAAAGCTCACCCCGCGGGCTCCTGTGACCAGATTGGCGAGGGTGGATTTGACAAGTATCTTGCGTACAATCCACCCTCGCCTGAATTCCATTGGCGCATTCCAGCTCTCAACGCCGCATGAACGGGTGTTTTGCGGCTGCCTTTGAGTTAATTGTGCGCTGCATCAATAGCCGGCGCGGCAGTCCTCATAACGGTCCCACCAATAGCCGCGGCCGGTGCGCACAGCTTTGCGGTAAAGCCAACCGCAGCGGTGTCCGCCGCCCGCGAGCAAGAGCCCGCCGTGGCGGTGCCGGTGGTGAAATCCGACGCCGATACCGCTGCCAATATGGATTGAAAGGCCGTGATGACGATGGCGGGCTTCGGCAGATTGCGTGGTGGCCAGTGTGATTGCGCCGAGAGCTGCGACGGCAAGCAGAGCGGTGCGGATCGTTGAAGCTGCGGGGACGCGGGTCATAGGTATTCTCCATTGCGATTGGGACTGGGTTTGAAATCCCTTCGGCGGCGTGATTGCCGCCTATGCCCAATTCGTCGCGGAGACCGGGAAAAAGGTTCACAGCCCAAAGCTCTGACACAAAGGTCGGACAAGCGTGGTGCGGTCGCGCGGATCATTCCACTATAAATTGCTGTCCGGCCAACTGCAGGCAGACATCTTCAGACAAAGACACGTCAGCTGGGAGTCAGTGTGAACCACTTATCCGCGGCGTTTAGGTTTCTTAGCACTCAGCTCTTGACACTGCTAACAGGTGCGCACATATACCCGTTGCGTGGGGGCGGAAGGCCGCATGTGCTGAGTTCCCACCACTGGCGGCGCGCCCATTGGCGCTCGCTGCCTATTCATAGAACATCAAAAACTTAATCATATCATGAGGTTGGTCCCATGAAGTTCCGTCCGCTCCACGACCGTGTGGTCGTCAAGCGCCTCGAAGAAGAAACCAAAACGTCTGGCGGCATCATTATTCCGGACACCGCCAAGGAAAAGCCGCAGCAGGGCAAGGTCGTCGCTGTTGGCCCCGGCGCTCGCGATGAAGCCGGCAAGGTGACACCGCTCGACGTCAAGGCCGGCGACACCGTTCTGTTCGGCAAGTGGTCGGGCACCGAAGTCAAGATCGATGGCGAAGACCTTCTGATCATGAAGGAAAGCGACATCCTCGGCGTGATCGAAGGCACTGCCGCCAAGAGCAGCAAGGCCGCCTAAGTCGGCGAGTGGTGAGATGGCCAGTGGCGAGGTGGTGAACCTCAAGCCCGGCGATCGCACACCACTCACCAACGGACCACCACCATCTCACCCCCCCTTTTCTTAGTAGGAGACGCCTCACATGGCCTCTAAAGACGTAAAGTTCGGACAAGACGCGCGCGAACGCATGTTGCGTGGCGTTGATATTCTCGCCAACGCCGTCAAGGTCACGCTCGGCCCGAAAGGCCGCAACGTCGTGATCGAAAAGTCTTTCGGCGCGCCGCGCATCACCAAGGACGGCGTTACCGTCGCCAAGGAAATCGAGCTTGAAGACAAGTTCGAGAACATGGGCGCGCAGATGCTGAAGGAAGTCGCGTCCAAGACCGCTGATCTCGCGGGCGACGGCACGACGACGGCGACCGTTCTCGCTCAGGCTATCGTGCGCGAAGGCGCAAAGTCGGTTGCGGCCGGTTCGAACCCGATGGACTTGAAGCGCGGCATCGACATCGCGGTGGCGACTGTGGTTGCTGAACTCAAGGCCAACTCGAAGAAGGTCACGAAGGACCAGATCGCCCAGGTTGGCACAATTTCGGCCAACGGCGACGAAGTCGTCGGCAAGAAGATTGCCGAAGCGATGGACAAGGTCGGTTCGGAAGGCGTGATCACCGTCGAAGAATCCAAGACCATGGAATTCGAACTCGATGTCGTCGAAGGCATGCAGTTCGACCGCGGCTACCTGTCGCCGTACTTCATCACCAACGCCGAGAAGATGATTGCCGAACTCGATAGCCCATACATTCTCATCAACGAGAAGAAGCTTTCGAACCTGCAGGCCATGCTTCCGGTTCTCGAAGCGGTCGTCCAGTCGGGCAAGCCGCTTCTGATCATCGCTGAAGACGTCGAAGGCGAAGCCCTCGCAACCCTCGTCGTCAACAAGCTGCGCGGCGGCCTCAAGGTTGCAGCCGTCAAGGCACCGGGCTTCGGCGACCGCCGCAAGGCCATGCTCGAAGACATCGCCATCCTGACGGGCGGCACGGTGATCTCGGAAGACCTCGGCATCAAGCTCGAAACGGTCACGCTGCAGATGCTCGGCCGCGCCAAGAAGGTGACGATCGACAAGGAAAACACCACCATCGTCGATGGCGTCGGCAAGAAGCCGGAAATCGAAGGCCGCGTTAAACAGATCAAGGCTCAGATCGAGGAAACCACCTCGGACTACGACCGCGAGAAGTTGCAGGAACGTCTTGCCAAGCTTGCCGGCGGCGTTGCCGTCATCAAAGTCGGCGGTGCGTCCGAAGTCGAAGTCAAGGAACGCAAGGACCGCGTCGACGACGCGCTGCACGCAACGCGCGCAGCCGTTGAAGAAGGCATCGTTCCGGGCGGCGGCGTCGCGCTGCTTCGCGCGTCGAAGGCTCTCGAAGGCCTCAAGGGCGAAAACGACGACCAGAAGGTCGGCATCGCCATCGTGCGTAAGGCTCTGCAGGCGCCAGCCCGCCAGATCGCGGCTAACGCCGGTGAAGATGGTTCGGTGATCGTCGGCAAGATCTTGGAAAACTCCAAGTACGCCTACGGCTACAACGCCCAGACCCACGAGTACGGCGACATGTACCAGCAGGGCGTTATCGACCCGGCTAAGGTCGTGCGTTGCGCACTCCAGGACGCAGCATCCGTTGCAGGCCTGCTCGTCACCACCGAAGCCATGATCGCCGACATCCGAAGGATGCAGGCCAC
>JABFRT010000069.1 GCA_013141015.1 Hyphomicrobium sp. | reverse complement strand
CGCCCGCTGCCCTGTGTGGTGAGGCTGGCGAAACAGCCATCGCTGAGTTGGCAAAGATCGTCCACCGCACGCGCATGCCTGAGGGGCGCATCATTTATGGCGGACATCAGCGCAGCAAAACATTTGCCATCATCATTTCCGGCGTCGTTAAGCTCGTCAATGGACGGCCCGACGGCCGCCAGCAAATTGTCGGTCTGCAATTTGCAGCGGACTTCGTCGGCCGTCCATTTACCGAGTCCCTGCAACTCTATGCGGAAGCAGCGACCGATCTGGAGCTATGTACATTTTCGGGCCGGGCGTTCGAAGAGTTGTTGCGTCAGTACCCGAATCTCGAACGCGCAATGTTCAAAGCCGTCGTCAAAGATCTCGATGCCGCGCGCGAGTGGATGTTCATGCTCGGGCGCAAATCGGCGGAAGAAAAGGTCGCGAGCTTCTTGGCATTTCTGTCGGATAGAATGAGCAGCCCGGACGCTGCTGCAACCAAAGCCGGCGGCAAAAAGGGGCTTCGGCTGCCTCTGTCGCGTACCGAAATCGCCGAGTGTTTGGGGTTGCGGCTCGAAACGGTCAGCCGTCAGTTCGCCGTGTTACGGGAGCAGGGCATCGTCGAGACGTCAGGGCGGCGCTTCTTCTGCGTGCGCGATATGGGCGGGCTTCGAGATTGCTCTGAAAGTTCTGTCGGCTCCGCGTGAGGCTTAGCCCCAGGGCCGTCCGGTTGATTTTTTGCTGCGCTGTGCCGCCTTGCCCGGCTCTGGCTTATCTGCCAGATGCATGATGATGGCCGGCCGTGTTTGATTTATCGTTGCACACACGCGTGCTGGCCGCCCGCTGCTGAAACTGGAAAAGTATTGCAATTCCAATCACATAGATTCTGTGTTGCGCCTATGATGGATTGGGACGACTGGCCAATAATATCAAAGGGTTGTGGCGCTTCGTGAGCAATTCTGGTGCACTGCTGCTGAGATTATCCGCGAAAGCGTAGGCTTTGGTGACAAAACCTACGTAGGTGTCTTGGTATTGGAGCACTGCATCATCGCTGCTTCGACTTCATGGATAAATCGCGGGAGTTCGTCGTTAGCTGCTGCTGTCGTGGCGTTGGCGAGATGTTGATTGCAGCGCTGGGTTATTTGGCCGGTGTGGGTCCGAATGATCTGCGCCGCGTAGTCGATAAACCCATGGCAGGCATCAAGGGTGAAGGCACATTGACCAGTGGCGAACGCATTGAGATCGTCGCGCAGGGATTCAAAAGCGTTGGCGGTGTTCACAGATACATGATGGGGCGGAGTAGATGCTACGGCAACCCCTGCGATGTCTTCGCCAGACGGTTTTTGAATTTCGTACTGGGTGGTGCCGGCTGTTAGTGCTTCGTGCGCGTCCGGTTGAACGCGGCGTGGCCTTGCTGCCCAACCTACGCGTGGTAATGCCCTGATGTCCGCTTTGGCCCAAATCACAGCTGCTGCTCAGACCGATAAACTTTTCGGCTTAGAGCCAAGCGGAGACATGGTTAGCTGATAACGATCGCCGCTCTCATTCTGATCGACGCTTCGCATGCCTCCAAGAGTTGATGGACGGCAAATCGTTCGCGGTCATATTGAAATTGTGCTCTGCCAAACCAGCCTTTCTTGACTGGTGGATCAATTTCTTGAAGGAGGGCTTCAAGCTCGAGGCATTCGGCCCTCAACCTTTGAGTTGAGCCCAAGTACCCGCCTGCCAAAAGCAGCTCTTCCGCATTAATTACCCTCTCAAACTCAACTGGAATGTAAAAGCCTTCAGCGTCGCTATGCATAATCAAGTGCTGGAACTTCAAGCATTCACTGCTCAGAAAGCGCTGGTGATACTCCTCAAACAAAGGATCTTTGTAAGCGTCAAGAGTTCCGGGCGAAGGAGCCGGTCTCTCAAGTGCAATGTATGCGCCCAAACGACGAAGGCTATGAAGCGGGGAATAGCCAGCCATGTCGCAATTGAATATGCCTTCGACCTCCTCAGGTTCAATGTGCTTGGGGGCACCAGCGTCGGAGAGCGCCTTGTTTGCAAGTTGAAATTGCTCTTTGTAGTATTGATAGCCTTCCTCATCAGCCTCTGCCAAATCTGGCAATATGCCCACCTCCAGACTGAGTCCCATTTTACCTCTCCATTGCACCTAGGAGCGAACGTAAACGTTCCAAGAGTTCCGAGCAACGATAGGTCAAATTGAGTCTGCTTCGGGTCACGAGCACGCATCGCCCGCATCCTTCGGCAAGTCCGCTACCCCCTAATTATCAGACATCGTTGCTATTTTTGTCCGTTCACCCTCAATGAGCAGATGCGCGTATTTACAGTTCAATCGGTCGAGAAGGGCCAAAAGCGAGCATCGAGAGGGTTTATTTTTCAACCCGCCGGATGTCGGGTTTGAGTACTGAAAGCTGCCGTCCAGGTGTGCGCTAAGTCGACGAAACTGAATTCGGCGGCCACGCACCTCATTTTAGTGGCGACACATTCTGATCAGCCTCTCGTGATGCCGATAACGACGGTCCCAACAAGCACAACCATCGTCAAGGCGATCGTGATCAGCGCGGCGTAACCCCATATCAGGATCGAAAGCGCGGCTGCGAGAAGCAAGACGCCAACAAGTGCAAAAAGCTCTCCAACACGTTCTTCTTCGACGCATTTCGCGGCATACCCGATGATGGGGATAGCACGCAGTACGCGCTCGATGATTGAGGGCTTGGAATTCTCAGTCACAATTTGCTCCAGGTAATTTTTGGGTTTGAGATAAAGACGAAGTGGAGGACGCCAGAACAGGCCACATCCGTCGCAAAAGGCTGGGGTTGCGCAACGCATAGCGAGCCTTCAACGACGACAATCCTCGCTGCAGGATTGCTCTTGCTGAAGCTCAGTAAGGAGGCGGGTCAGATTGAACGCGCACTCCCCCGCTGTGAGGCGTCAAAGCCAGGCTGGTGATGGTCGTCATCCGGGGGTGCACGCCCACATCCCGAAGTGCTTGAAGAAAGGCGTCTCGAAACGATTGCCGCTCGGGGGGCGACAGGTCTCGCGCAACTTCGAGCTTCTCGTTGCGGTGCCACAGTTCAAGAACACGCAAGCCGAAATCGGGATCGTCGTGGCATTTCACCGACAATCCGTACAGCGGCAAGCGACCCGTGAAAATGCACGTCGAGCCCCGGTATCGGTTCACAATTATATGGTTGTTCTCGATCACGACATCTTCGTGCCGACGGAGGCCGCGGTCGAACGCAACAAATGCGAAGATGAGTACTGCGGAGTCGAGCGCCACGAACGCGCTGACAACCCACAACCCTGCCATAGCAAAGATGATTTGAATGGCAAGTGAGGCGGTCACAAGGCAAATTCTCAAGCGCCGCCCGGCCTGATCAGACAATGATTTGTGGGGAGTGATCGTCGCGTGAAACGGCTCGGGTACGTTGCGTGCCAAACTTCGGGGCGAAGTGCAGATCGTGGCGGTGTCGGCAAGCATCAGACGCCTCCGATCTGCTGGATTTCAAGGCGCGGTTGCAAAAGTGGTGGCGCGAACGATCCCAGAAATGCTTCGAGAAACGCTTGCCGCTCTGCGTTCGTAAGGTCGCGAGCAATCTCGATCCGGGTGCGTCCGCTCCGCAGGTGGATGCTGAGCAGTCCAACCGGACCACTCCGGCCTTCGACGACAATTGCGCCGTGCGGAAGCTCGACGGAATAGTTTGAGGGGGCGTTCGAAACGCGACTGACTGCGACACCGCGATCGTCGACCACAACATTTTCGTGCCGGTCGCGATCAGAGTGCACAGAGATAAGGGCGATCACGATTGCGATGGCGACGAGCGCCAGCAAAACCGTAGACAGCCACTGATCGGTGAAGATCAACCCGAACAGCGCGACAATACTCAGCGTCGCAATGGCGAACAGGCCAAATATGAATGTGCCAACCGACATCGAAGATGTGGGCGTGATCTTGGCATCGAATGCGGGAGTATTCGCCGTATGAACGCGTGCTTGCAGGTGGGCCATTGCGATGGCTTGAGTGATTTGCGGTGACCGCTGAACCTCCGACGTCATCGGGCGGCCCTCCTTCTGCGGCCGACAAAGACGGGTTCAGGCGCTTCGTTGGTTGTGCCGCAATTCGGAGCAGTCTGCGGATGACTGACATTGTCCGCAAATTCAGAAAGCCCACTCGGATCCAAAACCTCAAGATGGTTCCGGCCGCTCATGCGGATGATCTTGTGGTTCTTCAATTTGGTCAGTTCGCGCGACACCGTTTCAAGCGTCAGACCAAGATGATCGGCGAGGTCCGTTTGGCTGAGTGCCAGCGTAAATGACCATGTTGGCTGATTGGGCGTTGCAGCGTCGGAGTTGCCGCTCTTTGCGGTCTCAAGAATGTACGATGCAATCCGCTCCGTTGCGCTTCTGCGGCCGAGCGAAACGATCATGTCTTGCATCTTCAGAAACAGCTTCTGAAGCTGAGCTGCTGCGCGGCTCTGAAGTAGCAGCGAGGCATCGAACACTGAGCGGGCGATCTGTTTTACGCGAACGTCGCTGATGGCAATCGCACTTGTATTGTGCTGTTGCCCCAATGGCAGGCCGAGCAGGTCTCCGGGTCCCAGAACGGCCAGAATTTGCCGGCGTCCGTCGGGCAACGCGATCGTCAGCTTCACGGTACCCTCGATGATTTCGAAGATGTGCCGGCAAGGCTGAGATTGTTCGAAGATCATTTGCCGGGGCTCGTACCGCCGGATGCCGACGGCAGAGCGCATCGAGAACCTGTCGTTAGCGACATCGCGAATAGCCGCAACAGCATCGAGGGGTCGTGGCAGGCACGCGGAGGGAATTGGCGGCAAGTCTGTTGGGTTTGAACGAAGGCTCGTGGTCATGGCTTGACCTCGCAAGGGATGAGCTTCAACGGTTGAGCGAAAGGCGACAGGCCATCACAGGCTGGGATCCAATTCCGGATGTGAAGCAACACTCATGCGCGCCATTACAGCGGGCAGGATGACCGCTCAGCAGATTGATCCGCTGGCAGCATTGCTCAATATCGGAAGGTGAAACTGGATCCGCCACTCGTGTTGAGAATTCGCTAGCGCTGCGACCGTCTAGGTCTGCATCACTCATTCATCTGCAACAGCGAGGGGTTGGACTGCGATGACCGTCGCATTTGCAGCAACGACGCGTGCTGTGAAGGATTGAATCCCAGCACGTCGGTCGTTCATGCAAGCAACGGTATCTAGCTATTAATTGGTGGGCCGCGCGAACCGAGAACCGGCCCAGCCCGAATGGGGGGCAGAGACTCGCGCTGCACAGCAACCGCGGTGGATGCGTTTGAACTCCAGCGGATGGCGTCAGCGGCAACTTCAGGTAATGTCACCGTTGCGATGCCGCTAAAGGCACACTGGTCACCGTCATTGGACGTGTGCTGTGGCGTGGGTGGACTGCCGTCAAGATTGAGATAGACAGTTTGGGTGCCGGCCGCCGTACAGATGACGACCTTAAAGCTTCCGTTCGCTGCCGATGCAAAATCCGGCATGTAGCCGACGGGAATCAAAGCCCGCAAGGCAAACGCAACAATCAGCAAGCGGCAGAGCCACTTGCTCCAGTTCGTTCCAATCGTAGCCTTCCCTTCACCGAACAATGAAGCCCCTCAATGGAGATGCTGCTTCCAAACCTTGGCGTCCGAGACAAATTACGATCATGCGAGTCAGAACGCAATCCGGAGAGATAATATTTAGTTTACACAGACAAGGCCGTGATTGTGCTCGTGGCTTTACGTCACTGCCATCATCCGGCAAGGGAGCGTTAGAACATTCAGACAATGCTGGCGGAGAGTTTTTCCAACATGTCATTGGCAGGTTAAGCGCCGAGCCAGTTGGCTATCCTTGCATTCCGCCGCACGATAACGCGATCGAGCGTGGCGACGAGGACGAGCGATATAGCGAGCATTGGTAACACCAGCGCCAACAGCAGCAAAATCAAGACGAATGGCCGTGCATCGATCGGTCTTTGAGTCCGCGAGGGCGCACCAAGCGAGCTTTCAGGTTTACGCTGCCGCCACATGACGAAGCCGGTCACTGCAAGGGCAATGAGTGAGATTGCGGTAAAGACCCCGATCAATTGATTGACCCAACCGAAGAGCTGGCCTTCGTGCCAAGCAACGCCGTAGCCGATGACCCTGTCGATCGGATGGCGGTCTGCGAAGTCCTCTCGTGACAGTTGTTGGAGTGTCGTCGGATCGTAGAGGATCGTCGATTGTAGCGGTCGATTCTGCGCATCTGATTTGATCGTCCATGCTGCAACAGGCGCTGCGAACCGCTGAGGCGCACCGGGCGGAATGATGACGACTGGAAAAGCCAGCCCCTTGCGCGTGGCAATTGAGACCATCGCCTGCAAATCGTCGCCACGTGCATTTTCTGATCGCGCAGGCTGAGCAACGCCGTGAGAAGCATGGGAAGCATCATTGTCCACGGCGGCCGGCGCACCGCCAATCGTCCATTGCTGCAGTCCTTTCATCCAGCCCATTTCCGCGCGAACGGTTCTGAATGCAGACCCCCAAACCGCAGCCCAGGGCAGACCGGTGACCAGAAGACAAAGGGTAAATAGAGAAACCCAAAAACCTGCAACTGCGTGTAGGTCTCGCCAAAAAACGCGACCGCCGCGTTTCAATCTCGGCCAAAGAACACCGGCAAGCCGCCTGTCGCGGGGCCACCACAGGTAGAGGCCTGACAAGATCATCACGATTGCCCAGCTAGCTGCCAGTTCAACGAGCCAACTTCCCTGCGGTCCGAGTAGAAGCTGGCCGTGTATGCGAGCGACGACGGCCATGGTCCGGCTTTCAGGAGCAAGGCTGCCTAGGACCTGACCTTGCGGCGATACGAAGACGTGGAGCGTTTCAACGGCCGCAGAGACCGGCCGCGTCACCACCATCGCAACAGCGTCACCTGCGCGCTCAGGCAGGCGATAACTTAGAAGTTTTGAGTCGGGGAAGGCTTCAAGGACTGCCTTCAGCTGAGTATCGGCGGACAAGGCTCCGTCGACCGGCAGTCGTTGAAAGGCGCGCTCTTCCCAGCGTTCGACCTGCGGCTTGAACAGGTAGATTGCACCAGTGGTCGCCAGCACCGCAATGAACGGAATGACAAACAGCCCAGCGTAGAAGTGCCAGCGCCAAACGGTACGGTATAGGTCTGCGCCAGCGGACATTACGTCACCAACTTGAAGTGGTTTGGGGTGGAAGGCGCCGTAAAGCGCCCTCCACACACATGCTGGCCGGTATCGCGATGGACGGAAAACACCGGAAGTGCAACCTCATCACCACTTATACCGGAGGCCGCTGTAGACCGCGATGCCTGCCCCTGGATTGTACAATTCCCCGAACAGCGGCAGCTGCGGTCCGGCAAAAGTATCCATGATATGGCCATCGCCGATCGTGATCGTCGAGGAGATATAGCGCTTGTCGAGCAAGTTGCGGCCCTCGACGTAACCTGACCACCCGACCGGCTGATCATAGCCGATCCTGAAGTTCAAGAGCGCGTATGGGTCTGTTTTGAGAACATTAGCATTGTCTGAGTAGAATCCTTCGGCCTGCCACTCGACATTCGGGCCTACATAGAAGCCATTCGATTGCTTGTAGAGGACTTCTGCTTTGACAATGTGTGGCGAAACTCCGGGTAGGCGGTTTTTGCCCCACTTTGCGTCGCCGTCGAAGAAAAAGTCGTTGTAAGTGTAGACGGCATTGAGCCAGAGCCGATCATCAGTATTGACGACCGACTTGGCAAATGCCCAGCCCAAACCGGCTTCAATCCCCTGGTGTACGGTTTTATCTGCATTTACGGTCGAACAGCCGGCAAACAAGCCGGTCGTCAGACATTGCAGTTCATTGTCGATCTCTGCACGGTAAAGCGAAATATCCCACGCGAAGTCCGGCCTGCTTCCGCGTGTGCCAATTTCATAGGTCGTTGCGGTTTGAGTATCAACAACGGAGCTTGCGGGCGAGGAAAACGAGTTTACGTCGAATGTCGGCACTTCCGCGCTGCGGGAGATGTTGGCGAAGACCTGCCAGGAAGGATCGACGTCCCAAACCAAACCAATCTTCGGGCTCCAAATATCGAACACGCGGCGCCCTGAGTCATCAGGATTGAAATCAAACGGATTGACGGCGTTGTCGTCGAAAAAGCGGTCCACACGCTCGCGAACCGTATGTTGGAATTGAATACCACCGACGAGTGCGACGTTGGGAAGGAAGAAGAATGAATCTTCGGCATATGCTGAGACGTTCTGAGACTTATCACGAGAATCGAACGTCAGCGCCCCTTTCACAGCCCCTGGATTGTTTATGTATTGCTGATAGTCCAGCGCACCATTGAGAATATTGAACCCAGCTATTAGCCGGTTGCGATAGCCGCCGATTTTCCGGTCGTCCGTCGCACGCGCGAAGCCGCCGTAGTCCGCCACCGTATAGTCGAGATACTGGAAGATTGGATGATCAACGTGGCGCTGATGCGTGGAAATGCCCAGCTCCACAACGGTGCCGTCAATTCGCAACGTGGTCTTGTTGGCGACACGTAATGAATCGATGTTGCGCTGTTGGTTTTGATTTAGGAAGTCGAACGCAGCCTTTCGCGGTGTCTCCAGCGCCGACTCCTTTGTCACTTCGCCGGGTAATTCTCCGCGCCACCTGTTGGCATTCACGTAGAAGCGCGTTTCGGCATCCGGCGAAAACCTGTAGCCGAGGTTTGCATTAAGGCGTTCGATATCCTGCTGGCTGTGGTCGCGGTATCCGTCCTCGCGCTGCCCCGAAAGATTGATGAAATAGTCCCACGGCCCGCTGACGCCACCGGAACTCACCTGCGATCTGACATAGCCAAAGCTGCCGACATCCAAACGCGTCTCGAATGCGGAAGCGTCATAGCCCGTTGGCGTTACGAAATTGACGGCGCCGCCGAGAGAATTTGAGCCATAGCGAAGCGCATTGGCACCCTTGAAGACTTCGACGTAGCGATAGGCTGACGGATCAATTTCAAATGTGTCGAAAAGACCATCCGATGAATTGATTGCGATGCCGTCCATATACATGTTCAAGCCACGATTTCCGTAGCTGCGTGTCAAACCTGAACCACGGATAGAAAGACGGGCGTCTGGCCCCCAACGGGTCTGGATCGTAACTCCCGGAACCGAGCCGAGAACGTCTTTCACCGTATTGGCCGGCGTGTTCTTGAAGGCGGTGTCGGGAACGATCTCAACGCCACCAGGCGTGCGCTGGATTTCGGCGCGGGATTCGGCGGTATTGGGAACTGTAAGGGCGCCGCCGCGATCGGCAGGATTGCTACTGGCGGCTGCGCTTACGTCAGGAGTTTCCGGTGCGGCTTGGTTCGCCACATCGGAGTTCTCGGCAGCCACAGGGGCTGGTGCAGGCTTTGCCGCCTTAGAAGAAGCCTTTGTAAGTTTCTTTTTTGGCTTTTTTACCGGGGCTGGTTCCGGTTCGACATCTTCGACTACCGGCGCCGGTTTCTTTTTCGGCAGTGGGGCTGCTTCCTGAACGGGTGCAGGCTTCGGCTTGTCTTGGATAATTTTCACCTCAGGCAGTGCTGGATCTTTCACAGCGGGTGCCGCTGTCGTCGTCGCCGGAGGTGCCGGCGGGTTTGTAGTTGGCTGAGCTTGGGTGGCGGCAGGCGGAACAGGAGCGGGCTTCGTTGCCTCCTGGGCGGAGGCTTCTCCAATAAACAGCGCGAGTGCTGCGGACGAAATTGCAAGTGCTGCTGCAATGGGAAGCGCATGACGGTGCGAGATGACGGACATAAAAGTACTCCTGAAAGCCGGACTGCGAGCATGGCTTCGCCATACCCGGCAACGAATGGGACCTTTAGGAGAGGAGTGGCGGACCGCGAGACCCGAGATGAGGCCCGGCGCGTGACGGCGGCAATTGGACTGCCAGCCTCGGGATCAGTGGCGAGACCTCAAATACTGGCGCGCTGAATGGAACAATATCGATCACGGGCAGCGCAACAGCAGCCATACCCGTTAAGGCACAAGGCTGATCGTGATGGCTGCCTTGCTGATTGGGTGCCGGCTTGTCATTGACATCGAGAAAGATCGTCTTGCTGCCCAACTGCGAGCAGATGGTGACCTTGAAGACACCTTTAGAGGCAGCAGAAAAGTCCGGCATATAGCCTACGGGGACGAGCGCGCGTGCGACGAACGCCAATAGCAGCAGGTGAGCCGCCCGCCGCCGCAACACGCCAAACTTGAAGCGATCCCCCCGGATGCTCATCTGTTTCCCTGACATATAGCCTTCGCGCCGTCTGGCAAACTGGCTAATCCCGATGTTCTCTTTAGTGGCAAATATACCGGCTGCAAACGGTTGTTGGATCGCTTTCAACCACCCCTCCCTTTAGAGTCTCCAAAACGCAACAAAAATGCGGGGGATCCAAAGTTCCGGCGCTACCAATGCGGCTGAGGGGCATCGGCGGGAACTTTCGGTATGTGCCAGCTGCCAGCAATCGCCACCTGTGGAACTATTCGTCTCCAATTCTCAGAAGCGGATACTCATGGCGAGCAGCCGTTCTCTACCGATGATGGCAGCTTTGGGTCAAAACTCACCGTTGGGCTCCGCTATAGAGTCCGGACGGTCTAGCTCCAAAAGCTGCCATAGATAGGCAACGTCGTCATAGGCACCACCAATGCCAATGGCATGCTTGAAGGGAACGGCTCGATTAGTGGGCGAACTTGGGTGTGAATGGTGTTGCGGTGACGGCCGGTGGCGTGGAGACGTGCCGGAACTTACTGCGGCTTATTTGGATGTTTCATGAAACATCCTCACTGGTGTTATCGACGACGATCTTCAAAGTTGGTGGGGTTGCGGTTGGGTCGTCGAGTGCCACGAGCAGGGCGTTCATCAGCCCGCGAGGATCAATCCTAAGCCACACCCAGAGCAAACGGCGGGGATCGACTGATCCTTTTTCATTGTTGCAGGTTTTGCAGGCGAACACGGAATTCGTGGTGCTGCGTCGGCCGCCCTTGGCGCGCGGGATGAAGTGGTCGCAGGTGGCTGCGTACGGGTCTTTGTAGGGCAGCGTGAGATCCAGCGGCCGGTTGCAGTAGGCGCATTTGTGATTCCAACGTTCGGCAAGACGCGACGGATGCACGTGAACCTCCGGAATTGACGGAGCGCGATATCAATGCGGATGTGGGTGTGCCGCAAGGATCTGGCGGCCACAGGTTCAAACTTCGCGGCTCATGGGAGAGCACCCCTCACGCCACTGATGCGGGACATGTGCGAGGAAGGTGCGAGGGCCTTCGGGGATGGTGAGTGCTGTCGTGAGTGCCAAGGCTTGCGGATAGAGCAAGCGGCGTGTGGAGGTGGGTGTGAACGCCTGGTGCAGGCGTCCATTGGATATTCCGAGTACCTCGGCCGTTTGCCGCCATGAATAGTTTGCGGATGTCCAGTGCTTCTGGGCTGACTGCCAGACTGGGAGGCGGTAGCGGGTGCTGGCGCTGTTGAACGCCCAGGCGTTGAACTCGGTATCGGACAGCGGTCGCATCAGTGCATTCGCATCGAGGCCAAGAGCTTGGGCAAGGTCCCTCACATCGCGGTTTTGCAGGGCCAAGCGGCCTTGGGTCAGATCACGGACAACGTTGCGGGCTGCGAGTTTGCGTTGATGCAGGGAGTGAGCGGAATAGCCGAGGACTGCCAGTCTGTAGGCCACACGCGGGGCCAACCCTTCAGGATCAGAGGATTCTGGAAGGAGCGGCCATCGACGCTGCACACCACGGCTTTCGTTGCCCGCAGTGTAAAGCGTGGGAGAATGTTAGAAAACGTTGGTGACCATCGTGGAGGCAGTGGTGAGGACGACGTTATGGGATAAGTGCTTTTCTGACGAGTGCAATCACAGCCGTTTGCGAAATCGGCATGGGAATATACCCCTGAGCTTCCATACCGGTCCCGCGCAAGGTGTGTTCAAGTTCCTCCGCCCAAGCAGACATGAAAATCACGGGCATCTGATGCCGCGCCCGAATGCACCGGTAGAGCTCCAGTCCCCCAAGCGGGGGGTTGGTCTTATCGATCACGGCTAAGTCGGCGGGGTTCTCGATCAAGTCGAGCGCGTCAAACGTGTTCACGTAAGTTCGGACCTGGAATTGCTCGCGTTTAAGCAGCGTTTGCAACCTCGCGGTGAGACAACTGTCATTGTTCACGAGCGCAATGGTCGGCGTCCGCTGCATGGTTGTCTCCGTCATGGTGCAGAGCATGGGATGCATGCCGGAGCTTCAGCCTTATTCGGGGTATTCGGCTGCACCCCTCCGCGAAGGGGCGGTGTTGCGTCTCCGGCACGCCCAATTCAAATGGATAACAACAACGGCGGCGATATGGCGTTGGTCTAGGCCTGCCGTTCGGTATCGGGTTCGTCCGGTGTGCGGGGTTGCGCATAGGCTTGGCTTTGCCGCACGCGTTCGCAGCAGGTGGCATGGGGCGTGCGAATATCGTCGTAAAATTCAAAGAAGCGCTTTTCCATGTGAACGTAGATGGCGGTCACAAAGCCTGCCTGGCGTTCGCACATTTTGAAGCTTTCAGCGGCTCCGTCGTTGCGCCAAGCGACCGGTGGCAAGATGCACAGCATTTCCATGAATTTGGCTTCGGTGATTTCTTTGGGCTCGGTTTTGAACTGGTTTTCGTAGAGCTCCATTGCGGCGTCGGCCGTGAGGATGGTGAGCGCAGTGCCGCCAGGAAGCAAAGCCGTTTGAACGCGTCGGCTTCGGTTTCATTCTTGTGCAGGTAATCAATGAGGGGAGTTGGTGGCCGTGCAGAACACGACCGGGCGGTTATCGGCAGTCACGAGGATTGGCTTTCATCAGGGATCAAAAAGCTGGCGTCCGCCAGCGATGGACGCCGTGAGGGCCGAGACGCGGTAGCGGCTCGGTTCACGACAGCGCGACCCGCCGGGAAAGGCGGGGAGGCGGCCAACCTTACCGTCCGGAACGACCAGCAGCCTTCTTCGGCATGCCCTTCGACACCACACCCTGCTCGACCAATTGGCCCAAGTCGGTTTGTGCATCTTGCATTTGAGCTTCGGACTTGCCGGGGATGGGGTAACTGGTGGCGCCGGTCAGCATGGCGTATCCACTGCGATCCTTTTTCGCCCAAGCACTGATGCGCACGATCTGCTCGCCGTTCCCTGGATTGTAAGCACCCCAGTAGTCGGGACGGTCCTTTTCAGGGGCTTCGTCTTTAAATCCGTTGGGGAACATCACAATCTGGCCAGCAGCCAAGTTGAGATTACCGACGACGGCTTCTGGACTGTCGCCCGCTTGTGCGGCCAATGATGAAATCTGATCGAGGGCGCTTGCAGATGTCGCCACGTTACCGGCTTCGCCGTTGAACATGACCAGCGCTTCGCCGGTTTTAGGATTGATATATTCGTGGGCCCACAGCACGTGACGGCGTTCGTCTTCGGTGCCGGGGATGGCAATGCGTCCATCGAAGGCGGGACGTTTATCGCCCACTTTCTTGTCCCGATTGATAAAGGCAATGAAATTGCCGCGTGGTTGTTGGTTGGTTTGGTCCATGGCATCTCCTTGGTTGTTGCCAAGGAATGCTGCGCGTGACGGGATACACCGTCAATACAGCGTGCACACAACACGGGCAGTTTTGTATTCGTGGACTATGCAGCCAGCGATTGTCCCGGCCTTACCGGGGCGGCTTCGTCGTGATGGCGTGGGGCAGCGTGGCGCCGGACTCCGCTGCGGTGCCCTTAGCCTTTGCTGCGCCCTTTGTCGGCTTAGGCTTCGACGGCTTGTCCGTGGGGGCGCGTCCTTTGGCAACCGCCAGGAGTAGCCGCTTCATGTCTTCGACGTCGCCCGCCTTTAGTTCGGCAGCATGCGGATCGCACTTCTTACAGATCGCTTTGATCAGGCTGTCATCGGCCTCGTCGAAGAACAGGGCCGTACTTTCCATCCCCAGTGCACCGCACATGGTCCGAAACTCCTCAAGCGTCAGCGACTTGTGCTTGAAGGCTGCGACGAGGAAGGTCTTGGTTTGCTTGCGCACCAGATCATCGATCGCATCGAAAACCGATGGGTTCGAACCGATCGCCTTCAGGACAGCGTAGTTGTCGATCACGACTCTCATTTCAAGACCTCAAGGATTTCATCTTTCACGGCAATAACGGCATCGCCGAGACTGCCCGGATATTTCTGCTGAAACGTGACGGTTTTGCCGACGACGCCACCCATGGCCATGGCTGCAGGCATCGCAGGCGACTCATCGATGGACTGCTTGAACACCATAAAACCGGCATCCTTGGCGGTCGAGCGTTTGCGGATCTC
Organism: Hyphomicrobium sp.; assembly: GCA_013141015.1. Taxonomy (GTDB): domain Bacteria; phylum Pseudomonadota; class Alphaproteobacteria; order Rhizobiales; family Hyphomicrobiaceae; genus Hyphomicrobium_B. The sequence continues at coordinate 747 of JABFRT010000069.1, read as the reverse complement.
GTCCTCGTACTTCTTGTGGGTGTTGATCATCTCGTTCTTTCCGCGTGCCGGGTTCCACAGACGCGACCTCTTTCCGCGTGCCTGCGATCGCGTGAACAGCACGCGGGGCTTTTTCTTGGCCACGGCAAACGGCAGGTTCGGGCCAAAGTTGGCGATGAACGAGTGCAGGCCAAGATCGGAGAGGAAGTCAGGGATTGTTGGCAGCACAACCAGATCCGCCATACCGATGGCCGCGCTTGTGAACGGTGAGATGCCTGGTGCGCAATCGACAATGATGTAGTCGAACTCTTCGCCTAGCGTCGCGATGTGGTGCCTTAGTGCGTTGAGCAGCTTGACCTCGACACCGTCCAGGGTCTCGCCCGATCGGGACAGCTCGCGAATGACTTCGCGTTCTGAGACGCGCAGGTCGGTCGACGACGCCAGGAGCGAAATGTTTGCCTGTTTGCCGCGCGCCAGCGTGTTGCTAACATTCCGTCGGATATACTCGGAAATGTTGGGCGCTGGCTTCTCGGTCAAGGCACGCCGGAGGAACGTGTCAACCGTTTTGCCGCTTGAGATCGTGGCGCGGAGATCCTCCCCGAGCAGGCAGAATGAGGCATTGGCCTGGGTATCGACGTCAATGACCAGCACCGACGATCGGCTGGTTGCCCCGATGGCATCAGCCAGGCTGATAACGGTGGATGTTTTGCCAACCCCGCCCTTCATGTTCACCACAGCGATGATCTGCGTCATTCCGGTTGCGCCATC
>JABFRT010000002.1 GCA_013141015.1 Hyphomicrobium sp. | reverse complement strand
GAAGAAGGAGCTGGACAAGGGCAAGAACATCGGCCGGGCGGCCATGAAGGCCGGGATGGACCGCAAGACCGCGCGTCGGTACCGCGATCGGGGAGATCTGCCGTCGGAGGCGGGCCTGGGGGAGCGGACGTGGCGGACGCGGTCGGATCCGTTCGAGGAGGTCTGGCCCGACATGGTGACGAAGCTCCTCGCCGCCTCGAGCCTGGATGCGAAGACGCTGTTCGACGACCTGGTGGCCCGCAGGCCGGGCGAGTTCGAGCCTGGCCAGCTTCGGACGCTGCAGCGCAAGGTGAAGCGCTGGCGGGCCCAGGAGGGGCCCGAGAAGGAGGTGTTCTTCGCGCAGGACCATCGCCCCGGAGAGGCGATGCAGACCGACTTCACCAACTGCAACGAGCTGCTGGTGACCATCCTGGGGGTGGCCTTTCTCCACCTTCTGTGCCACTCGGTCCTGCCGTACTCCAACTGGCAGTGGGCGACGATCTGCGCGTCGGAATCGATGGGAGCGCTGCGGCAGGGGGTCCAGGCGGCGCTGCAGCAGCTGGGTGGGCGACCGAGGTTCCACCAGACCGACAACTCGACCGCGGCCACGCACGATCTCGGCAACGGGGACCGGGGCTTCAACGAGGAGTACGCGCGCTGGATGGCCCACCTGGGGATGACGCCGCGCACGATCGGGATCGGCAAGTCGGAGCAGAATGGAGACGTGGAGTCGCTGAACGGCGCATTGAAGCGTCGAATCGAACAACATCTGGCGCTCCGGGGGAGTCGAGACTTCGAGTCGCAGGCGGCCTACCAGGCGTTCGTCCATGACGTGCTGCGCAAGGCGATCGCGACCCGCGGGGAACGGCTCGTCGAGGAGCGAGCCGTGTTGGAGGCGCTGCCGGCGACCTGGTACCCGGACTACGTCGAAGAGTCGCCCTGGGTCACGCCCTGGAGCACCATCCGCGTGCGCCACAACACGTACTCGGTGCCGTCCCGTCTGATCGGCGAGCGCGTTCGGGTGCGGATCTACGACGAGCGGCTCGAGGTCTGGTACGGCGGGGCCTTCGACCTCGTGATCCCGCGCCTCCATGGCCGGAACGGACACCGGATCGACTACCGGCACATGGTGTGGTCGCTCGTGAAGAAGCCGGGCGCCTTCGCTCGGTATCGGTACCAGGAAGACCTGTTCCCCAGCCTGGTGTTCCGGCGGGCATACGACGCGCTCGTTCGGGACCACGTCGAGCGGATCGCCGATCTGGAGTACGTGCGGATCCTGCACCTGGCGGCGTCGACGGTCGAGGCCGACGTCGCGACGGCACTGGAGCTGGCGCTCGCGGCGGGCACGACGTTCGGCTCGTCGACGATCCGGTCGCTGGTCCGACCGACGACCCCCGCCATTCCTCACGTGGCGATCGGAGAGCCGTCGTCGGCCTCGTACGACCAACTTCTCCAGGTCGTGGGTCGATGACGCCGCAGATGGCCACGGTGGACCAGCAGCTGCGTATCCTCAAGCTGCCCTCGTTCGTCGCCCAGCGGCAGGCGGTGGCGGCCCGAGCCGAGCAGGAGGGCTGGTCGTTCGAGCGCTACCTGGCCACGCTCGTCGAGGCGGAGGTGGCCGATCGGAGCCAGCGGCGGATCACGCGCCTGCTCCGCCAGTCGAACCTCCCGCCGGACAAGACGTTGGCGACGTTGAAGCTGGACCGCCTTCCGACGCCGGTCCGCCGGATGCTGCCGACGCTTTGCGAGGGCGGGTTCGCGGACAAGGCCGAGAACCTGCTGGCGTTCGGGTTGCCCGGGCGGGGCAAGACCCACCTGGTCGCGGCCGTCGGCTACGAGCTCATCCTGCGCGGGTTCTCGGTGCTGTTCGTCGCCGCGTTCGCGCTCGTGCAGCGGCTGCTCGCCGCCCGGAAGACCTACGACCTCGAGAAGGCCCTCAAGGAGCTCGACGGGTACGACGTCGTCATCATCGACGACATCGGGTACATCCAGCAGGATCGGGACGAGATGGAGGTCCTGTTCACGTTCCTGGCGGAGCGGTATGAGCGGCGCAGCGTGGTAATCACGAGCAATCTCGTGTTCTCGCAGTGGGACAAGATCTTCAAGGACCCGATGACGACGGCTGCGGCGATCGACAGGATCGTTCACCACGCGACGATCCTGGAGCTGCCGGGCCCGAGCATCCGGGAGGAAGAGGCGCTGGACCGGGTCCGGCCGGCTCCCGAAGCGGGAGTGCCGGGATGACGCGCGCTATGGACGGTGACCGTCCAGGGACAAGCCATGCGGCGCTGGGAGCCGGCGTAGCCTCGGTGAGGCTTGCCCCCAGCCGTTGGACAACCTGCGGCAAACGCCTGCTCCTGTGCGCAGGTCAGGGCGCGCAGGTTGCCCACACCGCCCACAGCGCCAACTACTACGGACAGAAGGGAACAACAGGCAGCAGGACAACGGA
>JABFRT010000040.1 GCA_013141015.1 Hyphomicrobium sp. | reverse complement strand
TTGCTGGCACGGGCGGACACGGCTGGCGTGTTCCAGCTTGAAAGTACCGGCATGCGCGAAAGTCTGAAGCGGTTGAAGCCCGACCGTTTCGAAGACATCATCGCCATGGTGGCGCTGTATCGCCCGGGTCCGATGGACAACATTCCGACCTACATCAACCGCAAGCACGGCGAGGAGCCGGTTGATTATCTGCACCCCATGCTTGAAGGCATTTTGAAAGAAACCTACGGCGTCATCATCTATCAGGAGCAGGTCATTCAGATCGCTCAGGTGATGGGCGGATATACGCTCGGGCAGGCCGACCTTCTGCGCCGCGCGATGGGTAAAAAAGACAAGGCCGAAATGGCCGCGCAGCAAGCGCGCTTTGTCGAAGGCGCTGAAGCCAAGGGCGTCAAACGCAACGACGCGATCACGATTTTCGAGTTGGTCGACAAGTTCGCTGGCTACGGCTTCAATAAATCGCACGCAGCCGCCTATGCGCTGGTCAGCTACCATACAGCCTATATGAAGGCCAACTATTGCGAGGAGTTCTTCGCGGCCTCCATGACGCTCGACATGGGCAACACCGATAAGCTGGCAATGTTTGCCAGCGAAGCGCGCCGCTCCGGCATTCAGGTGCTATTGCCGTGCGTCAATCAATCGGCCGTCGATTTTGGCGCTGAGCCGCCCAAAGGTGACGCAAAGCGCGGGGCTATCCGCTATTCACTGGCTGCGCTAAAAAACATCGGCGCAGGAGCGGTCGAGACGATCACGGCTGAACGCGAGAAGGGTGGCATGTATTTGTCACTTGCCGATTTCGCTAATCGCTTAGAGCCCAAAGCCTTGAACAAGCGCGGTCTTGAAACGCTCGCCAAGGGTGGCGCGTTTGATAGCTTGAATTCCAACCGTGCGTTGGTGGCCGCCAATGCCGATACGATGTTGGCGCTGGCGCAACGGCGCTCGTCGGATCAGGCGGCAGGCATGGTCGATATGTTCGGCGGGGGCGACAAGGCGCCAGATCTCGTGTTGCGGGCGACGCAGGCCTGGACACCGATGGAAAAGCTGGCGTCTGAATTCGAGGCCGTCGGATTTTATTTGTCCGGTCATCCGCTCGACAATTATCAGCGCGTGCTTGGTAAGCTTGGCGTCAAGAAGTTCACCGAATTTGAACTTGCATCGCAGCGCGGTGCAACGGCTGGCCGGTTGGCCGGTATCGTGATTGCGGCGCGGGAACGGCGCTCGCAGAAGGGCAACAAATTTGCGTTCGCAATGTTCTCCGATATGACTGGGCAGTTCGAGGCCGTGATTTTTTCCGACACACTCGCTGTTTGCCGGGAACTGCTGGAGCCGGGTACGCCGGTTCTGATATCGGTTGAAGCCGAGCGCGACGGCGATACGCTGAAAATGCGCGTGCAAAGCTTAGAGTCGCTCGACAAGGCGGCGGCCGGCGTGCCGCGCAACATGAAGGTTGTCGTTGATCGCAAGGTGCTGGTGACACCCGCTTCCAAGTTTGCGGATATGCGCGGATATTTGAAACCGAGCGCGCGCGGAGGTGAAGTGCGCATTGTGCTGCCGCTGGAAGACAAAGGGCTCGAAATGGAATTCGTGCTGCCGGGGCGCTTTGATGTGTCGCCGCAAGATGCTGGCCGGTTGTCGGCGATCACAGGCGTGTCGGAGATTATCGAGACATAACGCGCAAGCTGAATGTGCGATGAACGGCATGCTGCAAAAAGCCCGGAAATTTTCGGCATGCTGCGACGGCTTTTTGCGCTCTGGGGCGTTTCCCTCTCAGACGCGAACCCCAGCGTCATCATAGAGAGGAGTTAACACCATGAGAAAGTTTGTACTCGCGGCTGCTGCTCTGGCCGCTTTGGCATCCGGTGCAGCCGGACCGGCAAATGCTGGTGTCACTGGCGGAAGCCTTGGCGGATTGAAGACGGTGGCGGCAAGTGAAATTGCCCAGCAAGTCCATTGGCGCCCCTACAGGCACCAGCATCACCGCTGGTACAAGTACCGCAAGCAGCGGCATTGCGTCTGGCGGCATGGCCATCTGCGGTGCTGGCGCCGTTAAGATCTGAAGGAAAATTGGCGGGGAGGCCGTGCGCAGTTGCGGCCTCCTGTGCTGACACAGAGACACCTTTCATCGCGCGAATAGCGCACACTCATTTGGGAGCATTGATCCGTGAAGAAAATTGCATACGCCCTGCTGGCATCCTGTCTGTTGGTCCCACAGGTGAACGCCGCAACAGTTGATGCCGCCGGTATCAGTACAGCGATTGATGCGGTTGCTGCCGATGCGGTTAAAACCAAAGCCTACTGCGACCTATCCAAAAAATTCGAAGAGATCGGCGACGACGACAAGAAGGCCGAAGCGGCAGGCGACGAGATTGAAGGATACTTCAAAACGCTTGGACCGGAGTTTGATGCCGCATGGGATGCCGGTCAGAATGCTGGCGAAACCTCGGCCGAAGGCAAGGCCTTTGAGGAAGCCATGGGCAAGCTGGACGCTAAGTGCACGCCGTAATCCGGCAGCCATGGGTTGGCGCATGACACGCCGGTTGGAGTGACGGCGTTTTGGGCGGCGCGAACCGGGGCGCCGCTCTGTTGCGATTTGGACCGTTAATCTGGGCCAGAGCGGCAAATTGCATTTGCGCTTTGTGGTCTCTGTGAGTCATGCTGCGGCAATCGCCATCGTCTCACCCGCCAGATGTCAGATGCTCCAGAAGTCGCCCGCAGCCTTTGATGATACGCGTACCCAACGGACGTTATTTTCCGCGCTGCTGGATGCCGGGCGCCAATTCGGTATGGCCAAGCCGATCCTTGAAGACGCCGAGCGCACGCCGCTGACTTTCAAGCGGTTGATCCTCGGGTCGCTCGTGCTCGGTGGCAAGCTTGCGGAGCAAACGTCGCGGTCTGAGAATGTCGGCGTACTGCTGCCGAACGTCAACGGCATGGTGGTCACGCTGTTCGGGCTGAATGCCTTTGGCCGCGTTGCAGCAATGTTGAATTTCACGGCCGGCGTGAAGAATATCGAATCGGCGGTCGAGACGGCTCAGATCAAAACGGTCATCACTTCCCGGCGTTTTATCGATACGGCTAAACTCGATGATGTAATAGCAGCGCTGACGGCGGACGCGGCCAGCGGCAAGGCGGTATGTGTCATCTATTTGGAAGATGTGCGGCGCAGCATCGGCGGGGGCGACAAATTTAAAGGTGTGGCGCGGTCGCTGTTTGCACGCAGCTTCCATAAGCGGCATGGATTAAAACCAAACGCGCCGGCGGCAATCCTGTTTACGTCCGGCACCGAAGGCGTGCCGAAGGGCGTGGTGCTATCGAATGCTAATCTGGTCGCCAATGCCATGCAGATCGCGCAACATGCGATTGGCGCATGGACGTCCGACGACGTCGTCATGAACCCCTTGCCGATGTTCCATTCGTTCGGATTGACGGCGGCGGGGTTGCTGCCGCTGTTCTCCGGCATGAAGACCGTGCTCTATCCGAGCCCCCTCCACTATAAGCAAGTACCGGCGCTGATCCGCGAAACCCAATGCACCGTGCTTTTTGCAACCGATACGTTCCTGCAGGGCTATGGGCGCGCAGCGGATGCGGGCGATCTCGACAGTGTTCGCGTGGTCGTATGTGGCGCGGAGCGCGTCAAAGACACAACGCGGAAGCTTTGGAGCAAGTGGGGCACCACCATTCTTGAAGGCTATGGCGCAACCGAGTGCTCGCCGGTGATCAGCTGCAATCTGCCGGTCAACAACACAGCCGGCACCGTCGGCACAATTCTGCCGGGCATCGAAGCGCGTTTGGATCCGGTCGAGGGTATTACGGAAGGCGGCAAGCTGGTCGTGCGCGGTGCTAACGTGATGCTCGGCTATATGCGCAACGAGCGCCCGGGCGTGATCGAGCCGCCGGAGGGCGGTTGGCACGATACCGGCGATATCGTCGATATCGACGGGCAGGGGCTGGTGACGATCAAGGGCCGCGCCAAACGTTTTGCCAAGATTGGCGGCGAGATGGTGTCGTTGGCAGCAGTTGAATCGATGGTCGCAAGCTTATGGCCGCAATCCAACCATGTGGTTGTCAGTCTGCCTGATGCGCGCAAGGGTGAACAGCTTGTGCTCGTCACAGACAAGGTGGACGCCGATAAGATGGCGCTGTTGGCGGAGGCCCGTGCCCAGGGTTTTGCAGAGCTTTGGGTGCCCAAAGCCGTGCTGGTGGTGCCGCAGATCCCAGTGCTCGGGGCGGGTAAGGTCGATTTCCAGGCCACCAACGAGCTGGCGCGCAAATCGCGGCCGTTGTTGTAGGTGGGGTGGGGCATAGCCGCGGCTATTTCCAAAAGCGGTCGTAGAACCCGATCAGGATTTCAAGCACGATCAGCGCGATGATGTACCACTCCAACCGGTGTGACGTGCGGGTCGCCAGCAAATCGCCAAGCGTCTTAGCACTGTCGCGGATCACATTGAGTTTTTGATCGATGGCGTTGGCCCGGCTTTTCAAATCATAGTCGTCGATCAGCTTGGTCCACAGCCGTTCGAGCTCAGGGTGATCCCACAGCACATCCGGCTTATCGACCATGCCGATGCGGCCGGCCAGGCGGCTTTGGATATCGAGCGATTCACCGAGTTGCTGCAGAATTCCGGCGCTATTGCCGCCCGGCAGTGTGCGGCTCTTGAAACTGCGCGCGACGTGCGAGACGCGATCGAAAGCGCCGCCGAGGTTGCGTTCGACCAGCGCCATAGACACGGAACCAGCGAGCGCGTCGGCAATCAGCAGCAAGCGGGGCGGGTCATCGGTTTTAAGTTGAATGACGCCGGTGGTGGTGACGGTATCGTCTTCAGCACCGGTGACGATTTGCGCGGTTTCGACTTCGCGTTCGCTGAGTGGGTCACCAACTCTGGCGCCAAGTCCGCGGATGGTCTCCTCTTCCTCAATCGGCGTCATGTTGATGAAGACGGCGGTGCCCGTTTTGAACAACACGACCGTGCCGCCCGCCGGTGTGCGGAACGCCAGTGGGTTCTTGGAAAAGCTGTCGGCGCGTTCGAGGCCCTTGAAATCGATACGTTCGCCGATCTGATGGGCGCGGGCGGTCAGGACCGGGGCGGTAGTTTCAGGGGGGCATGGGGAAATCGGACCTTGAGGGGTGGGCGTTAGGCAGTGTAGCACTTTTTGCCGCATGTACCGCCACAGCCCGCGCGACGCGACGGCGTGCCAGGCCGCATTCCGGGCCGCCAGGGTTGCCATTTCCGGGGAATTGGGCCATAAGCCGCTCATCTCACACGCGAGACCCATGCGGCGGGCGGATTAAAAGCCCCGTTCCCCGCTCCGGTGGATTTCATTAAGCCCGTGAAAAGGCTCACTGAAATCTTCTCAAGGCTCGCGGAGGATTAACCGGAAAAAGGAAGTTTTCTGATGGCAGTTCCCGCCTTCAATATGCGTCAGCTTTTGGAAGCTGGCGTTCACTTCGGACACCAAGCCCACCGCTGGAATCCCAAGATGGCTCCGTTCATCTATGGATCGCGCAACAAAATCCACATCCTCGACCTGACCCAGACCGTTCCGATGCTGCATCAGGCGCTCAACAAAGTGTCTGACACCGTTGCAGGCGGCGGCCGCGTGCTGTTCGTCGCAACCAAGCGCCAGGCAGCCGACGGTATCGCCGAAGCCGCCAAGCGTTCGGCTCAGTACTACATGAACCACCGTTGGCTCGGCGGCACGCTGACCAACTGGAAGACGGTTTCACAGTCGATCCGCCGCCTGCGTCAGCTTGACGAGATTCTGGCTGATCCGCAGAAGCGCACCAAGAAGGAAGTGCTGAACATCAGCCGCGAGCGCGACAAGCTCAACCAGTCGCTCGGCGGCATCAAGGATATGGGCGGCACGCCTGACCTTCTCGTTGTCATTGACACCAACAAGGAAGCGATCGCCATTCAGGAAGCCCGCAAGCTCGGCATCCCGATTGTCGCCATCGTTGACACGAACTGCGATCCCGATGGCATCGATTACCCGGTTCCGGGCAACGATGACGCCGGCCGCGCCATCACGCTGTACTGCGATTTGATCGCGCGCGCGGCACTCGACGGTCTTGAGCGGTCGCAGGGCAACTCTGGCGTTGACATTGGCGCGCTGGCTGAGCCGCCGGCTGAAGACTTGCCGAAGGTGACGTTCAAGGGCATCGAAGCCGCACGCGGCGAAGCTGACGACCTGAAGCGCATCACTGGCATTAACCCGAAGCTCGAACTGCGCTTGAACGACGCGGGCGTGTTCCACTTCTGGCAGCTGGCCGACCTCGATGCCGACCACGTTGCAGCGCTTGATCGCTTGCTCAAGCTCAAGGGCCAAGTGGCCAAGGATGACTGGGTTGGCCAGGCCAAGAAGATTGTGGAATCGGCCGTCGTTTAAGCCCGCCGCTCCACAGTTGCACTTTACAGATTTGAGACCCGTAGAGGCGCCCAAGTGGCGCCTCTCAGCCACCTGAAGGCGCTCATGGGAGTGCCGCTAAACCCAATGGGGTGTGATGATGACCACAATTACTGCAGCCGACGTCAAGAAGCTGCGCGACATGACCGGCGCTGGCATGATGGATTGCAAGACCGCGCTGACCGAAGTGAATGGCGATATCGAAGCCGCAGTTGATTTGTTGCGCAAGAAGGGATTGTCGAAGGCTGCCAAGAAGTCCGGCCGCATTGCAGCCGACGGACTGATCGGCATTGTTGCCCAGGGTACGACCGGCGCAGTCGTCGAAGTCAACTCCGAAACCGACTTCGTTGCGCGCAACGACGAGTTCCAGGGCATGGTACGCAACATCGCATCTGTTGCACCGGCCGCCAGCGGCGACGTTGCCAAGCTTCTCGGCACCACATACCCCGGCACGAAGAACACGGTTGAAACGCACGTCAAGGAAATGGTCGCCACCATTGGCGAAAACATGAGCGTGCGCCGCACGGCCTCGATCAGTGTTAAGTCGGGCGCCGTTGCAGACTACATGCATTCCAAGGTTGCCGATGGGCTTGGCAAGATCGGCGTTCTGGTTGCTCTGGAAAGCACGGCCGACAAGGCCAAGCTGGTCGAGTTCGGCCGCAAAGTCGCCATGCATATCGCGGCGTCGCCGGCCACGCTGGTCGTCAACGAAAGCGAAATCCCAAAGGACGCTATCGATCGCGAGCGCGCGATCTACGTCGAACAGGCCAAGGCTGAGCCGCGCAATGCCGGCAAGCCGGACGATATCCTGGCGAAGGCCAGCGAAGGCCGCTTGCGCAAGGAATTTTTCGGCTCGGTCGTGCTGATGAACCAAGTGTATCTGATCGGGGAAGGCAAAACGACGGTCGCCGACGCCGTTAAAGAAGCCGAGAAGGCTCTTGGTGCGCCGGTTAAGTTGGCTGGTTTCATCCGCTATGCGCTGGGCGAAGGCATCGACAAGAAAGAGGAGGATTTCGGCGACGAAGTCCGCAAATTGGCTGCTGGCGGCTGATCAATGCCGGTTCCAGCCGCTAGGCGGAATCAGGCCGATGCGCTAGGTATCAGCCGGCCGGAAGGACACTTCCGGCCGGTTTTTTCATGTTTGAGGGGGCGGGTCCGCAATGGCGGCGAACGCAGGACTTAAATACAAGCGCCTTCTGTTGAAGCTATCGGGCGAAGCCCTGATGGGCAAAGGCGCCTATGGCATCGATATGGATGTCTGCGACCGGCTCGCGGCCGACATCGCCGAAGCCGTACAGGCCGGTGCGCAGATCGCGGTCGTGGTCGGTGGCGGCAATATCTTCCGCGGGCTCTCAGGCGCCGCCAAGGGCATGGACCGGGCGACCGCCGACTACATGGGCATGCTGGCGACGGTGATGAACGCGCTCGCGTTTCAGAACGCGTTGGCCCACAAAAACGTGGCGGCTCGCGTGCTGTCCGCCATTCCGATGCCGACGGTGTGCGAGAGCTACGTCCGCCCCAAGGCGTTGACCTATATTGAAAAGGGTCAGGTGGTGGTGTTCGCGGCCGGAACCGGTAATCCGTTTTTCACGACCGATACGGCGGCAACGCTGCGCGCAATTGAAATGAATTGCGACGCGGTTGCCAAGGCGACCCAGGTCGATGGTGTGTATTCGGCCGATCCGAAGAAGGACCCGAAGGCGACACGTTATGACCGTCTGACCTATGCCGACGTTTTGGCTAAGGATCTCAAGGTGATGGATGGTGCGGCAATCGCGCTTGCCCGCGACAATGCACTTCCGGTAATTGTGTTCTCTATCGAAGAGCCCGGCAATATCTTGAAGGCGCTTAGAGGCGAAGCACGCCAGACCGTTATCGAAGGTCAAGGATAAGGCGCGCGCCCCAAAGTCACGCGCGCCGGCAAAGCACTGCACGAAGGAGAAGTCATGTCACTCGCAGCGTACAATATCAAAGACATCGAAGCGAAGATGCGGGCATCGATCGATGCGTTGAAGCGCGAATTCACGGGGCTCAGAACCGGCCGCGCGCACGCTAATCTTTTGGATCCGGTGCAGGTGATGGTTTACGGCTCGCGCATGCCGCTCAATCAGGTCGCAACCGTCTCGGTGCCAGAGCCGCGCATGATTTCGGTGCAGGTCTGGGATCGCACCAACGTGCAGGCCGTCGATAAGGCGATCCGGGAGGCGAACCTTGGCCTCAACCCGATCATGGATGGCCAAGTGCTGCGCCTGCCAATTCCGGCACTGACTTCAGACCGCCGCCAGGAATTGGTCAAGCTCGCACATAAATACGCAGAAGGCAGCAAAATCGCCATCCGAAACGTCCGGCGAGACGCTATGGACCTTTTGAAGAAGCTCGAAAAAGACGGCAAAATGAGTCAGGACGACCATCGCGGCAACTCCGAGAAGGTGCAAGAGCTGACCGACAAGCTGATCAAGGAAGTTGACGCGACGACGGTTGCCAAGGAAGCCGAAATCCAGAAGGTATGATATGACGTCGCCGCGCAGGTGCTTCGCGGCCCGCGTTGTTGTCCGCCGAGTTCTCCTCTGACAATCGAAGGTCTGCTGACCGTGAGCGATAGAAGCGATCCAGGCGACAAGGGTCAGATCCGCATGGCATCTCCAATGACATCGCCGGCGGCGACGCCGCGGCACGTGGCGATTATTATGGATGGCAACGGCCGCTGGGCACGGGAACGCGGATTGCCGCGCACGCTCGGTCATCGCCAGGGTGTGGAAGCAGTGCGCCGGACGGTTCGTGCGGCCATCGAACTCGATATTTCCTATCTGACGATTTTCTCATTCTCGTCTGAGAACTGGAAGCGGCCTCTCGAAGAGATCGATGATTTGATGGGGCTGATGAAGCGTTTCATCCGCCGCGATCTTGCCGATTTGCACAAGGCCGGCGTGCGCATTCGCATGATTGGCGAACGCCAGAAGGTCGATTCCGAACTGATGAATCTGATCGACGAAGCCGTTGAAGTGACGGCGAATAACACCGTCATGACGCTGGTGATCGCTTTCAATTACGGTTCGCGCGGTGAAATTGCCAAAGCGGCCCGCCGCCTTGCCGTGCAAGTGGCCGAGGGCATATTGCAAGCCGATGACATCACCGTTGACCGTATTGCCGCCGCGCTAGACACAGCCGGCATTCCAGATCCCGATCTGCTGATCCGCACCTCGGGCGAAATGCGATTGTCGAACTTCCTTCTGTGGCAGACAGCCTACACGGAGTTCGTGTTTCTCGAAACCTATTGGCCTGATTTTGATCGCGCGGTGCTTGAAGGCGCGATTGCCGATTTCCGCGCGCGTGAACGCCGCTTTGGCGGTTTGACCAAGCGCTCGACAGCTTGAGAGGGCCGATGACGGACCCCGCACCAGAACCGCCAGCCGAAGTTGCCAAGTCTCGCGCGGTGGGGCTGATGTCGCGCGAACTGCAACTGCGCATCGGTTCGGGCGTCGCTGTCGCTACCGTTGCCCTTGCTGTTCTCTATTGGGGACCGGGCCCGTTTGCGTTCCTGCTCGGCGCAATTGCTGCCGCGATGAGCTGGGAATGGGGACGCATTGTCCGCGGCACCGAAAACGATGTGATTACTGGTTTTCATATAGGCACAGCGGTTCTAGCCGCTGGTTTGTCGGCGTTCGGGATGGCTGGGCTTGCGGTTGCAGCGGTTGCGGTTGGCGCGATTACGGCGTCGGCGCTGGCAACCGGATCGGGCCGCGCTGGGCTTACTGGCGCAGGCGTCGCTTATACCGGTTTGCCGGTCATTGCGCTTGAATGGCTGCGGAGCGACGACTCGCTTGGTTTTCTAGCCGTTTTGTTTGTGCTGATCGCGGTCGTTGCAACTGATACGGCGGCATATTTTACCGGCCGCGGCATTGGTGGCCCTAAGCTTTGGCCAGTTGTTTCGCCGAACAAGACGTGGTCAGGGTTGGCTGGCGGAGTGACGGCTGCAGCGCTTGCAGGCGCACTCTTTCCGCTGATCTCCGGGAGTGGATCGTCGCTGTGGCTGGCGTTTCTTGGGCTGTTGCTTGGAGCTGTTGCGCAAGCCGGTGATCTGGCGGAATCCGCACTCAAGCGCCATTTCGGCCGCAAAGATGCAAGTGACCTGATCCCAGGGCACGGCGGGTTCATGGACCGCATGGACGGCGTTGTAACCGCGAGTGTGGCTGCCGCTTTGATTGCGCTTGCCGTTGAAGCCTATGCGCCGGCCCGCGCTTTGCTCTACGGAGCATAGTCAATATGGCCGCACTCTCGAGCGTGCCGATGTCCCGCGTTGCTGGCGGACCAATGGAAAATGAAAACGGCGGCAAGGCGGATCGCCCTTGCCGGCTGACGGTGCTCGGTGCAACCGGATCGATTGGTACGAGCACGCTCGATCTGGTTGGCCGCAACGCTGGTCTGTTCGACGTCATTGCCGTCACTGCGCAGACCAATGCGCGTGAACTCGCCAGCCTCGCCCGTCTGCATCGCGCCCGCGCCGCCGTCATCGGCGATGAAACGTTGTTTGCTGAATTGAAGGAAGCGCTCGCTGGCAGCGGCATTGCAGCGATGGCCGGGCCAGCAGCGCTCGTCGAAGCAGCCTTGATGCCGGCTGACTGCGTGATGGCGTCGATTGTCGGTGCTGCCGGATTGAAGCCTACGTTCGCAGCCGCCAGCCAAGGCCGGCGCATCGCGCTCGCCAACAAGGAGTGCCTTGTTTCAGCGGGCGATGTTTTCACTGACGAAGTGGCACGGTCTGGCGCTGAACTATTGCCGGTTGACAGCGAACACTCAGCGGCGTTCCAGGCGTTGGCTGGCGCTGATCCAGCGTCGATTGAGAAAATCATACTGACCGCGTCAGGCGGTCCCTTCCGGACCTGGTCGCGCGAACAATTGCAAGGTGCCACACCCGAGCAAGCGCTGAAGCATCCAAACTGGTCGATGGGTGCAAAGGTCACCATCGACAGCGCGACGCTCATGAATAAGGGCCTCGAGCTGATCGAGGCCTTTCACTTGTTTCCGGTTGGCGTCGATGCACTCGATTGCGTGGTCCACCCTCAGTCGATTGTTCATTGCCTGGTCAGCTATAAGGATGGATCGGTGCTCGCTCAAATGGCGCCGCCCGATATGCGGACACCAATTGCGGTGGCGCTGGCTTGGCCGCGGCGGATGGCGGCACCAACGGAAAAGCTGGACTTGACGCGTTTAGGCTCGTTAACGTTCGAAGCGCCCGATGAAGTGCGTTTTCCAGCGTTGCGGGTCGCGAAAGCGGCGCTTCGGCGCGGCGAAACGGCACCCGCCGTACTCAATGCGGCCAATGAAGTGGCTGTTGCGGCATTTCTCGGCCGCCGCTTGAAGTTTTTGGATATCGCCTCACTTGTCGAAGACACGCTGGAGTTGGCCGAAAAACAGGGTGCGATCCGCAAAGCCGCCGGGCTGGACGACATTCTGGCAATCGACACGCAAGCAAGACGGCTGGCCGCGGACCGGTTGGCCCGCTATTAACAGCTGAGACTCAAACAGAAGCCGGGCCTTTGCAGGCGGGTTGCGGGTGCTTGCCCCGCCGTTCAGCCAGACAAGACCAGACAGGCCCGACAGGAGAAGCGAAGCGAATGGACCAATTGGCGTCGATGGCGGGCTGGATCTGGCATTACGGGATCGTGTTCCTGCTCGTGCTCACGTTCGTGGTGTTTATCCATGAGCTTGGTCATTTTCTGGTCGCGCGCTGGTGCGGCGTGACCGTCAAAGCCTTTTCCATCGGTTTTGGCCCTGAAATCTTTGGTTTTAGCGACAAACACGGCACGCGTTGGCGGTTCGCTTGGATACCGCTCGGTGGCTACGTCAAATTCGTAGATGACGAGAATGCTGCCTCCAAGCCTTCACCTGAAGCGCTTGAGCGCATGTCGGCGACCGAGCGCGAAGGATCGTTCCACGCCAAGCCCGTGTCGCAGCGCGCGGCTGTGGTTGCTGCCGGTCCAATTGCAAATTTCCTATTGGCCATAGTGCTTTACGCCGGCCTCAACATGGCGGTCGGGATCCGCGTGATGCCGGCTTTTGTCGATTCAGTCGTGTCCGATATGCCGGCCGCCAAGGCCGGGTTCTTGGCTGGCGACAAGATTCTCAAGATCGGTGACACCGGCATCGAAAGCTTTGAAGATCTGCAGAAGATCGTCAGCGTCAGCGCTGGGCAGCAGTTAACTTTTGTCGTTGAGCGCAACGGCGAACAGGTGCTCCTGACGGCGACGCCGGCGGTTGAGGAAAAGCGCGATACCTTCGGGCGGACGTTTCGCCGCGGCTTGATCGGCATTCAGCGCTCGATCTCCCCGGACAAGGTTCAGACCCATGCTGTTGGCCCACTGGAGGCTGTAGGCCGGGGCGTGACGGAGACCTATGGCAACATCAAAGCCACCCTGATGGGCATGGGCGACATGTTAAGCCGCCGCCAATCGGCCGAACAGATGGGCGGGCCGTTGATGATGGCCGAGGTAACGGGCAAGGTCGCGGAGATGGGCCTCGAGCCACTTTTCCGTTGGATTGCCTTTATTTCAGCCAATATTGGCTTCCTCAACCTGTTGCCCATCCCCGTGCTCGACGGCGGACACCTTTTGTTCTATGCGTACGAAGGTCTGTTCCGCAAACCGTTGAGCGAGCGCATTCAGCTGGCTGGTTTCCAGGTCGGTTTGGCGCTTTTGATGATGCTTATGGCCTTCGTGTTCTACAACGACATATCCAGTATCGTTCGAAGGACTCTCGGGGTCGGTTAAAGCCGGCCTCGCCTGAAAAAACCTAGGCAGTGGCGTAATCTTACCACTTCCCGGACCGTTTATGAATCGTTAAAAGCGTGGTTGAAGTACGCGATCTAGCCGGCCTGATTCGGGGGGACTGAACAGGTGCGGGCAGGGTTCGGACTTGGTGCAATTATGCACTGCAATGAATGCGATGCTGCCGCTGACAGTACGCATTTTGTTGGGGGTCAGCGGCAGACGAGGGCTAAACCGCGGATGCATATTATTCGGATCATCTTGGCGAGCAGTTTGCGCGTCTCCTTGGCGCTGGCGGCTCTAGCGCCGGTGGCCGCGATGGGGGACGCAGCTTGGCTTTCAGGGCCAGCGTTCGCTCAGGGCGTTGTTAAATCTATTGAAGTCGTTGGCAATCGCCGCGTTGAGCCGGAAACGGTTCGCTCGTATTTGCAGATTTCGCCCGGCCAGACCTACAGCGCTGCCAAGGTCGATGCGTCGATCAAGTCGCTGTTCGCAACGGGCTTGTTCGCCGACGTCAAAATCGATCCGCAGGGCTCGACGCTGGTCGTTACCGTCAAAGAAAATCCGGTCATCAATCAGGTGGCCTTCGAAGGCAACAGCGAAGTCGATACCCCAACGTTGACCGCTGAAGTGCAGTTGAAGCCGCGCTCCGTTTTTACCCGCGCCCGCGCCCAAGGCGATGTGCAGCGCATCCTCGATGTCTACCGCCGCCAGGGCCGGTTCGCGGCCGCTGTTGAGCCGAAGATTATCGAGCTTGAACAGGATCGCATCAACTTGGTGTTCGAAATCACCGAAGGTGGCGCGACCAAGGTCAAGGGCATCAATTTCGTCGGCAACCGCGCCTTTTCGGACGGTCAGCTGCGCGACATCATTTCAACGACGCAGACCGGTTGGTTCGACTTCCTCAAGGGCACCAGCATTTACGATCCGGATCGTATGAGCCTCGACCGCGAGTTGATCCGTCAGTATTACCTGAAGAACGGCTACGCCGACGCCACCGTGACGGCCGGCAATGCTGAGCTTGATCCGGACGGCACCGGCTTCATCATCACCTTTGCTGTCGAAGAGGGCGAACTTTACAACTTCGGCGCGGTGAATATCGAAAGCTCTTTGGCGGAAGTTCCGGCTGAAGCCTACACCGGCGAATTGCTGACTGCGGCGGGCGACGTTTACAACGCGTCCTTGATCGACAAGACCACGGAAAAGCTGACCCTGGCTATTGCTGAAAAGGGCTACGCGTTTGCCCGCGTGCGTCCGCGCGCCGTGCCAGACGTTTCAAGCCACACCATCGGCATCACCTATGTCGTTGACGAAGGTCCGCGCATCTACATCGAGCGCATCAATATTGTCGGCAACGAGCGCACTAAGGATCACGTGATCCGCCGCGAGTTCCGCTTGGCTGAAGGTGACGCTTACAACCCGCTGATGGTGGATCGCGCCAAGAAGCGCTTGATGGGTCTTGGCATCTTCAAGGCCGCTGAAGTTAAGCGCCGCCCGGGTTCATCTCCTGATCGCGTCGTGCTCGATGTCGAGTTGACAGAACAGTCCACAGGTGAACTGTCGTTTGGTGCTGGCTTCTCGACCAATGAAGGCGTGATTGGCGACGTATCGATCACTGAACGCAACTTGCTCGGCAACGGTCAGTTCTTGCGCTTGAAACTTGCTGGCTCGTTTGAGCGGATGCAGATCGATCTGTCGTTCACCGAACCGCGCTTCCTGGACCGCAATTTGTCGGCTGGTTTCGACCTCTATCATAAGGAAGTTGACCAGACCAAGCAGTCGGGCTTCAAGCAGCGCAAGTCGGGCGGCCAGGTTCGTCTCGGCTTCCCGCTTGCTGAGAACCTGTGGATGCAGACCCACTACGGCCTGTCGCGCGACGAGATTTATGATGTGTCGCCTGGTGCTTCGTTGGCCATCAAAGAGGCGTGCGGTGATACAGTACTCAATGCTGCCGCCGCAAACTGTGTAAGAACGAAGCCTACTGGACCTCATTGGTTGGCACGACGCTGACCTACGACGGTCGTAACCATCCAAAGAACCCGACCCGCGGCTTCTACCTGCAGCTCGAAGACGAGTTTGCTGGTCTCGGCGGCGACGTCAACTACTGGAAGGTCGGCGCAGAAGCCCGCGCCTACTACCCGATCACCGAAAAGATTACGCTTATCGGCCGCGTGATCGGCGGTCATATCCAAGGTTGGGGCGGCGATGACGTCAAGATCCTGGACAGCTACTTTAAGGGCGGCGAAACCGTGCGCGGCTTTGAACGGGCAGGTTACGGTGCGCGCGATATGACGGCCGGTGGCCGGGGTGATGCGCTCGGCGGCACGTCGTACTGGGCTGCGACAGCCGAAGTCCGCTTCCCGATCCCGTTCATTCCTGATGATCTTGGTATCTCAGGTGCTGTGTTTGCGGATGCTGGCTCGCTGTGGGATGTTGGTGGCAAGGCTAAGCAAATTCTTGGCAGCAGGAAACTTCGTAGGTGTTTGTCTTTCTGACGAAAACACGATCCGCGCCTCCGTCGGTGCCAGCTTGATGTGGAACTCGCCGGTCGGTCCGTTGCGTATGGACTACGCCGAAGTTCTTTCAAAGGCGACGGTCGACAAAGAACAGCAGTTCCGCTTCGGTGCTTCGACCAAGTTCTAAGGGCTCAACTGTAAGCGTTTAACGCGGGAAACTGCGGCGCATCAAAGTTTCAACCGGCGCGCTGGCAGACTTGCCATCGCGCCGGTTCTGTTCTCAAAGTCTCGCATCTCTCAAAGTCTCAAAGAGAGACAGAGACCAAACATAAGTCTGCCGGAGGCGGGTCTGACGATGGAACATCCCGGGTTCTTTGATCGCGCCGGGCCATTCACGCTTGCGGATGTCGCCAAGGCCACCGGAGCGATTGTTGGGCCGGATGCTAACCCGCATGGTTTGATCGACGATGTGCGGCCGTTGTCGGAAGCAGGCGCCAACCACGTAGCCTTTATCGACACCAACAAAAAGTATCTGGCGCAGTTGGCAACGACGACGGCGGGCGCCTGTCTGGTGGCGCCGCAGCTCGCGCCACGGCTGCCAAAATCAACCGCCGCACTGATCACAGCCCAGCCCTATCACGGCTTCGCCCGCGCGCTGCACCTGTTCTATCCGCAGTCTATGCACCCGATGGCCGCCAAAGCCGGCGCGCCGCCAGTTGACCCGTCGGCCAAGCTTGAAGATGGCGTATTGATCGAGCCGGGGGCGATTATTGGGGCTGAAGCGCAGATTGGCCGTGGTACGCGGATTGCCGCAGGCGCAGTCATCGGCGCCCGGGTCTCGATCGGTCGCGATAGCTACATCGGCGCGCTGGCAACCATCACGCATGCGCTGGTCGGCGACCGTGTCATCATCCATTCGGGCGTGCGTATCGGCCAGGACGGTTTCGGCTTCGCAATGGGCCGGACGGGCCACCTGAAGGTGCCGCAGATTGGCCGGGTGATCATCCAAGACGATGTGGAGATCGGCTCCAATACAACCATAGACCGTGGTGCCCTTAAGGATACGATTATCGGAGAGGGCACGAAAATTGATAATCTTGTCCAGATCGGGCACAACGTGGTCATGGGGCGTCACTGCGTGATCGTGGCGATGACCGGCATTTCTGGCTCGGCCGAGCTTGGCGACTTCGTCGTCATGGGCGGCCAGTCGGGCAGCGTCGGCCACATCAAGATCGGCAGCGGCGCGCAGATCGGCGGTGCATCGCACGCGACACATGACGTGCCGCCGGGTGCCCGTTATCTGGGTACGCCCGCCAAACCGTTGCGCCAGCAGGCGCGGGAATACGCGTTGTTGAAGCGGCTTGTGGAGCGGATGAAGGGCGGTGCCGGTGACGGCCAAGCCGACTAGAGTATAAGCCAACAGGGTGGCGCCAATTCTTGGGTGCCGCAGCCACGACTTTGGGTTTCGGGAGTTTGAAGGATATGGACGATAAGAGCCCGGCAAAAGCCACTTTGGGCACCGCCGACATCGCGCGGGTGATGAAGCTTCTGCCGCACCGCTATCCGTTTTTGATGGTTGACCGCATGTACGACATGGACGGTGACGCGAGTTGCGTCGGCGTCAAGAACGTGACGATCAACGAGCCGTTTTTTCAAGGCCACTTTCCGCAGTTCCCGGTTATGCCGGGCGTGCTGATCATTGAAGGTTTGGCGCAGACGGCCGGCGCGCTATGCGTGTCGAGCATCGGCGAAGACTACAAGGCCGAACTCGTCTACTTCATGGGCATCGACAACGCCAAGTTCCGCAAGCCTGTGCTGCCCGGCGATCAGATCCACTATCACGTCAAGAAGATCCGCAACCGTGGCCGCGTTTGGCGCTTTGCCGGCGAAGCCAAGGTCAACGGCTTCACGGTTGCCGAAGCTGAAATCAGCGCCATGCTCGCCGACACGGCCGATGCCAAGGCGTTTGCGAGCAAACATGGCTGATAACGTCATTCACCCGTCGGCGATTGTCGAAGACGGAGCGACGCTCGGCGCGGGCGTGAAGGTCGGGCCGTTCTGTATGGTCGGCCGCGGCGTGACGCTGGGCGATGGCGTCGAACTCGTCAGTCATGCGGTTGTTGCCGGCACCACGGCCATCGGCGCGCGGACGCGGATCTTCCCGTTCGCCTCCATCGGTCATCAGCCGCAGGATTTGAAGTTCAGTGGCGAGCCGTGTTCGTTGACGGTTGGTGACGATTGCATCATCCGCGAAGGCGTGACGATGAACCCGGGCACGGCTGGTGGCGGGTCCGTCACCAAGATTGGCGACCGTTGCGCATTTCTTGCCAACAGCCACGTCGGCCACGATTGCATTGTCGGCAACAACGTCATCTTTTCAAACAACGTCATGCTCGCCGGTCACTGCACAGTCGGCGATTACGTGATCATTGGCGGCGGCGCGGCGGTCATTCAATTCGCGCGCGTCGGCGCGCACGCATTTGTCGGCGGCATGTCGGGTCTCGAAAACGATTTGATCCCGTATGGAATGGCGCTTGGAAACCGCGCCTATTTGTCGGGCCTCAACATTATTGGTCTGCAACGGCGCGGCTTCTCGCGCACCGACATCCACGGCTTGCGGCGCGCTTACAGACTGCTGTTTGCGGCCGAGGGGACGCTGATGGAGCGGGTCGAGGATGTGGCGGCGGAATTCTCCGGCCAACCTATTGTTGACGAAATCATCGCCTTCATCCGGGCTGGCGGCAAGCGTTCGCTGTGCACGCCGGGATCGGGCGCGGACGCTTGACGGGAGGCCGGGGGGCCAGGCGGTTAGGCGCACGCTGACGTTTCGCACGCGAGTTAAGTCTTGGCACTAGAGTTCAGTCTGGCAAGAGTAACATGTCCGGTCAAAGTCCCTTGAGTGAACCGTTGCGTATCGGCATTGTCGCTGGCGGCGGGAGTTTGCCGGTCGAGATCGCGCGAAGTGTCGAGGCGCGCGGCGGCTTCGTCCATGCGGTGATGATCGAAGGCCAGGCGCAAGGCGCGCTTCGAACATTCTCACATACGGACGCCAGCTGGGCGGAGGTTGGCAAGGCCATTAAGTCGTTCAAGCGGGCTGGCATCAAAGACATCGTGCTGGTTGGGCGCATGGTCCGTCCGCGCTTCAAAACCGCCAAGCCCGATTTCGGCTTTCTGCGCTCATTGCCGGCAGTGCTGCGCATCTTCCGCGCTGGCGGTGACGATGCGGTGCTGCGCGCGGTGATCGAAATGTTTGAACGGCGCGGTTTGAAAGTGCGCGGTGTCGGTGAGGTCGCGCCGGAATTGCTGGTTGGCGATGGACCGATGACCGATTTGGGGCCAAGCGAAACGGATGACGCCGATATTGCGCTCGGCATGGCGTTGATCGGGGCGTTGGGCCGTCACGACATCGGCCAGGCGGCGGTCATTTCGCAAGGCCAGATTGAAGCGATTGAAGGCGCGGAAGGCACCGACCGCATGGTCGCGCGTGTGGCTGAGCGCCGCCGCCTTGCGGCGGGTGATCCGCTGATCCGCTCGCGCGGCGTGCTGATCAAACGCCCCAAACCGGGTCAGGATTTGCGCGTCGATTTGCCGGCGATCGGGCCAGACACTGTGCAGCAGGTGGCTGACGCGCGGCTCTCCGGCATCGCGGCAATGAGTGGCTATGTGCTGGCCGCGAGCCGCTTTGAATTGATCAGCGCCGCCGAACGCCAGCGCGTGTTCGTGGCGGGTGTCTCGGACGCGATGGCACAGGGCGCGTTATCCGCCGCCGCGTATCGAGGCGATAGTTCAGTCGACAGCGATGCACTGGTCTTCGGCGGCATCGATCCGCAGCCCGCAGTCCTGGCCGATATCCAACGTGGCATGCGCATTATGAGCACGCTCGCGGAGTTCGGCACCGGTTCGGCGTTGGTGATCCGCAAGGGCCGCGTGTACTCGATCGGTGCCGGCGAGTCTCCCGTCGAAGTGATTGAGCGCGCGGCGGCGTTCTTCAAGCCGTCACGCAAGCCCTCGGGCGTCGCCGTGATCGGTCACCGCCAGGCGCTTGATGACGCCATTATCGATGCTGCCGCCGCTGCCGGTCTCGAAGGCTTGATCGTGATGTATGGACGTGAAGTCCGCCCGCAGCACCACGGCGCCATCGTGGCGCGCGCCGACGCGGCCAAGCTGTTTATCGCCGGTGGTCAGGTGACCGAGGCTGCCGCCACATGAGCGCCGTACCGGCGCCGGGGTCCGTCACAACCATCTTCATCGTCGCGGGAGAGCACTCCGGCGATGCACTCGGCGCAAAGTTGATGGCCGGGCTCAAGACGCTTGGTTCAGGCAAGTTCCGATTTGCCGGTGTTGGCGGCCACGAGATGGAGGGCGAAGGGCTCGTCTCGCTGTTTCCCATCGAAGATGTCGCGGTGATGGGGCCGCTCAACATTCTCAAAGCCTTGCCACGCCTGCGCCGCCGCGTGTTGACAACGGTCGATGCCGCGATTGCAGCCCAGCCGGATGTGGTGATCATCATCGACAGCCCGGAATTCACGCACCCGATCACCAAGCGTATCCGCCGCCGCGCACCGCATATTCCGATCATCGACTACGTCAGCCCAAGCGTGTGGGCGTGGCGGCCGGGGCGGGCGAAAAAAATGCGCGCCTATGTCGATGAGATCTTAGCGCTGCTGCCGTTCGAGCCTGAAGCGCATGAGCGTCTTGGCGGACCGCACTGCACGTATGTTGGCCACCCGCTGATCGAGCGGCTGCCGGATATCGCCAGCGCCGATGCGGCAGCACTCGCCGCCCGCGCCGGCATTGCACTGGGCCAGCCCGTACTGCTCGCATTACCAGGCAGCCGCCGTTCAGAGGTCGAGCGGCTTGTCGATGTGTTCGGCGAGACGGTCGCCGTGCTGCGCGACAGGGTGCCGGGACTCGCGGTCGTCATTCCGGCGGTTGCGCATGTCAGGCCATTGATCGAAGCACGCAGCAAAAACTGGAAAATCGCGCCCATCATTGTCGATGGTCACGCCGACAAGTACGCGGCCATGAAGCTTGCGCGGGCAGCGCTTGCTGCGTCGGGCACGGTCACGCTGGAGCTGGCGCTCGCCAACCTGCCGATGGCAGTCGCCTACAAGGTCGATCCGGTCGCAGCGCCATTTTTACGCCGCATGATCAAAGCCAAAACTGTGGTGCTCGCTAATCTCGTGCTTGGCGAAAATGCATTCCCGGAATTCCTGCAAGAAGATTGCAACGCGGCGCGGTTGGCGAATGCGCTGATCCCGCTGCTTGGCGAAAGCCCAGAACGGCGCGCGCAATTGGCAGCGCTCGCCCGCATTCCAGCGCGCGTCGCGCTGCCGTCTGGAATGCCAAGCGAGGCCGCAGCGCGCGCCGTACTGAGAGTGTTGGGCGAGTAGCACTGCCCTTCCTTCTCCCTTGGGGAGAAGGTGTCACGAAGTGGCGGATGAGGGGCTTCGCGGCGAGCACCGGTGTTGGCTCAAGCCCCTCACCTGCCCTTCGGGCATCCTCTCCCCTAGGGAGAGGTAAGTACCCCACCTCAACGTTGTAACTTGTCTTCATGCGTTTTTAATTGCTGAAGCGCCGCATCGGTTGGAAGTTTCAGTACAGGTTGAGATGGCGACGCGCAAACGACTTCGCCAAATGCGATTTCGTGGCCAATTCGGCTGTTTTGAAACCAGTGCGCCGTACGATCACCTCGAATGTAGAAAAACATACTGCCGCTTTTCAAAACTGGAACGGGTTCAAGTTCGCTTATTGAAACTTCAACTCCTGCGATTCTGGCGGCCTCTTTCATCGAGGCGTGTTCAGCAAGATTCCCGCTTGCGCAGGCTACAATCCACTCCCCATCGTTCAGCTTCGAAAGATCGATGTGTTTTGGATTTTCCGCAAATCGCAAGTCGATAAAAGCAAAATCCTGCGATAGCTGTCTATGGAACGCCGATGTGCTGTCGGGGCCTCGTGCGGGCAGGCCTAAAACTAACACTGCCCACAAAAAAAGAAGCGCCACTGTCAATGCAATGGCGCTTCGGTTTTTCACTGGCCCGCCTCGACAAACGGAGTTTAAGCCGACGGGAAATCGCGGCGCGGCTGACCGATGTACAGCTGGCGCGGACGGCCGATGCGCTGTTCGGGATCTTCGATCATTTCCTTCCACTGCGCGATCCAGCCGACCGTGCGGGCAACGGCGAACAGCACCGTGAACATGTCCTCTGGGAAGCCCATCGCCCGCAGTGTGATACCCGAATAGAAGTCGATGTTCGGATAAAGCTTCTTCGAAATGAAGTATTCATCCTGCAACGCGATGCGTTCGAGTTCGAGTGCCACCTTCAGCAGCGGATCGTCCTTCATGCCGGTTGCTTCGAGCACTTCGTGACAGGTCTGCTGCATCACCTTGGCGCGCGGATCGTAGTTTTTATAAACGCGATGGCCAAAGCCCATCAGGCGGAAGCCTGAGGTTTTGTCTTTGGCTTTGGCGACGTACTCCGGCACCTTGTCGACGGTGCCGATCTCCTTCAGCATGTTGAGGGCTGCTTCGTTGGCGCCGCCGTGCGCGGGGCCCCACAGGCAGGCGATGCCGGCCGAGATGCAGGCGAACGGATTGGCGCCCGACGATCCGGCGAGACGCACAGTCGAGGTTGATGCGTTCTGTTCGTGGTCGGCGTGCAGGATGAAAATACGATCCAAGGCGCGCGACAGGATCGGATTGACCACATACGGCTCGCACGGCACGGCAAAGCACATCTGCAGGAAGTTTGATGTGTAGTCGAGATCGTTGCGCGGATAGATAAACGGGTGGCCGATCGAATACTTGTAGGCCATCGCCGCAATGGTCGGCATCTTGGCGATCATGCGGTGAGACGCGATCTCACGCTGGCGCGGATCGTTGATGTCGGTTGAGTCGTGATAGAACGCCGACAATGCGCCGACCGTGCCGACCATGACAGCCATCGGGTGGGCGTCACGGCGGTAGCCGGTGAAGAAGCGAGTCATCTGCTCATGAACCATCGTGTGATTGGTGATGGTGCGGCGGAAGTTGATGAACTCGCCGTTGTTCGGCAATTCCCCGTGCAGCAGAAGGTAGCAGACAGCCAGGAAGTTGGTGTTCTCAGCCAGCTGATCGATCGGGTAGCCGCGATAGAGCAGTTCGCCCTTATCGCCATCGATGAAGGTGATGCGGCTTGAGCAATTGGCGGTCGAGGTGAAGCCCGGGTCGTAGGTGAAGTTGCCGGTTTCCTTGTACAGCGCGCCGACGTCGATCACGTCCGGGCCGATGGTCCCGGAGCGGACCGGCAGGGCGACGGACTTGCCGCCAACGCTGACTGTGGCTGATGCGCCTGGTTTGATGGTCCCCGGCTTAATGTCCTGCACGCTCATGCCCATTCTCCTGAAACACACCCTGCCGGGTGCCCGACGCCGCGTTTTTCCGGTTTCAAGACGCAGCAGCAATGTCCCGCACGCGGGATGCCATCTCCATCGCGAAAGCACGAAAACACGCTTTCATACGAAGGGATTAGACGATATTTTGCAGTGCGGCAATATCGTCTTTGGAAGGGGCCATTCTGCCCAACCTTCCATCACCCTGCGCAAGCTTTGATCCGCTTGAGAGATTCAGACTTTCCGAGCACCTCCAGCACCGTGAAAACGGGTGGCGAAACCGCCCGGCCGGTCAGCGCCGCCCGCAACGGCTGGGCGACTTTTCCAAGCTTGGCGCCGGTTTCCTCTGAGTACGCACGCACCTCGGCTTCAAGTGCTGTTGCGGTCCAGTCCTTTGCCGCGTCGAAGCGCGAGAGAAGCGCTGCGAGCGTCGCTTTGGCGTCGGTGTCGATCAACTTGGCGGCCTTGTCGTCGAGTTTCAATGGCGCGTCGGCGACCAGAAAGAGCGCGCCGGCCAACAACTCCGCAAGCGTCTTGGCGCGCTCCTTTAGCGATGGCATGGCGGCGAGCAGCTTGTCCCAACCGGCCGCGTGCAAACGCGCAGCAAGCGCCTTGCCGTCAGTGATGCTTGGCGCGAGCGCTGCGATCTCAAGCGCCAACGCCACATCGGAACGCGGCGGCGCTTTGGGATCAAGCGGCAGATCACGAAGTGCTGCGAAGTCGAGATGCGGTAGCATATCTTTAATGCGCGTCACCAGTTCGCGGTCGTCCGTCTGGCGGATATAGTGGCCGTTTAAATCGTCGAGTTTTTTGAAATCGAAGCGCGATGCGCTTTTGTTGATGTCATCAATGTCGAACCAGCTGATCAACTGTGCGGTCGGCATAATCTCATCGTCGCCGTGGCTCCAGCCAAGGCGCACCAGATAGTTGCGCAGTGCAACCGGCAAATATCCCATGCTGCGATAGTCTTCGACGCCTTGCGCGCCGTGACGCTTGGAAAGTTTGGCGCCGTCTGCGCCGTGGATCAGCGGCACATGGGCAAATTCAGGAACGTTCCAGCCGAGGCCTGAATATATCTGCGTTTGCCGCGCCGCGTTGGTTAGATGATCGACGCCGCGCACCACATGCGTGATGCCCATATCGTGATCGTCAACGACGACCGCCAGGTTATACGTCGGGTTGCCGTCGGAGCGCAGAATGATCAGGTCATCCAGGTCTTTATTCGGAAACGTCACGACGCCTTGCACGTGATCGTTAACGACTGTCTCGCCGTCGCGCGGGGCTTTGAGGCGCACGGTGGGCTTGACGCCGGCAGGCGCATCCTTCGTGTCACGGTCGCGCCATGGCGACAGGAAAATCTGCGGGCGGCCTTCCGCTTTTGCGGCTTCGCGCGCGGCGTCGATTTCAGCGGGTGACGCATAGCAATGATAGGCCGCGCCGCGTGCTAACAATTCGGCGGCGGCTTCACGGTGCCGGTCAGCGCGGGAGAACTGCGATACCGCGTCTCCGTGCCAATCGAGTTCCAGCCATTTGAGACCATCGAGGATGGCGGTCACGGCCGCCTCGTTGTTGCGTTCGCGGTCGGTGTCCTCAATGCGCAGCAGGAATTTGCCGCCCCGGCCCTTGGCATACAGCCAATTGAACAGCGCGGTGCGCGCACCACCGATATGCAGGTAGCCGGTGGGTGAGGGGGCGAAGCGCACGATTGGCGCAGTTTGCGGCGCGGCCTTGGACATAGGACTTACTTCGAACCTTCAAGACATTGTGGATTGTGTGGGGTGCTCGTAGCATAGCACGTTTTCCGGCGGTAGGGGCGGAGCATCCCGGGTGGCAATCGCGTTTTCAAGGGCGATGGATAACAGCGGGGAAAACCCGCCGGATGACGCCGGTATGCGTAACGGCGTGCGATTTGGCCGCGCCTTGGAGGGCGAGCGGCAGCGCTTTTTTTTGTGGGCGCCGGTGGCACTCGGCGCGGGCATTGCCGCCTACTTCGCGCTTGGCGTGGAGCCGCCTCTGTGGCTGTCGATTTTGCCGCTTGCCGCCGCGCTCGTCGTGCAGCAGGCGGTCTCGCGCGGCACGCTTGCGGCCGTCTTCGCCACAGGCCTGTTGCTGGCGGCATGCGGATTTCTTGTCGCCAAGCTGCGCGTTGAAGCGGTGCGCGCGCCGGTACTCGAGAAGACGCTGCGCGGCGCGGTTGTCAGCGGTCAGGTGGTGCGCGTTGAGCCGCGGCCGCCGCGTGGCGTGCGTGTTACAATTGATGTTGCGGATATCGAGGGCGTGGCGCCCGAAAAGCGTCCCAAGCTTGTGCGCGTGCGCATTATGTCGGCAGAGGCGGGCGTTGCGATTGCGCCGGGCGACCGGGTTCGCTTGAGCGCGGCACTGGCACCGCCTGCAAGACCCGCCATACCCGGCGGCTTCGATTTTGCGCGGACCGCGTGGTTCGAGCGTTTGGGCGGCGTTGGCTACACGTTCTCAAAGCCGGTGATCACGCCGCGCGGCGCGCCGGTGACCTGGCGAGATTCCTGGTCGCGCGCCATAGAGTCGATCCGGCGCGGAATATCGGCGCGTATTCACGTCAGCCTTCCCGGCGAAAACGGGGCGATCGCCGCGGCACTGATCACTGGCGAGCGCGGCGGCATTACACCTGAGACCAACGACGCCTATCGCAGTTCCGGACTGTTCCACATTCTGTCGATTTCGGGCCTGCACATGGTGATCATGGCCGGCGCGGTGTTTTTCTCCGTGCGGCTGGTGCTGGCCGCGATCCCGGCTATCGCGCTGCGTTATCCAATCAAAAAGTGGGCGGCAGTGGCCGGTATTCTTGGTGCGCTCGGATACTTGTCGATTTCGGGCGGCGCGTTTGCAACGGTGCGCTCGGCGCTGATGATTGTCGTCATTTTTGGCGCTGTGCTGCTCGACCGGCCGGCCCTCGCGTTGCGCAACGTGGCCCTGTCGGCGTTGGTTATTCTGCTGCTCTATCCGGAAAGCCTGTTCGATGCCGGCTTTCAAATGTCGTTCGCGGCGGTCACGGGCTTAGTTGCAACCTATGAAGAGGTGCGCCGCCGGATGGGACGGCGCAACGAGCCGCATCCTGTGTTACGCGTGCTGCTGTTTTTCGGCGGCATTGTCTTTTCAACGCTGATTGCGAGTGCCGCGGTGGCGCCCTTCGCGGCCTTTCATTTTCATCAAAGCCAGCAGTATGCGGTGCTTGCCAATCTCGCCGCCATCCCGATTTGCAACTTGATCGTTATGCCGGCGGCGTTGGCAGCGCTGGTCCTGATGCCGCTCGGGCTCGAGGCGCTGGCGCTGATCCCGATGGGGCTTGGTATTGACGCGATGAGTTGGTGCGCGGCATTCGTTGCCAAGTTGCCGGGCGCGGTCGGGCATATTCCGGCCATTCCACAGCAGGCCTTTGTGCTGATGGTGCTTGGCGGTCTGTGGCTGGCGCTGTGGCAGTCGCGGCAACGACTGCTCGGCGTGGCGCTTGTCATTGCCGGGCTGGCAATGGCGCCGTTCCAGGCGCGGCCCGACGTGCTGATTGCGCGCAATGGCGAGTTGGTGGCGCTGCGCGGGCCGGATGGATTGTTGTCGGCGTTGCCGGCGCGGCAGTCGGCTTACGAGGTCGAGCGCTGGCTCGAGCACGACGGCGACGCGCGCAAGGCGGCGGAAGTGCAAAAGGGCGCGGCGTTTACGTGCGACAGCGTTGGCTGCGTGGCCCGCGTTAAAGGTGCGCGTGTCGCGGTTGCCCGTCATCCGGCGGCGATTGCTGACGACTGCGCGGTGGCGCGCGTGGTCGTACTCAGCGAACCGCGGCCGGAATTCTGCGAGACCACCGGCATGGTCATCGACTTCTTCGACGTTTGGCGCGAGGGCACGCACGCGCTCTATATCGAGCAAGCAGACGCACAAACCGAAGGTCCAGCAGCCACCAGTGCAGTGCCGCGAATCCGCGTCGATACGGTTGCGGCCCATCGCGGCGACAGGCCATGGGCACCATTCATCGCCAAGCGCGACCGGCAAGGGCCGCGCCGCAAACCGCAGCTCCCCACACCGCGCGTCGCTGAGGCCGAACGGGCTGGGGCAGCTGAGCCGGGCGCCAGCGAGATAGGCGACGAGCCATCGCTGCCGAACTTCGCTGGCCGCCCAGAGTGGCTGGTGCCATCCGAGCCACGCGCCGAGTTCGACGACGACGAGGACTTCAGCGCCATTCCCGGCAGTGATCCGTGACGGCTGCCCGGCTCAATAGCGGCGCATCAACCCGACGAGACGGCCTTGGATATCGACCTGATCGGGTCCGAAAATGCGAGTCTTGAATTCCGGATTGGCGGCTTCAAGCGCAATCGTCGAGCCCTTCTTGCGCAAACGCTTCAAGGTCGCTTCTTCTTTTTCGACGAGCGCGACGACGATGTCGCCATTCTCGGCGTTGTCGCAGCGGCGGATAATAACGGTGTCGCCGTCGTGGATGCCGGCTTCGATCATCGAGTCACCGCGAACCTCGAGTGCGAAGTGCTCGCCGTTGGTCAGCAGGTCGGGCGGACAGGCGATGTCATGGGTGTGGTTTTGAATGGCACTGATCGGCGTACCGGCAGCGATCCGGCCCATGACGGGCACGGAGACCGTGCGGCTATCGATGATGTGCGACGGCGGCGGAGGCGTATAGTTTGATTTGGGCGGGCCTGAGCCTTCGATCACGCTCGGCTGGAAGCCGCGGGCGCGGACCTCACCGGCAGCCGGCGCCTGATTCTCCGGTAGCTTGATCACTTCGATGGCGCGCGCGCGATGCGGCAGGCGGCGGATAAAGCCGCGCTCCACCAGCGCCGTAATGAGCCGGTGAATGCCCGACTTTGATTTCAGATCGAGCGCGTCCTTCATTTCATCGAACGACGGCGGCACGCCGCGCTCTTGCATGCGGTCATGGATGAACAGAAGCAGCTCTTTTTGTTTCTCGGTCAGCATCAATTGCCTCTTGAATTGCCTCTTATTTGTCCTCCCGGCCCAAGTGGCCGGTACAAATCATGTCTGTACCCTACACGTTCTCCTGATGTTCCGCAAGCCGCAAAGTATTCAGGGGGCGGTGGAGTGCGCGCGCGGATGAAGGACGGCAGCTACAAGGTTGGAACCCTCGGGCGCGGCCCGGCAAACGCATCGCACGGGCCGGCGAGTTAACAGCTCGCGCAACCTCGTGTTGTGCGCAACCCCAAAAAGCACTGGTATTCAGTCAAGTTTCATACGCGTGGCAATGTGAGCGGAAGTTCTTCTCGAGAACACGCAAAGGCGCAGACTCCGTTCGCCTTTAATCACCTTCAAAAAGTGATTGGCCGTAGTCGGATTGACATGCGGCGGCGGCTCGTTACCGTGGGCTAGAAGCGAGCGGCCGTGCAGCACGGCCGTGATTGAGACAAGCAATAAGCTGCAAGGGGGAAGCGCAGGCGTGCGTATGGGTGGGGATGGTGGAGTTTCTCAAGAGCGGGCGAGCGATTTGCCGGGGTTCTCGCCCCAGCAGGTGGCTGGTGCTGTATCAAAGCTGATTTCTGCAACGATTGGCGATTGCGCGGTCGTGTTCTCGCGGTCAACCGCCCACAAGCACTATTCGCTGGCGGATATAGAATGGATGATCTTGCCTGCAGTTGTAACGGGGCAAGTCTATGTGGCCGAAGCCCAGCACAAAGAGAGCGGCGCCCGGGCGCCGGTTGCCGTCGTGCTGTGGGCCAGTGTGTCAGTTGAGACCGATCAGCGGCTCATGGCAAACATCGGGCAAAAAATCCGGCTTCGGCCTGACGAATGGAAATCGGGTGACGTGCTTTGGATCATCGATGTTGCGGGTGATCCAACTGCGTTAGCTGGCGCATTGCGCCAGCTCGCTGTGACGGTGTTCAAGGACAGGTCCGTGAAAATCGTAATTTCTGACGGGCCGAGCCAGCTGCGCGTCGCAGACCTGCACGAAGTGAACACGCCTACGCCGCATAGCAACACGGGAGCGAGGGCGGGATGAAGCAGCCTGCTATAGAATCAGCGCTGCGCGCGTTGTTGCGATTCGGCAAGGTGGTCCTCACGATCATCGCCATATTCTTGGCTCTCGGCGCCGTCGAACTTCTGATCAACCGCCTGCGTGGATACCAGCTCGTCACGTTGAAAACACGAATGTACTGGGACAACGGCAAGGCGGTTGCGGGCGACAAGGTCAAGACGTGGCAGATCGCAATTCCGAATGACATCTGGCTACAAGGTAACCCTCAGTCGTGGAGCCCACCAGCGTCGTCGCATCCCATCTACAGCAGCCGGAAAGAAGACTTCGGCACAAGCCGATATGTAACTACGATGACCAACGTGATGCCTGACAACACATTGGTGCCGTCTGGAAAAGGCGGCGGTGACGCCGTCAGCTTTCCGCTCACCCTTTCCAACAAGATTCAGGGAACTGCAGGCGGAGCCGAAGACTATCCTGCTCGGTCCATTACTGGCGGATGTGCCATCAGCAGCCTCATCACCGGACGCTTCCTCAATTACCGCGGGTGGATCGTCGGCGTGCCCCCCAAAGAATTCTCCAGAAATCCGGCAACCGCGCATCTCGGCCCGAATGCCGTGAGCGACGACCAACGCGTTTGCGCAATCGTGCTTAAGAATCTCGATCAGTGGACGCTCCATATCGATGATCTTCTATCCAAAGACAGCGGACAGTGAGGAAACAATTTCATGACTGACATCAAAATCGTCTCCAATGAGACCGTTGCGCTGACCGTCGCTGAGCTGGCTGCGATGGAAGCCATGGTCAACCGAGGCGACCGTGCGGGATATGATCTCGTGTACTTTGCCATGACAGGGAACGACGCGGTGGCCGGTGAAGCCCGCGTAGCACGGATCATTCAAAGCGAAGAAATGCAGGGCGCGATTAGGATTGGCCCTGCACAGTTTTTTCGTGTTTGCTCTGGTCGTTGCGCCAATCCGTAATCCGCCGAATTTCAGCAAAGAACGATGCCACATCTCACTTGGCTCGCAGGCGGGTAACGGCGCGAGTGAAGCTCGCAGTGAGTAGCCCGCGTAGCCCGCATAAAAACGGACACTTGTAGGGTGCAATAGACCCGCACTTCACTCGGGTCGTATTGCACCGCGAGCTTGCGCCGGAATTTGCGGAACGACGGCGCAATACGCTTCGCTCAAGTGCAGGGAGCGAAGCTATTGCGCCCTACGGCTCTGATAGGTTGATGTCGTCAAAACTCAATCGGAGAGCAGCCCGCGTAGCACGGATCATTCAAAGCGAAGAAATGTAGGGCGCGATTAGGATTGGCCCTGCACAGATTTTTCGTGTTTGCTCTGGTCGTTGCGCCAATCCGTAATCCGCCGAATCTCAGCAAAGAACGATGCCACATCTCACTTGGCTCGCAGGCGGGTAACGGCGCGAGTGAAGCACCGCTCAGAGCCTGTCCCCGCGAAAGCGGAGACTTGAAAAGCGGCGACAACCTCGGGGTCGCCCTGTTGCCGGTCAGTCTCCGGCGGGGCCGAAGTTGGAATAGACCAGCTCGAGTGCCGGATGGCGGGCGATGCTGGCGGGGGTGACCAGAGTTTGCTCAAGGATCACCTGAAAACACGCGTCAAACGATGCGATGCCTTTGGCCTGACAGGGCGGATAGCGTTGCCAGCGGGCTTCGATCAGGGAGCGCGTGGGGCTGTTATTAATGGCGAGATCGCGGATTTTTTCGACGCGGCCGACGCTGATGTTTGGGCCTTCCTTGAACGCGGCGTAGACCAGCTCGCTGCAATAGATGGCGTCGCGGCTGTCATGGAAATAAATGTCGTAGGGATAGCCATCATAGGTGTGGGCCCGCGCGATAGCGCTTTGGGCGGCAGCCGAGGTGAGGCCTTTGACGCGTTTGATGGTGATGCGCCGCGCCGTGCCGTTGGCAATCCAGCGGTCGAGCGGGATGGTGCGCACGGGGCCAACTGCTTCGACGACCAGTGGTGTGCCATCGGGCGCGATTTCGATCAGGCCGGTGTGGGTGTAGGGGCTGCGTGAGGCAAGCATGATGGCGAGGCCTTGGCCGCCGCCTGAGTCTTGGAACACGATGTCGCCGGTTTTGAGCGGTGGCAGGTCCGCCGCTGATACGGTGGTGGCGGCAAGCCAGGCGATAACGGCGGCGCTGAGGCCTATCACGGCAAGCGCGAAGATGCCGAAAATACGTGATGCTCTTTTCATGGCGTCCCGTTCTGGTGGTGCGGTGCCCGTATGAACGAAAGCGAGGGGGCGCTTTTGCGGCAGGGCTGTTGGCGCGCTGACGCATGCCCGCCTTGAACCACGCGCGCGCCATGCTATTTGACAGGATGATGTGATAGATTTGCTCATGTGATCGTTTGATCGTGCGTGCGCAGGACACATCACTCAGGACACAGTACGGCCGCAGCCCGTATGGCGGCACGGTCAATGGAGTGCGGCAATGAAGCGGATGCTAGTGGCGATGGCCGGTGTGGCGGCCCTGTCTACGGCAGGTGCGCCGTTGGCGGCGGCAGACATCGGTGGGGCCATCGATGTCGAACACGCGCGTGCGACCGCCCGGGCGGGTGGTCCGATCAGCGATTATGATGCGGAACTGCTGGACCGCTGGGGCAACTCAAGCGGCGGGCCGGATTGGCGCAAACTGTATCGCGTGGAACGCGGATATGATTACGGCGCGCCGGTGCGTGTGCATCGGCACAAAAAGCATCGCCGCGTGTATCGCGATTAGAAGTATGGCGGCAGCGGTTGGTTGAGCCGGGCCGCAAACCGCTGCGTCTAGACTTTTGCCGGTGTTTTGCGCACTTCAGACGCCCGCCAGCGGCGCACATTGCCCTGCACCTCAAGGCGATTGTCGGCGGTCATTGCGTAGATGCGTGTGGCAATCGTCTGCGCGGCCGCGTTGATCGATGCGGCACGGGCGGCATCGGTCACACGCGCGATCAGCATCGCGACCTTGCACC
Source organism: Hyphomicrobium sp. (assembly GCA_013141015.1). Classification (GTDB taxonomy): domain Bacteria; phylum Pseudomonadota; class Alphaproteobacteria; order Rhizobiales; family Hyphomicrobiaceae; genus Hyphomicrobium_B. Next base: position 4,131 of record JABFRT010000040.1, on the reverse strand, counting down.
ACTCAGATTGTGCGGCCTGCAAAATCAATTCGTCAAGCCGCGGATCTGCGATTGCCGCGTTTGGCGTGGCCGGCGGCGGTGTCGCGGTGGGTATCAATTTCGTCAAAGCCTTTGCGTTGCGTGGTTGGTCGTTACCTGTGGGCGGAATTGGTGCCGCGCCGGGCACGATGCGGCGGCGAGCGTCCGGCGGCAGTCTAACGGGTCTGGGGCGGAGCATCCATGCGGCGCAATACGCTGATTTTTTGAGCATAAGCCAGCGCCTGCGCCTTTTTAGGTGTTGGCGAGGGCATTCGGCACACTGACCGGAGCCGCTAAACCGTATAGGTGGGAGCAGTGGCGTTAGACGGCGTGCCAACAGGATAGGCTTGATGAGCGGCGAGAGCGCCGGGACGATTGCCCCTCGTGATGTCCACATCCTCGCGGTTGAGCGCTGGGTGCCGGGGATGCCTGCGCGCGACCGCAATTTCTGGATTGCGCTCGGCGTGGCGGTGTTGCTGCACAGTACGCTGTTCCTTGGGCTGCTCGGTCATCAGCCGCGCCAGATCGGCGATGCGGATGGCAGCGCTGACGGAATCAGCGTGTCAGTGGTGACAGAAGCCGATCTCAACAGCCGGTCGTCGATTGATGTGCCGCCGTCGCCGCCACCCGGACCACCGCCTGCGCAAGCCGCACCACAAGCTCCGCCGCCGCCTCCGCCCGAAGCGAAAGCTGCCGAGCAACCGCCGGAGGTGAAGCCAGATTTGAAGCCAGACTTGAAGCCAGACTTGAAGCCAGACTTGAAGCCGTCGGATTTCACCACCGAGACCACGAAGGCTGAGCCGGACAAAGCCGAACCGGAAAAGCCGGAAACACCATCTGAGACGGCCAAGGACATTGCCAAGGAGGTGCCGGATATTCTGGCGCTGCCAGGGCCGGGCGAGGAGGCGAAAAAAAAGCAGCAGCCAACCGCCAAGCCGCCAACGCCAGCCGGGGCCAAAGCGCAGCAGAAGCCTCAGCCGCCAAAGCCGCAGCAACCGGCGCCGCCGAAGCGCACGGCCAAACTCGATCTGACGCCGCCACCGTCCTCGTTCTCAGGCTCGGCGGGTGGAGCGGGGCGGAGTGCTGGCTTCGAGCGTCCGCCCGGCATCACACGCTCAGGCGCCAACGATGATTTTGCGCGCGGCGTCATTCGGGCGCTGCAACAGACCATGCCCCAACTGCGCGAGGTGCTGGGGCGTGTGACGGTCCGCATTCTGCTCACCGAAAACGGCAACGTGAGCGATGTTCAGGTGGTCAAGTCGGCGAATATTGCAGCGCTCGATCAGAGCGTTGTGTTTGCCGTCAAGCAAACCAGCTATCCATTCCCGCCGCCCAATTCCAATGTCGCCGACCGCACGTTTTTGGTGACCTATGTCTACCATTGAGATGGGCCTGAAGGCTGGTTTGCGGCGGCGTCTGACCGCGGACATTGACAGTGTCATCTGAGCGTGGCTCACTGATGGTTAATACAACGATTGTGTGGAGCGGTATCGCTCCGGGTTGCTTGGTTTTGGATCTTTTGCCGGAGGCTTTCATGCGCATTTCTTGGTTCGTTGCGGTCGCAGCAGTGGTGGCCATTGGCGTGACGGCGGGCGTTCCGGCGGCGCATAGCCAGCGCTGGGATACGACTGGTGTTTGCAAAGATCCGGTCGAAGGGGCGGCAACCAGCACTGGCATCCTCGGGCTTGGCAGCGCGCGGGCGCGGGAAGCAGCGCAGTCGAATTGGGAAATCAACGTTGAAGATAAATACGGTCCCGGGTTTGCCAACTTCGGCTATGCGCGCAAGGTCCAGTGGGATTGCAAAAAGGGCGCTGTGCTGCTGGCCAAGTGCGTGGTGGTTGCCACGCCGTGCGGCGCACGGTTGCGCGGTTAGGACGACGCGTCCGCGCTTGACCTGATTTTCGAATTGCAGAGCAGAGCCGTTTAAAGCGCCTGAGCGCGGCCGGAGAGCCGGTGCCTGAGGGGCGAATGACGGCGTTCGTCTTCATGCGAGCACGGATCGCCATGTTTTGGCCTGCAGTGGCTGGTGCAACATGAGGTGCGGGAAACAGTACCAACAATCAGCGATGAGGTTGCGTCATGTCTCCGCGCGTTCTGTCATCTCAATCCGGTTTTGAAACTCACAACGAAGGCCGCTTCGAAGCGTTGTCGGCGGGAGAACGCTTTGCTTCGCCGCAGAACGTCAGGCGCGGCAGTACGTTTGGGCCCGCGGCTATGGTGATCGCCGTCGCGCTGGGCGGTATTTGGGGCGCACTGCGCTATCCGGAACTTTGGCAAACGGTGGTCGCGGCCGCGTCTTCGCTGATGGAGCGCGGCGCAACTTTGCCGCCAACCGTTGCCGCGCCGCCGCAAACGCCGCTTGCTGAAGCGGCCGCGCCGCCGTTGCAGCCGGATGCGGCGCGCGAGGTGATCACAGCGCCTGGAGCTGAGAGCGGAACCGCCGCGCCGGCCCCCGTGCCGTCTGCCGCTGAGACCACAGGCGCCGCACCGCCCGTTGATGATGCGCCGGCCGCTACTGCCACGCCCGAGCCTTTGACGCCACCGCAAGCGGATCCTAAAGATCCCAACCAAAAGCGGGCGCTGGCGGCCGGGCTTCATCCGGATCTGTCGCGCGCCTTGTTGGCACGCATGACGCCCGCCGATTACCGCAATGCGGCTGCTGCGATCAAAACCGCATTGACTGCGACCGCGCCTGACGAAGTCTATCGTTGGCCGCCGGATGCGGGGGCCAAGCGTGCGCTGTTTGAAGTGCACTTCGTGCAAGGGGCCGGGCCGGAGTGCCGCCGCTATGTGGTGACGGTCACGCTCGAACGCTGGTCGACGACAGCACCCGCGATGGAAAAATGCGGCGCGGAATTGGCAAAGCGCAAGGCGGCCCGTGCGGCGGCGGGGTGAGCCGCGTGTAAACGCAATGCTGATTAGACGCGCACTGTGTCTTCGATCAGGGAGACAATTTCCGCAGGCGTAATAGTGAACACTCCCGCCTCGCGCCTTTCAAAGGGTTCCAGCCATTGCTGATATGCCTCGGCGAAATCCGCGTGATCGGCGGTTGGCCCATCGGTCGCGACCAGTTCGATGACGCTGCCAGCAAGTACCTCGGCTGAAATCGGCGCGTGCGGCAGGTGGCGTTGAATGCCGTCCGCGACATGCGGATTGGCAATCGCCACGCCGGCAATGGCAATCGAGCAAATCGCCCCGAGCTTTTCGTCGTCCCGGACCGCGAGAACGGCAAGCAGCGATTGGTCTTCTCCAGGGCGGTGGTGATAGCGCCAGATCTGGCCCGGTTCGAAGCCAGGGGCGAAGGTTTTGGTCATCGTGGCTGCTCCAGTGTTGCTGCTGCCGCCGCGCAGATTAGGGCGTTTAGGCCATGAGGAAAGGCTTTTTTCCGGTTGTGCGGCCGCCGGGATCAGGTGCGCGCCGTGGCCGCTCTTGCGCACCCCCGGGCTTGGCGTTAGCAACGGATCGAACAACAAGCCGCATGACCGGGAGAATACGAAAATGGTGGATTTCAAAGACGCAAACGACGTGATCGCGCAGCTGAAGCGTGAGAACGCCGAACTCTCCGGCATGGTGCTCGCCACCGGCGTTATTCTCACGCAATTGCTGCAATCGAACTGCAAGCGCGAATTGAACCCGCAGGCCGCCGCCACACGCATCATGTCGAACGCGCGCGAAGCGATTGAAGGCTTCACCAATGCGACCCAAGCCGACGCTGTCATGAAGGCGCGCGCGCTTGATGCGGTCAAGCAGTACGAAGAGCAGATCAAGTCTGTGCTGGCTGTTTAAGCACCAAAGCGCCGGCTCGGCCGGGGCGGCGTTGGGCCTCAAAGCGGCTTTCGGAGCCGGATTTCCGTTTTAAGAGATCCGGTTCCGCGTTCCGAAGCGTTCAAGATTTTATGCGCCAGACGCTCAAATTTTTGCACACCCTCGCGTCAAGCGGCCTGATCGGCGCGCTGGCCTGCTATATTGTTGTGTTGCTGTGTGCGCCCTCGGGCACGCCGCAAACCTATGCTGACATGCGCCAAACCATCAGCGCGATCAGCAACTATCTGCTGCTGCCGTCGCTGTTCGTGGCGCTGGTGACCGGCTTGCTATCGATGGCCGTCCACCGGC
>JABFRT010000068.1 GCA_013141015.1 Hyphomicrobium sp. | reverse complement strand
GGGATCACTATAATTCAGTCCAGACTTCCACCGTATTCTTCTAAGTCGCTATTGTCCCCTAAAACAGCGAGTTCTCCACAGTGCGGAAAGTTGCATCGCTCCAGTCCAATCCGAACGCTTCCGAATAGATGTTTGCAAAGCCATCCGTTGTCAGCAGCATGAATTGCTCATCAAAACGATACGGATTGATCGGCACAATGCGCCCGGCGTCTTTCAGTTGATGAAATGCATCGCGCGGCACGTTGACGATGTAGGGCTGCAAGCCCCGCGCATTCTTTCGAATGCTTTCCGGCGGCAGGTCGGGGTCCATCAACTGTTTGATCGCGTCCGATGCCCGCGCATCCCACGGCACGATCACCGGCTCCATAACACTCTCGATCATGCGATAGGCGGCCGCCACATCTGCGAACGGCAGTTGCGCCTGGAGGTGCCCGGTGTTCAGCGCTGCCATGATGCCACTCGCATCGAGACCGTCGCTGCGGCCTTCGGTCTTCCCTGCATATAAGCGATCAAAGTAGCGTCCAATAGCACTGGGACAGAGAGGATCTTCGCCGGAAGCAAGGTTCCTCATCGTCTCTCGTGCGGCAGCCTCGTTGGCACGCAGCTCGCGGATGGTGTTCCATCCCTCGACTTCAAAGGGCTGAACGATCGCGTCCGAACGCGCGCGCTTGCCCTCGCGATTGCAGCGGCCCGCGGCTTGCGCAATTGAATCGAGACCGGCCATTTGCCGCCAGACAGCCGGGAAATCAATATCAACCCCAGCTTCGATCACTGTAGTCGCCACGACGCGGCACCCGCCCGCATTGAGAGCCGCTCTGATCTCTTCAAGCCGCTTTGTGCGATGCGCCGCGCACATCAATGCCGAAAGATGAAACGTTGGAGTGAGCGGATCGCGCCCGATCAACAGTTTGTAGAGATCGCGCGCCTGTGGCCGTGTCCCAACGATACATAGAACCTGGCTCAATTCGCAGAGACATGCTGCGAGCGATTCCTGGGTCAGTTTACGGCACGGTGCGACCGTCACACGCGACATTGAATTATAGAGCTGCTCGGGATTGGTAACGATCTCGCGCACCTCGCCGAGACCACCCTTCAGTCCACCTAAACCATTCCGCCCTTCCGCGGTAATTGCCGGCTGGGTTGCCGTGCAAAGCACGACGCTCGTTTTGTATTTAAGCGCCAACTCCTCAATTACAGCCACAGTCGGCCGCAAGAGCTTCAGCGGCAACATTTGCGCCTCATCAAGAACCACAACGCTTCGCGCAATATTGTGCAACTTGCGGCAACGGCTCGGCCGGTTTGAATGGAGACTTTCGAAGAACTGCACGGCCGTTGTCACGACGATTGGCGCATCCCAATTTTCCGTCGCAAACCTCAACCTTTCGCCAGCCTGCAGGGCGCTCTCTCCGCCTGCCGCGTGCTCCAAGCGCCCCAAAGCTTCGTCCTCTCGAAATGCGCTGTGGTGCTCGAGCACGCAGTCTTGCAAACCGGCACCGAGGGCATCCCGGAAGACATGCGCCGTCTGCTCGATAATGCTTGTAAACGGTATGACGTAAATAACGCGGTCTAAGCCGTGTGTGACAGCATGGTCGAGGGCAAAGGTCAGTGACGCGAGCGTCTT
>JABFRT010000049.1 GCA_013141015.1 Hyphomicrobium sp. | reverse complement strand
GATCTGGCTCTTGAACGGATCGCAGAAGCCGCCGCCACCGGCCGGGCTGTTGATGCCATTACCGATTACGGCCGCGCGATTGCGTCGGGTGAAAGCGCGCAGGCGATTATTCTCATCACGCAGCGCTATTTCCTCAAATTGCACCGCGTGCGCGGCGATCTGGATGGTGGCCGCAGCCTTGACGAAGCGTTGCGCTATCTGCGTCCCCCCTTGCATTTCAAGCAACGCGATGCGTTCGCGGCCCAGGTGCGCAACTGGTCACGCGTCTCACTTGATGCGGCGCTGGTGCGGATTTCCGAAGCCGCGAAAGCCGCGCGTTTATCGTCGCAACTTGAAGATACGCTCGGCGAGCGTTTGATCCTGGCGCTTTCGGCCATGGCTGCACCCAATCGCGCCGGCAGCAGTGCGGCTCGGCGCCGCTGAGCAGCCAACTTGCCGCGAGGCCGCCGCCCCCTATAGTGCGCCCGCAACATTGAGGAACACCCATGACAGCGCATCGTTTTGACGTCACCGGCATCGGCAATGCCATTGTCGATATTATCGGCCGCTGCGACGACAGCTATCTCGCAACCATCGGCGCCGCCAAAGGCAGCATGCGCCTGGTGGACGCTGACGAAATCGCCAAGATCTACGGCGGCATGGGCCCGGCTATCGAAACGTCGGGCGGATCAGCCGCCAACACGCTGGCCGGCGTCGCATCTTTCGGCGGCAAAGCCGGGTTCATCGGCAAAGTCGCCGACGACGAATTCGGCCGGATCTTTTCGCATGACATCCGCTCCATCGGCGTGTCGTTCAATGCGTCCCCCGTCAAAGGACAAATGCCGACGTCACGCTCGCTCATTCTCGTCACGCCAGACGGCGAACGCACGATGAATACCTATCTCGGTATTTCAACCGATTTCGATCCCGCCCATCTTGACCGCGATCTTATCCGCGATAGCGCAATTCTATATCTCGAAGGCTATTTGTTCGACCGGCCAGAAGCCAAGCGCGCATTCCAGGAAGCAGCGCTTGAAGCCGCGAAAGCTGGGCGAAAAGTGGCCCTGACGTTGTCGGACGGATTCTGCGTTGACCGTCACCGGGTTGAATTCTTGCAGTTCATTCGCAATGGCGTCGATATTGTTTTTGCCAATGAGAGCGAAATCAAATCGCTTTATGAAACGACGAATTACGATGACGCCGCTGCGCACGCCAAGAAGGACATCAAGCTTGCCGTGCTGACGCGCAGCGCCAAGGGCTCGCACATCTTCAGTGAAGGCCAAGACATCACAGTTGCCGCTGACCCAGTTGCGAAAGTCGTCGACACAACAGGCGCCGGAGATCTTTATGCGGCCGGCTTCTTGTTTGGCGCCGCCAAGGGTCTTTCGCTCGAAACATCAGGCCGGCTCGCCAGCCTCGCCGCCGCCGAGGTGATCAGCCATATCGGCGCCCGGCCGGCCGTGCCGCTCGATAGCCTTGCCCGCCAAAGGGGCCTGATTTCCTGATTATTCGCGGAAAGGGCGACAAACGGTTGGGGCGCCCTTTTTCCTATTTCCGGCCGCTGAAGACGCCAAAAAGCCGGTGTTTTTTGGCAATTGATATACAGCCAATTGCGACCTAATTCCTTGGCGCAATTAAATTCCCTGGAATTGTAATTCCAAATCACCCATTGTCATCTCAACGAATCGCTTCGTTCGAGGTTCGATGAATGATTGAGACTAAAGCCAGGCGTGGACGTCCAATCGGGACCGGTATTGACGATAGCGACCGTATCGCACGTCTTGCTGAACTACTCAAAACACAGCCCAATTTGAAGCCAACAACCGCAATTCGCGCGATGGGTTTTTCAGACCCATCCACGATCCGGCGGTTGCGCGACAAGTTTAAGGCTTTTCAAACGTCAGCCTCCAATCCGGTTGCTCATACCTCCACCAGCACTCCGCGTGCTGCGCGGACACCAGAGGCAACCGTCCGTGCGGGGACAACTCAGTTGATAAGCTGAGCCCCGCCTCCTCACCCTCTCAAATATCTTTGCAATCAACTACCAGGGCCGCTGCCCCAAGCGGCCCATTTTTTTGCCCGCCGCTTGCGGACGGCTCATTTTACTTGTCGCTTCCGACTCTCCTTCGTCGAGCCGGCCGGAAACGACGAAGCGCGATGCGAAGGTTCGAAATACTACAACTTCCGCAATGCCACCGATTGAACCTTATGGTTCTTGGCTTTCTGCAAGATCAGCTGCGCGCGCCGCCGCGTCGGCAAAATATTCTCTTCGAGATTCTTGAAGTTGACCGTGCGCCACAAGGTCAAAGCCATCTGCTTGGCTTCGTCCGCGCTGACGGTTGCGTATTTGTGGAAGTAGGCGCCCGGATCGCGGAACGCGGTTGAGCGCAGCCGCATGAAGCGCTCCAAATACCAGCGTTCAATAATCTCGGGCGCCGCGTCGATGTAAATCGAGAAATCGATGAAATCGGATACAAACGGAATAGCCCCGCCACCAGCTGGCATTTCCGCCGCCTGCAAAATATTAAGCCCTTCGATAATCAGAATATCCGGCTGTTCGATGGTGGCGTTCTGGCCAGGAAGAATATCGTATTGAACGTGCGAATAGACCGGCGCCGTCACGCGCGCCACACCGGATTTGATATCGCCTAAGAATTGCAGCAGGCGCTCAGCATCGAAACTTTCCGGAAATCCCTTGCGGCCCATCAGGCCGCGCTTTTCCAATTCCGCATTGGGAAACAGAAACCCGTCGGTGGTCAGCAGATCAACGCGCGGATGATCTGGCCAGCGCGCCAGCAGAGCTTTCAAAACACGCGCCGTGGTGCTTTTTCCAACAGCCACAGATCCGGCAACGCCGATAATGAAGGGCACCTTCACATCCTTGCGGCCGAGAAATTCAAGCGAGACTGCGTGCAGCTTTTGCGCCGCCGCGACATACAAGTTGAGCAATCGCGACATCGGCAGATAGATCTGCTCGACTTCATCGACCGACAATTCTTCGATGACGCCTGAGAGCTGTTCGAGTTCGTGCGGCTTCAAGGTCATCGGCGTGTCAGCGCGCAACCGCGCCCACTCTTCACGCGTGAACGCGCGGTACGGCGAAAACGATATCGTTGCGGCGGCTGCCGCCTGCGCTGCTTTGCGCGCCTTCACCGCTCGAGCCACCTTGCGCGGTTTCACGACTGCGATCCCGGACGTGAGGCCTTTTCCTCCAAACCCGACGTGCCCATGCGCCGCTCCAGAACCGCCATCACGTCGCTGAGCGGTACGCCGCGCGACTCGAGCAGCACGAGCAGATGATAAAGCGTGTCGGCGGCTTCCGCCTGCAGCTGAGCCGGGTCGGCGTGGACGCCGGCGAGCACGGTCTCGACCGCTTCCTCACCAAACTTCTTGGCGCAGCGCTCCGGCCCTGCGTCGAGCAGCTGGCGGGTGTAGGACTTATTGCCGTCGCCATGGCGCCGCGAGGCAATCACTGCCGCCAAGCGTTGAAGGGTATCGTGCCCGCTCATGTTGTAGAGCCCTGCCTCGTTATGTGGCGCGGCTGATAATTGCGGCGCCATTGACGGCACCCCACCAAGCGGCAGAGCACACGTCAAGCATAGCCTGCAGGTATTCTCAATTTCTCAAAGGCGCAAAGATAGACCGGGGCCGGATATCAGCCGCCGCCGAGGCGCTGGCGGATATAGTCGAGCTGGTCGAAATTGCCGAACTTGATGATCAGTTGACCGCTTTCGCCCGACGCCCGCTTGATCTCGACTTTGAGACCCAGCAGATCAGCCAGTTCCTTTTCGAACGCTTTGGTGTCTGGGTCCTTGTCGCGCGGCTTCTTCGGCGTGCCGGCGCTTTCGCTCTCGCCGCGGCCTTGCACGAGCGCTTCAACCTCGCGGACGTTCAAGGCCTGCTCAACAATGCGCTGCGCCAGCGCTTCGGCGTCGTCGCGCCCGATCAACGCGCGCGCGTGCCCCGCCGTCAGCGTGCCCTGCTGAACGAGTGCTTGCACACCAACCGGCAACTTCAATAAGCGCAGCGTATTGGCAACGTGGCTGCGGCTCTTGCCGATGATTTCCGACAACTGCTCCTGGCTGTAGTCGAAACGCTCGACCAGATCGCGATAGCCGGCTGCTTCTTCAATCGCATTCAAATCCTGACGCTGGACGTTCTCGATAATCGCGAGTTCCAGCATTTCCTTGTCGGTCAGCTCGCGCACGATGACCGGCACGGTGTGGATGCCAGCCTTCAGCGACGCGCGCCACCGTCGTTCGCCAGCGACAATCTCGAATTCGCCAGCCGCCGTCGCGCTCGGGCGCACGATGATCGGCTGCACCAAGCCTTTGGTGCGAATGCTTTCCGCCAGCTCCGCCAATTCCTCGTCACGGAAATCCTTGCGCGGATTGAGTGGGCTTGACCGCACACTGGCGATCGAAACCATCCGCTGTTCGCCCTCCGGCGGCAGACGGCTGGCGTTCGACGACGGCTCACCAATCAACGACGCGAGGCCGCGGCCCAACCGGCTTTTTGGAAGTGCGGAGTTCATGGATTGCGCGTGTCCCTTGGATGCTTTTTGTTGTCTACCAGACGCGACTCAAACTATTGAAACTATGCAGCTTTGTAGCGCCGCTCACGCTCGATGATCTCGGTTGCCAAGCGTATGTAGGCTTGGCTGCCGGCGCAATCGTAGTCATACAAAAGGATCGGTTTGCCGTGCGACGGCGCTTCGGCGACCCGCGTGTTGCGCGGAATGACCGTCTCGTAAACCTTCGGCCCGAAGAACGCGCGGACGTTCTCGGCGACTTCGCGCGACAGCGAGGTGCGCTGGTCGTGCATGGTCAGCACCACGCCTTGGATTTCCAATTGCGGATTGAGCGTGGCGCGGATCTGATCGATCGTGTCTTTCAACTGCGAAATACCTTCGAGTGCGAAGAACTCGCACTGCACCGGCACCAGCACGGCGTGGGCCGCACTCATCGCGTTGAGGGTCAGAATGTTCAACGACGGCGGACAATCAATCAGCACGTAAGAGTATGGCGTCTCCTGCGGACGCGACCGCTGCTGACCGATCAACGCCGTCACCGCATCACGCAACTTGAACGGACGGCCGCCATCGTTGGCAAGCGCAGCTTCAACGCCAACCAGGTCGTTGTTGGCGGGTACGACGTGCAGACCCGGCACAGCAGTCGGCAGGCTGCACTCCATCAAGGAGGCTTCGCCCGTCAACACATCATATGAGGTGCGCACGCGCGCCTCGGGTGAAATGCCAAGCCCGGTCGAGGCATTGCCCTGCGGATCGAGATCGAGCACGAGCACGCGCTCTCCAACCGCGGCCAGCGCCGTGCCGAGATTTATGGCGGTCGTTGTTTTGCCGACGCCGCCCTTCTGATTCGCAATCGAGATGACGCGCGGACCGCCATACGGACCGCCAGCGCCACCCATTCCAGAAACATAGCCGGCCACGGGGCAAGCCCTCCGCTCTGACCAAATTCAACGCTTTTGACGCAACCCTGACAGCTTCACGATGCGTGCCTCCGCGTCCGTAACACTCGGAAGCAACTGGCATTCTAAGTCCCAACCCCGGCGCGCTTCTTCAAGTTCAGCCGCAACGTCGCGGCCTTTCAAGAACAATCCCACGGTGTTCGCGCCAAAATATGGAGCGAGCAACGGAATAAGGCGCGGCAGGGGCGCTAAAGCCCGCGCCGTGACGCAATTAACCTCCCCCACCTTAGCAGCTGTTTCAGGAAGTTCGATGCGCTGAGCCAGGATCTCCACAGCAACTCGGGTCTCGCGCGCTACTTCGCGCAAGAATGCTGCTTTCCGGGTATCGCTCTCGACCAGTGTGTGGCGCGTGCCGCCGTGCTCGGCCGCCATGATCGCCAGAACCAGACCGGGGAAGCCCGCCCCAGAGCCGACATCGAGGACGTGGGCTGCGCCGGTAGGCGCGTGCTCCAACAGCTGGGCACTGTCAGCAAAATGCCGGTGCCAAACGTCGGAAAGCGTGCTCGGTGCGACAAGGTTAATTGTCTTCTGCCATCGGCTCAGCAAATTCGCGTAAATGGTTAACCGGTCGAGGGTTTCACGTGAAACCGCGAAGGCAGCCTGAAAGGCTTTTGGACCGTCAATTCTGCCCGCTGGCCGGTGACTTATCCCCTGCATCATCAGGCGCTCTTACGCGGGCCGCTGGCGGCTTTCAGGTGGCCCAGCAGGACAAGTACCGCCGCCGGGGTGATTCCCTCCAGGCGGGCCGCCTGGGCGATTGTAGAGGGCTTTGCGCGGGCAAGCTTGGTCCGCACTTCCGCCGATAAACTCGGCATCGCCGCGTAATCAAAGTTAACCGGAATGGCAATGGCTTCGTCGCGCTTGAGGACGGCAACATCGTCGTCCTGGCGGCGCACGTAGGCGGCGTAAAGGGCATCAACTTCCAGCTGCCGGGCAGTGGCCTGGGCAAGCCGGTCAAGCTCCGGCCAGATCGGCATCAGGCGGGCCAGATCCACGTCCGGAAAGGCCAAAAGCTCAAACGCCGTCCGGCGCTTGCCGTCCATGTTCAGGGCCAGCCCGTGCTTGGCGGCCTCGTTCGGCGTAATGTTGAGTTGGTTCAGCAAGTTGAGGCCGTCCGCGAGGGCTTCAGCCTTGGCCGTGTACGCGCGGGCGCGTTGGCCGCCAACGACGCCCAACGTCATGCCAATGAGCGTCAGCCGCTGGTCGGCGTTATCTGCCCGAAGCTTCAAGCGGAATTCGGCGCGCGATGTGAACATGCGATAGGGCTCCGACACCCCGCGCGTTGTCAGGTCGTCGATCATCACACCGAGATAGCCCTCGGTGCGCGAGATCGAAAAGTCCGCCACCCCGCCGCCCGCCCGCTTGGCCGCATTAATGCCGGCCGCCAGACCCTGAGCACCAGCTTCTTCATAGCCGGTTGTGCCGTTGATCTGGCCAGCCAGGAATAGACCCGGCAGCCGCTTTACTTCCAGCGCCAGGGTCAGTTCGCGCGGATCGACATAGTCGTATTCAATGGCGTATCCAGGCCGCAGGATGACGACCTTTTCCAGCCCCGGCATGGTGCGCAGAAACGCATCCTGGACATCGACCGGCAGCGAAGTCGAGACGCCATTCGGGTAAACGGTGTCGTCGTCGAGGCCTTCCGGTTCCAGGAAGATCTGATGCGACGCGCGGTCGGCAAAGCGCACGACCTTGTCTTCAATCGACGGGCAATAGCGCGGCCCGACGCTGCCGATCTGGCCGGAATACATCGGCGAGCGGCTGAGATTGGCGCGGATGATGTCATGCGTCGCCGCCGTGGTGCGCGTAATCCCGCAGGCGATCTGGCGGGTTGTGATCCGCTCGGTCAGGAACGAGAACGGCACCGGATCGGCGTCGGCGTCCTGCATTTCGAGGCCCGTCCAGTCGATGCTTTTGCCATCAAGCCGCGCGGGCGTGCCGGTCTTGAGGCGGCCCAACTTCAGCCCCAGCGCATAGAGCCGGTCTGACAGTTTGAGTGCGGGCGCTTCCCCCGCCCGGCCGGCAGGGATCTGCTGCGCGCCCATATGGATCAGGCCGTTCAGGAACGTGCCCGTGGACAGCACGACCGCGCCTGCCGTCAGCCGCGTGCCGTCCGACAGGATGACGCCCCCCACCTTGTCGGCCTCAACAATCAAATCCTCAACCCCGCCTTCGATGACGGTCAGGTTGGCGGTTTCGGCAATCGCGGCCTGCATGGCTTGGCGGTAAAGCTTGCGATCGGCCTGTGTTCGGGGGCCGTGGACGGCCGGGCCTTTGGAGCGGTTGAGCAGCCGGAACTGGATGCCGGACTGATCCGCGACCCGGCCCATCAGACCGTCCAGCGCGTCAATCTCGCGGACCAGATGGCCTTTGCCCAGCCCGCCGATAGCTGGGTTGCACGACATCTCACCAATGGTCGCCGCCTTATGGGTGACCAGCGCCGTCCGCGCACCCATGCGCGCTGCCGCTGCTGCCGCCTCGCACCCCGCGTGGCCGCCACCAACAACAATGACATCGTATGAGATCTGAGACATTACTAGGTCCAAGTGGGGCGCAAACAGCGCCTCTGCGAGGCTTGGTAGCCTATTCCACACTAAGGCAAAAGGGCGCTAAGAGTCTTCGATGCCCTAAGCACTTTCTAAGCCTTGGGGGGCACTCTCGAGCAAATCATGGACGATACCGAACCCGACGCCCCCAATTTGGCCAACGACATGTATCAAAGCCCAGCCTTCCGTGGCGCGGTTCAAGACGACGATTTTGCGTGGGCCCTATGTAAATTGCTCGTCAATAGCGATTTCATCCAAGAGAGTAGCAACCGCTTTTGGAACTCCGATGGCAATGCGCACTCTGGAGAAATTATTGAACTTCTCCGCGGCCAGAGAGGGGGCTTTCGGGTCTACGAAGATGCGGAGTGGTATGCCGATACACCGTAAGCGCTTCACTGCCCCCACCTGGAATTCCGTGACGGATGGACTGATGGTTTCGCGTCATGGCGCAGGATCGATACGTCCATAGTGACGACCATAGTGATATCACTAAGCCTGCCCGGCCGCGCCGGATTGAGGTGCTTTCTGGCGACGACCGGCGCCGCAAGTGGCCGGACGAGGCGAAGATAGCAATTGTCGCCGAGGCTCTTGCCGATGGCGCCGTGGTGTCTCGCGTTGCCCGCCTGCATGACCTCACGCCATCGCAGCTGTTCGGGTGGATAAAAACTTTTCGCACCGATGCGTTGCAGGCAGTTGGTTTTTCGGGCGGTGAGCCAGCAATGTTCGCGCGCGCCGTCGTCGATGTGGCACCGGTGCAACCGGCACAGCCTGCCCCAGCTCAGGCTGGAGAAGCATCGGCCATCGAAATCAGCTTCGGTACGGCCACTGTCCGGATACGCGGTGCCGCCGACGCCAAAACGCTCGCACTCGTATTGAAGGCGCTGAAGGTGCTGGCGTGATCGTGCCGCCGACCAGCGTGCGGGTGTTTATCGCAACCAAACCTGTCGACTTCAGGAAGGGTATGGATGGGCTCGCTGCCATCATCGAGGGCGAACTCAAGTTGGAGCCGTTCTCCGGCGTGATCTATGTGTTCCGCGCTAAGCGCGCAGATCGTGTGAAGCTGCTGTTCTGGGATGGCACCGGGATATGTCTTCTGGCAAAGCGGCTCGAAGGCGGCACGTTCCGATGGCCGAAGGTTGAAGATGGCGTCATGCGGCTGTCGCCGGCGCAACTCTCGGCCCTGCTCGAAGGGCTCGATTGGTCGCGTGTGCATGCGCAGCGTGTCGTACGTCCCACAGCAGCGCAGTGATCCACATCGAACGCGCGCGTGCCACTAGCGCTGCAACGCCCAAATCGGCGATTCTGCTAGCCATGATGCTGTCGCCCGATGAGCTCCCGGATGACGTCGCGGCCTTGAAGGCGATGGTGCTCGCCGCGCGTGCCGCGAATGCGGCTCTTGCCAGCGAGAACCTACGCTTCAAAAGCCAGAATGAGCGCTTTGCGCATATTCTGCGAGTGCTGCGCCGCGCGCACTTTGGCCGCTCATCGGAGAGGATCACCGACGATCAGATGAACCTCGCCCTCGACGACGTGCAGACCGGCTTTGCCGTCGAGAACGCTAACGCTAAAGCTGAGAACGCCAACGAGATCATCAAAGGCCACGCCATTAAGACGCGCCGTTCCAACCGGGGACATCTCTTAAGCACATCTACCGCGCGAAGAAATTATCGTCGAGCCTGAGGCGAAGGCCTGCCCGTGCTGCGGCGGCGAACTCCATGTGATCGGCGAAGACACATCCGAGCGCCTCGACAAAATCCCAGCGACGCTGCGGGTGATTGTGACGCGGCGTCCGAAATATACCTGCCGTACTTGCACCGATGGCGTCGTGCAGGCGCCCGCGCAGACCGTTTGATCGCGGGAGGCCTGCCGACCGAAGCACTCGTTGCCGACGTGCTGGTGTCAAAATATGCCGATCACCTGCCGCTTTATCGCCAAGCGCAGATCTTGGCACGTGAGGGCGTCAACATCGACCGTTCGACTCTGTGTCACTGGGTCGGCTATGCCGCCGTCGAACTCGAGCCACTACACGCGCGGCTCATCGAGATCCTGAAAAGCTCTCCGAAGCTCTTCTGCGACGAGACGCGTTGCCCGGTGCTCGATCGGGCGCTGGCCGGACCAAGACCGGCTACCTCTGGGCCATCGCCCGTGACGACCGGCCGTGGGGCGGCGGTGCGGATGCGAGTGGGCATCCAGAAGCACCCGGGAACAGGTCCTCCCGCCGTTGCCTACACGTACGCGCCTGGACGAGGCGGCGAACACGCACGCGCATTGCTCGCTGGCTTCAGCGGCACGCTGCAGGTCGACGGCTATGCCGGTTACAATGGGCTCGCCGACGCAAACCGTCCTGGCGGCGCGGTCACGCTCGCCTTCTGCTGGAGCCACTTCCGCCGCCAGTTCTACGACATCGCAAAAGGCGGCAATGCGCCAATCGCCAGCGAAGCGCTCGACGGACTCGGTGCACTTTACGGCATTGAAGCCGAGATCCGTGGCCGCACCGCTGCCGACCGCCACGTTGTGCGGCAGGCACAAACCCTGCCCCTCGTCGACGATCTGAAGGCGTGGCTTGGCAAGCAACTCGCAAAAGTTCCGCGCGGAGCACAATCGCCGCGGCGATCCGTTACGGCGTGAACCACTGGGATGGACTCTGCCGCTTCCTCGACGACAGCCGCGTCGAAATCGATAACAACACGGTCGAGCGGTCGATCCGGCCCATCGCACTCAATCGCAGAACGCGCTCTTCGTAAGGCGACGACGGAGGCTCCAACTGGGCGATCATCGCCTCGCTCATCGGAGACCTGTAAGCTGAACGGCGTGAACCCCCATGCGTGGCTCGCCGACACACTGACCAAGCTCGTCAACCGGTGGCCGGCATCGCGCATCGATGAACTCATGCCCTGGGCCTACGCCAAAATCCCCGCCTGATCCGTCAAGGTGGGAACGGTGCAGCGCTTACGATACACCCGAGATTGCGTATCAAAACGTTCGAGCCGCGCTCCAGGAAATTGGCTGGCGATTGGCGACCCGCGAGGATTACGACGCCTGGCAAACGGAATGGAATGGGTATTTCGCCGAACTTCTGCAGGCATTAGAAAAATTTTGCCACCGCAGTTCTGCACCAACCCCTGCTTGGGCCGAGGGCCTCAACGCCGAACTGAAGCATGCCAAATTCATCGTCGACTTCCGCGGCAGAGATGAGCGATTTATCGCCCGAGTACGTTTGATAGAACTTGCACTTGCTGGACAGGTTACAGAAGAAGAATTCGGCGCTGCCAAATTGATATTGAATGTATAGCGCATAGGCGGAGTCCGCCCTACGCTTCCTTCTCCCTTTGGGAGAAGAGCCTGCCCCGGACCTCGTCACGCAGTGACGAGAAGTGATCCGGGGTGCCCCACCTGGCGCGGGAGCGCTAGGGACAATTGGGCGGATGAGGGGCTGTCAGCAAGCACTTGTCTTGGACGACGTGCCCTCACCTGCCCCACGCTAGTTTGGCGCAGTCGCCCCGCGCGGGCATCCACTCCCGAAGGGAGAGGAAAGTGATGTCACTTCCCAATACAGAATCTCGAAAAGATCTCCCCCAGCACGTCCTCGACGTCCACCCGGCCGGTAATGCGGCCGAGCGCATGAGCGGCGCGGCGCACGTCTTCGGCGCGCAGTTCAAGCTGATCGGGGGGGCCATCAAGGAAGTCCCAGAGGCTCGTGACGGCTTGCTCCAGGTGCTGGCGATGGCGGGCGCGGGCGACCACGGGGGCTGCCGTTTCTGACCCCATCGCGTCCTTGGCCCGGGCCGCGATCAGCCGGATCAGCTCATCCACCCCAGCGCCGGTTTTGGTCGAGATGGACAGGGCGGCGGCTCCCTCTCCCCTTGGGGAGAGGGTCCCCGAAGGGGGGATGAGGGGGCTTTGACCAGAGCCAATATCTGCGCCAAGCCCCCTCACCCCGACCCTCTCCCCAAGGGGAGAGGGAGACGTCCCCAAATCCGACTTGGTCCGGACCTCAACCAAAGTTTCACGTGAAATTTCGCTTGGGCGCGACTCGAACCCAGAGTCGCTGAGCCACAGGTTCAAATCTGCCTCGCGGGCGGCGGCGAGCGAGCGGCGGATGCCCTCCTGCTCGATGCGGCCCTCGGTCTCGCGAATGCCCGCCGTATCCGAGACGATCACCGGATAGCCGTCGAGGTCGAGGCGGACTTCGATCACGTCGCGGGTCGTGCCGGCTTCCTCCGAGACAATCGCCGCATCGCGCCGGGCGAGCGCGTTCAGCAGGCTCGACTTGCCGGCGTTGGGGGGCCCGAGTAGCGCGACCCGGAACCCTTCGCGCAGCATTTCACCGCGATGGCCGTCGTCCAGATGTTTGGCGATAGCTTCTCGCAACGGGCGGGCGCGCACGCGGGCGGCCTCGAACGCCTTTGTGCCAACGTCGCCTTCGTCTGAGAAATCAATGGCTGCTTCGACCAGGCCCGCGACTTCGATCAGCTTAGCCCGCCAGCCTTCATAAAGTGCCGAAAGCATGCCGCCGGTCTGCAGGGCCAATTTGCGCTGGGCCTCGGTTTCGGCGTCCACGAGATCAGCCAGGCTTTCGACTTCGACCAAGTCGAGCTTGCCGTTATTGAACGCACGGCGGGCGAACTCGCCCGGCTCGGCCATCCGGCATCCAGGGACATGGGCCAGTGCGTCCAGTACCGCCCGGACGACAGCGCGTCCGCCGTGGACCTGGAACTCAACCACGTCCTCGCTGGTTTCACTTCGTGGACTCGCGAAGAACACCACGACCGCCCGGTCAAGCAGCGCCCGCGATCTGGGGTGTACGATCCGGCGAAATGCGGCTTGGCGGTCAAGCACTGCAGGCGCCGCCATCGAACCCATGACCGCGCGCACCGCTGGGCCCGAAACGCGGATGACTGCGATACCGGCTTTGCCAGCGCCGCTTGAGAGCGCAAAGATTGTCGAACTATCTGCCATGCCCTTCGCGTAACTGTAGATGCGCGCTATCGCAACCTGGGTTTCACGAGATCATCAATGTCCGAAAATCGCCTACACCTCGAAACCAGCCCCTACCTGCTGCAGCACAAGGACAACCCGGTACACTGGTGGTCGTGGGGCCCCGAGGCATTGGCGGAGGCCAAACGCACCGGCAAGCCTATCCTGCTGTCGGTCGGTTATGCGGCTTGCCACTGGTGCCACGTGATGGCGCACGAAAGTTTCGAAGACCCGGCGACCGCCGAAGTCATGAACGGGCTGTACGTGAACATCAAAGTCGACCGTGAAGAGCGGCCTGATATCGATGCGATTTACATGGGGGCGCTGCACCGCTTGGGCGAGCAAGGCGGGTGGCCCCTGACCATGTTTCTCGATTCAGATGCCCGGCCCTTTTGGGGCGGCACGTATTTCCCGAAAGACCAGCGCTATGGCCGCCCGGCGTTCGTGACCGTGCTGCTGCGGATCGCGGAAGCCTTCGACAGCCAGCCGGAGCAGGTCCGCGCCAACGCCGACAAGATCATCGCATCGCTCGCCGGGCAATCGGTCAACCCGTCAGGCTTCGTGGCGAGTGAGGCCATGATCCGCGAGCTGGCGGGGCGCATCACGCGGGCCGTAGATCCTGAGCATGGCGGGCTCAACGGCGCGCCGAAGTTTCCGCAATGGAATGTCTTCTGGCTGCTGTGGCGCGGCGCAATTCGCTTTGATGATGCGGCCGCGCGCGACGCCGTGCTGAACACGCTGACCCACATTTGCCAGGGTGGCATCTACGATCACCTGGGCGGCGGGTTCGCGCGCTACTCGGTCGATGAGCGCTGGCTGGTGCCGCATTTCGAGAAGATGCTGTACGACAATGCGCTGCTGATCGACCTTCTGACGGAAGCCTGGCGCGAGACGCAAGATCCGCTTTATGCGGCCCGCATTTTAGAGACCGTCGATTGGCTAAACCGTGAAATGATCGCCAACGGCGGCGGGTTTGCAGCCTCCCTTGATGCCGATAGCGAAGGCGAGGAAGGCAAGTTCTACGTCTGGACCGCGCGTGAAATCGCAGACGTTCTCGGCCAAGACGACGCGGTGTTTTTCGGTCACGTTTATGACGTCACGCAGGCTGGAAATTTCGAGGGTCATTCAATCCTCAACCGGCTGCACAATCTCGCGCCGCTGAGCGAAGCGGATGAGGCGCGGCTTGCCGTGATGCGCGCAAAACTGTTTGCAGCGCGTGCGCCGCGTATCCGCCCCGGCTGGGATGACAAGGTGCTGGCCGACTGGAACGGCTTGATGATCGCAGCGGTGGCGCGGGCGGCGGTAGTGTTCGCGAAGTCTGAGTGGTTGGCGATGGCCAAGCGCGCGTTCGTGTTCGTCGTCGAGAAAATGCAGACGCCGGATGGACGGCTCTGGCATTCGGCGCGCGGCGGAATTTCAAAGGCGCCGGCGACCGCGTCCGACTATGCCAACATGACGTGGGGTGCGCTACGTCTCTATCAGGCGACGGGGGACGCCAATTATCTGGCTCACGCCGTCCGCTGGACCACGACTCTCGACCGGCACTATTGGGATACTGCGAGCGGCGGATATTTCACGGCGGCTGACGACACATCCGACGTGATTGTGCGGCTCAAGTCCGCGTCCGACGATGCGGTGCCGAGCGCCAACACGATCCAGCTGTCCAACCTGATCGCGCTCTCGGCGTTGACGGGGGATGCCACCTACGACAGACGCGCGCGCGACCTGTTCGTTGCCTTTTCAGGCGCAGTCGCGTCGGGCCCGGTTGGCCATTGCGGGCTGCTTGCCGCGGCGCTGGATCTCGACGGCATTGTCCAGATCAAAATTCGGTCTGGTGATACAACTCTTCTTTGCCAAGCGCTTCACGGCGTTTCCGTGCCCGGCGCCATTGAATTCGCCAGAATTTCGAACGATGTTCAATTCCGTCCCGAAGCGGCGGCAGTTTCTGGGGGCCCGGAGCTTGCAGGAGCGCTGATCTGCGTTGGGCCGGTCTGTGGCGCACCGCTTGTAGACGCCGCCTCGCTGTGCGCGCGCCTGCTGCAGGTCAGACGTTCAATGACCGGATCCGATTAACGCTTTACCGCGTTGAAAGGTCATATCGCTCAAAGAGTAGGTTGCGCCGATAACCCCGGGCGCTATTCTGCTGCCAGAGGTTGCAATTATGTCATCTATGCGTTCCATCGTCCGCTACGCTTATGCGCCCTTCATGATGCTGGGGCTGACGGGCGCTGCTTACTGGGTCATGATCTCGGGGCATTCGTATTTCTGGCTGATCCCGCTTTTGCTGATCGGATTCGCCACCGCGTTTGCCGCCGAAAAAATCGCGCCGTTTTATCCAGAGTGGAACGACCACGACGCGCACGGCGACACCAGTGCCAACTTCTGGCACACCGTCATCTATGAATTGAGCGCGCTGAACGGTGTGCTGCTCATTCCGGTCATTCAGTGGCTGTTTCCGTTCCAAGGCATCTGGCCAGCGCACTGGCCGTTCTGGGGCCAGGTGCTGCTGGCGTTTCTGATCGCCGACTTTGCGTTCATGACGGTGCACTATCTCAGTCACCGCCTGCCGCTGCTGTGGCGCCTGCACGCCGTCCATCACGGTGTTGGCCGCCTCTATGGCTTCAATGGTGTGATCCGCCACCCCATCCATCAGTCGATGGATATGATCATTGCCCAGGCGCCGCTGGTCATCATGGGCATGACCCAGGACGTCGCCATTATGCTTGGGTTCCTAATCACGATTACTCTGATCGTGCAGCACTCGAACGTCGATCAGGAGCTAGGCCCGCTCGACGGGCATCTGTCGATTGGACGCGCGCACCATCTGCATCACGTCAACTGGGGCACGGAAGGCGATTGCAACTTCGGCCTGCTGTTTGCCTTCTGGGATAAACTGTTTGGCACGTTCCAGGCCAAACCGCCGCGCCCGATCACCTATCAAGACATGGGCGTCGATGAGCTACCGAATTTCCCGAAGTCGTTCATTGAGCAGATGCTGCTGCCGTTCTACTACGTGCCCGGCAAAGGCGAGCCCGAACGCGTTACCGAAAAAGGTCAAAACACCCGATCGCGGCTATTGCAAGAATTCGGCCCGCGATTGCTCGACGCCACTTCATCTATCGCTGCATCCGGCCTCCACGGATAAAATCACCATCACAGCGGCAAAGAGTTGTGACGACCCCTTCGAAACTTTGAACCCTGGGTCACCACTTTCATCGATAAAGACAAGCACCAGACAACCCCGAACGAATTCCTGCAGCTACAAAAAGGGCCGCTTCGATCATCGAAGCGGCCCTTGTGTTTGATCAGGTATTCATCTGCTGGAAGAACTCGCCGTTGGTTTTGGTGGCCCGCAGCTTGTCGATCAGGAACTCGATGCCGTCTTGTGTGCCCATCGGGTTGAGGATGCGGCGCAGCACGTACATCTTCTTCAGCTGATCCTTCGGCACCAGCAGGTCTTCCTTACGCGTGCCGGACTTGGCGATGTCGATGGCCGGGAAGATGCGCTTGTCGGAAACCTTGCGGTCGAGCACGACTTCCGAGTTGCCCGTGCCCTTGAATTCTTCGAAGATCACTTCGTCCATTCTGCTGCCGGTATCGATCAAGGCGGTCGCGATGATGGTCAGCGAGCCGCCCTCTTCGATATTGCGGGCCGCACCGAAGAACCGCTTCGGGCGCTGCAGCGCATTGCTGTCGACGCCGCCGGTCAACACCTTGCCGGAAGACGGGACGACCGTGTTATAGGCGCGGCCGAGACGCGTAATCGAATCCAGCAGAATGACGACGTCACGCTTATGCTCAACCAGGCGTTTGGCCTTCTCGATGACCATTTCCGAGACCTGCACGTGGCGTGACGGCGGCTCGTCGAAGGTTGACGAGATCACCTCGCCCTTCACGGAGCGCTGCATGTCAGTCACTTCTTCCGGGCGCTCGTCGATCAGCAGCACGATCAGATAGCACTCGGGGTGATTAGTGGTGATCGAGTGGGCGATGTTCTGCAGCAGCACGGTTTTACCGGTGCGCGGCTGGGCGACGATCAGAGCGCGCTGGCCCTTGCCGATGGGGGCCACGATATCGATAACGCGCGGGGAAAGATCCTTGATGGTCGGATCTTCGATTTCGAGCTTCAGCCACTGCGTCGGGTACAACGGCGTCAGGTTGTCGAAATGGCTCTTGTGCTTGGTCTTCTCTGGGTCTTCAAAGTTGATGTTCGAGACCTTGAGGAGCGCGAAATAGCGTTCGCCGTCTTTTGGCGAGCGGATCTGGCCCTCGACCGTGTCGCCGGTGCGCAACGCAAAACGGCGGATCTGTGAGGGCGAAACGTAGATGTCATCAGGGCCCGGCAAATAGTTGGCTTCGGGCGAGCGCAAGAAGCCGAAGCCATCCTGCAGCACTTCGACGACGCCCATCGCCGTGATTTCGGTATCCTGGGTCGCGAGCTGTTTCAGCGTCGCGAACATCAGCTCTTGCTTGCGCATGGTCGAGGCGTTTTCGACACCTGTCTCTTCGGCAAACGTGACGAGCTCTGCGGGGGATTTGCGCTTCAAATCCTCGAGCTTCATTTCCTTCATAAAAAACTCCGGCGGATGCCGCTTGTGTGCGGGAAAGGTGGGGATTGGTAAATTTGGATGGGGTTTTAAGAGAATCGTGAATTGGGAGATGAGGGGTGCGTTTGCGAGCGGGTGGGCAAAGCAGGGCGCCTTGCCGTGAGGCCTCTGACCCTTTTTGGATCAGC
>JABFRT010000064.1 GCA_013141015.1 Hyphomicrobium sp. | reverse complement strand
GGGCGTATCGATCAGGCCGGGGCGTGCCGGGTCATCGCCGGCCCAGGCGAGCAGCGTACGCACTGCATCCTCCGCCTCTGCGCGCGACGGGCGGCGCGGGGGCAGGGGGGCGATGTTCGGCGCAAGTATCGGCTTCTTGGTCAAACCGGGCTCCTTTGGCGCTGCTGCAGGGTGCCTCGCAAGTCTTGGCATTTGCCACTATATACGCAGTCGCGGCGATTTGGACGAGGGTCCGCGGCAGCAAGGTTACGGGCGCCCGGATTTAAGCCGGTAGCGGCCGGAAGCTGCAAGTCAAGGAACAGTCAAATATGGCCGATCTGGACGAGATTTATAATAGCCGGATACTGGAACTCGCGGGGGCCATCTCGCGCAACGGGCGGCTGGCCAAACCGGGCGCGACGGCCAGCGCCCACTCCAAGCTGTGCGGTTCAACCATCGACGTCGATGTGGCGCTGAAAGATGGCCGCGTCTCAGACTACGGCGCGACCGTCAAGGCCTGCCTGCTTGGGCAAGCGGCGGCGTCTGTCGTGGCGCGCGAGATCGTCGGGACTTCGCCGCAGGACTTTCACACAATCGCTGAACAGATGCGCGCCATGTTGAAGGCGGGCGGACCGCCGCCGGCCGGGCGCTGGGCCGATCTTGGCGTGCTCGAACCGGTGCGCCATTACAAGGCGCGGCACGCCTCGACGCTGCTCGTTTTCGACGCCGTTGAAAAGGCGCTTGAAAGTTTGAACCACCCAATTCCACAACCGGGAGTGCATCTGTCATGACACGTGATTTTACAGTCGTGATCGAGCGCGACAGCGAAGGGTATTTTGTGGCGTCCGTGCCGTCATTGCCAGGTTGCCACACGCAGGCGAAATCCCGCGATGAGCTCGATAGCCGCCTGAGGTAGGCGATTGCTCTGTGCCTTGAAATGAGTGGTGACACCTCTCAACCGCTCGAGCTGATTGGCGTTGAACGCATCACGGTTGCGGCATGATTAAGCTGCCGTCGGTCACAGGGAAGATGTTGTCCGCGCCCTAGGCAAGGCTGGCTTCGAAGTTGCCAGAACGCGGGGCAGCCATCACATTCTTAAGCATCCCGATGGCCGGCAGACAGTCGTTCCGGTTCATTCGGGCGAAAACATTGGCCCTGGTCTGCTGGCAAAATTTCTACGCGATTGCGAAATCTCGAAAACAGAATTCGAAAACCTAGTTTAGCCCCATAGGCCCTAGTCGTGACCAATCTCGCCAAATCCCTCGCCAAAGCGCCGGTCTACATCTACCGCTACACGTTCAAGGCGTTCGTTGGCCAGAACTGCCGCCATTGGCCGACGTGCTCGGAATATGCCATCCAAGCCATCGATAAGAACGGCGCGTGGCGCGGGCTCTGGCTGATGGTCTCACGGCTCAAGCGCTGCGGCCCGGGCGGCACGCACGGCGTTGACCCGGTGCCCGATATCCGCGACCAGCATCACGCGCTTGCCCCCTGGCGCTATGGCCGCTGGAAGTAGACCGCTCGCGTTACGCCGCCAACTCCGCCGGCTGCGTCAGCGCTTCGATCTCGGCCTTTGTGTCGGCGTCGAACTGTTCGATGTTGGTGATGGCGACGCCATTGCCGGCATAGACCACATCGGTGCCCATTTCGCCGATCATCTGCACAAGCGCGGCGAAGTTGTCGAAGGCGATCTTTGAAATGAACTCGAATGCCATCATTTCCCAAACGTTGGCGCCTTGATGCAGCTGCCCAGCAAGGATCGTCTTGACCGCGATTTCAGGGCACGCATCATTCTTCAAGAACGCGCTGACGGGACCTGCGAGTGCCGGCGGAATGGCGAGCGCGCCAGCCGGCCAGGTGCCGGAATACAGCGACCTCTTGAACAGGGCTTCGGCCATGAAGTGTTCGTTCAACACGGCGCGGACTTCCGGCGCGACAATGGCTTGCACCGAGCAGCAGGCGCGCACTTTCCCCTGGATCAGGAACATACCCTTGCGGATGACCAGTTTCGGCGCTGCCATGACAGAAAATACCCCTTAAGGCGTTGGTGACGTGAGCCGCCACCCTAGCGGCGGATGGTTGAAAACCGCCCCCGAAAGTCTTTCAAATTTTATCGAATGCGTGCGCGTCCCCGGTCCCCGGCTTGACTCTTTCCCCAAATCCCGCGATTGCGTCGCCTGACATCGACTTACGCCGATTGGTATGCGGCGAGTGAGCAAAGGAGACACGCGATGACAAACGTCACGATTACGTTCCCCGACGGCAAAACCAAATCCGTGCCCGCCGGCACTTCCGGCTTCGAGATCGCCAAGGGCATCTCGCCATCGCTCGCCAAGCGCACGGTTGCTATGCAACTCGATGGCGTCTTAAGCGATCTTCATGATCCAATTTCTAAAGATGCGGCAATCAATTTCGTGGCCCGCACGGACGCGGCAGCCCTTGAACTCATTCGCCACGATGCGGCGCACGTGATGGCTGAAGCCGTACAAGCGCTGTGGCCCGGCACCCAGGTGACGATTGGCCCGGTGATCGACAACGGCTTCTTCTACGACTTCGCGAAGGCCGAGCCTTTTCACCCTGACGATCTCGCAAAAATCGAAAAGAAGATGCACGAGATCATCGGCAAAAACGCGCCCTTCACCAAGCAGGTGTGGAGCCGCGATAAGGCCCGCCGGTGTTCCGCGACAAGGGCGAGCTGTTCAAAATCGAACTCGTTGACGCGATCTCCGAGGGCCAGGACCTCAAGATCTACAATCAAGGCGAATGGTTCGACCTCTGCCGCGGTCCGCACATGACGTCCACCGGCGGCATCGGCAAAGCCTTCAAGCTGCAGAAATTCGCAGGCGCTTACTGGCGTGGCGACAGCAACAATCCGCAGCTGCAGCGCATCTACGGCACCGCGTTCGCGACCCAGGAAGAACTCGACGCCTACCTGCGCCAAATCGAAGAAGCCGAGAAGCGCGATCACCGCAAGCTCGGCCGCGAAATGGATCTGTTCCATTTCCAGGAAGAAGCGCCGGGCTCGATCTTCTGGCATCCGAAAGGCTGGACGCTGTTCCAGACGCTCATCAACTACATGCGCCGCCAGCAGCAGAAGGCCGGCTACATGGAGGTGAATTCTCCCGACATGATGGAGAAGCACTTCTGGGAGCTGTCGGGCCACTGGGAAAACTACGGCGAGAACATGTTCACGACGACGCTGCCTGATGAGCGCGTGTTCTGCTGCAAGCCGATGAACTGTCCCGGTCACGTGCAGATCTTCAAGCACGGATTGAAGAGCTACCGCGACCTGCCGCTGAAGATCGCCGAGTTCGGCAAGGTACATCGCTACGAGCCATCGGGGTCGCTGCACGGCCTGCTGCGCGTGCGCCATTTCACGCAGGATGATGCGCATATCTTCATCACCGAAGATCAGATCATGGCCGAGTGCCTCAAGATCAACGATCTGATGCTGTCGATCTACAAAGACTTCGGGTTCGAAGATATTTTCATCAAGCTGTCGACGCGGCCTGAAAAGCGCGTCGGGGCCGACCACTTGTGGGACAAGGCCGAGAAGGCTTTGCAGGACGTGCTCAATGAGGTCACCAAGCGGTCGAACGGCCGCATCAAAACCGCGTTGCAGCCGGGTGAGGGCGCGTTCTACGGCCCGAAACTCGAATACGTGTTGAAGGACGCCATCGGCCGCGAATGGCAGTGCGGCACGACCCAGGTTGACTTTAACTTGGCGGGCCGTCTCGGCGCGTTTTACATCGATGAGAATTCCGACAAGGTCACGCCGGTGATGATCCACCGCGCGATGTTCGGCTCGCTCGAACGCTTCACCGGCATTCTGATTGAGAACTTCGCAGGGCACTTCCCGTTGTGGCTGGCGCCGTTGCAAGTCGTCGTTGCGACGATCACCAGCGAAGCTGATCCTTACGCCAACGAAGTCGTTGAAGCGTTCAAGGCCGCGGGCCTGCGCGTCGAAGCCGATATCCGCAACGAAAAGATCGGCTACAAGGTG
This sequence comes from Hyphomicrobium sp., assembly GCA_013141015.1. Taxonomy (GTDB): domain Bacteria; phylum Pseudomonadota; class Alphaproteobacteria; order Rhizobiales; family Hyphomicrobiaceae; genus Hyphomicrobium_B. Next base: position 9,394 of record JABFRT010000064.1, on the reverse strand, counting down.
CGCGAGCATTCCTTGGCGAAAGTCCCCGTCATCCTCGCCGTCGGCATGCGCGACGCCGAAGCCCGGAATGTGAGTGTGCGCCGCTTGGGTTCACAGGAGCAGACGGTGATGGCGCTAGCCGATACCGTCGCCGCGTTCAAGAAAGAGGCGACACCGCCGGATTTGGGGTAGTTGCTAGAGATGCCAGACCAAGAGCTGCCGAAAGAGGCGAATATGAATCATCAGCACTCAAAAGATCAACGAATCGTGCTGGCGAAATGGAACTCCGAAGAATGTTCCAAGGCGCTTCGAGAACAGAATGCGGTCATCGACAGCAAATACGACAGACTGATCTCAGAAGGCTACCTCACATTCGAGTATCTCGTCGGTTCCGAAGTCTACCCCGAGCCGGAGTTTTTCCAGCGAATTGTCGACAGCCAGGTTGATGTCATAGATGAGTTGCGACAACTGCTGAAGACGTACATTGGCAAACTGGGGGAGGGCGGCAGGCAGCCATGGTACACCAACGCAGTACCGGCACTCGGGTATGCCATGCGAGCTTTGGTGCTCCTAGATGTAAATTCAACGGATATCCTGCGTCAATACATGATCGAGTGTGATCGTGAGCATGAGAAGTTCTGCTACCATACGATTTTTTCAGATCTAATCAGGCGGCGCGGCTGGCGTGATCGCTCAATGCTCCAATTGGGCATCTTCATGGCCATTTGCGTTGAAGCGGGCGGTCAGGGAAGAGCTAATCTCGAGCATGATGGCCTCCTCACAGCTGCTGCCTCGCAGACGAGCCCGGAAGAGTTTGCACGAATGGTCCTGCAAGAGCTGAACGGGGTAATGGACGCTCTATGGTCGGATGATCCGGAAGTCGAAGGTGAAGCCGCATGGCAGCTTAAGGGCTTTTGTTCCGATCTAAATCGAAGCATCCCGTTTCAAGCTCGGGTGCTGGAAGTGCTTCAACCAGACTTGGCCGTCTAGCACAGAACGTAGCCCGCATTGCTTGCCGCCAAAACAAAGAAACGTAGGTTGGGTTAGGCCGCTCTGCACTCGGCCGTAACCCAACATCCAAGAGCGTGATGCCGATGCCATCATCGCCGCTGGTCTTGGTTGTTGGGTTACGCACTTTTCTGGCGCTGGCGACTCTCCTTCGTCGAGCCGGCCGCCAGCGCAGGTGCTAACCCAACCTACATTTCACGCTCTTTGCGGCAGGTCGTAATTCGCAATCGCCAGCTCATCGCCACCAAAGCAAAGTAACGTAAGTTGGGTTAGGCCGCGCAACATCCTGGGCGCTTCCGACTCTCGTTCCTCGAGCCGGCCGGAAGCGCAGAACTCGGCCGTAACCCAACGTCCAAAAGCGTGATGCCGATGCCATCATCGCCGCTGCCTGACGTTTCGCACAGCTCTCCCCACACCGTCATCCCGGCGCAGGCCGGGACCCAGACAAATTCCAACACGATGAACGAGCCGGTACGGTCCAGTCAGCGAAGCGTCGTCGTGCCAGATCGTTCATTATGCGGCGGCTTGACTGGGTCCCGGCCTGCGCCGGGATGACGAAGGTCTGGTCTTCTGCAAGCATTCCCTTGCACCGCATTCGAGCGTGTAGCTCACAATGGCGAGCACCTCCCCGCCAAAGCAAAGAAACGAGTTTGGGTTAGTCCGCGCAACATCCTGGGCGCTTCCGACTCTCGTTCCTCGAGCCGGCCGGAAGCGCAGAACTCGGCCGTAACCCAACGTCCAAAAGCGTGATGCCGATGCCATCATCGCCGCTGCCTGACGTTTCGCACAGCTCTCCCCACACCGTCATCCCGGCGCAGGCCGGGACCCAGACAAATTCCAACACGATGAACGAGCCGGTACGGTCCAGTCAGCGAAGCGTCGTCGTGCCAGATCGTTCATTATGCGGCGGCTTGACTGGGTCCCGGCCTGCGCCGGGATGACGAAGGTCTGGTCTTCTGCAAGCATTCCCTTGCACCGCATTCGAGCGTGTAGCTCACAATGGCGAGCACCTCCCCGCCAAAGCAAAGAAACGAGTTTGGGTTAGGCCGCGCAACATCCTGGGCGCTTCCGACTCTCGTTCCTCGAGCCGGCCGGAAGCGCAGAACTCGGCCGTAACCCAACATTCAAGAGCGTGATGCCGATGCCATCATCGCCGCTGGTCTTGGTTGTTGGGTTACGCACTTTTCCGGCGCTGGCGACTCTCGTTCCTCGAGCCGGCCGCCAGCGCCGGTGCTAACCCAACCTACAATTCACGCTCTTTGCGGCAGATCGGATCTCGCAATCGCCAACTCATCCCCGCCAAAGCAAAGAAACGTAGCAACCGTCTTGATGACTAGGTCAAGCGCCACATTTCATTGGCCTTCAACATGGCATTGAGAATGGTGAGCAGCTTTCGCATGGCCGCAACGATGATCACTTTGTAGGGCTTGGATTTGGCCACCAGGCGTTCTGCGAAGACTTTTAGTTTTGGATTGAAACGAATTCCGACTCTTGCGGCATTAAAGAGTGCGGTCCTGACTTCGGCCCTGCCGCCGCGGATGGCGCGGTAGCCTTTGCGTTGGCCGCTTTCTCGCGGGAATGGCGCGAGGCCGGCGAGGCTTGCGATTTGGCGGCGGTTCAACGATCCCAGTTCCGGCAGCTCGCAAATCAGGGTCGCAGCCACGATGAGACCGGCGCCTGGAACAGATGTCACAATGCGATAGGCCGTTTCGCAGTCTGCATCGGCCTTGATCAGCGCTTCGATTTCAGCGTCGAGAGATTTTCTATCGGCCTTAAGGCTTGTAATGGCAGCGGTTGCGCGCTCAACGATGTCTTGGCTTTCGAAGTGGCGCAACTGCGCCGTCCGCGCGGTAATCTCGGCGACGATTTGAGCACGATAAGCCAGGATTTCCTTGAGTTTTGCGCGCGCTGTCGATGCCAGCGGTGTTGGCGCGGGCTTCTTGAATGCGGCGTAGTGAACGAGAATTTGCGCGTCGATCTTATCGGTTTTGGCGAGTTGTCCGGTGCCGGTAGCGAACGCCCTGACGCGCGCCGGGTTTACAATGGAGGCATTGATGCCGTGGAACATCAGCGCTTGATGTGCCGCTTGTTCGTATCCGCCGGTTGCTTCCATAACAACGCCAGCGACAGTGATCTTTGCGAGTTTTGCAATCAAAGTGTCGAGACCTTGCGCCGAATTGGCGACGCGGAAGGCGCCGAGATTTTGAGAATAAACATCGAGCATTTTCTTTGAAACGTCGATGCCAATCCATTGAGGTGCAGCCGTCATCGGGTCCCTGCCTTGTCTGCGGCGTCTTGCGCCGTGCAACCGTTCGGGTTCACAATGGCGCGGGGCGGGATTGAGCTACGCTGCGGGCTCGTGCCCGAGGTTGGGTTCGATCTCCGACCCCGCGAGACGGTCTCCTTGGAGGCCGTCTCATCACACTATGCCAGAAAGCCAAGAGACAAGTGTTGGGTTAGGCCGCGCTGCACTCGGCCGTAACCCAACAGCCAAAAGCGTGATGCCGATGCCATCGTCGCCGCCGCGGCGAACGTTGAGTCCATCTCTCACCACTTGCATTCCCGGGCGAAGCAATGGGCTGCAAGCCCATCGCGAGACCCGGGACCGCGTCGTTTCAGTTGAAATTCGATGCGGACAAAGTCCGGTTTGCCACTGACGACGTGATCCCGGGTCTAAGCAACTTTGCTGCGCTCAGTTGCTTGCCCGGGACCGCAAGGCGGAGAGAGTGGCGCACATTCACCCACACCTGCATTCCTGCGCGCGTGCAGCGTGCCTTCACGGTGCACCGCAGACACGGGACCTTTACCCGTTGCGGCGTTCCTCAATACAGCTACCGCGAAAGATCCCGGATCTCCGGCGCGGCGCTGCGCTCCCCGCCTCCGTCCGCGAAGGCGGGAGCTAACGTCACACCCGGAACGGGTTGAAGTCTGTATCGCGGTCAAACGCGTCTTCGTTTTCGGCGCGCTTCAAGGCGGTGACGATGCGCGTTGTCACCGGCAGAAACGCAATCTCGACAAGCGTCTTGGTTACGAATTGGGAGATGACCAGCGTCGCGACAAGCTCGTTTGGCATGATGCCGGAATTGTAAAACGCCAGCGGATAGAACAACGCGCTGTCAATCGCTTCACCCGCAACGGTTGATGCAACGAACCGCGCACGCATGTTGCAGCCCGCGCTCGCCACTTTCATTTTGGCCAGCACATACGAATTGACGAATGCACCGCAGAAGTAGGCGATCATCGACGCGCCCGCGATCCGCCAAGTGTTGCCGAATGCGATTTCATAGACCGTCTGATTGGGCCAAGACGGCGCAGGCGGCAGCGCGACCACGATAGCTGCCATCAGGGCTGCAAACAGCAACGCCGCGAAGCCGGCCCAAATCACGCGGCGGGCCTGCGCGTAGCCGTACACTTCCGTCAGTATGTCGCCAAAAATATACGACACCGGAAAGAACAGCACGCCGGCGCCGAACGTCACCGCGCCGATCAAAGGCAAATCAAGCGTTGCGGCTTTGGCGGGGCCAATCAAGTTCGAACAGACGAGCACGACGACGAACGCGGTCATCACGAGGTCGAAATAGCGATAAGCCCGAAGCGGATTTGGCATTTCAATCCTTGATCAATTCTCGAATTTCGACAGTGCCGCCGCACTCAAAGACAGGATTGCCTTCGAGGCACTGGCGGGCATCGGCGAGATCGTTGGCGCGCAGCGTTATGAAGCCGGTGAGTGAGTCAGACAGAGGTCCTGCCGGGCCCGTCTTGCGGAACCCTGCGCCAGCCCCTATTGAACTGCCGCCAACAAAGCCGCCGCGCGCTTTGAGCGACGCGATGTAACGCGCCCAGGCATCATCGGTTTCAGCACCCTCGGAATCGCCGTGCATCAACAGGATGAATTCTTTCATGTCGCAACCTCTGGGGCTTGAAAGCCTTTGCAATTGACGTGGAAAATGTCCACCAACAGGTCAACTTCAAACGCGGCACAGAACACAAAGCGCTCCACCCATGTATTCCGTCAAAGAGATCTTCTACACGCTGCAAGGCGAAGGCGCGAATGCTGGTACGCCAGCGGAACACTGCCGGTTTGCCGGATGCAACCTTTGGACCGGCCGCGAGGAAGACCGCGCCAAAGCCGTCTGTCAATTCTGCGATACGGAATTTGCCGGCACCGACGGTGCGGGCGGCGGAAAGTTCGAGACGGCGGCAGACTTAGCGTTCGCCTGCAAGCTGGCACTTGGCGGCGTGACAGGTCCAGGCCTCGTGGTGCTGACCGGCGGCGAACCGATGCTGCAGATCGACCAGGCGTTGATCGACGCGCTGCATGACGAAGGCTTTGCGATTGCGGTCGAGACCAATGGCACGCTTGAGGTGCCCGATGATATCGATTGGATCTGCGTATCACCCAAGGCTGGTGCCGATCTGGTTCAGACGCGCGGCGATGAATTAAAACTCGTCTATCCGCAAGCAGCCCTGCTACCCGCGGCGGTGCGCGATCTCGATTTCGATCACTACTTCCTGCAGCCGATGGACGGCCCGGCGCAGGCCGCCAACACGCAGGCGGCGATAGCCTACTGCAAATCCAACCCGCCGTGGCGGCTGTCGGTGCAAACCCATAAGGTGCTGGGAATCCGCTGAGACGGGTGCGCGCCACAAACTCAGGCACAGCCAGTGGGCTTGAAGACGCGCGTCTCCGACGGCGGATTTTTCAAAAGTTTCACCTCGGGCCTGACCGGGCGGCGCTCAAAATTACCGCCGCAATTCGGGCACACGCCGTGCAATTTGCTGTCCACGCAGTCGCGGCAGAACGTGCACTCATAGGTACAGATCATCGCGTCCACTGACGTTGGCGGCAGGTCCTTGTTGCAGCATTCGCAATTGGGCCGCAGTGCGAGCATTTCTCTACCCTACCCTCCAAATAGCTTGGCGGACTTTATCGCGCGGTCTGGGCTTGGTCTATGGCTCAGTCTAAGGCTGGCTCGGTCCTCGAAGACCGCTTGCAGATTTGCCGGACGCTTCACTCTGTCGCCGCGATGGGGCCATTGATTGAGGGGGCAGGGCTGCCATTGGCTATTGCGTTAACGCCCCATTCCCCCCTATTTCCTGCCCCATGCGCATCTATCGAGACTTTCTGTTTGAGGCGGCCCACTACCTGCCCTCCGCGCCGCCAGGGCACCCCAACTCCCGCGTCCACGGGCATTCGTTCCGCGCGCGCGTGATCATTGATGGCGAACCCAATGCGCAGACGGGGTTGGTGTTCCACTTTGATGAATTGACGGCCGCGCTTGAAGACAGCCGCGACGCGCTCGATCACCGCATGTTGAACGAGGTCGAGGGGCTTGCAGCCCCGACGCTGGAACGCATCGCGATGTGGTTGTGGCAGCGGCTTGCCAACAACGTGCCGGGCCTCGCCCAAATCGAAATTCATCGCGACAGCTGCCACGAAGGCTGCATTTATACTGGCCCCTCGCGCTCACAGCGTTTGGCGGCGGAGTAGCGCGATGTCGAGCAAGCCACCTGTCACCCAGCTCGGCCAGCAGACGGCACTGCCGCAATCACCTGGGCAGGCGGTGCTGGAGCGCGTCGCCAACCCGCACAGCGATACGCATTACGTGGCGCGCTTCACGCAGCCGGAGTTCACGTCGCTCTGCCCGGTCACGGGGCAACCCGATTTCGCGCACTTGATGATCGACTATGTGCCGGACAAATGGCTGGTGGAATCCAAGTCGCTCAAACTCTACCTCGCCTCGTTCCGCAATCACGGCGCGTTCCACGAGGACTGCACGGTCGCCATCGGCAAGCGCATCGCAGACCTGCTGCAACCGCACTATCTGCGCATCGGCGGCTACTGGTATCCGCGCGGTGGCATGCCGATCGACGTGTTCTGGCAAACGGGCGCGCTGCCCTCGGCCGTATGGCTGCCAGACCAAGGCGTCGCGCCGTATCGGGGCCGTGGCTGACGGCGATTGCCGGTTTTATTGAAACAGTGATTTCCAACGCATGCAGAATTGGTGCAATGCATCAGCAGTTTTGCGTTGAGAGCGGCGCATGGCCTGCTAGTCTGACAGCGTTACGTAAGCGTCAACAGCGTCGCGCGCGCCAACCATATAAAAGTTCATCGGCGGCGCCGGTCTCTAGGGAGAACACGTCATGTCAGCATGGAAGACACTCGGATTTTCGACCGCCGTACTGGTCTCCAGCGTGGCGCTGGCAAGCGTCGCCATGGCCGGTTCGGCCAACGGCACCTGGAAGCGCAGCAATGGCGCCCACGTTCTGGCCTTTGATTGCGGCGGCGGTCTCGGCTTGAAAGTCGTCAAGTCTCCGGAGCCGGCGAAGGTCGGCAAGACCATTATGTGCGGCGGTAAGCCGTCCGGCCCCAACAAATGGAAGGGCACCGTGCTCAACCTCGATGATGGCCAGAAATATTCGGGCTATGTGACACTGAATGGCGGCAGCCTGACGCTTTCGGGTTGCGTGCTCGGCGGTCTCGTCTGCAAGGATGATACGTGGTCACGGATCAACTGATCCAAGCGGGAGACTGAACTCAATGGCATTGAAGGGGCGGGTGGCATCTCACGCGCCCCTTTTGCTTGTGCGGCGCGTTCTCTTAGCGTGAGAACATCCGCCAACATCCGCCAACATCCGAACCTGAACGAACCTTCAGCAGAGCGTCCAAATCAGGCCCTGATTAAAATCAATACACAGCGTCACGAGAGGCCGTTCTCTCGAACGTGATGGCCTCTTGGCTAGAACTCACGGCCCCGAAAAGGAGATAGATCTATGAAACGCACAATTTTCGCCGCTGCCGCATTTGCTGCTGCCGCCTTCGCCGCAAGCGGCGCATCCGCAGCGCCGTTCTCGGGTGCCGGCAGACTCGGTTCAGGCTTTGAGTCTGGTATCGTTCAGGTTCACGGCGTGCATCGCGACTGCGTCGAAGGCCGCTTGGGCTGGCACCGCTCGACCCCTTGGGGTGGCCGCATGGCCTGCGCGCCACGTTGGAACAAGTGGCGCCACAACCGCCATGAAGGCCGTGGCCACGGCCGCGGTCATAACGACTATGACAACGCCCCGTCGCGCCGCCGTGGCCATGTTGACCATGATCGTGGCCCGTCGCGCCACCGCGGCACCCACTAATACCTGAGCCACGCACCACACGAATGGAGAAGGATCGGGTCAGGCCAAATGCCTGGCCCGATTTTCTTTTTCGCCGGCGCCATCACCCTTCACCCTGATTTTGATCAATGCGCAGCCACTGGAAGGAGCCATCCTCACACCATGATTTGCAGGCGCGGCACACTTGTCCCGCCGTGCCAGAACGTGAGGATGATATGTCTGCTATACGCCGCCGCGCCTTTGCCTCAGCCATGCACTGCCTCACCGCCATTTCCATCGCGTCAGCTTTTCCGGCCGCGGCTGCTGGCCCCGACGACCGCATGCCCATCGTTCTCGATGCAAGCGAACGCGACGTTATGCTTGCTGGAATGCGCACGTATCTTGAAAGCGTGCAGGGCATCGTTGCGGCACTCGCTGAAAATCACCCCGATCAGGTGGCCGGCATCGCCGCCAAATCCGGCGCCAAACTATTGCAATCGGTGTCGCCCGTGACAGCTGCAAAATTGCCGCTCGCGTTCACGTCGATGAGTTTCGACACCCACGACAAGTTCGACAAGCTTGCGGCCAAAGCCGCCAAGACCGCGTCACGCAGCGACGTTTTGGGCGATCTGCGCGACATCCTTGGCAATTGCACCAGCTGCCACATGAGCTTCCGCGCCGTGCCGGCGAAGTAGGCGCCCAAGCACCGCTTGCTCAACCTTGAGCATTAGCAAACCATTTTTCGGTCACGCGAATCGCAACTCTACTCCCGGGAGCAACAGCGAGAGGGACGTGACCGATGACAACACTGCCGGAGAACATCGAGCAGATGCTTATGCGTCTGACCGAAAATTCGAAAACCGAACTTGAGATCGTGCGGGCGCTGTCTGACGGCATCCGCAATGCCGATGAGCAAATGCTGCGCGAAGTCCGCAACGTCGCGTTCCAGCATAACGTGCGCCGCGAAGCGATCTTTGGCGAATTGCAGGAACTCGCCGCTCAACTGTGCGTGCTGCCGTCGCGCAATGTGATGACAGCGATCAATGCCCGCCCCACGCAGCGCATGGCAACGGCGATCGAGGGCACAGCAAACAGCAACGGCGGCGATTGGCGCAAAGCTGCGCAGAAGATTGATGAGGAATTGAACGACCTGCTGCACGCCGACACTTCAAGGCATTGAGAGCGCGCCGCGGGTTGCAAGTTTTGGGGAGCGTTGCGACTGACGATGACGCGGCACGGGCGCGCTAAGCGGCGTCCGGTCCACCGCGCGGGTTTTTATCAGATGGCGGCAGTTCGTGCGCCTCAATCCGCGCTGAATAGA
>JABFRT010000041.1 GCA_013141015.1 Hyphomicrobium sp. | reverse complement strand
TGCCCGGCTTTTTGCGCGTTGAATGCGCGGCGCACGGCGCCGACCGCCTGCGTCGATGTCATGTTCAGCGGCTTGTCGAGAACCACCCAACCGTGAACCGGATTACCTTTTTTGCGGCGTGCCATGGTGTCTCCATTCCCTCTCCCCTCGGGGAGAGGGTTAGGGTGAGGGGGTGTTTGCGATGAAGAGAACAGTCCCCTCATCCGCCCCGCCGATCTTGGCGCTGTCGCGCCGGGCGGAGCACCTTCTCCCCAAGGGGAGAAGGAAACTTACTTCTTCTCGATATCCTGACGCACTTTCGGACTGTCCAAGAGGCGGTCGATGCGGGTGGCTTCTTCGAAGGTTTTGTCTTCGACGAATTTGAGGTCTGGCGCATAACGCAGATTGAGCGTGTGCGCGACTTCGGTGCGGATGTATTTTTTATTGCGCGTCAAAGATTCGATGACCGGCTTGATCGACTTGCCTCCGAGCGGCATCACGTACACCGTCGCGAGCTTCAAGTCTGGCGAGATGCGCACTTCAGGGATCGTGATCACGTGGGCTGCCAGCACGTCGTCATGGATTTCCGAGCGGCTCAACATTTCTGCGATCTTGTGGCGGATCAACTCGCCGATTCGCAACATGCGCTGCGTCGGGCCCTTCGCGGATGTGGGGGATGAGGCTTTTTTGCGTGTCATGTCTTTCACCCGTCATCCCGCACGCGATGCGGCACACCCGTGCCGGAGGCACAGAGTTTGAGTGTGCTGCTTCGCAGATGCGGGATCTTGTTTGAATTTTTGCACCCGGTCGTAAGATCCCGTGTCTGCAACGCACCGTGTAGAACGCTGCGTTGCGCACGGGATGACGGGTAGAATATGAGCGCGCGCCCAAGGCCGGCGGCTTTTGAGGTCGGTTTCATTTTACACTCCGACGCGAGCCGAAAGTTCCGATTGCTCCGAAGACACCAGCCAGAGCGACGAGGCACCCAACGAAAACATGATCACTTGGTGTCCGCAGGAACGGTTTGACACAACCTTCAACCACGCCGCTTTGCCATATCGGATCAACGCCAGATGCGAAGTGGACGACGCTGGCGATGAGCAACGTTACCCCAGCCAACAAAAAAGCCGCTTTGTGGGACCGCGTAGCGAGAGCGAGGGCTAAAATCGCAATGATCGTCAGCGTTACCCAATGACCTGGAGTCGCGACAGTGCCATAGGGCGAAGTGAAGACTGCTCCGTCTGAAGGCTTCCAGTTTTCGCCAGCTATCTTGTCGCAAACTTCTGCAAGCCCCACTGACGGAAACGCCGTAAGCCCGACGAGAAGACAAACGGCTTCTGCGGTGCGAGCTCGGAGACTTGCCATGGGCTCCGGCCGGTGCCGAGATCGCGGTGATGCGGATGTTAGCGCGCGGCCAATGCCGGCGGCTTGAGAGGTCGGTTTCATTTTTCATCCATCGCGGGATTGGACCGCGCATGGCCTTCTCAGTTGCAGGGATTTTCGGTAAAAGCCGAAGCCGATTTTAGCCTTTCGGCTTGATCGAAGTCTAAGTCTATAAACAGTTTCTGAGGGCAGACAAATCCGCCCATGTTTTTGGAACAACGGACGGTCTTGCCTCCGTCGCAGCGCAGACCGTGGTCTGTAGCCAGCGAGGCGATCAGTTTGCCTCGCGATGTGTCCTGGTACAAAGCCTGCAACTTGTCGCCGATATCGCGCGGACTATCCTGCAAGTTGATGTCTGCATCGAGCGTTGCGACGAGGTCGCTCGCCAGAAACCTTCTCAAATTGACATCCGCTGGAAGCACGGCGGCCGCAACGATAAACAGCAGACCGGCAAAGACAGCGTAGAGCGCTTGCAAAGGCTCTCTACGCTGGATTCGCCTACTCCCGAGCATTCAGCAAACCTACAAGCTTCTAGCGATCGTCTCGACCTGGAAGCATTCGATCTGGTCGCCTTCGCGGATGTCCTGGTAGTTCGCGAACGACATACCGCATTCCTGACCGACGGTGACTTCCTTGACGTCGTCTTTGAAGCGCTTGAGGATCGCCAGCGAGCCTTCGTGGATGACGACGTTGTCGCGCAACAGACGGACCTTGGCGCCACGTTCGACCTTGCCTTCCGTGACCTGACAGCCGGCAACCTTGCCGAACTTGGTGATGTTGAAGACCTGCTTGATCGTCGCGTAGCCGAGGAACACTTCGCGCTTTGTCGGCGCAAGCAAACCGGACATCGCCGCTTTCACTTCATCGACCAAATCGTAGATGATGTTGTAGTAGCGGATTTCGATGCCCTGAACGTCGGCGGCGCGCTTGGCTTGTTCGTTGGCGCGCACGTTGAACGCCAGAATGACGGCCTTTGAAGCGGACGCGAGTGCCACGTCGGATTCGGTGACGCCACCAACGCCGGTGTGGACGATGCGGGCGATAACTTCATCGGTGCCGAGCTTCTTCAACGAGCCGATAATGGCTTCGACGGAACCCTGCACGTCGCCCTTGATGAGCAGCGTGAATTCCTTCTGGCCAGCCGCATCTTTCAGCGTCTGCATCATCTGTTCGAGTGTGCGTGGCGTACCGGCCGAGCCCATCGTCTCGCGCCGCTTGCGCAGACGATAGTCGGTGATTTCGCGGGCGCGGGCTTCGTTCTCGACAACCGCAAAGCCTTCGCCAGCTTCCGGCGCGCTATCGAAGCCGAGAATTTCAACCGGCACCGACGGGCCAGCCGTGGTGATCGGCTTGCCGTGGGCGTCGAGCAACGCGCGGACGCGGCCCCAAGCCATACCGGCAACCACCAGGTCTCCAACTTTGAGCGTGCCGCGCTGCACGAGCACGGTGCCGACCGGGCCACGGCCGCGTTCGAGCTTGGCTTCGATGACGATGCCTTCGGCCGAACGGTTGGGGTTAGCCTTGAGATCGAGAATTTCAGCCTGCAGCTGAACCGCTTCAAGCAGCTTGTCGAGGTTGGTGCGCTTCAACGCCGATACCGGCACTTCCAGCGTTTCGCCGCCCATGCTTTCAACGACGATTTCGTGTTGCAGAAGTTCGGTCTGCACGCGTTTCGGGTCGGACTGCGGCTTGTCGATTTTGTTGATGGCGATGATCATCGGCACGCCGGCAGCCTTGGCGTGGTTGATAGCTTCAACCGTTTGCGGCATCACGCCGTCGTCTGCCGCGACAACGAGGATGACGATGTCTGTGACCTTGGCGCCGCGGGCGCGCATGGCGGTAAATGCTTCGTGGCCCGGGGTGTCGATGAAGGTGACCTTGTTGCCGGCCGGTGTGACCACCTGATAGGCGCCGATATGCTGGGTGATGCCACCGGCTTCACCGGACACAACGTTGGTCGAGCGGATCGCGTCGAGCAGCGACGTTTTGCCGTGATCGACGTGGCCCATGATGGTCACGACAGGCGCGCGCGGCTCCAGGTGATCGTCGATGTCTTTGTCGCCAACGAGACCGATTTCCACGTCAGACTCAGACACGCGCTTGGGCGTGTGGCCAAATTCCTGGACAATCAATTCGGCCGTATCCACATCGATCACATCGGTGATCTTGTGCATCTGGCCTTCTTTCATCAGGTACTTGATGACGTCGACGCCGCGTTCGGCCATGCGGTTCGACAGTTCCTGAATGGTGATAACTTCCGGAATGATCACCTCACGCGAGATTTTCTCACGTGCTTGAGGAATGCCCATCGCCTTGAGCTTTTCCTTCTCGCGCTTGCGCTTCAGCGAGGCGAGCGAACGCTGCTGAGCTTCACGGTCGAAGTTGGTAATCGAAATCTTGGTACGCTGGCGGCTGTCGTCGGTGTCTTTGACGGCCGGGCGCGTAATCTTGGCGCCGCCTGGGCCGCGCTTGCGGCTGTCATCTTCCTCGACGTTGACTTTGGCAACGACAGGCCGCACCGGACGCGACGGCTTTTCAACCACCGCCTCGGCAGCGGCTGGACCACCACGCGTGAGACCCGGCAGAATAATTTCCTGCGGACGGCCAGAGGCGCGCGGCATGAAAGCCGGATTGTTCGGACGCGAGCTTGGCCCGGTATTGGGTCCAGAACGCTGATACGGCGCGCGGCCGCTGTCGCGATCATCACGCGGGGGACGCGGTCCATCGCGCGAGGGGCGCGGACCGTCGTCGCGGCCTTGCGATGGACGCGGTGAGTAAGATGACGGAGCAGGCCGCGCGGCGGCAGGCGCTGTGGGCGCTGCAGCAGTGGTCGCTGCTGCAACGGCTGGCTTGGCCGAAGGCGCGGCCGTGGCAGGTGCGGCCGGAGCGGCGGCTGCAGCCGGTGCCGCGTCGGCTTCGGCAGCGGCTGCCGGTTGCGGTGCGGGCTCTGGCGGACGGACCGGCTCAAAGCGAACCGGCTCCACGTCTGCCGGGCGGGCCAGATCTTCAGCGCGGGCAGCCGCCAACGCGACGGCGCGTGCCGCTTGCTCTTCCTTCGACAGAATGCGGCTTTGGCCGCCACTGCGCGTCTCGGTTGCCGATTGCGCTTCGCTTGGACGCGCGGCGGGAGCAGCAGCTTTCGGTTTGACAGCCACCGGGGCTGCGGGTGCAGCAGCTTCCACAACAGGCGCACCGCCTGGTCCCAGCTTGCGGGTCTTTTTCTTTTCGACCACCACGGTCTTGTGCCGTCCGTGGCTGAAATTCTGCCGCACGTGGCCAGACTCGACCGTCCGCTGCAGCGAGAGCGGTTTGCGCCCTCCAGCCGGCGAGGTCTTGTCCGTTTGGTCGTTCTGGTCCGTCATGCGTTTGTCCGTTCAACCTTCGTTGCAAGCGTTCGTTTCGGATGCGTCATCAAATAGCGGACTGGAGCCCGAGACAGAGCGATAGCGCGCAACGCGCTCCGCCTCCCTCATAAACCGCTTAGCCAGTCCTCCGGGTAGAAGTGCAGCATGTACCACACTTGGGCGGCCAATGGCCAAGCTCATTTGTGCGATCGTCAGATTGTCGATAATCGCGGCTTCTATGCCTTTTTCACGCTGAATAGCCGTAAATTTGCGGTCGAGCTTACCACGGCCGTCGGCTGCGGCATCTCGGCCCTGCAGCAGCGCTTTGACGCTGCCCTTCTCAAGCGCGGTCTCGACCTTGTCGAACCCGGTGACCACCAGACCGGCCTTATTGGCCAGCGCCAGGGTATCGGACGCGCGCTTGGCCAGCATCAGGTCAAGCCGCTCGGCCAGATCCGCCGGAACGCGGACGTCCGACCGCAACGACCTGGCGAAAGCCTTTGTTTTTATTGCCTTTTCAACCGTTTCGCGAGCACACGTCAGCCATACACCACGGCCCGGCAGACGGTGCTCCAGATCCGGCACGATCTCACCGTCTGGCGCCCGGACGAAGCGGATCAGCTGCGCTGGAGGAAGCTCGGCCCGCGTGACGGCGCACATCCGGACCTGGCCATCACCGTTTCCGGTGATCGGCCCGTCGGGGTCGTTCTTGCGCGTCTTCTGGCGGGTTTCTGCCACGTTTCCTCTTTTGCTACTGCGTTCGCTTCAGGCCACATCACACTTAGCCCGGGTCAGTGGCGTCTTCGCCACCATCGGCCGCCTGGGTCTCATCTGCCGCAGTTTCCAGATCTTCGGCCTTGATCCAGCCGGCCTGAACGCGCGCCGCCATGATCATGCCTTCAACGTCGGCGCGAGACAGTTCGAAGCCATCGAGGAAGCCCTTATGGCGAACCGCTTCGGCGTCTTTTTCTTTCTTGCGCTCGGTCCATCCGACCAATTCGTCGGTGGCGCAATCGGCGAAGTCTTCGACGGTTTTGACGCCATTTTCGCCGAGCGCGACCATCATCGCGGTGGTGATGCCTGGAATTTCGGCCATGTCATCGGCTACGCCCAATTCGCGGCGCTTGTTGTCCCGCTCGGTTTCCTGGCTCTCCAGGTATTCCTTGGCGCGGTTCTGGATCTGCTCGGCGGTATCAGCGTCGAAGCCTTCGATGTGGGCGATTTCCGAGAGATCGACGAACGCCACTTCTTCAATCGATGCGAAGCCTTCGGTGACGAGCAGCTGGGCGATGACTTCGTCAACGTCGAGCGCGTCCATGAGCAACTGGGTGCGCTCAGCAAATTCCTTCTGACGGCGTTCGGATTCTTCCGTCTCCGTCATGATGTCGATATCCCAGCCAGTCAGCTGAGAGGCAAGCCGTACGTTCTGGCCGCGACGGCCGATGGCCAGCGACAACTGGGCTTCCGGCACCACGACTTCGATGCGGTTTGAATCTTCATCCAACACCACCTTGGTAACTTCAGCAGGCGCCAACGCATTGACGATGAAGCTTGCCGCGTCCGGGTTCCACTCGATGATGTCGACCTTTTCGCCCTGCAATTCGTTGACGACGGCCTGCACGCGGGCGCCGCGCATACCAACGCACGCGCCAACCGGATCGATGGAGGAATCCTTCGAAATGACAGCGATTTTCGCACGCGAACCTGGATCGCGGGCAACCGATTTGATTTCGACAACGCCGTCGTAGATTTCCGGCACTTCGGCGGCAAACAGCTTGGCCATGAATTCCGAGCGCGCGCGGGTTAAGAAAATCTGCGGACCGCGCTGTTCGCGGCGCACGTCATAGATAAACGCGCGGATGCGGTCGCCTAAGCGGACATTTTCGCGCGGGATCATTTCATCGCGGCGGATAATGCCTTCGGCCTTACCGAGATCGACGATCACGTTGCCGTATTCGACGCGCTTGACGGTGCCGTTCGAGATATCGCCGATACGGTCCTTGAATTCGCTGAACTGGCGGTCGCGCTCGGCTTCGCGCACCTTTTGCACGATGACCTGCTTGGCGTTCTGGGCGGCGACGCGGCCAAATTCCAATGGCGGCAAAGTTTCAGCGATGTGGTCGCCGACTTTGGCATCGGGATTTCGCTTTTGCGCATCCGCCAGATTAACCTGGGTTGAATCGTTTTCGACTTCATCGACAACGGCGAGCACGCGGGTAAGCTTTGATTCACCGGTCTTGGGGTCGATCTCGCAGCGAATGTCGTTTTCAGCGCCGTAGCGGGCTTTCGCCGCCTTCTGGATGGCTTCTTCCATCGCCTCGATCACGATCTTTTTGTCGATCGTTTTTTCGCGCGCAACCGCGTCGGCGATTTGCAGCAGCTCAAGACGGTTGGCGCTAATACCGGCCGTGGCCATAGGTCAGTCCTCCAGGTCTTTATTAGAAACGTTTTCGAGATCGTTTTCGTCGAGTTCTGCGCCGTCGCCCGCCGGCATGCCGCCTGCGCGGCCCGAATGGCGTTGCTTGGCGCGCGCCAAGGCTTCGCGAATAAGGTCGTCGGTCAGCACAAGCTTGGCGTCGGCGATCAGGCTGATCGGAAAGCCCAAGTGCTGGATGCCGAGCTTTCCAGCATCGGCTGCGATTCGCACTTCGCCGTCTTCAAAACCTTCAAGCTCGCCCTTGAAGCGCTTGCGGCCATCGACCGGCTCCTTGGTTTCAATTTTCGCTTCATAGCCGGACCAGTCTTCGAAGTCCGATGGGCGGACCAGCGGCCGGTCTATGCCGGGCGATGAGATTTCCAGCCGGTACTTGCCGGATAAAACGTCGGCCACGTCGAGCACCGGCGACAGGCCCTTCGATATCGCTTCGCAGTCATCAACCGTGATCGAGCCATCGGGGCGCTCGGCCATGATCTGCACAATGCGATCCGTGGCGCCCGAAACCGAGACGCGCACCAAGCGGTAGCCCATATCGACGAGCACCGGCTCTGAGAGCTGCGCGAACTCAGCCGCAAGGCCCGTTTCAAGCATGAAACGGGTGGTCGAGACCTCAGACTTTGGCGCGTCGGCGTTGGACATCCGGACTTGTAAAACTCTCGCTTGTGAAACCCTGGTGAAATCGTGGCCAGAGCCAACCCCAGAGCTTACCAAAGACCGTTTGGAGCGGGCCCGGCGGGTCCACTCGAAAGTCTTCAGTTTTTTATTGGATGGCGATCCGAGTACGCGATTTTCAGGCAGAGTGCAAGGGGGAAGGCGGGGAGTGCGGATAGGATTAATGCCGGTGTGCGCTGGTCGAAAGCCTGAGCTCCCGTCGCAGAAACCCCGCATCAAGCCACTTTAGTTTCGAACCATAGGCGTGACACTCCCGGGCAATCCAGCGTGAGTTCACACTGCTCCCATGTTCGAAATCGTCGAAAGCCAGACATTTCAAAAATGGATTTCGCCGCTGAAGGATCGCGAACGGTTCGGGCCCAGCATTGGCGTGACCGCCTCACGCGGCTGGCCCACAGTGGCAACCGTTGCGGCGATGCGCGTTCTGTTGGCGGCGGCGTCGAGGAACATTCGCATGCACTTCGGTCGTGCCCGGGGCTTTCGCGTTTATTTTCTCTCCGGCGGAAAGACAACACGATCATCGTTAGCGTGCTGAGCGGCAGGCGATAAGAGCACCCAGGCGCGGCCTTCCATGTCAAACGCGCCAAAGAATTGGCGGAAGATTGGAGCTAGACGAGATGGCGAAAGCACCCAAAGAGCGGTACCGGCCGTTTGACGCTGCGAATTACATCGAAACCGCAGACGATGCCGCGCATTATCTGACAGCGGCTGCCGAAGGCGGGGATGCGGCGCATTTTGCAGGCGCACTTGGCGATGTGGCGCGCGCCCGCAACATGAGCAAGCTGGCGCGCGATACCGGCCTGACGCGCGAAGGGCTTTACAAGGCGCTATCGGGTGACGGCAACCCAAGCCTCGATACGGCCATGCGTGTTCTGAGTTCGCTCGGCGTGCGCATAGCGATTGTGAGTGAGGGAAAGAAGCCCGCAGCCAAAGGCCGCCGCGCGAAGGCTAAGGCGGCGTGAGTGGTGCGGCTGTCCGCGGTAGCACAATGCAATTGCGCGCCTGCGCTGAAGAAATGGTCAAAGACCTGAAGGAAAAAGTCTTCCCGGCGAAGGAGGTACACTCCCTTGCGGTGAACAAC
>JABFRT010000033.1 GCA_013141015.1 Hyphomicrobium sp. | reverse complement strand
GAACGTTTCGCAAATGGAACTTGATCCGGGTGACTACTACGTCGTCAACTACGTTTGCGGAAAAAAGTCGGATTCAGCTGATCGATACAAAATTAAGCAGATCACGCTCGGCGGCGATCCGGATATGGGTTTGTTGACAAACTATTTTCCCAACAGCTTCGCAACTTTTCGTGTCGCCGCGGGGGAGGTTGTCAATCTTGGCTCTCTGAACTTTCAACTATCTGACGACGAGAAGAGTTTGGCTATTCAGGTGTCCGAGTGGCCGGAAGAGGAAGAAATTCGCTTTCGCAACAGCCATCCGAAACTGGCTGAACATATGAAGACACGGCTTTTATCCGTCACGAACGGATATGCGACTAAGAAAGAGTGACCTGAGAAAATGAACCCGAAACGCCCCTGGGATTGCGCGGACATGAGCGAGGTCCGCGCGCAAATTGACCGCATCGATGCGGAGCTTGTCGATCTGATTGCCGAGCGCTTCGGCTATGTCGACCGCGCTTGGCAGCTGAAAGTCAATTCGAGTGAAGGCGCGGTCGTCAATTGGCGCATTCAGCAAGTCATCGACAAGGTCAAGGCGCGCGCCAAGGAGAAAGAGCTTCCGCCCGATATTGTCGATATGGTCGGCGCGCAGTGGAAGAACATGATCGGCTGGTTCGTGCAGTACGAAGAGGAGCAGTTGCGGCAAGCGCAAGATAACGGCAATGCGGCGGCCCGGGCGGCAAGAATGGCACCTGAACTGCAACCCGACGTCAACGTCATTGAACTCATCGCCTATGCCGCGCTCAATCCGGCGACAATCGCGACGGCGTTTTTGATGGGCCGCAAGGCCGACGAAAAGCCGAAGATCCTGATTGCTGCATTTGCAGGTGCTGTCGCCGGCGTCGTCTTGCTGTACGCCGCGGCACTTCTCAAAATCTGGGATGCGCCGATGCTCGGCCGCGCCGGTGGCGGCATCTTCGCGGCGTCGCTTGTTGCAGGCGTGATCTATGGTTGGATCGGCTTTGCAAGCAAACGCTGACGCTTTACTAATGCGCGTTTCAATCCGGCACAGAGCGGTCTTTTAAATCGAGGTTTCCGAAAACTTGCGCAAAACTTCGTAACCCGGCCTCAACTCTACTCTGCTATTAGACTGTTTGCGCGCCGCGTTTCGGGCACAGTGGAACGCGTGTCGTGCTGCGTGGGCTGGAGTATTTTGTATGGCGTATAATCTGACCGGCTACACCGTGATCAACGGAACCGCAGCCTCAGAAATATTGAACGGTACTGGCGCCAAAGACGCCATCTACGGCAATGGCGGCAACGATACGCTGTATGGCGCCGGCAACGCCGATATTCTTTTTGGCGGAAACGCTGGCGGCGTGACCTTCGTCTATTCGAATGATGCTGCCTGGGGTTCAGGATTTGTAGTCAATAATGCCGGCGATCCCTTGGGCGTTGGCGCGACGACAACCTTCAATCTTGGCGGATACGCACGCAGCTATGACGTCTTCGTTGGCTCAGGCGCAAACAACACGCTGCAGATGGGCGACGGCAAGTATGCGTTGTTTCTGGAAGACGACTTGAGCCCGGGCGCCGACACCGTGCGCCTGGTCAACATTCAAACCATCAAAATGGGCGATGGTGGCCAACTCGTCGATTTGACGTCGGCAACGCGCAGCTACGGCGACGTTTCGATTCTTGGCGGCAATGCCAACGATGTCATTCTCTCGAACGCGGGTGCTGATACGCTTTCGGGCGGCAACGGCAACGACTATATCTGGGCTGGATCCGGCAACGACACGCTACTTGGCGGCGCCGGCAACGACACCCTGCTCGGCGGGCTCGGCAACGACATTCTCAATGGCGGCCTCAACGCCGATACCATGACCGGCGGTCTCGGCAACGACATCTACTATGTCGATGAAGCCTCAGATTCGGTTGTGGAAGTTCTGGGCCAGGGCAGTGATCATGTCTACGCCTCGCTCACACATACACTCGCCGCCAATGTCGAAGCGCTGACGTCGACGGGAACAGCCGCCATTAATGGCACCGGCAATACGCTCGCCAATATCATCACCGGCAACGGCGCCAACAATCGCCTCGATGGCGGCACCGGTGCCGACACACTTGTCGGTGGTCTCGGTAACGACATTTATGTCATCGACAACGCCGGCGACGTTGCCACAGAGCTGCTTGGCCAAGGCACAGACACAGTCCAATCGTCGGTTACCCACACGCTGGCGCAGAACATCGAAAATCTTATTCTGTCGGGTAGCGCCGCGATCAACGGCACCGGCAACGACTTGAATAACGTGGTGATGGGCAACGCGGCTGTCAACACGCTGAATGGCGGTCTCGGCCACGACTACATTGATGGCGGTGCAGGGGCCGACACGCTTGTGGGCGGCGCTGGCAGCGATAGCTTCGTTGTCGATAACGCCGGCGATGTGACAACAGAACTCGCGGGCGAAGGCATCGACACCGTTATCTCGTCGATCTCGCACACGCTGCAGGCCAATGTCGAAAATCTGAAATTGACGGGCGTGGCCACCAACAGCGGTTTTGGCAACGCGCTGGCAAATCAACTGACCGGCAATGCGGCGGCAAACATTTTGTCCAGCCTCGATGGCGACGATAGGATCAACGCAGGCCTCGGCAACGACACCCTTTACGGTGGTCTCGGCAACGATCAGCTGTTTGGCGAAGACGGCAACGACCAGATCTTTGGCAACGACGGCAATGATGGGCTGAACGGCGGCGCGGGCAACGATACGCTGCGTGGCGGCATCGGCAAAGATGGCCTATTCGGCGGCGGTGGCCACGACATACTGTTCGGCGAAGCCGGAAACGACAATCTTTATGGCGACAACGGAAACGACGTCATCAACGGCGGCGCGGGCAGCGATCTGCTCGCCGGCGGCCAGTTAAAAGGCGGAGCTTCGCTCGGCAACGATACATTCTCGTGGGTCCGCAGCGATGTCATGGCCGGCACCGTCAATCAAGGCTTCGATCACATCGTTGATTTCGGCGCAGGCGACAAGATCGATTTCTCCGGCTTTACTTTGGCCGCCGGCCCGATTGCCAACGTCGTCAAGGTCGTCGATACGGCGGCGGGTACGGTTATCTCTGCGAATTTTGGTGGCACGACAGGTTTTGTCGACGTCGTCGTCCTCGACAGCGTCCACCACATGACTCTCAACGACATGGTTGTCGACCACGCGATTGTTGTTTGAGACGCTCACCGGGCTAAAATCCGGCACGGCCTAAAAAGGGTGCCCCCCCGGGGCACCCTTTTCTGCGTTAGGGCTGCTGTGGCAGCGAACGCGCAACACCATACAACAGCGAATGCAGGCGCTGGATTTGTCCACCGAAACGCACCACCACCAGTTTTTTGTCTGGCATCAGGTAGGTCGTCTGGCCGCGGCTACCCATGAAATACGCAAAGCGCCCTGAGAGGGCTTCGCCCGGACGATCCAGAATATTGAAATAGACCTGATTGGCATAGCCGCCCTTGCTCAGGTCTTCGTTTGCTAAATTTTCTCCCATGAACTGCTGCCACACATTCTGCGGCAGAAATGGCGCGTCAGCCGTGCCGTTGTTCGCGAGATACTGAGCAACCCGAAGCCAATCGATGGGGCGTGCGTAGAGGCAACAATACGGCGTGACTGGAAGCGCTTCATCATAGCGCCGCCATTCGGCATCGCTTGCATTTGCGGGAGCCCAAAGTTTCTCCGACAGTATTTGTTCGAGCGGTTGCGCGTACGCGCGCTCAAGCACCGCGCCGAGAATAGCCGTGTTGACGTTCTGATAGCTGTAACTGCCGCCGTCGCAGGGTTCGCGGCTCTTGATCTCACTGTTCGACAACAGGCGTGGCGTTACCGCTGCAAGTCCGCCGGTGTGCAGCCGCGCCAATGGCCCAAACACGTTGACCTTCGTCGTCTCGAAATCCTTCGCATCGAAACCCGATGCATCTTTACCGGCCTGAGGTTGGAATACGACTCCGGACCGCATATCGAGAACCCGGCAGAGCGGCAGC
>JABFRT010000022.1 GCA_013141015.1 Hyphomicrobium sp. | reverse complement strand
AACCTGGGTCGCGCGCGGACGTGGTGGAACGGTAGACACACAGGACTTAAAATCCTGAGTTCGAAAGAGCGTGTGGGTTCGAGTCCCACCGTCCGCACCAAGGGTAGAATTGCAGGCTGCCGGGAAACAACGGCAACGCGGCGATGACGCAGACGCTACGCGCATTGCAGCAGACGCATCGCGCATCGACGGCGCCATACGCAAAATTGAAAGCCCCCCGTTTCACGCGCAGCCGGGGGATCAGCGAATCCCCATGCACGGCAAACGTCTACATATCAACACACCCGCGCGATGCCTCCGTAGTGTCACGGTGGGAACCTTCCTCACGGCCCTGCGTTGAGCTTGAGAAATTTTCAGCTCTTGTCAGGTTCTCGAAAAGGTCTCCACCCATGAAGCGATCCATCACCGCTGCCGCAGGCATAAACCCGTCTGAATTCGATGACGGCGCAGGCCGGCAGCACAATGCTGCCACGGTCAAGTCCGGAGCCCCCTCCGGTCTGAGCGACGCCCAGCATGAAGGACAGAATGGCGGCCAGAGCGATGACACCAGCGCTATGATGGATCATTTGACAATTGCGATTGAGAAAGGCGGATCCTCGATCAGCCGGACAATTCAACAAAACCCAACCCTCGCATTGGCAGGGTTGGTGGCAATCGGCGCGCTCGCGGGTCTCGCTATTCACAACAGACGGACTCGGCCTCAATCGCTGGCACGGCAGATGCAGCGAGATTTGCTCCGCCATACTCGGTCTGTGCGCCACGCCGTCCGGCAGGAGATGAGGGACAGCGGTGTACCGGCGAAATTCGAACATCTCACTTCGGCGCTCGGCACGATCGATTGGAAACCGTACTTGCAGCCGGTCCTCGATAAGGCGGCGGCGCTAACCGATGAGGCCAAAGCGAAGCTCTCGGCCGCCTCCAAGTAACCGAGCCACGTTGTGGCCGCACCAACGCTATTTTGAAGGCGCCGGTTCCGGCGCTTTTTTTTAATGTTCGGCTTGCGTTAAAAAGCGACCCGCAGCCGGGGGGGAGCTGCGGGTCGCTATGAGCGGCGGAGGGAAGCCAGGGGGCTAACTTCAGGTCCGCCATTTGCGCATCGAGGGAGGATGCGTTGCCTCTAGGCCTTTGTAGAACGCAAGCGTATGCAACCGGTTCCAAAAAAACGTGCCGGCAGTGCCGGAAATTTAGTGAACCAATATTGTTCCTGACACCATAGCGATTTAAGGGGCGACCCCGCATGAGCTCGATGGAACCCAGGGCGGGGCGTGGCGTTTCCAGCAGTAACCCTGGTCGCTCAACCGAGGCTGGGCGGGACGAGGGCAAATCGACTGAAAGTCAGGACATCGTGACAAAGCGCGGCTCTCCGGCAAGCCGTCACCACAAGAGGCATCATCCCGTGTCAATGCGCCAAAGCGGGCGAATGCACGCTCATCAAGGGTTCGTCAGAGCATTCCCAGCACTCGAAGCCATGATCGGCGGCTTTGATTCAACGGATATGCCGGTTGTGATCGCTGACGCCCGCGCACCCGGTCTGCCGATAATCTACACCAACGAAGCCTTTACCACGCTCACCGGCTATACGGCCGAGGAAGCCGCCGGGCGCAACTGCCGGTTTCTTCAAGGCGCCGGCACCGACCCGCTCACCGTGACGCGGATTCGCGATGCGATTTTCGCTGGTCGGCCCATCGCCGCCGATATTCTAAATTATCGCAAAGATGGATCGCCGTTCTGGAACGCTCTGTCATTGGCCCCGGTGAACGGCGAAGACGGGCGGCCACGCTTCTATTTCTCCTGCCAACTCGATGCAGGCGGCCGCCGCCTGGACCTCAACCGCTTAGAGCAGGACGCCAATGCAATGCAGGGCGAGATTGCGGCCAAAGCCCAAGCGCTTGAGATCTCGGCCGTTGCCATGAACCAGGCCATCAATGAAAAGGCACTATTGATCGACGAGTTGCAGCATCGCGTACGCAACAATCTGCAAATGATTTCAGCCATGATCGGCATACAGATCCACACATTGGCAGACGCGCCGGAGACGTCGGCACTCGCGCGCTTGCACCACCGGGTCAATGCGCTGTGCGCGGTTCATCGCCGCCTCCACCAGCCGTCAAGCCCGGCGACATTCGATCTCGCAGAGTTCCTTTCAGATCATGTGCCGGATGTCGTCTCGGCCTATTCAGACGGGCTGGTGGCTTTGAGCATCACGTCCGAGCCTGCCGTTCTCAACAGCGCATCCGCAACACCTCTGGCACTGATCTTTAATGAAACCGTGACCGCGCTGTTACGCGCAATGCCCACTGGACTCGCAGGACGCAAGCTTTCGGTCGAACTCTCCAAGTCCGGAACAGCAATCAGCGTAACATTGACCGGCAACAGCGGCGGCGCGCCCACTGACGATGGCGGCAGTTGGTTGAAATACGCAGACCACACCTTGATCGAAGCTCTCGTGCGCCAAGCGAAAGCGGCAATCGTGTGGGCCAAAATTGAAAACGTCATAGTCGTAGAAATTCACATTCCGGCGGAAGCGACCTGAAGTGCAAAATCGTCTGACAATCATGATCGTCGAAGACGAAGCCATTCTTTCGCTCGATCTCGAACAAATGCTGATAGATTCCGGGCACGCTGTCGTCGGCATTGCAGCCACGCAGAAGCAAGCCCTGCTGCTGGCGGAAACGCATCACCCTGACCTAGCCCTCGTTGACCTGCAGCTTTCCGATGGGCCGACCGGCATAGCAATCGCCCGCCATCTTGCCACGCACGGGCGGACAAACGTGGTTTTTATGACCGCCAATTCGGCCATGCTCCCCGAAGATTTTGCAGGCGCAATCGGGGTGATTTCAAAACCGTACGTGACCAGCGGTGTCAACGCCGCCATGGCCTTTCTTCAAGAAGGTGTGCTGCGCCCTCCACCCGTGCTCAAAAAGCCTGCCAGCCTTGAATTGTCAAAGTTCTACAGTGGGCGCTGGTTTCCGCCGGCCGGTTGAGCGAATGCCGGAGCGCCGGGCGCGATCAGAGACAGCCCCGGCATATTCACGGTTACAACCAAGCCGTTGCCGGACGCGTACGTAACGTGTCCTTCGAATTGGCGGGCGAGCCGGCCGGAGATTTGCGTGCCAAGGCCGGCGCTGCGTTCTTGATCGGGCATATGCCCGACGCCGTTGTCTGATACCGTCAACACTGCACCCTTCGTTGGCAAAGGCTGCAGCACAACCCGGATTTCACCGGCAGCATCATCCGGAAATGCATGCTTAATGGCATTGATGACAAACTCCTGGATCAGAACGCACAGCGTCGTTGCCTCGCGCGCAGCAACCGACGCGGGAACAACGTCGGAAATCACTCGAATGTTCATGTGCGATTGGGCTTCAGTAAGGTCATCGAGCACGCCCTTTACCAGCAGATCGATGCGGACAAGCTCGAGATCGTGGGATACGTTCATCCGCCTTTGAGTGTTTGATATTGCCATGACGCGCTCGCGGGCGCCAGTTAGTGTTTTGATCGCTTCCGGATCACGCGCGTGCCGGATATGCAAATTTAAGAAGCCAACGACGAGTGAAAGCGTATTGCCGATCCTATGCGTGACGTCACGAAGCAGCGCTTCCGCCCGGTCTCGTTCTTTCTCTAGCGCTGAGGTCCGCTCCAACACCTTTTGCTCAAGCATTTCCCGTTCAACTGCCAGAGTGAGTTTGGTTCGCGCCATCTCTTTCAAGACCTCATGTTGTTAGTAACGGCTCGCTTACGCCACCTCTACCGACGCCAGCAGCGACACAAATAGGCTGCAAACAACCATGTGCGACGTAATTCCAGAGCGGCTACCCGCATCGCCAGGAGTGGGTCTTCGGGATTCTGTGCGTCGCCGATTGCGTTCCGAAGGTTGGTGATGGGCGCCATCGTGCTGATCAATCCCGCTTGATACCTCTGTCAGGCCGTGAGCATTGCGCAGCCCGGCACCTGCAACTGCGGCCGCAATGGGCTCGGCGAACATGGGCTGCAACGCCTTCAGCAAGGCTGCTTGGCGGGGATTATCGGAAACCACAGCCACCACCTGAAAACGGTTAGCAGTTATCGACTTGGCTGCAGCCGTAGAGTATTCGGGAATTTCCGGATTTCCGGTTATCACGAAATCACGTTTGCCGGTTTCGATGTTTCGCGCAGCCCTTAACAGGGTGCTCAACTTAGTCTTGACTTCGAGACTGCGGGAGACCAGCGCCGCATCCGGCCGGACGATGGAATTGCGCAGAGATGCGCTGAGGATTCCGAGAATTGGAACACTGCTAAGCGCGAATAATCCACTGGACCGGCGCACCTTTGCTGCAACTCCCGACAACACTCACCGCATCACAGCCGACCATATCCTTGCTCATTCTTCCAGCCTATGTCATCCGACACATCGGGCCGGTCTTTTTTTGTAAACCATGCCCGGTTCGCGCACGAAAACGCTCTGGCCTTCTGTTGAAGACCAGAGCGCAAAGCGTGTCAGACGCATGCAGCGATTACTTTGTGATGTGCGGAAGTTTCTTTGCGTCTTCGGCCGTCACGTTCAACACAACCGTGTTGCCGCCGAACTTGAACTCCGGCGGCATGACGCGCACGCGCTGTTCGCCGACACCCAGGAAGCCGCCGATATCGGCATGGAGTTCGATCACCTTACCGCTTGCATCGCGTGAAATAGCCGCGACCTCACCGATATTTTTTGCATCACTACTGAAGACCGCTTTGTCGATCCAGTCCTTCACCTGTTCGTCAGTGACAACGAGATCACTCGCCGTTGCCGCACGCGGCGCGGTTGGTGTTGCCGCAGGGTCAATGACTGTTTTCGAAGGCACGGCGGTGGTCGACGGCGGCGGCACGTCGTCTGCAGCGTATGCGGGACTGAAGAGCAGAGCGGCACACACAGCGATTGAACTCAATTCGGTACGCATATGGAAAACTCCTTTGGATAGCTCGATGGCGTTGGGTTCCCACCGGCCGGTCAAACCAGTCCGGCCGCACGCTGGGATTTAGAGAACACCTGCGAAGTTGAGAACCAGCAGAACTGAAATAGGCACGCCCAATACCCATAGAATGACGTTTCTCATCTCGATTGCTCCTGACAAGGTTACGGGACAGAGACCCATTCAATTCAATGACAGCATTGGCGGTGGCGGCTCTTCGTGTGCTGCCGGTATATCAATCAAACGCGCGAGCACCGGTTTGGTTTCAATTCGGAAGCGGCCAACTCAAGGAAGCGATGCCGTATCGATGTCGGCTTATGCCAATGCAGTCCGGACCAACACCGCTTCCCGGTTTGAAGAGGCGCCTCCATCAGCGGGCACCTGCCGATCTTGCGTCTGAGACCGTTGGCAGCCGCTTCTCTCCAGCACTTCGGTTACCGAGCGCAATCTCACGTATCCGCCATCGCTCGCGCTGCTTTCTCCGGCGCGCGCTATGCCGGTTCTTTGGAAATCTAAAACCAGCATCTCCTGCAACGGAAATTCGCGGCGCGCGCGCTTGGCCACGAAACTCAGCTGCGATGACTCGATGCCCCCGACGGTTACAATCAGCACAGCGTCCGGATTGTGTTCGCGCATCACATCACGCGCCGCCGCCAAAGCGGTCAGACCACTTGATGCGGAGGTTTCGTATATCGCACACCCGTGTTGCCGCCGAAGTAGCGACGCAACGAAGTGCGCGGCCTCCTGGTCGATTGCGCCGCGCGCTGCGACGACGAGAATGCGTTTCGCCTCAACACCAGGGCCGTGGTTGTCCGCTGGCAATACCCCGGTTATCGG
>JABFRT010000048.1 GCA_013141015.1 Hyphomicrobium sp. | reverse complement strand
CTCGATTGCGGACGCCAACGACCGCGCGCAATTTGCCGAACTCGAAACGCTCGGCGAGTTGACCAAGATCGCCTGGGACAGGGTTGTCGGGTGATGATCGAAGGCCCCGGCCACGTGCCGATGCACAAGATCAAGATCAACATGGACAAGCAATTGCGCGAATGCGGCGAAGCGCCGTTCTATACGTTGGGCCCGCTGACGACGGACATCGCACCAGGATACGATCACATCACGTCCGGCATCGGCGCTGCCATGATCGGCTGGTTCGGCTGCGCGATGCTGTGCTACGTGACGCCGAAGGAGCACCTGGGGCTTCCGAACCGCGACGACGTTAAAACCGGTGTGATCACCTACAAGATCGCAGCCCACGCCGCCGATCTTGCCAAGGGCATCCAGCAGCGCAATTGCGCGACGATGCGCTCTCCCGCGCGCGTTTTGATTTCCGCTGGCAGGATCAATTCAACCTCAGCCTCGATCCCGACACCGCCATGCGCTACCACGACGAGACGCTGCCGAAAGACGCCCACAAGGTCGCGCACTTCTGCTCGATGTGCGGCCCGAAATTCTGCTCGATGAAAATTACGCAGGACGTGCGCGACTACGCCCGCCAGCAGAACGAACGCATCGGCGAAGCGCTGGCCGAGATTCAAGAGGAAGTGGGATCAATCGATCCGGAAGCCGGGATGGACGAGATGAGTAAACGCTTCAAAGAGATGGGCGGCGAGCTTTATCTCGATGCCGACAAGGTCAAAGCGTCGGGGCCTGCCCCGGAGCTGCCAAAGCATAAAGCGTCCAACAAGGCGTTGGGGTGAGGACACCAAACAGGCGAGAGGCATGCCGGAAATCATCATCGTCGCCGGACCAAACGGTGCGGGCAAAACGACATTTGCAAATCAGTATCTCGCCGATGATCGAGAACGATTCACATTTGTTAACGCCGATGAGATCGCACGCCTCTTGACATCCGGCGACCTGCTGACCGAGCCAGAACTTATGGCCAGCGTCGTCAACATGCGGGCTGGCCGTCTCATGCTTCACCACATTGACGTCCTCGTGAACGCCAACTCTGACTTCATGTTCGAAACAACTTTGGCATCGTTGTCGTATGCTCAAAAGATTCCCGTTTGGCAGGCAAAAGGGTACACCGTAGAACTTGTCTATTTGCGATTGCCAAACGTTGAAAGTGCTCTTGAACGTGTCCAAAAGCGGGTCAAAGCTGGCGGACATGGCATTCCAGATAATATCGTGCGCCAGCGGTTTTCGAAGAGCTTTGAGTATTTCAAACGGCACTACCAACCAATCGTGGATGAGTGGTATATTTGGGATAGCGTAGAGGGCGACTTCTTACCTGCAGAGGCTTGGGACGACGAATGACCAAGGCACGCACACTCGATATCGGCAAAGTCAACGAGGCTTTGAAACGGGCCGCAGCTGCTGCCAAGACCGGCAGCCGTGACGAACGCGCAGGCCGGATCATCGCGCGAGATTCGACGAGTGGCGTGTTCATGCCGAAACCCAGTCGAAAAGCATCCATACAGCCGCCCTCGAAAAAGTAGTGAAAACGGCACCACACAATGTCATCCCGGGCGAGCCCACTTGCGAGACCCGGGACCCATTTTGAATTGAGCAGAAGTGATGGGTCCCGGTACTTCAAAATCGTGCACGCACGAATTTTTCCGGCCGGGATTACACCTGTGGGTTTGCATCAGGAGATCATGCGATGAAAAAATTTCTCGTCTTGCTTTTCTTGATCTACGTCGGCGGATATATCGGCTTCCGCCAGTCGTTCTCGGAAGTTTGGGAGAAAGACAAAGCCAGCTACGTGATCTTCCCCGAGGGTGACGTTGGCCATGCGCTTTACTATCTGTGGCGTCCGATGAGCTACATTGACGGACAGCTCACAGGCCGGGGCGCGCACATCGGCCCGCACCGTTAGGTCGTTCGCAAAAAGTAATTCGTCATCGAGAACATTTTTACGAAGATTGGTCTGACGGCGGCGCCATTGCATCATCGAAGCACGAAATATAGTCATCAAGATTTTCGGTCAGTGCCAAGCGATACTGCTCGGTGAAATAGTCGATCGTCGCCTGCCGCTCGGCGATTAGATGCTCGCGTGACTGCGCGTTGCAAGCGCTAACGTAGGCGTTGAAGCGCGCCGCAGCATACATAAACGAAGCGCTAACGACGCCCCGTCTTGCGTTTGCCATTTGTGCGTTCGCCAGATGTATGTGTTCGTCAGCACGCTCATAGAATTCGTCATCAATTTCTGTTGGCATTCGTGCACCCAAAAGCACTTGCGGACGTGGCCGCAGCCGCCGCCGCCATCAAAACCTCACCTTCACGCCGCCGAACCCGGAGATTGATTGGGCGCGGTCTGTCAGGTGCATTTCGGTGTCGGCGAAAAGTGAGGCTGTATCGGATAAAGGCACGTCCAGGCCGAGGCCGGCATAGCCGCCGAATTCGCTTATTTCGTTGACGGTTGAAGTGCTCCCTTCAATACCGCGCACGGGGCCATGGAACGTGCGATCTCCAAATATGCCGAAGTACGACACGCCAGCTGTTGCGCGAACCACGCCTGAAAGGCTTTCGGATACAGCAAAACTCTTGTGAACACTCACTTCGATGCGGCTGTCCAAGTCGGCAATGTCACGGGCGCCGATAGATATCGCGGAAAACGCCCCTGTTTCCGAATAGCCTCCGGATTGACCTATCGTTCCGCGCAGCTTGATGGCTGGCACGAGCGTCGTTTCGGCAGCAACAGGCAATCGCAGGCCGAGTGTCAGCGCCGGCGAAATCATCCAGCCATTGGCATTGGCTGTTACCGTTTCGAAATGGCCTGCGCCGCCGATGTTGCTGGCGATGTCGCGGCGGCGGTCGCTGTCACTCCAAAGCCCCGTCACACTGAGGTCAGCGAAACCTTGGTCCTTGCGTAACCGCGCAAACGCACCGGCAATGGCGAACGATGTTTCGACGTGCTCGGCGTCATACTCCGTCGATAAGTCTGTCTCTGCAAAGCCGCCGAATAGTCCAGCCGTGATGCCGGGCGCGGCATCGAAGTGCGCGCCAGCCAATCCGCCAACCAACGTTTGCCCGGCGGCGAATGCCGTCCGGGTTGCATCAATATCGGTGTATCCGCCAATCGCCGAAGCCCAAACGCCACGCCGCGCGCATTGTTGAGGCATAAGCGGCGCTGCCTCATCAGCAGGCGCTGCACACGCAATCGAGCCGCCGAGAGCCCCACCAAGTGTCTGATCCACACTATTGAACACACTACGGCGCGCATGATCCTCGTGGGTAAATGACGACGTGTCGAGAACGAGGACGCGCCCGCGGCCAGCCTTGAGATAGGGAGTGCCCGGAGTGACCACGTTCACTTGGCCGTGCAAGCCAGCCGGCACGATGACATCGTAGCTGCCCTTGCTGAAGGTCACCACCGAATCGGCTCTCCAATGACCAATCACGCTACCTGGCCCCAAATTTCCAGGCCGAACATGCCCCCCACGCCGGCCTTCAATCGTCAAAGAAACCTTTTGATTGCCCTTGCCCCCCGTCGTCGCCTCAAGCTCCGCAATCCGCTCTTCGAGATCGGCGCAGCAATTGCCGCCGAGGTCGGCGGCGCGCGCCGGTGACACCGGCAAACAAACAGTAGCAACGCCCGCCATAAGCGCGGTCTGAACCAGATATCGGCGCGCATTTTTCCGGCGGTGCATCGCAACTCCAAACACCCGATGGGCTCAGCATGAGCCTTGAACGCGGCCAGCAGTCCGCACACGTCGTCTTAGACCCGTAGCAGCACAAGAGTCTGTGTCATCCGGGCAACCAAGCTCGCCTTTGAAAAACATGGCAAACACGTAACTTTCCCTCGCCGCAAAACCGTGTCACGCTCCGCCAATCGTCAACAAACGAAAGGAGGTGATCCGATGTCGAGTGGGATTATGAAGGCTGCGATGTTTGGGTCGCACACGCTTTCCTCGGAGATCATCCTTTGAAGCGCTGAGCTCGAACCCGCGATTGAGAAATCTCATCGCAGCATTCGCGACTATCTCACGGGGGCCGCTTCACACACGAAGCGGCCCTTTTGATTTTGTGGCGTCAGTGTTGAAAACTTTTTCGCCATTTTGATCTGAGCCCCTCGTCTCTTCCCCTCAGAGGGAGGGTCCTGGCCTGACTTTCTGGCCCAGTTCCTTCGTCACGGCTGGGCCCAACTGGTTTGCGGGGAACTCTTCCGGCGTCCGGTTGGCGAGAGCCGAATGCGGTCGCACCTCGTTTTAGCCGCGGCGCCAGCGCGCCAGAACCGCACGAGCATCATGAAGCGTCGAGAACAGCGTCTCATTCGTCCACCCGCCGCGAAGATGGCATGTCACTGGTGCATCGCTACGTGCGCCGCACCGCGCACGGGGTGACGGGAGGAAGCTTAAGCGGGGCTAGGTCCGGTCACTGCACGCTGCCCAGCTTTACACCCTGAGGTCGCGGGGCCGAACCGTAACCCAAAACATGCCCACCGCACCCCTTAGTCCTCGCACGGGTGAGCGCGACGCGATCCCGGACGGGCACCCAGCGTTAAAATGCCGGCCACCGCACACAATCGGGCCTCCGGCGCGTTCTCAGATTAATGACAAACCGCCCGCACCTGACGTGGCCCCCCTCGGCTCCCCCGGCAACCGCCAGCCAGCACCGCGCCCGCGTCTCCCTGTCCGTTGATCTTCCCCGTCTCCCGGTGTAGCTCAGGCTCAGAAATTCCTCTTCCGCGCGTGGACATAAAAAGCCGCTGAAATACTCTCGGTTTAACCCGCGCCAGACCGTTCTAAGGACATAACACTCATGGGCTTCAAGCTCGGTATTGTCGGGCTGCCGAACGTCGGCAAATCGACCCTGTTTAATGCGCTGACGCAAACCGCGGCCGCGGAAGCCGCCAACTATCCGTTCTGCACCATTGAGCCAAACGTCGGCGAAGTCGGCGTGCCGGACCCGCGCCTCGATACCCTGGCGGCCATTGCCGGCAGCAAGGAAATATTGCCGACCCGTTTGACGTTCGTCGATATCGCGGGCCTTGTGCGCGGTGCGTCGAAAGGCGAAGGGCTTGGCAACAAATTCTTATCGCACATCCGCGAAGTCGATGCGGTTGCCTATGTGCTGCGCTGCTTTGAAGACGGCGACATCACACACGTCGAAAATCGCATCGACCCAATGGCGGACGCTGAAACCGTTGAAACCGAATTGATGCTGTCGGATCTTGAGAGCTTGGAAAAGCGCTTCACGCAGACCGAGAAGAAAGCCAAGACCACGGGCGACAAAGACGCCAAGGCGCTCGCGGCGATTATGGAAAAGGCGCTGATCAAGCTGCGCGAAGGCCGGCCCGCCCGAATGGCCGACATTGCGCCCGATGAAATGGTAGCGTTCCGCGCGTTGCAGCTGTTGACGTCAAAGCCCGTGGTTTATGTATGCAACGTCGATGAAGCTTCGGCTGCCACCGGCAATGCATTCTCGAAAAAAGTCGAGGAAGCCGCCAAAGCCGAAGGCGCGGTTTCGGTCATCATCTCTGCCAAGATCGAAAGCGAATTCGCCGGACTTGGCGCGGAAGACCGCGACGCGTTCCTGGCTGAAATGGGCTTGAAAGAGCCGGGCCTCAACCGCTTGATCTTCGCCGGTTACCAGCTGCTCGACCTCGTCACCTACTTTACCGTCGGCCCGAAGGAAGCGCGCGCCTGGACCATCACGCGCGGCACCAAGGCGCCAGCCGCGGCCGGTGTGATCCACACCGACTTTGAAAAAGGCTTCATTCGCGCCGAAACCATTGCCTACAACGACTACGCGACGCTGAAGGGCGAAGCGGGCGCCAAGGAAGCCGGGAAGTTTCGCCTGGAAGGCAAAGAATACGTGGTCCAGGACGGCGACGTGTTGCACTTCCGGTTCGCCAACTAGGGCGATGTGACGAGTCGCCCCGCCAGCAGCATGACTTTCGGGACGCGCGCGTTTGGTTAACGCGCAGCTCCTTCACGCGGCCGCAACATGACAGCATTGACATGATGCCGTACAGCTTTCGGCGGGCTGGCCAAAGGCGCAAGGTGGAAAACCCAACACCCTCTCGTTCAATTGGTCACTTCGCGCGATTTTGATCATTTTGTTCTTGACGGAACAACAGCTGTTCTCATTGTTCATCGTGCGTGAAGCCATGAGGACGGTATGCACCCGCGTTCGGTAGACGAATATCTGGCAGAAATCAGCGCCTGCACCAGCAGCGAACAGCTGTTTAGTATCTATCGAGACGACGTTGAGCGCGAAGGTTTTCAGAACGTTGTCTTCATCCGGCAATCCTACAAGACCATTGTCGAAGTACGCTTACCTGTCCGTGCCCGAAGGCGCACTTGAGACCTACTTTGAGCAGAACCTCGCCGAACATGACCCGATGGTTCGCCCGGTCGGCAATCGGGCGGCGGCATTCACCTGGAACGAGATGGAACGGCAGTGCGTGTCGAAAGCAGAGCGCGATACACTCGGCATCTGCCGCGAGATTGGCTGCACCGGCGGCTATGCCATGCCGTTTTATGGACCCAACGGCCATTGCGACGTGTTCGACATCACGTTTCGCGAAAAGCGCTCCGTCGACCCAGCGCGCACATCGATTTTGTCGGTCAAAACGTACGCCATGTGGCTGCGGTTTCTGGAACTCGATAGCGTTGCCATCACGCAGAACATTATGCTGCCGGGCGAGGCAACGCTCCGGCTTAAGACAAGCCCGCCGCACGCCCCCTGCACCACAGCGACGGCCACGAACGTGTCTCAGCGGATGAATGCCGCGCGCTTGTAATTTGTGACATCGCAGCGCGCCGCTACAAAGGGTCCCTTACCCAACTGAACGACGGATTGCAGCAAACGCTCGGCAACGAAATGCTGCAGCGTCTGATCTCGCGTGGTCTGCTCGCGGACGTGCCGGACGACGAGAATATGCGCTATTTTTATCAGCCTTCGCCCGTGGCGGTGGCTCATCTCAAACGTTGCCCCCACGTCGCCGGCGTCCGCGATCAGGCGTGGAGACTGCACGTCAAAGCCAACGAACGCCCCGAGGATATGTGGTAACCCTTCACCAGGGTGTGGCTCTTTGGGCCATCGCGTCGGCATCACGCTGGTAAAGCTGTTCGTAGAAGATGCTTTTGATCTGTTCGACCAATCTATCGACCGACGCCTTCGCCTCGACGCGAACGCCATAATCCTTAGCGATGGCCACAATCTGCGGCTTCTTTAGACCTTTGTCATTTTGGATAGCCGCAATTGCTTGAAGAAAAAGCCGCTCATCCAATGCAGAGGCTTTTAGTGCCTTTGCATGCTTTTCCCAGGCCGGGGCATTAGCGTCTGCAATTGCCGATGCAATGTCTGCTGATATATCATCAACACTCTTTTCGTCGCTGTGCTTGAACGCTTCGGCCAGTTGGCCAAGCGCTTTTGCCTGAACGACAGCACCAGCGGCGGAGATCGATGACTGGATGTCATGCAGTAGTTCGCGCAAACTATGTCCACGCATGGCCTGTCCTCCTTGCCCCTAACATCGATGCCAAATTCCAGGCGAATCAATGTCCAGTTGAAACAATAGGAGGTACGGACGGCGGTTGACCACCTGTGGACAGGATGTTGACAAGTTCGTCCACTGTTCGTTTGTCTGCCTTGCAGAGAGCAACACTCAATTTGCGCAATGCGACAGCGTTGTTGCACGCACCTGCGTGATCATAGAGTTCGGCGAACGCATCTAAGGTTTTGCGAATAGCCGCGACTTTTACATTTGCCATTGCTGAGCCACCTCTGCGCCTAGTTTATCAAACAATTCCCGAACCGTCCTATCCTGCAAATACCCAATTTCTCGCCCGGCTGCCCTACCCAATGATGTGAAGTGGCGAACGCTCGTCTCCATCACCTTCCCTTGGCCGTGCCAGAGGTCGAGGCTGGTCCTCGCCAAGTCCATCGCCTCGGCTTCGTGAGGCTTTAGGATCGTCGTTTCAGTCAAGCATGCGACGATGCCGACCTTAAGCAACGAAGAGTTTAACTCCCGAAAGGCATTTGCGCGCTGCAAAAAGCGTCCGACGGCATCGACCGATAGCCGGTCTGGAACAGTCGGGACCAGAATAGCATGTGACGCGCAAAGGGCATTGACTGTGCCCACACTTAATCTTGGTGGCGCGTCGATAATGACGAGGTCAAACTCATCCTGTACAGACTGGCTGAGTAACAGCTTTGCCAACCGATACCGTACGTCATCGCTTGTCTCACCGAGCAACCAGCGCATCAGAATGCGGTTTTCAAACGAATCGAAAGTTGGTCCGCACGTGATCAGGCGCATTCCAGGCAAACTCGCGCCAAGCTCTCGCGAGACCTGGGCAGTCCATTTCCCGTCAACCTCACCCCCGAGCAACGCATCAGCAAGAATACTGCTGCCAAGCGGTATCTTTACTCCCAAGGTCATCATCCGCGTCAACGAACCCTGATAGTCGAAATCGATCAACAGGACGCGCTTGCCGCGAGCGATTGAGAAATGAGCCGCCAAGTTGGCAGCTGTCGTTGTTTTTCCAACGCCGCCTTTCAAATTTGCGATAGTCACAATCCGCGTGCGGCTCTCGCGCATTCTGGATTCGAATTTTTCAGGCGGAGCAGGCGCTTTCATCCTCCATAAATCATCTTCCGCACCAAACAAGGCATCTTTCAAAGCGTCAAACTTGGAAACTCTTGTCCTAAGATCCGCAACAATTGCGGCTTCCTGCGCCTCTACTGCGCCACCAGCCTGCCGCGTGTTGACCAACGACAGAAGTTTGCTGTTCTCGATCGCGAGATCCTGCACGCGCTCAACGGCCCGCGCCTGTGAGAGTTTCAACTTTTCAAGATCGGTCTCTGCTGTATTGGCACGCAATCTCGCTAGGTCAGCTTCGGCTTTCGCGTCGCGATGGGCCGTGCCAGAAATTGCAGACTTGAGGCCCCAGCCACCTAAGAACGTTGCACCAATCAAACTTGCAGCGGTTGCTACGGCACCCCAGAGTACGTCCCCAGGAAATTCGTTTAACTTCGCAAAGAACTCATGCAAGTTCATTTTTTAGTCCCCCAGATACGCATACTGAGAATATGCATAACAGGAGCAGCTGAGAGCACAAGCGCTATAGGTTCGCTCTTTGGCCGTAAGCCTTGAACTTCTCGATCATCAATTCCATCTCGGCGTCGGGTAGAATGTGGGCGGCGCCAAGCAGCAGCACTTTGAAGTATTGCCCGGCCAAGGTCTCGACCTCGAACGCCAGCTCTAGCGCCTGCGCAAGATTTTCGCCAAGTGCAATCTGGCCGTGGTTGGCCATCAGGCACGCATCGCGATCTTTCAAGCCGTTCGCGACATGAGCCGCCAGCTCCGCCGTGCCAAAGGTCGCGTATGGCACGCATGGAATGTCGCTGCCGCCCGCTACGGCCACCATGTAATGAAACGCTGGAATTGGTTCGTGCGCGCACGCCAGCACGGTTGCGTGCATCGAGTGGGTATGAACCAGCGCGTTGCGGTCAGGGCGCGCAGCGTATGCGGCGAGGTGGAAATGCCATTCGCTCGACGGCTTCTTCTGGCCGCCCATCACGCCACCGTCGCTATCGACGAACACGATGTCACTAGGCTTCAGTTGATCGTAGGCCATGCCGGTTGGCGTGATCAGCATGCCGGTGTCATACCGCGCCGAGACGTTGCCCGAGCGCCCAGGTGACAAGCCGCGTTGGCTCATCGTCACCGCGGTTTTGATGATCTCCTTGCGCAGCTGCTTTTCGTCACTCATGCGACTGCGCTGCCTCCGCTGCGGTGTTCTGGATAGAGCGTCAGCAAACCGTCAGGCGTGGCATTGCAGATGCCGCGCTCGGTGATCAAACCCGTCACGAGACGCGCGGGCGTCATGTCGAACGCCGGGTTTCCGGCCTTGGTGCCGGGCGGCGCAATGGCCACGCTGGCAACCTGGCCATTGGCGAGGCGCCCGGCGACGTGGAGCACTTCATCAGCCGAGCGCTCTTCAATTGGAATGTCTTTGCCAGACGGCATCGTCCAATCAATGGTTGACGACGGCAGCGCCACATAGAACGGCACATCGTTGTCGAAGGCTGCGAGGGCCTTGAGATACGTGCCGATTTTGTTGGCCACATCGCCGTTCGCCGCGACGCGGTCGGTGCCGGTGATCACCAGATCAACCACGCCGCTTTGCATATAGTGCCCCCCCGCGTTATCGCAGATCAGCGTATGCGGCACGCCCGCTTGCGCGAGTTCGAACGCCGTCAACGATGCGCCTTGATTGCGCGGCCGCGTTTCATCGACGAACACGTGCACGGGAATACCGGCGTTGTGCGCCTGATAAATCGGCGCGGTCGCGGTGCCCCAATCGATGCACGCCAGCCATCCGGCGTTGCAGTGGGTCAAGATGTTGACCGGCTGGCCCGGCTTTGAGGCTGCGATTTTTTTGATGATCTCAAGACCGTGCGCGCCGATTTTGCGGCACATCTCGACGTCATCGGTTGCGAGTTTGGCTGCAAACTTGAACGCCGCGCGCGGACGCTCCTCGTTTGGTATGCCCGCCAGCGCGCCGCGCATCTGGTCGAGCGCCCAGCGCAAGTTGACGGCTGTCGGCCGTTGGGCCGCGAGCAAGGTGATGGCTTCATCTAGGCTGCTGTCGCTAGCGTCTTCGCGCATGGCAAGCGCCACGCCGTAGGCCGCCGTCACACCGATCAGCGGCGCACCGCGCACCAGCATAGCTTGAATTGCATAGGCCGCGTCATCGCAGGTTTTCAGCGCAACCGTTTTGAGCGCGTGCGGCAGCGCCGTCTGATCGATGATCTCGACCGGAAAGCCATCCGGCTTGACCCAGATCGTGCGCATCGCTTTGCCGTTGATGTTCATAAATTTCCATTTCGAAAAAAGAATTGTCTCTCCCTCTCCCCCTAAGGAGGGGGACAGGGAATTCTTATGTAGGCGGCGCCAGCGGAATGTGGACGGTGTATTCGAGACCGCAGGACGTACAGCTCAAAGCATACCACTCCGCGTATGGCCGTGCCGATTGATCGGCAATCGCGAGGCCCTTCGCCCCGCAGACCGGACATGCAACAGGCGCATCGGGATCAAGCCGCCAAGCGGTAATACTGGCGAGCGCCGCTCCCATCCGCTCGGCTGGCAAGGGGCTGCCCATTTCAATGGCCCTCAAACGCGACCAGCGCGTGGCTATCGACACCGAGGTCAGAGAGCTTCTTGGCGCCGCCCAGCTCCGGCAGATCGATGATAAATGTCGCCCCTGCCACCTTGCCGCCCGACCGCCGGATCAGCTTGACCGCGGCTTCGGCCGTGCCCCCCGTCGCGATCAGATCGTCGACGATCAAAATCCGCTGGTCCTTGGCTACCGCATCTTCGTGCATCTCGATCACGTCAACGCCGTATTCGAGCGCATATTCCTGGCCAATCGTCTTCCAGGGCAGTTTGCCCTTCTTGCGGATCGGGATGAACCCGCACTCCAAACGGTCGGCAATAGCCCCGCCCAGAATGAAGCCGCGCGCCTCAATACCTGCAACCGCGCTGATTTTCTGGTCCTCAAACCGCTCGGCCATCGCCTTGATCGCCTTCTTGAACCCCTTGGCGTCCGACAATAGCGTGGTGATGTCGCGGAACATGATGCCGGGCTTGGGGTAGTCCGGAATCGTGCGGATCAGCTTTTCGATAGACTTCACGTCATCTCCCTCCGGTCAAAATCAAGGCGCAAAATAGCAATATTATCCAGTCCAAGGTACAAGGAACGATGGGGTCCGTTGTTTATTGATTCGGGCCCCCGCGACGGCTTTCGAAGGACGAATGATCATGGCGCAAGGCCCAATGGCAATGGCGGAACCGAACTTTTCGCCGCTCGGGGATGAATCATCCGATGATTTGCCGCGCACCTTCCGGCGCGAAAAGGAAGCCCGCGCCCGGGAAGCCCGCGAGCGTGCCGCCCAGGAACGGGCCGCCGCGCCTTCGCTGTCAACCATTCCAGACGGATATGGACCGGCTGCAGGACCGTCTGGTTCTGGCCCAATTTCTGGCCCAATTTCTGGCCCGAATTCTGGTTCTGGCCCAGCCTCCCTCGCCCCCCAGCCGCGCGTTCAGGCTGACCCAGACTATGCCCCGGCAATCGCCGACATGCCCTACCCCGCCGCCGTGCGCCGCTTCGATGTGCCGTTCCTGCACCTTGTCAGCTTCTTCCTGAAGGCGGTAATCGCGGCCATTCCGGCGCTGTTCCTGCTGGCGGTCATTCTGTGGGTCGCGGGTGCGGGCCTGCAGGCGCTGTATCCCGATCTCGTTAAAATGAAGATCCTGATCAGCTTCCCCAATTAACCGCACCGGCAGACTTTAGCCGTTGGTCTCTTGTTGGGGTGACGGGCGCCCTCTAGCCTTTGCTGCTGGCACGCAGCAGAGGAGCTCAGACGATGGGCAATACGGCCGGCAACACGGCAAAGGCGCAGCACAGCGCGGCGGCAACGCACACCGGGCTTTTCGCGACAGTCTTTCTGGCACTCACTGCAAACTCATCGGTAGCGGACGCCAACGACACTGGATTTGCTGCCACCACGCATGCGACCCGCCGCGAAGGCGGTAAGCTGTGCGTGCTGAACCACATGCATGGCGGCAGCGGCACAGCTGGCACGCAAAGCGTGGCTCTGATCGGAGCTATCAAAGTCTACGTCACAACGACGACCGACGAGTACGGGAGTGACTGGGCAAGTTGGTCTAAAGGCGGCAGCAAGCGCATCAGTTACACCAAAAGCGGCGACACGTGGGAAGCCCGCGTCGAAGCCCGGCCA
The DNA here is from genome assembly GCA_013141015.1 of Hyphomicrobium sp. Classification (GTDB taxonomy): domain Bacteria; phylum Pseudomonadota; class Alphaproteobacteria; order Rhizobiales; family Hyphomicrobiaceae; genus Hyphomicrobium_B. The sequence continues at coordinate 22,647 of JABFRT010000048.1, read as the reverse complement.
TGTAAGTAATCACGCCCGGCATTCCGTGCGCAACGCAGCGCCGATCATCATGTGATGCAGACACGGGATCTTACCAAGCCTGCAACTACGATCCCGTGTCTGCGGTGCACTGCTGAAGAAGCACTGCACCGCGCACGGGATGACGGGTAGGTATGCGACAGGGAGAGGGGCTCCAGTTACACCTTCCCATTGCCAAGCACGCGCCCGGCAACAGCGTCGAGTTTGGCGACCATTGCTGGGTCGCGGCCCTCGGGTGGGGTGATGATCGCTACATCCAGCGCCCGGTCTGAGCCAATTGGGCAAGCCTGATGCTCGCGCGGTATATCTTTGGTGAGGCGCTGCACCAGGCGTTGTGCCTTCTCAGTGTTGCCCTTCATGATCTGAATGATCGACGCCACATCGACCTGATCGTGATCTTCATGCCAGCAGTCGTAGTCCGTTACCATTGCCACCGTCGCGTAGCAAATCTCGGCTTCGCGCGCGAGTTTGGCTTCCGGCATGTTGGTCATACCAATCACATCGCAATCCCAGGAGCGGTAGAGATTGCTTTCAGCGCGGGTTGAAAACTGTGGGCCTTCCATCACAAGGTACGTGCCGCCGCTGTGGCATGAGATGTCTTCGTGCTTGGCGGCCTTGGCAACTTGTTTCAGCAGCAGTGGCGAAACCGGATCGGCCATGCCGACGTGCGCCACGCAGCCCGTGCCGAAGAACGACTTAGCCCGCGCGAACGTGCGGTCGATGAACTGATCGGGCAGCACGAATTCGCCCGGCACATACTTCTTCTTCAACGAGCCGACGGCTGAAATGGAAATGAGATCGGTGACGCCGGCGCGCTTCATGGCATCGACGTTGGCGCGATAGTTGATTTCACTCGGCGGAATATTATGGCCCCGCCCGTGGCGCGGCATGAAGCGGATCGGCAAGCCGTTGAGATCAGCAATCAGCATCTCGTCAGACGTCTCGCCCCACGGCGTTGCGATGCGCTCGCGGTGGGCGTGTTCGAGGCCAGGCAGGGTATAGAACCCGCTGCCGCCGATAATGCCCAGCACCGTTTTGGTCATTTCCGTCTCCTGAACTTCTGTGCCCTAAGCCGGCGCGGCCTGTCTTGGCCAATGGCACGCCGCCCGCCACCGCTCAATAAGCGGCTGAACATACGGGATAATCGGCCTACGGCAAGCAGCAACCAACCCCACGCAGCCGCGGATTGCGGCTTGACCACGATCAACTTCGCGCACGGCCAAGAAACTGTCTTCTTTCAAACGCTTCTACGCTTGCGCTGTGAAAGGCTTATGTCTTGCCCGCGTAACACTCGGCCCTGCTCAAGATAAGCAGTTTACGGATTGACGATAGACGGCCATTGCCGTCTATGGCGCGATCATCTCCCCGTTCCTGAAAGGACACCCCTATGAACCTCGTCTCGACCATCCTGCAATTCCTTGCGCCGGCCATCATCAACAAGATTGCCGGCAGCCTCGGCATGAACCAGGGTCTCGCCGGAAAAGCCATTGCGGCTGCCATTCCCGCCATTCTCGCGGGCCTCACCGGCTCGGCTGCTAAAAGCGGCGGCGCAGGTGCTCTCTCCGGATTGCTGGCCAAGCAAGACCCAGGTCTGCTCGGCAACTTCGCCAGCATGATCGGCGGTTCGGGTCAAAAAGCTATGGCTGAAAGCGGCATGGGTGCGCTGTCGTCGCTGCTTGGCGGCTCATCAACCAACGCTCTTGCAGGCGCTGTCGGCAATTTCGCGGGCATCGACGCCAACCAGTCCAGCGGCCTGCTTGGGATGCTGGCACCGGTCGTGCTTGGCCAGCTGGCGCAGACGCAGAAAGCGTCGGGCCTTGATGCCAATGGTCTCGCCGGCTTGCTCAACAGCCAGAAGGACAATATCGCGGCCGCAATGCCAGGCGGGTTCGCCAACCTGCTTTCGGGATCGGGCTTGCTCGATTCCGTTGCTGGCAACTTGAAGGCTGCAGCCGCACCCGTTGCCCACGCTGCGCCGGAAGCAAGCGGCTCGGGCTTTGGCAAGTGGATTGTGCCGCTGGCGATTGCGGTTGTCGGCGCCTACCTGGTCAACAGCTACGGCTGTCAGCGTCCGGTTGAAAAGGCTGCCGCTCCGGCACCTGCCGCAGTGACCGCGCCGGCTAAAGCACCGGAAGCCGCGAAAGCACCGGAAGCCGCACCGGCGCCCGCTGCCCCTGCTGCTGCAGCCATGCCGGACCTCGGTTCGGTGACGGCCAAGGCGCTTGGCGCACTGACCGCGTCACTTGGCTCGATCAAGGACGAAGCGACCGCCAAGGCTGCCCTTCCCGGCCTGACCGACGTTGCCAAGCAGATCGCAGGCGTGAAGACCGCGGCGGCTCTGCTGTCGGGCGATGCGAAGAAGCCGGTGTCGTCGCTGATCGCGGCGGCACTTCCGGGCATCACGCAGTCGGTTGAAAAGGCCGTTGGCATTCCAGGCGTCGGCGCGCTGATCTCGCCGGTGCTCGGCCCGATGGTCGAAAACCTCGGCGCATTGGCGAAGTAATTGGACTACCCGTCCCAAACATCAGAAAGGCCCCGGAAACGGGGCCTTTTTTGTTGCGCCGTTGTGAATGCGATGCCTATCCACACAGCCCCCGGCCCTGCCCGCTCGCCCCGGCGTAAAGTGCGGTGGTGCGCGGCGCATTGGGTGGGATTAGGTCCAAACCCTGCGGCTGCAATCGCTGAACTCCGTCAAAAGCGCGGCTAATGCAGATCAGCATCGAATGCAAAAAAATGGTCTAGCGTTGCCCCAGTTGAAACGCACCGAGGGTTTCGCGTGCGAGGTGGAGTTTCCAACATGTCAGCCACAAAAGCCAAGACTTATGGGCCTGAGCAATTATCGGCGCTTCAAGCTGTTTTCGACAACGTATGGCGCCAACTTTCCGGCACATCCGGCATTTCGCGCAATGATCTAGCGCGCTTGATATTTGAACTTGCGGCAGGCCAAGGCGGCGGCAGCGATGATGACATCAAAGAACATCAAATGTCACGCGACGCGTTGCAACGCGTTGCCCAACTTCGCCAACTCGATGTGTGGACAAGGAAGCAGCAGCCGCAAGTGTTGTCACAGGCGGACTTTGTGGCAGCATAGCCCAGATCGCGCAGATCACATCCGGCGTTGAATAAGCTGCCGGACATGCTGCGCTGGTCCGTTGACTAGCGCTTCAAGACCGCAACTTCCTCTGGTGTTTCATATCCAGCGAGTTGCTTTAGTTCTGGCACGTTGTGCAGCTTGACGACCTGACCTTTGAGCGTCATCAAATTGCGTTCGCGTAACACACGCAAGACGCGATTGACGTGAATTGCACTTAACCCAAGCGCATCACCCAAAGCGTACTGGTTCAGAGGGCAGGTAAATTCTCCGTCAAGCGCCAGATCAACAAGGTTCAAGCGGTCATGAAGTTCTAAAAAGAAATGCGCCGTTCGTTCCAGCGCAGACCTGCGCCCTACGCTTGCGAGATGTTCGACGACCATCGCTTCGTCGCGAGACGTCGCCCATAAGATTGCAGCTGCCAAATGGGGAAACTCGCTAAACACTTCCAGCATACGGGCGACTTGAACGCGGCTGACGACGGCATCTGTCACGGCCGTGACCGAATGATCGGCAGTCCGCAGCAGGATACTGCGAAGCCCGACGCAATCACCAGGGATTGGGAACGTGATGACTTGCCGGCCGCCGTCGGGAAGCAACTTGAAACTGCAGGCCCAGCCAGATTCTAGAATATATGCGACGTTGCCCATCTCGCCTTGATGGATGAATTCCACACCGCGTTCGACCGGTATGGGGGCCGATTGCATTTGCTCCAAACACCGGCGCTCACCTTCAGACAACCGGACGAATGTATTGAGCTTTGTGGCAAGCACGCTCGATTCTGTCTTCATGCAACTCGCATCTCGATGTTCAGCGGCGGGCGGCGATCACAGCCGGCAATCGCTCAGTTTGCAGTGTCCGCCAGCGGCCCTTCCTTAGATAAGATCACAATGCCGGACGAGCCCGTACTAATCCAGATTAGGGTTGAGACGCCAACACTGGGCTAAATAATACTCCGGAACCGCAATATGTGCGAACGCTCCGGCAACGGCGAGTACCGAATGGCCGATCAAACCGACATTAATGGAACCGCAGCGGGCATGGCAGCGCTGTCCATCTGCGAGTCGCTTCTTCTCGCAATGGGTGATCTGAAAATCATGGGCGAAGCAGATGCGATCGGCATTATCCACGACGCTGCAAATGCACATCGAGACATCGGAGCAACAGCAAAAGACAAGGCTCTGAATGTTGAGGTCGTCGCAATTCTCGAACGCATAATTTCGGGTGGCAATTCCGTGCGGCGGCCTTAGCGCTGCCGTCTCAACCCTTAATCACGGCGGGCGGCAGACCACGCGCCCTCCCAAGTCCGGAGTACCATAGACATGACAATTGCTGATCGCATTGAACAGACGAGCCGCGAGGCAATTCTTGCCCTTCTGAGTGACGAGGAAAACGCCCGGGTAAGCACCGCTGAAACCGCTTCCAATTTGAAACTTGACGCCGAATATCTGGATCTTGAACATCTCGAACTCGGCATTCAACGCGCCGCGGCGGAAAAGCCCGTGCACATGGCAAGTGTGTTGACCCGGGACGCGGTCAGCGGTGACACCTGGGGGCGCATCGTCGAGACCTTGAAGCATTGAGCTGCATCTTCTCAGCCGTTGCCCGGGCCGGAACATGGGTCCAATGACGAACGGTGTGTGCTGTGCTTCAGCCGCAGGTGCGTCAGTTCTGGGTCCGCACGCTCCCCCGGCTCCGCCCGTTGCTGCGGCACGCTGAGCGTGCGGCACAAGAATAGCCCCCAAATAAAAAAGGCCCCGGAAACGGGGCCTTTTTTAAAACTTGCTCAGTGCTCCGCGCCTTCCGGCCGGCTGATCTTGCTAGATGCTCCGCGCCTTCCGGCCGGCTCCCCGGAGGGGAGTCGGAAGGCGCAAACAATCAGTGCTTGATCTTCGACCAGACGCGCTTCTTGCCGAGGTACAGCAACACGGTCGTCACCAGAAGGTACAGCATGACCTGCCAGCCGATCCGCTTGCGCTGATCTTGGGTCGGATCTGCGGTCCAGGTCAGGAATGCAGAAATATCACGAGCGTAGTTATCAACAGTGCCCTTGGTGCCGTCCTGATAGGTGACAGAACCTTCGGCCAGCGGCGGCGGCATGCCGATCTGGTTGCCGGCGAAGTGGCTGTTGTAATACATGCCGTCGTTGACCTTCACGCCGGCGGGTGCATCGACGTACCCGGTCAGCAACGCATAGAGATAGTCAGCGCCACCTTCCTGATAGGTGTTGATGATATCGCCAAGCATCAGGAACGGATGCTTCCACCATGCCGGGTCACGGGTGACACCGCGGGCCTTGGCAATCAACGACAGATCTGGCGGATAGGCGCCATTCTGCGCGGCGCGGGCTTCCTTCTCGTTCTTGTAGGGGCCGCGCATCGGGTCCGACAGAAGCGCCGGACGGTCGAACATCTTGCCTTCGTCATTCGGGCCGTCGGTGATCTGGTTCGGCCACTTGGCGGCCAGCGCCTTCACCGCCTCTTCCGGGAATTCCGGACCACCCGGCTGCACCAGGTTGCGGAAGTTGACGCGGTTCAAGCCGTGGCACGCGGCGCAGACTTCCGAATAAACCTGGAAGCCACGCTGCAGCTGAGCCTTGTCGAAGGTGCCTTTGAAACCGCTGAACGGCCATTGCTGGCGTGCGATTTCGGCACCGTGGCCGCCAGCCGCGGCAGCGTCACCCGCGGCATAGGCTGGACCAGAGAGAAGTGCCGCGCTGGCAGATGCGGCCAGAGAAGCTGCGAGAGCAAGCGCTGTGAGACGGCGTTTCATGGTTGTCATGGCTGCGGCCTCAATGCTTTTGAGCGGCGGCGTCGGGACCGAGCACCGCTTCATTGATGGAGCGAGGAAGCTTTGACGGTGTCTCGATCAGTCCGAGAACCGGCATCGCAACCAGGAAGTAGGCGAAATAGAGCACAGTGAAAATCTGGGCCCACAGCACGTACACGCCTTCGGCCGGCTTGGCGCCGAGGTAGCCGAGAGCAAGGCACGTGAATGCGAAAGTCCAGAAGGCCCACTTGAACATCGGCCGGTACTTGGCCGAGCGGACGCGGCTGGTATCGAGCCAGGGCGCGAATGCAAGCACCGCGATCGAGCCAAACATTGCGACCACGCCGAGCAGCTTGGCCAGCGAGCCGAGCGGTATGCCGAGGAACGAACCGGTGAAGGCGCGCAGAATGGCGTAGAACGGCAGGAAGTACCATTCAGGCACGATGTGCGGCGGCGTCACCAGTGGGTTGGCTTCAATATAGTTGTCCGGATGGCCGAGGTAATCGGGCAGGAAGAACACGAACCAAGCGAACAGCAGGATGAAGGCAAACATGCCAAACAGATCCTTGGACGTCGCGTAAGGGTGCATCGGCACGGCTTCCGACGGTTCCTTGATCTCGATCCCCGTCGGGTTGTTCTGGCCGACAACATGCAGCGCCCAGATGTGCAGGATGACGATGCCAACCAGCACGAACGGCAACAGGTAGTGGAGTGAGAAGAAGCGGTTGAGCGTCACGCCCGAGACCGAATATCCGCCCCACAGCCATTCGACGATGCCCGTTCCTAGACCGGCCCAGATGGTGTCCAGCGCCGAGAACAGGTTGGTGATGACGGTGACGGCCCAGAAGCTCATCTGGCCCCACGGCAGCGTGTAGCCAAGGAACGCGGTGGCCATCATGACGAGAAGAATGATGACGCCAAGGATCCACAGCACTTCACGCGGCGCCTTGTAAGACCCGTAATAGAGACCGCGGAAAATATGGATATAGACGGCGATGAAGAACATCGACGAGCCGACCGCGTGGATGTTGCGGATCAACCAGCCGAAATTGACGTCGCGGCGGATGTGCTCCAGCGAGTTGAAGGCCGTCGCATCGCCGACCTGATAGTGCATGGCCAGAATGATGCCGGTGACGAGCTGCGCCGCAAGGCACAGAAACAGAATGCCACCAAACGTCCAAAGATAGTTGAGATTGCGCGGCGTCGGAAACGCCACAAACTGCGCATGCATCATGCGGGCAACAGGCAGACGTTCGTCCCACCACTTGCCCCAGCGCGAGGTCGGCTCATAGCTCGAAGTATGACCACTCATTTCGAAATTCCTCAACCGATCTTGATCTTGGTGGCGGAAACGAACTCGTAAGGAGGAACCTCGAGGTCGCGCGGTGCCGGCCCTTTGCGGATGCGGCCCGAAGTGTCGTAGTGCGAACCGTGGCATGGGCAGAACCAGCCGCCGAAGTCGCCCTTGGCGTCATTCATGCTCTGGCCCTTCGGGATGCAGCCCAAGTGGGTGCAGATGCCGACGAGCACGAGGAAGTTCTCGTGATCCTTCTTGACCCGCTTGTCGTCAGCCGAGTTGGCCCCGCCCGGCAGTGTCGCGACATCGACCTTACGGGCCGCCTCGATCTCGTCTTTCGTACGGTTACGAATGAAGACCGGTTTACCGCGCCACATGGCGGTGATGGCCTGGCCCGATTGGAATACGATTGATGCTGCCGGATTGGCGGCGGTAACGGGCGGCTGATAACGTGCGGCGGCGTCGGGGCGGGCAAGAGGCGCGACTGGCAGCCGCCATGAGGCGCGTCTCTTGGAAGACCTTTTCCGGCGCTTGACTGCGGCCACACTTCTGACAGCGTTTGACGCAGCCCTCAAGGTCGCCACAGGTCGCAATTGAGGGGCAATTTGGCGCAGCGATCCGCGCTGACATATTTATCGCACAATGGACCGCCCTCGCGGTCTGGCATCGACGGAACGGATACGCTATGCGCCTTGCACTCTATCAACCGGATATTCCGCAAAACACCGGTACAATTCTGCGGCTTGCCGCGTGCCTTGGCGTCGCCGTCGACGTGATCGGACCAACCGGCTTCGATATGACAGACCGCGCGTTGCGGCGGGCAGGCCTCGACTACCTCGACCACGTCGCGATTGTCCGGCATGAGACTTTCGAACTATTCGATGAGGTGCGGCGGGCAAACGCCAGCGTGGCGCATACCGCTGATCCGCGCCTGATCCTGCTCAGCTCACACGCCGGCACCGCTTATCATCAATTCCGATTTGAGCAGTCAGATATATTGATGCTCGGCCGCGAGAGTGCCGGCGCGCCCGTCAGCGTGCATAACGCCGCCGATGCGCGCGTCCGCATTCCTATGATGCCCGGACTGCGGTCGCTGAATATCGCCGTTGCCGCAGCACTCGTGTTGGGCGAGGCGCTGCGGCAGACGGATGGATTTCCGGTGGATCGAAGCGGCCCGTGACGCCGCCTCATATTACGTCAGTCAAATTCCCAGCCGACGGCGGCGCGGAACAAGGCGTCCTCACTGGCGTCCGTCAGCCCGAAGGTGCCGCCGATCATCAGCATCGCGCCGTTGTCGAACTCCGTCTTTAAAGCAACGCCCGCGTATTGTTCGGTCTTGCCGCTGTCGAGGGTCAACCCCTTCACGCTATCGCCTGCGCCACCAAACAGTTCGGCGCCGAGCTTGACCTCTTTGATGTTCCACCCGCCTTGCTGTGAGCGCTCAGCGCGCTCACGTTCAAACAGCGTGTAAGTGAAGCCCGCCGCGTAGCCGAATTCCCAATTGCCGCTCTTCAAATTGACTTCGCCGATCATATTAAATCCAAAGCGCAGCCTGTCTGAGAAATCGTGGCCGAGGATCAGCTTGGCTTCGAGTTCGTGTTCGCGTTCGTCAGGGTCTTCATGCTCTTCCGCCTCGCCACCATCATGTTCATCTGTGCGGCCGGTTGCTTCGCGCAAGAAGAGCGCAGCTTCTTTCTTGTTGATGTATTCAAGATAGACCACCGGATTGAATGGCGTGCCGTAGTCAAACAAGCGGTAGCGCGTTTCCAGGCGGAAGCCATCGGCGGTCCAGGAATCGCCGTTTAGATCGTGCGATTCCAGATAGGCTGCAATCACCCATTGATCGGTCAATGACCGTTCATACTCGAGCAATTGAGCGGTGTAGCGCTCACCGTCACCGGCCGTGCGCGAGACGTCGCTGTAGAGCTTGATTTCGGTTTTGCCAGCCTTGCCCGTGTGGTGGTCATAGGTGACAAAGTTGGCGCCGTTTCCGGCCTGCGCATTGGATCCAGCAGCGATGATCGCCAGGATGGCTGAGGCACACACCACAGGCGCACGCCAATTTTGACGAGGACGGTGGGATCGCGCAGGCGCGCGCTGAATAGAATGACAGTTCATAGCTTTCCCCCAATTTGCGGGGTTCAAGGCCCCGCCATCAGACAGCCGCCGGAACCATTCCAACAGCTAGATGACAGAGTTGTCATTTCCTGGTTCCGGGGTCAAGTTTCCGGCGGTGCCACACGCTGATGAGTTCGCATACTGTGGCGCAAGTGCTTTGAATGGCTCCAAGAACCGTTCTAAGAAGCGGACCTGAAGTGCCCGGTTCCCGCACCTACTCCGCGGCTTCGCGCGCCAAGAACCCGCCCGACTGACGGTGCCAGAGCCCGGCGTAAATGCCGCCCTTTTTCAAAAGCTGATCGTGACTGCCGTGCTCCACGATCCGCCCTTCGTCCATGATGATCAGCCGGTCCATCGCGGCAATCGTTGACAGGCGATGGGCTATCGCAATCACCGTCTTGCCTTGCATCAGCGTGTTGAGGCTCTCTTGAATTGCGGCCTCCACCTCGCTGTCGAGCGCGCTGGTTGCTTCATCCAGAATAAGGATCGGCGCGTTTTTCAACAGCACTCGCGCAATAGCGATGCGCTGGCGTTGCCCGCCTGACAGCTTGACGCCGCGCTCGCCGACATGGGCATCAAAGCCCTTGCGGCCTTTCATATCCTCCAGGCCCGGAATGAACTCGTAGGCCTGCGCCTGTTTTGCCGCCGCGATCACGTCTTCCTCGGGCGCATCGGGGCGGCCATAGAGAATGTTGTCGCGTACACTGCGATGCAGCAGCGAGGTATCCTGCGTGACCATGCCGATGTGGGCGCGCAAGGTTTCCTGCTGCACGGCTGAAATATCCTGCCCATCGATCAATATGCGGCCGCCTTCCAGATCGTAGAATCGCAGCAGCAGATTGACGAGCGTTGACTTGCCCGCGCCCGAGCGGCCAACAAGGCCGACCTTTTCGCCCGGCTTGATGACGAGCGACAGATCATCGATCACGCGGTTTTCTTCGCCGCCGGGTAAGCCCTTGGCGATGCCGTAGTGAAAGCGGATCTTGTCGAATTGGATTTCGCCTTCCGGCACGGTCAGCGGCTTGGCGTCCGGCTGATCCAACACCGTTTGCGGTCTGGAAATTGTTTCCATGCCTTCATGCACGACGCCGATGTTCTCAAAGATGCCTGAGATCGTCCACATCACCCAGCCCGACATGGTGTCGATGCGCACGACCAGCGCGATGATGGTGGCAATCGCGCCCGCAGTTATCGCGCTCTCGCTCCATAACCAAAGCGCCATGGCGCTTGTCGCGACGATCATCGTGCCGTTGAGGATGGACAGCACCAGCTCCATCGTTGTGATGAGCCTTAGCGACGCCTGCCATTTCTCCATCTGCTCGGTGAACGCGACGCGCGCATAGCTGTCCTCACGCGCGGCGTGGGCAAATAGCTTGACTGTCAGAATATTTGTGTAGCTATCGACGATCCGCCCAACCAGCATCGAGCGGGCTTCCGACGTGTCGGTGGAGAGCGTCTTGATGCGTGGCACGAAGTAGGTGATGGCGGCCACATAGATCGCGAACCACAAGGCCAGTGGAATAATCAGCCGCAGATCGGCAACGGCGAACAGCACGACCGCGCCGAAAAATTGCACCGCCGCATACCAGATCGCGTCAATCGCCTGCACCACGCTTTCGCGCAAGGCGGGCGCAGTCTGCACGATCTTATTGGCGATGCGGCCGGCAAAGTCGTTCTGGAAAAAGCCCATCGACTGGCGCAACACATAGGAATGCGTCTGCCAGCGCACACGGTTGGTGAAGGTGGTCGCCACCACCTGGCTTTTCAGAAGATCGTGGAACAGAAAAATAATGGGCCGGGCGACCAGCGCCAGCAGGGCCATCGCCAACAGCACACGCTGATTTCCGGCGAAGAACTGCTCAGGCGACGACGCGGCGCGCAACAAATCTACAAGCTGGCCGATGAAGGCAAACAGCATGACTTCGGTGATCGAGCCGAGAAAACCGACCACCAGCAGAACCGCGAACGCTGGCCACACGGATTTAACGTAGTGCCAATAGAATGCCGCCAGCGTTGACGGCGGGCGCACAATTTCCGGCCTGGCGAACGGATCAATGCGATTTTCAAACCAGGCATAAAAGCGGCGCAGCATCAGTCTCTCTTTCCGGCCGTCAGTCATGCTGATCAACGTTATTCTCGCGCCATGCGCGGTGCAGCCGCGTTTCATGCAGACGCGGCAGCGGATTGATATTGAAATCAGGGCTGCTAGACAGGTAAGGGTCTTTCTGGCCGAAAACAAGACGAGCAACCAGGACCCGCGCGATCATGAACGCTTCCAACGCCACCTTGGACCACACCACCCTGGATCAGCATAAAGCCACGTCGCGCGCTTGGTTTGAAAGCCTGCGCGATGACATCTGCACGCGATTTGAAAAGCTTGAAGCGGATTTGCCGGCGGCGGGCCCGCATGGTGATGAGCCGGCAGCGCACTTCGTGCGCACACCCTGGGAGCGTACCGACCATACCGGCGCCAAAGGCGGTGGCGGCACCATGAGCATGATGAGCGGCCGGGTGTTTGAAAAAGTCGGCGTGCACACGTCGACCGTATTCGGCGAATTCGCGCCTGAATTCCGCAAACAGATTCCAGGCGGGGAAGAAAACCCCAACTTCTGGGCGTCCGGCATTTCGCTGATCGCACATCCAAAAAATCCGAACGTGCCGGCTGTCCATATGAACACCCGCATGGTCGTGACCAACAAATGGTGGTTCGGCGGCGGCGCAGATTTGACACCCGTGCTCGATAAGCGCCGCGTCCAGGAAGACACCGACACGCTCGCGTTTCATGCCGCGATGTATGGCGCATGCACGCCGCACGCCATTGCCGACTACAAGCGCTACAAAGAGTGGTGCGATGAATACTTCTATCTGCCGCACCGCAAGGAAATGCGCGGCATCGGCGGCATTTTCTATGACTACCTGACGCCGCCTGAAGCGGATGGCGGATACGACGCAGCACTCGCTTTCACTAAGGATGTCGGTCGCGCGTTCGCCTCCGTCTATCCGATGCTGGTGCGCGGCAACTATGCTATACCCTACACTGAGGCGCAGCGCGACGAGCAGCTGATCCGCCGCGGCCGCTATGTTGAATACAATTTGCTGTATGATCGCGGCACCACGTTCGGCCTTAAAACCGGCGGCAATGTCGACAGCATTCTTTCGTCCATGCCGCCTGTTGTAAAGTGGCCGTAAGGTGGTGTTTCCGCCCATTTCAAGCTTGAGCTGTTTGCGCAAGGCGGGTAAAATTACGTGGTTACTTTAGCCGCTCGCGCCCACATACCCCAAGAGTTGGTGATGGTGCGCGCGCAGCAACGGAGATAGTTCCATGCTCGATAACCGGCAGGCGGCTGGCGTGCCCGCGTTCACAATCACAATGGTACAGCCAGCCACCGAGCGTGGCAGCCAGCCATTCAACGCACCCAGCCCGTGGCATTTGTCGCGCGCGGTTGCTCCTAAAAAAATTCTGGTCGTTGACGACGAACTTTGGGCAGCACTCGATATGGAATGGGTGGTGCAGGAACTTGGCCACGAAGTCATCGGCCCCGCGCCGACCGCGGAAAAGGCAATACTGCTGGCCGGTGAACACCAACCAGATTTGATATTGATGGACATCCGGCTGGCATACAGTGGCGATGGCGTAGCCGCCGCCGTCGAGATCCGCAATCGTTTCGACATTGGGAGCATCTTTGTTAGCGCGCACGGTGATCCCGATACCCGGCTGCGGGCAATGGCCGCGCGGCCTTCCGGATTCATCGAAAAGCCGTTCACGCCTGAGGCCTTGTCGCAGGCTATCGAAGCTGCACTCACCGCTGGCAACGAGGACGATTGAGCGGCTTTAATGCCCGGCGCTGCGAGATGGAGTTCAAGGTGATCGACCATGTCCGATACTCCAGAAGACTCGGATGCCTGGGCAAGGCTCGCGCTTGATGTGACGGGTGCTGGCGTCTGGGCCTGGGACGCTGACAGCGGAAAAATCACAGGAGATAGTTCCTACCGCCGGCTCTACGGCTTCAGCCAATCGGGCAACATCGATACGCAGGCCTGGCAAGACCGCGTCCACCCAGCCGACCGCGACCGGCTCTACAATCTCGTCTTGCGATCCGACAACGAATGGCGCGAAGAGTTCCGGATTATTCATCCCGAACGCGGCGAGCGCTGGCTTGAAGGTGTCGGACGAGTCGTGAGAGATGCCGCTGGAACAATCACCGGACTTGCGGGCATCAACACAGACATAACCGCTCGTAAGCATGCCGAAGTTGCTCTGCGCGAAAGCGAAGCGCGCCTCAGATCAATCATCGACAATGCTATCGACGGTATCATCACCATCGACTCCGGCGGCACCGTTCAGTCGATGAACCCGGCGGCAGTCCGCATTTTCGGATACGAAACCGATGAAGTTATCGGCCAGAATGTGCGGATGCTGATGCCCGAGCAACACTCCAAACAACACGATGGGTATTTGCGTCATTACTTAGAATCGGGCGAAGCCAGAATTATCGGCATAGGCCGCGAGGTTCCAGGGCGCAGGAAGGATGGTTCCTCCGTGGCGCTCGATCTCGGCATTACCGAAGTGTTGCAGGGCGGTCAGCGCATGTTCGTTGGGGTGTTGCGTGATATCACGGAACGCAAAAGGGCCGAAGAAACTCAACGCCTGCTGCTTGATGAGATCAATCATCGTGTAAAAAATACGCTTGTAACCGTTCAAGCCATGGCTGAACATTCTATGTTGCGAGCGGCCGATCCGGCCCACTTTGTGCTGAGTTTCCGCGGCCGCCTGCAAGCCCTATCAAGCGCTCATAATTTGCTCGTCGAACAAAATTGGGCCGGCGCAGATCTCAAAAGCCTGTTGCGTGGCCAGTTGCTGATCACATCAGATGACGATGAGCGAATATGCCTCAGCGGACCAAATCTCAAGTTGGACGCGCGTTCGACGGTACATCTCGGATTGGTCTTGCACGAATTGGGAACCAATGCTCGCAAGTATGGTGCACTCAAAGTCCCGGCCGGCAAGCTCAGCATTACTTGGACCACATGCGGCACGGGACCAGACCGCGTTCTCAATCTCACGTGGATCGAAACCGGTGGCCCACCCGTAACGCAACGGCAAACGCAAGGCTTCGGCACGAGCTTGATCGCCCGCGGGCTGACACACGCTCTATCCGGCAATGCAACGCTGAAATTCGATCCTGCCGGCCTCATCTGTGAGTTGGAGTTGCCATTGCCGGTCAGCAATTTGCTTTCCGAACCGGCTGCCGATAATAGAACCACCCAACGTCTCTTCACATAGAGCACGCCCGTGTTACCTCTCGCCGCAGTTGCGGCGGCAGTGTTCAGTCCCCATCTCTCCGCGACGGGTTTAACACACTCCTTCAAGGGATCACCGCATGACCTCGCTTTCGACGCCGCTTAAGGCTGGTGCCTTCACGCTCAAAAACCGCGTTGTATTGGCGCCGCTGACCCGCTGCCGGGCGAGTGCAGGCCGCGTGCCGAACGAATTGATGCGCGACTATTATGTACAGCGCGCGTCCGCCGGTCTGATGCTGACCGAAGCAACCTCGGTCACGCCGATGGGCGTTGGTTATCCCGACACGCCCGGCATCTGGTCTGACGAGCAGGTTGCCGGCTGGAAGCTGATCACTGACGCTGTTCACAAGGCGGGCGGCACCATTTTATTGCAGCTGTGGCATGTCGGGCGCGTGTCACACCCATCATATCTCGACGGCGCGCTGCCGGTGGCGCCAAGCGCGATTGCCGCCAAAGGCCATGTCAGTTTGGTCCGCCCGATGGCCGATTACCCTATGCCGCGTGCGCTTGAGCTCGATGAAATTCCGGGCGTCATCGAAGCCTATCGCACCGGCGCGGTGAATGCCAAGCGCGCCGGCTTCGACGGTGTTGAAGTGCATGGCGCCAACGGCTACCTGCTCGATCAATTCCTGCAGGACAGCAGCAACACGCGCACCGATATCTACGGCGGCTCGCTTGAAAACCGCGCCCGGCTAATGCTGGAAGTGGTCGACGCCTGCATCGGCGTTTGGGGTGCGGATCGCGTCGGCTTGCATCTCGCACCGCGCGGTGACGCGCATACCATGGGCGACAGCAATCCGCTCGAGACGTTCAGCTACGTGGCCCGCGAAATGGGAAAACGCAAAATTGCGTTTATCTGCGCGCGTGAATCCGAAGGCGAGACCTCTATTGGCCCGGCGTTGAAGGCGGCGTTCGGCGGCGTATTCATCGCCAATGAAAAGTTCAAAAAGGAAACCGCCGAAGCGGCGATCACCGCTGGCCGCGCCGACGCGGTGGCGTTCGGCGTGCTGTTCATCGCCAACCCGGATTTGCCGGCGCGGTTTGCGGCCGGTGCTGCCCTCAACAAGCCGGACCCGGCGACGTTCTATGCCGCCGGCCCCAAAGGCTACACCGACTACCCAGCGCTTGCGCGCGAAGACGCGTAACCGTCACGGGAGCAATTGATGATTGGCTGGAGTTAAGTGCCTGCTTTTTCCAGCCAGTCTTCGGCTTCTTGCAGCGAGAAGGAAAACTCCGCATCTGGCACGCCCGAGCGGACGCGCGCGCCTTGCGCCTTGTTGATGATCGCGAAGCGGCCGTGATGCGGGCCCTTGCCGACCTTTTCCAAAACGTAGCCCTTGGCAAGCGCTAAGCGTGTGGCGTGCTTTTCTTGAATGTTCGACATGAGCGGCACCTCCCGGTCAGCGTGATCGTACGCCCAATCCGGCAGCGCCGATAGACCTAGCGCCCGGCCGTGCGGCCTTTGACAACGCTGTCAAACGCGCTTGCGAATTCCTGCGAGCCCGGCGTCTTCATGCTGTCGTCCATGCGCCGGTCGAGTTCCGCCAGCAGCTGCTCGCCCGTCAGACCAACCACCATTTTGTTGACGTAGTAGGCGCGCCGCGTGAACGAATTGGTGACCGGCGCCTTGCGGCCATAGGGCATCATCATTTCAAGACCTGTGACTGGCCCCGACAAATTCATCAGCTCCATTTCGGCGCCGCTCAAATCCGGCCGGTCGAATTTCAAGGCGGTGTCCTTGAGGCCCTTGAGCTTCATCGCCTGCATCATAGGCCCAACGTCGCCATCGATGTTGAGCGCGTGCATGCCCATGCCCTCGGGTGTCTTTGCGTAGGCCTGGTGATGCTCCCACTCGAACGGCTGGCGCTTGGCGTTGATGTACATTTTGCGCAAGCCCGCGATTTTTGTTTTCAGCGCGGCGCGACGTTCGGCCGACAAGTTCGGATTTTTGGCCTTGGATGCCAAGCGGTCGAGAAACAACTGGCCATGTTGCGAAAGCTCGTTGACCGAGTTGGCATCCAGCAGCTGCGCGTAGCCAAGTGCGCTTGAAATGGCGCGGCCGGTTTTCTTAATCGGATGAATGCCAGCTTGCATGTCGTAGGTGCCGATGCCTCCGGTTTCGAGCGCATAGACGCGGACCACCTGATCCTTGGCAAGACCAAGCGCGACTGCCTCTTCGGCATAGCGGCGCTTGAATTCCTTCTCCGTCAAACGCTCGGGCGTGAAGTTGTAGACGCGTTTTGCGGCATCGAGATAGTCGGCAACCGTCGCCATGTCCTTGGGCGGTGTGGGCTGGGCCTTCTCTTGATCATCCGTGAACTTGGCGTATTTCTTGGCAAGCTCCGGTGACAGTTTCGGACCAGCATAGCTGGGTGGAAACGACATCACATAATCGCTGGCGTCGAACGGGATTTTGGCTGAGCGCTTTTTCTTGCGCTCATTGCGGCGCGCATCAACCTCATCCCAATAGCGGTCAAGCTGTTGTTCGTAAGCGTTACGGGCGGCGCGCCAAGCTTGGAAGTTTTCAACTTCAGTATCGGACAGCGACGACAGAAATTCAATTGTTGAGATGGCATAGGCGGCAGTTGGCGGCAGGCTCAAGGCAAGCGCCAGCCCCAAAGCCAGGGTTGTGGCCAAGGCCGTCACGATCGATTTTGCCTTCGTCCTCACCACACGTCCGTTCCCCGTATTGGCAGCGCCATGATCGCCGCCACGCTATCTCCCTGGCTAAAGACTTTGACCGTATAATGATTCAAAGGGTGTTAACGCTGTGCGCCGCCGCAATTGGGGCAGCGAAGCCGGGAGATTGCCGCGACGAGAACGCCCGTAAATGCTAGAAGGCGGTATGATCGACCAGTCATCACTCACCGCACCGCACCCTGCACTTTCCGGCGCCGGAACCTTCCGGCAATGGGCCACCGCCCGCCTGCTGGCAGCACCGCTCACTGCAGCCGCGGCTGAAGCGGGCCCGAGCGATTTCGACCTAAACCCAGACGCGGCGCCTGCTGCCGATGCAACAGCGCTCACTCCGGCGGCAGTGTTGGTTCCAATAATCGCGCGCGGCGCTCTGACCATGCTGCTGACCGAGCGGACTGCACACCTCTCAGCCCACGCTGGCCAGATCGCGTTCCCGGGCGGCAAGATCGAGCCGCAGGACGCCGGCGCCGCCGCCGCCGCTTTACGGGAAGCGCAAGAAGAAACCGGTCTCGCCCCCGCACACGTCACGCCGCTTGGCTATCTGGAGCCCTATCGCACCGGCACGGGATTTCTGATCACGCCGCTGGTCGCGCTTGTCGACCCGGCCTTTACGCTCAAGCCCGACCCGTCGGAGGTGGCACGCGTGTTTGAAGTGCCGCTGCCATTTCTGATGGATGACGCCAACCACCGCATCGATACCCTCTTTTGGCGCGGCGCAGACCGGCGCTTTTATGCGATGCCCTACGAACAGCACTATATATGGGGCGCGACGGCGGGTATTATTCGCACGCTGTACCGGAGACTCTTCACCGCATGATCCGCATTGTTATCGAAAACATCTTCGTCTTTCTCGTGCCAACCCTCGTATACGTCGCCTGGATCGCGTTCATGCGCAACGACTGGCCAGGGCTGTACCCCGTGCTGCGGGCAGCGCCCCTGCTCAATCTATTTGTGCTTGGCGCGGCCTTGATGTTCGGCTCGATGGTTGCTGTCTCATCGCGCACCCGCAACGCGCCGGGAGACGCTTATGTGCCGCCCGCCATACAGGATGGCAAATTGCAGCCGGGCCACGCCGTGCCTGTTTCCAAATGATGGCGCAATGACCCCGACGCCCAATGGATCGCCAAAACGCAGGCTTGCGAGCGCCCCGTGGTTCACGTCTCAGAAGACCGCTGAACCGCTGCGCCGCGTTCTCAAAGCGTTGGCCAAGGGGGGCGGCGAAACCCGCATTATCGGCGGCGCGGTGCGCAATGCGTTGCTAGGCCGGCCCGTCGCCGATCTCGATCTCGCGACCGTTTTGACGCCTGAGACCGTGATCGACCGCGTGACGCGTGCGGGTCTCGCTGTCTATCCCACAGGTATCGAACACGGCACCGTCACTGTCGTTGCGGACGGCGTTTCGTTCGAGGTGACCACGCTGCGCCGCGACGTCGAAACGGATGGCCGTCGCGCGGTCGTCGCGTTCACCACCGACTGGCACGAAGACGCGATGCGCCGCGATTTCACAATCAACGCGCTGTCGGCGGATGTGGACGGCAACATCTACGACACGGTGGGCGGGCTTGCCGATCTCGATGCGCGCCGCGTCCGCTTCATCGGCAACGCGGAAGACCGCATCCGCGAAGACTACCTGCGCATCTTGCGGTTCTTCCGTTTCACATCGGCCTACACATACGGCGCACCCGACGCCGAAGGGTTAGCCGCATGCGCGCAATTGAAAGACGGCCTCGCGCAACTCTCTGCCGAACGCATCGGCGCCGAGATGCTGAAAATTCTGGTGACGCCGCGCGCGGGCGACATCACGGCCATCATGGACGATGCCGGAATTCTCATGGCGCTGCTGCCGCTGCCCGCGCGCGCCGGTCACTTGCGCCACCTCGAAGACATTGAGCGCGCACTTGAGGAACCGCCCGACGCGATCTCGCGGCTTGCCAGCCTGTTCCTGGAAGATCCCGGCCAGGCTTCAATGCTTGCGCAGCGGCTGCGGTTGTCGTCTGCCGGAAGCGCTGCCTTAAGGTTAGCCGCGAGCGTTAACCCTGGCTGCAATCCCGCGACGCCGGAGAGCGCCGCCAAGGCCCAAATCTACCGGTCAGGTGGCGACGCCTTCAGCCGCGCTGTGCGCGTCGCCTGGGCCCGTTCCGGCGCGCCCGCCACTGATCCCGCCTGGACCGCGCGCGCCCGCTTAGCGGCAAGCTGGAGCCCGCCGGCGATGCCGTTTTCCGGCGCCGATTTGTTAGCCCTGGGCTTGCCCCCCGGCCCGCGCATCGGCCGGACGTTGAAAGCCTTTGAAGCTTGGTGGATCGCGGAAGAATTTCCCGGCGACCGCGAGGCCCAACGTGCCCGCCTGGCGGCACTCGCTGAACAAAGTTAACAACTTCTGAAAATATATCTTCAAAGTTGTTTTAACCCGCGCTAGGCTGAGCGCAGCTGGGGTTCAGCTTGTATTGCGTCGAGGTAATTCCCCTATGGACCAAATCGCCCGCGAGCGCCGCCGCTCGTTGAAGTCTGTCCAAGTCATCTTCGCCGTTTTAGCTCTTCTCAGTATCTCAGCCGCTCTTGCCGTCGCCTCCCGCGGCGTCGAGTTCGGCTTGCCGGAAGCCTCCACCGAGACAATCGCTTTCGCATTCCTGCTGGTCGGCGCGGTTGATACGATCCTGCTGTTCGTGTGGGAGCGGATTTTTTCGCGCATCGAATCGTGATGCGATAAACAGGCGCCATGAATGCGGCCCCGGAAATACCTGGGCCGCATCGCAGGTTCGCCTTAGCTGGCGCGTGGCGGGCTGAGCGTGCGCAGCGCCGCCTCAATCTGTTTCCAGTCCTGCGCTTCACCAACCGCGCCCGATTTTTCGAACTCGACCACCTTGGTGTGGGCTTCGGCCACAGCCTTGGACCCAAGTGCCGCGTAAAGTTTCTGAGCGTGTGTTTGAACTTCCATCGCGTTCATGGTGCTTGCCTCCGTTTTCCAAAACGCCGGTCAGCGCCCCTGCGCCTGATGACTAGGTAGGCACGATTTACCCGGCGCCAAGGCTCAGTGCGGACAGAAAGGTGGATTTCGTCAGTCGACGTTGATCCAAATTGCTTTGGATTTGAGCGGTTGAGTCGAGGTAAAACGCCGCTTCCTGCCTTCTGGTATCGACATCAAGCCGGTTCCGAAGTTTTCCCGAACCCAAGCCTCATCGTAGCCCATAGCTGCCAGCACTTGGGGATAGATGTCGAAGTGGTTGGCGTGATTGTACGCGCGGGACGCAGCAGCAGCTAGTTTTGCCTGAAACACCGGTTCGCCCGTGAACACAATCAGCGGTACCATCGCCTCGCCGAGATGTGGATTATTCTTCGTGCAATGCGAGGCCTCGTACCCGCCTTCGTACATGGCTTGACCATGGTCGGACGTATAGATCACGAGCGTATCCGTGCGTGACAATGCTTTGTATGTCAACTCGAAAAAGAGATCCACGCTCCAGCGAACGCCTTTCAAGTAGGTTCCAACCTTACGCTTCTGTGCATTGGATAACTTTGCTGGCAGCGATTCAACACCCGACACATCGAATTGAAACGACTCCGGCAGCGATCGCTTCCAAGGAGGATGCAATCCGAATTTCTCGACGAAAATGAATTTCGGCTGATCCGACGCTTCTAAAGCCTTGACCAACGCATCGGCAACACGGCGATCGAGTTCCCAGAATGGCTCCGGTTTTGGTTCGATGACGGAATCAATGGACTTACTTTCTGCCTCATTCATAAAGCTATGCATCGGGTCAAAGCTTGAAAACGCATCTAAGTGGAGCGTGCGGAAGCCGGCATACTTTGCATATTGCCAAATGGACGGCTGGTGCAGCCCGACCTCGTTCGCATCGGGCAATTGATCTTCCCTTAGTCCGGTACGCAGTATATAGCGCGCGCCGCGCGAACAATTTGTCGATGAAATCGCAACGCCAAAATTAGCGATTTTACCACTCACCGAGTTCAGAAATGGCGTGTTGTTGATGCGCGGGTTATTCACGCCAAGGTAGTCAGCGCGTATGCTTTCATCGACAATATAGACGATATTCTTGAAGCGAGGCTCCACAGCTTTTGGGTAGCTGACGGCATCACGCGCACCGCGATATCTGACACCAGAGGAAGCCGCCATGACAAATTGTGCAGGCGCGCTGACCGGAGAAGGTATCTCAGAGATAACGTCTTCGCGCGTCACGTACATTAGCTCGACCGCAAGCCCTAACGCCAAGATTGGGAACACAGCGTAGCGAAGATCGAGACTGAATGTGCGGGGTGGCGCGATTGCCGACGCCGCGAACAAGCACGCTACCGCCGGTAGCACGGCAGTGATCGTGTGTGCGTAAGCGTCGAACGCACCAGCAGCCTGCGCTCGCTCTTGCCAGAGCGTCTGCATCATATCAATTTTCAGGCTGGAGCCTGTCACGTCACGCACGACAAGATCAACTGCAAAACCAACGAGCCCGAGAAAGGCAAATACGACGCGAGACTGCGTGTGGCGCAGGAACGGTGACACAACAACCGCAATATAGGAAACAATAAGGACGGCCACGTAAAGCGCTAACACGCCGAATGACCCTGCTGCACCTAAGAGCTGCGCTCGCTCAATACTGGCGGTAACCCAGCCCCACGGCGCCAGGACAAATATACCAGCAAGGCCAAACAATTTTGCGACGAGGACAGCGCGTCCACTCCAGCCCAGCTCCAGGAAACGTCCAACCACCATTGGCCGATCAATCCGTGTGGGTCCTAACGACATATATAATAGATTATCGAAGACGCGGCCATGTGGATACAAATCACGCGCAGACTTGTCAAGCACGACACTGAACAGAACAAGCGGTCACGTGGCGCCGCCCTGTTACGCGGTCATTGCTTAGACTTGCCAATTGGCGGACTGCCCAATTCTAAAACCTGACATTCACATCAATATGAGAATTGATCGCGGCGAAGCGATTTAAGTCGCACTTGAAAAGTGTTCTGACAATTTCTCACAGTTTAGCGGGCAAAAGTGACTCCGAGGCATTCAGTCGTCTAGCCGATTGAAGTGCCGGTTCATCAAAAAGTCAATTAAAACGGCAAACGCTGCTGGATCGCCGCAGCGGCGCAAACGAGGTCAATTCCAGGGCCCGACATTGATCCGATTTATGGGGTCGCTGAATTTCGATTACAGTAACTCGTGCACTCGTTTCCGCTGCCGTCGCCGCCCGCGGCGTTTAGTTCGGCTTGCTAGAAGCTTCCACACACACCATCGCGATTGCGTTTTTGCTTGTCGGCGCAATCGACACGGCCTTGCTGTGTGCCTCTGCCAGAGCCTTAGGCCCGAGTGCCGCGTAAAGTTTCTGAGCGTGTGTTTGAACTT
>JABFRT010000061.1 GCA_013141015.1 Hyphomicrobium sp. | reverse complement strand
ATCAGCGTCGCTGGTATCGAGAGAAATGCGATTGAGCCCAATTGTATTTGACCAGTATCAACCGGCGCAGCGGGCGCTTAAAAATATCGCCTCTTGAAATTTCATGCACGTCACCAGTCAACGATGAAGCCGGGGGAACGCGCTATTCCATTGTGCAAAGGGCGGCCAAATAGGTATTGGCCGCTCCGGTGCCAAGAGCAGCTTCGCGCATTTGGCGCTTTGCCGCGCACCAGCTATAGGTACGCCGATGCAAACGAACAGCGCGCGCTCATCACCTAGCACGTCATACGACACGATCATCGTTGGCCAAGGGCTGGCGGGCACGACGCTCGCTTGGTGTTTGATGGAAGGTGGCCAGCGCGTACTGGTGATTGATTCAGATGAGCCGGTTACGACGTCAAAAATTGCTGGAGGTTTGATCACGCCGATCACCGGGCAACGGCTTGCGCTGAGCTGGCGGGTGGATGAAATGCTGGCCGCCGCACGCGCCTTTTATGCACGCGTTGAACGACGCACGGGCCACAAAGTGTTTCACGAGCGCACGGCGACGCGGTTGTTTGCGTCTGACATAGAGCGGGAAATCTGGGCCAGGCGGCGGGACAAGCCGGAATTCCGCGTGCATCTTGCTGCAGAGCAGCCCACCCCACTGCTGCCGCCAGACATTGGCGACGCGTCGGGCGGCGGTTTTGATATGGCGACCGCGCAGTTGGATGTCGCGCGCTATCTTGCAACGTCGCGCACGCATTTTGACTATCGGGCCTGCGCACTCGATTGGACGCGCGATGTATCGTTGGCTGGCGATTGCGTCACTGTCGCCGGTCATAAGGCCGCCCGCGTCTTTTCTTGCGAGGGATATGCTGCAACGCGTAACCCATACTTTTCGTGGGTGCCGTTCAAAGGCGCGAAGGGCGATATACTGACCGTCCGGTTTGATGCAGGCTTTCCAGAAAAATGCCTGCATCGCGGAATTTGGATTGTGCCGGCGGGCGGGGACAACCTCTTCCGCGTTGGCGCGACCTATGACTGGGCAAACCTCGACGGCGTTGCGACCCAACCGGCCCGCGCCTGGATTGAGGCGAAGCTGAAAGCGTTTATCCGCGTGCCGTACACGGTCATCGATCATCAGGCCGCCGTCCGGCCGGTCATCCGGGAGAGCAAGGCGCTGATCGGTCTGCATCCACAACACCCGCGGCTTGGCTTCTTCAATGGGCTCGGCTCGAAGGGGTCGCTGCATGCGCCGTGGTTCGCGGCAGCGCTGGCGGGCCACGTGTTGCAGGGTACGCCACTGCCGGCGGACTGTGATGTGGCGGGGGCATGGCAGCGCACGTATGCCGCGCCGTAACGGGGCGGTTTACCTTGGTGGCGATTAGACCCGATCCCGCTGCGTTCGCGCTATCACTGGACGGCCGCCGCGGTTTAAGATCACCCTGAGCTTGAAAACGAGACCGCCGTGCGCCGTTGCCGGGCAGCGGTCCGGTATCGGGGAGAAAGAATGTGTTGAAGATTGCATCCATCGCGCTTGCGGCTGTCGCGGCAGTGGCGTTCAGCCAGCCCGCCGCCGCCCATCGCGCTCACCACCACGGCTATCACCATGGTGCTGGCCACCATAAAGCCCACCACCCGGAAGCGAAGCCCGCGAAAGTGCGCTACGGTGGCAAGCCGGGGCGCGGCTATTGGCGGCCAGGTCCGGCGCGGGGCCGCGGTTTCGGCTTTGCGACGTACAAGGGCGACCCGTTCGGTAAAAACGACTACTTCGACGGCGGGCGCTGTCATTATCTGCGCGGGCGCAGCTTCTGTGATGCCAACATCATCTTCAATGGATTCTGGGACAGGCCAACCCAGCGTTGACGCTTGGAAGAGCTGATTTGTGAACTGGCGCGGGCGGCTCTATAACCTCGCCCCATGACAAATCTATTCGAAGCCGCAGGCCTGGAGAAGAGCGCGCCGCGTCCGCTGGCTGACCGGCTGCGCCCGCAAAAGCTATCCGACGTCGTTGGCCAGGACCACATCGTCGGGCCGGATGGCACGCTGACACGCATGCTCAAATCCGGCCGCGTGCCGAGCCTCATTCTGTGGGGCCCGCCGGGCTCCGGCAAAACAACCATCGCGCGCTTGTTGGCGGGCGAAACCAAACTCGCGTTTGAACAGCTCTCGGCGATCTTCTCAGGCGTCGCTGAGTTGCGCAAAGCGTTCGACCGCGCCCGCATGCAGCGCGAGCAGGGGCGTGGCACGCTGTTGTTTATCGACGAAATCCACCGCTTCAATCGCGGCCAGCAGGATAGCTTCCTGCCGCACATGGAAGACGGCACGATTACGCTGGTCGGCGCGACCACAGAGAACCCGTCGTTCGAACTCAACGCCGCTTTGCTGTCGCGCTCGACCGTATTGACGCTCAACCGCCACGACGAGGCAGCGCTGGATGCCATCCTGATCCGCGCTGAAGCCGAAATCGGCCGCACGTTGCCGCTCGATGCTGAGGCGCGCGAAGCGTTGAAAGCGATGGCCGACGGCGACGGGCGAACCATGATCAACCTCGCGGAAGACGTGTTCTCGGCTGTCGCGGAGAAAGCCAAGCCGATCAATCGGGATGCGCTCGTCAAACTGGTGCAGCGGCGCGCGCCGCTGTACGACAAAAGCCGCGAAGGCCACTACAACCTGATATCGGCGCTGCATAAAAGCGTGCGCGGCTCCGACCCCGATGCGGCGCTCTATTATTTCTGCCGTATGCTCGACGGTGGCGAAGACCGCCTGTTCCTGGCGCGCCGCTTGGTGCGCATGGCGGTTGAGGATATCGGCCTTGCCGATCCGCAGGCGCTTGTTGTCTGTAACGCTGCCAAAGATGCGTATGATTTTTTAGGCTCGCCCGAAGGCGAACTGGCGCTCTCGCAAGCCGTGATCTATCTGGCGACAGCGCCCAAATCGAACGCCAACTATGTCGCCTACAAAGCCGCGATGCGCGCCGCCAAGGAGTTCGGATCGCTGGCGCCGCCAAAAGCGATTTTGAACGCACCGACCAAGCTGATGGAAGATGAAGGTTACGGCAGCGACTATCTCTACGATCACGATCAGCCAGACGCGTTTTCGGGCCAGAACTATTTTCCCGACGACTTCAAAAAGCGCCCGCAATATTATGATCCGCCTGAACGCGGTTTTGAACGCGACCTGCGCAAGCGGCTTGAGTATTGGGCAAAGCTCAGACGTGAGCGGCAGCTGAAGGGGTAGCGTAGGACAGGCGTGCGCGGCAACCGCGGGCCCAAGGCGCGAATCTTGATATTTATCAAGGATATGTGTCAGGGTGCCGGAGGTCCGCAAACTCCCCCAGCACCCCAACAGACGGGCCCCGCTGCCCGATCCGTGAAAAATTCCGGCAGCACTGACAATATGTCAGTGGTCCAGCATAATCGCTGGTGCCATCATCAGCAGCTTGGCATGTGGGGGGAAGTGGGCGCCACACCCAAATTGGGTAGTGCTGCAAAAAATTCTGCAAGCCCAGAGATCATCAACTGAATGGCCGAAGTCGCGCATGTTAAGAACAAGATCACTGGAAGTGCAGGACGCAGCGCTATGCAGCGGCTGGTTGCGCACCCATTGCACTGTCCCGGCGGCATTCGCCAAGACACTTCCCGCGGCAATCGAATTGTTGCGCGCTGATGAGCGCCTCCAAGGCATTGTCATCGAGCGGCATATTGATGGTCCGGGAACTTGGCAGCCGGTGGCGGTTGCCATGTCAGGGTTTGTGCGCCCGGATGTCTTTGACGCAATCTTGCAGGCACCCCGGGCGTTCTTTCTCATCGATATTCTGGACCGGGCGGCAACCGACCCAAAAGTGCTGCTCGGCCCTGATGAGATTGCCGCAGCCAACGCCGGCAAAGGTCTCAACCTTGCAGCCCATTTGATGCAAGGCGGCTGGGATTTCGCCGATCCTTTGTGGCGCTCCGTCGGCACGCTTGGACACGAAGCCTATGTCAAGGATCACCGCGGTTATCGCATTCGCCGCGCCCTGCAAGAAGACTGGTCGCGCGATGTCGATATCTATTTGGCGGCCGGATATCTGCGGCACAGCCAATTCGATTGTGCGGGCGGCGGCCAGCGCACGCTCTACTATGCAGATGTCGCAGACGTCGCGAAGCGTGCACCTGGATCAACCGTATCCTACATCATGCACTATGCCGAGCCGGTGTGCGGTTTTACAACCACCGAACAGCGGGTCTTGAAGCGGGCGATTGACGGCGTCACCGACCAGCAGATAGCCCGGCAGCTGAACCTTTCCCCTAACACCGTAAAGATGGCGTGGCGCAGCATTTATGAACGGGTGGCGGCGGCCCGGCCGGTGGTTTTGGATGGTTGCGACGTTCCTGATCGTGACGGCGTGCGCGGACCGGAGAAACGCCGCCGCGTCATCGGGTTCGTTGAGTCACACCCCCAAGAACTCCGCCGCTTTGGCGCAAACTTCGCATCCCTTAAGCGCCGCGATAGGCTAGGGTCATTGTGCTGGCATTTCAGCTTGGGTTCAGCCAACGAGCCTAAATGCGCCGCATCAATCGACTTTTCCTCCGGAGAACCGCGTCATGAGCCGTCTGCACACCGAAAATCACTTGGTCGAACGGATCGGCTGGTTGCGCGCGGCCGTGCTCGGCGCCAACGACGGCATTGTCTCGACGGCCAGCCTGATTGCGGGTGTTGCCGCTTCAAACGCCACGCAGAGCGCGATCATGATTGCGGGCGTCGCGGGGCTTGTGGCTGGCGCGATGTCGATGGCGGCGGGTGAATACGTGTCCGTGTCCTCGCAGTCCGACACCGAGAACGCCGATCTGGCGCGTGAGCGAAAGGAACTCGCTGAAATCCCCGAGCAGGAATTGGACGAACTCACCAACATTTACGTGGCGCGCGGCGTTGAGAAGGGCCTTGCCAAACAAGTCGCCATACAGCTGACGGCCAAGGATGCGCTCGGCACCCACGCGCGTGAAGAACTCGGCATCATGGCGCAGACGCAGGCCCAGCCGGTCGTAGCTGCGCTCACGTCTGCGGCGACGTTTGCCGTTGGTGCTGCCATCCCACTGCTCGTGGCGCTCGTTACACCCGGCGACAAGCTCGTCGTCGTCGTGACGGCCGCGTCTCTCGTTTGTCTCGCAGCACTCGGCGCAATCGGCGCCAGGGCCGGTGGCGCGGGCATGTTGAAGCCGACGCTGCGCGTGACCTTCTGGGGCGCGCTCGCGATGGCGCTTACCGCCGCCATCGGACATCTCTCCGGCACGGCGGTTTGAAGCCGGGACTTCTCCGTCCTTACAAATCCGCGGTCGATGAATTGGTGGCGTTCGACGCTGTCTTGGAGTGGCCGGGATCGCGCCAATCGCGGTAGTTCACAATCGCCCCGTTGCGTTGGCATTGCGGAGACGCGAGTTCGAGGAACAGCCCCACCAGCTCATCCGGCGCAGGCAGCGTTGCGTGATCCTCGCCCGGAAATGCCTTGGCCCGCATCTGCGTGCGCGTGGCGCCCGGGTTGATCAGGTTGGCGCGCACGTCCGTGTTGGCCAATTCCTCGGCCCAAGACTTCACGAGTGCTTCAAGCCCGGCTTTCGATGCCGCATAGGCACCCCAGTAGGCGTACTTGCCGCTGGAAGCACCCGACGTCACGAAAATCGCGCGGCCCGCGTCCGAGCGCTTTAGCAAAGGATCGAGTGTGCGGATCAAACGCCAGTTGGCATTGAGATTGATATCGATGGTGCCGAGAAAGCCTTCTTCCGTCGTATGGCCGAGCGGCGACAGCGGGCCGAGCACGCCGGCGTTGCCGACCAGAATGTCGAGCTTTTCCCAGCGCTGATAGAGCGTCGGCCCCAGTTGATCGATGCGCTCGCCTTTGCGCAAATCGAGCTGCAGCAATGTCGCTTGCCCGCCCGCCGCCTGGATCTCGTCGTCGAGGCTTTCAAGCTGGCTCAATGAGCGCGCGGTGATCACAACATGGGCGCCGGCCTTGGCGAGGCCCAGCGCCACCGCGCGGCCAATGCCACGCGAAGCGCCGGTGACAAGCGCAACGCGGCCTTTGAAGGGGAGGTCTGACATAGAGGAGCGATCCCGGATCTCGCGGCAAAGGGTTCGCCGCGCTTGAGACGGTTTAGCCGACTTCCGCGAGCAGCGACAACTGGCGCGGCGGAGATTCCCCGCTCTGGTCGGTGAGTTCGGTCGGGTAGTCGCCGGTGAAGCAGTGGTCTGTGAACTGTGGATTGCGGTCGTCGCGGGCGTCCACGCCAATCGAGCGGTAGATGCCATTGACCGACAGGAACGCCAGGCTATCGGCTTCCATGAAGGCGCGCATGCCTTCCAAATCCATGTTGGCCGCCAGCAGGTCGCGCTTGCTCGGCGTATCGATGCCGTAGAAATCCGGGTGCGTGATCGGCGGCGAGGAAATCCGCATATGGACCTCCTTGGCGCCCGCATCGCGGATCAGCTGAACGATCTTTTTCGACGTCGTGCCGCGCACCACGCTGTCGTCAATCAGCACGACGCGGTTGCCCCGGATGACGCTCGAATTGGCCGAGTGCTTGAGCTTGACGCCCAACTGGCGGATGCGCTGTTCCGGCTCGATGAAGGTCCGCCCCACATAGTGGTTGCGGATGATGCCGAGTTCGAACGGGATACCGCTCTCACGGCTGAAACCGATGGCGGCCGGCACGCCCGAATCCGGGATCGGCACAATCACGTCGGCATCGGCCGCGGCTTCGCGGGCCAGCTGCACGCCCATCTGCTTGCGGATTTCATAAACCGTGCGGCCGCCAACAATCGAGTCAGGTCGCGAGAAATAGATGTATTCGAAGATGCACGGGCGGGCTGCCCGCTTCGGGAATGGGCGGTGGCTCTCAAGCCCGTCGTCGGTGATCACGACCACTTCGCCGTTCTCGACCTCGCGCACAAATTCGGCGCCGACAATGTCGAGTGCGCACGTCTCAGACGCCAGCACGTAAGACGGGCCTAAGCGGCCAATGACCAGCGGGCGGATGCCGATCGGGTCACGGGCGCCGATCATCATATCGTTGGTCAGGCAGACCAGCGCATAAGAGCCTTCGACCTGGCGGATCGCGTCGATCAGGCGCTCGACCGTGCGGCGCTTCTTGGAGCGTGACAGCAGATGCAGAATGACTTCGGTGTCGGAGGTCGAATGGCAGATGGCGCCGGATGAGATCAATTCCCGGCGAATGGTCAGCGCGTTGGTCAGGTTGCCGTTATGTGCGACAGCAAAGCCGCCGGTATCGATATCGCAGAACAGCGGCTGGACATTGCGGATCAGCGGATCGCCGGTCGTCGAATAGCGGTTGTGGCCGATGGCCATGCGGCCCTTCAGGCGCTCAAGCACGCGGGCTTTGGAAAAGTTATCGCCAACCAAGCCCATGCGCCGTTCGGAATGGAACTTGCGGCCATCATACGAGACGATGCCGGACGCTTCCTGACCGCGATGCTGGAGCGCGTGCAGGCCGAGCGCGGTGATGGCGGCTGCGTCTTGATGATTGAAGATGCCAAACACGCCGCACTCTTCACGCAGCCGGTCGTCGCCATAGCGCGTGAAGGTCAGGCCGTCGATGGTGATGCCGCCGCGTGCTTCATTAAAGAGGGTATCGCCTGCCTCGGTCATCGCCTGGGTCATAGCCGTCTCCCGCATCAAAGCCGCCAAAACGCGCAAAAAACGCAAGGCCACAGTCAGTCAGGGAAAACCTGTCCCGCAGCCGCGTCATACGGCCGTCATATAGTACCGGCGGCCTTCGAAAGCCAGCGTGACCAAACGCCCGTTCACACGCAGCCTGTTGGCTTGACGCATATCGCGGTTAAGCAAATCGAGATTGCCCTGCTGCCCCGGCTGGCCTTGAGCCGGCTCAGTTGCGGGCGGCGTGGTCAATGAAGAGGGTACGACCTGCATCAAAATGGTGCGGATGCTCTGGCCAGTGCTCTGAATGTAGGGCTTGAAGGCCGCGTCCCGGACCCATGGGAAGTGGGCCTTCTCATCCGGGAAGAAGCTTTCGTAGAACATATAAGGGATAACGATCAGGATGAAGCCGCGGGCCACGCCAAAGGCGAAGCCAAGCACCCGGTCGATCATGCCGACCCGGCTATCGAGGATCGCATCCGAGATGCGGGCCGTAATGAGGTGCACGATGATCAACACGATCAGCGCAACCACCAGCGCCACAACCGCCAACGCGATCTGCGGCGGCAGCCCGGTTTGAGCTGCGATATCGGCGGACAGGTCTTTTTTGGTGAAGAAGATCCAGGCGCCGACACCGGCGGCCGCGATCCACGACACGATCGACAGCAGTTCGCGTGCAAACCCGCGATACATGGCGAGCAGGCCAGAGATGAAGCCGACGGCCAGCAAGGCTGCGTCGAGGTAAGTCAATGGGCCGATCATAGCCTACGTCCCTCTGTTGCTAGGCGCCCCCCGGCGCCGGTCGCCCCATCGTGAAGTCTCAGTGACGTCTTACGGTTCAGTCGCATGACAAAGCCGTGGCTGCAAGCGACTTGAGGTGGCCGATGCGCGACAGTGAGAGCTTGGCTCCTGATACATCAGCATCGCCCGATTCGGGTATCACGGCACTTGCGAAGCCCAGTTTCGACGCTTCCTTGAGCCGGGCCGGCATCATGGATGCCGCGCGGACCGCGCCTGACAGTGAAACTTCGCCAAAGTAGACGGCGTCTCGCGGCAAGGCGACCCCCGAAATTGACGACAGCAACGCGGCTGCCGCCGCAAGATCGCCCGCTGGTTCGTTGATTTTAAGGCCCCCGGCGACGTTCAGATAGACATCGTGGCTGGAAAACGACACGCCGCAGCGGGCGTCCAGCACCGCCAGCAGCATCGATAAGCGGTTGGCGTCCCATCCGACCACGGCCCGGCGCGGGGTGCCAAGGCCCGATGGCGCAACCAGCGCCTGGATTTCAACGAGCAAGGGGCGGGTGCCCTCTAGCCCCGCGAATACGGCAGCACCCGGGCTGATTTGCGTGCGGTCGCCGAGGAACAGTTCAGATGGATTGGCAACCTCACGCAGGCCGCCTGTCACCATTTCAAAGACGCCGATTTCGTCGGACGGGCCGAAACGGTTCTTCACCGCGCGCAGAATGCGATAGGGGTGGCCGCGGTCGCCTTCGAAATACAACACAGTGTCAACCATGTGCTCGATCACCTTCGGCCCAGCGATCTGGCCATCCTTGGTGACGTGGCCAACCAGCAGCACGGCGGCGCCCGCCATCTTGGCGTAGCGAATGAGCGATTGGGCGGCGGCGCGCACCTGGCTGACGGTGCCGGGGGCGGCGTCCAGCGTGTCAGCCCACAGCGTCTGAATGGAATCGATGACCACAAGGTCGGGCGTGCGGCCATCGCTCAACGTCGCCAGAATGTTGGACAGATTGGTCTCTGACGCAAGGCCGACCGGCGCGTCGGCGAGGCCCAAGCGTTCGGCGCGCAGCCGCACCTGGGCAACGGCCTCTTCGCCGGAGAAATAAACTGCAGAACGACCCGCGTTGGCGAGGTTGGCCGTCAACTGCAACAGCAGCGTTGATTTGCCGATGCCCGGTTCGCCGCCGATCAAAATGGCAGAGCCCGGCACAATGCCGCCGCCCGTCACGCGGTCGAGTTCATCAATGCCCGTTGTAAAGCGTGGCGGGCTTTCGGTTGAGCCTTTCAGCGTCTCAAGTTTGACGATCCGGCCCTTGGTCTTGTGCGTGATGCCCGACCCGGGGGCCGGGCCCGCATCGGTCTCTTCAACAAGCGTATTCCACCCATCGCAAGCAGAGCACTTGCCCGCCCAGCGCGGCGCGGTCGCTCCGCAGGCTTGGCAGACAAACAGTGATTTAGGAGCTTTGGCCATGCACAGGCACTATCCGCATGCGGGCTGGCTATCAACGGCTAAAAGCAGCAATTCCGCGAGTTGTCCCAGGGCCGGCCAGAGCCGCCGCCACAGGTCCGGGTGGTTTAGCTCTTGGCGAACAGCACGGACATGGCTTTGGCTTGCAATTCGCGGTTCTCGCCAATTGCGCTCTCGATGCTGGCGTCGCCGCCAGAAAGCGCGATACCAGCCTGCTTGAGGTCGGCTAGGATCTGGGCCAGCGGTTTACCGGTCAGCGCGGCAACCGAGGCAATCGGTGCGTGCGCCACGGCCTTCATGGCCATCGCCTGCGGCTGCGGCTCGCGCTTTCCGCCCGGAACGGAAACAAACGTCAGAGCCAATGTTACAGCGCTTGCCGCCAAGATCGTGCGGCCGATTGTGCTCGACAGAAAGTAGCGTTTAAAGCCCGGCCAATTGGCGGCGGCGTGGGCCAGTACGCCGGCAATCATCAACCAGCCGAGCCATTCATGGGCGAACTTGTTGAGGCCGGTACTGGCATGGAAAAACATCAATATGCCGGTGACGCTCATGATGGCGAACACGCCCATGGTGACCGGCGTTGCCCAATCGCGTGAAATTTTCATGACGTCACTCCCGTAAGATCCCGGCATCTGATCAATCGCTGGCCGCCGCTTGGCAACCGTAATCGATGAACGTGGCGGGAAGCTTGGTCCGTCGGTCCGTTTCGTCACAGGGGCCATCAAAGCATGACAGCAGCCTGAGGAACGAGACATCACTCCACATACAACCTGGCAAACCTGGGGCCGAGGCGGGTGAGGATTTCGTAGCCGATGGTCCCCGCTGAATATCCGGCGTCCTCGATCGTCAATCCGTCGCCAATCAGCTTGGCGAAGTCGCCGGGCTTGACCGCCTCAGAGCCAAGGTCCGTCACATCGGCTGTAATCAAATCCATCGACACACGCCCGACAATCGGCGCCAGCGTGCCCCCGATCATAACATGTCCGCCCGGCCGGCCATCTGGCCCACTTGCTGAGCGCGGCACGCCGTCGGCGT
The DNA here is from genome assembly GCA_013141015.1 of Hyphomicrobium sp. Classification (GTDB taxonomy): domain Bacteria; phylum Pseudomonadota; class Alphaproteobacteria; order Rhizobiales; family Hyphomicrobiaceae; genus Hyphomicrobium_B. The sequence goes on along the minus strand of JABFRT010000061.1, from coordinate 2,037 downwards.
ATCCCGCTGCAATCGTGGCAATGCGTGACGGCCGCGCCGCCCGCCATGTCGCCGAATAGCCAACCGTCTCGCCGCGCGCCACGTCGCAAACACTGAGCACGCGGGCGGCAACCGTCACCACGGTCGAGACTGGCGCGGGGTTCGATTGCGCGGCTTGCCCGCCGTACAGCGCATAGCCGGGACGCACCAGATTGAAATGGTACTGAGGTCCGAGCATCAAACCGTCAGAGGCGGCGAGAGACCGGGGCACGCGTGGGAACAGCGCCGTCAGCGTTTCAAACGCCAGCAGCTGATCGCGGTTTTTCTTGTCCGCCGGATTGTCGGCTGACGCGAGGTGGCTCATCACCAGTTTGAGATCGATGTTGGCCAGAAGGGCCGCATCCGCCGCCAGCTTGCGCGTATCGCGCGACGGCAGGCCGAGGCGATTGAGACCGGTATCGATGTGCAGCGCTGCGGGCAGGCGCGTGTTGGCGGCCTTCGCAATCGCTTGCCACTCGGTAACATCATCGAGCGTCGAGAGCACCGGCGTCACATTGAACGCCGCGAATGCCTCGCCGCCGCCGAGCAAACCGTCGAGCGCATAGATCGTGGCCTTGGGCGCAAACGTGCGCGCGGTTTCGGCTTCGCTTGGCGTGGCGATGAAGAACGCCGTGCATCCGGCTCTGACCAGCGCTGGGATGACGCGGGCCGCGCCGAGGCCATAGGCATCCGCCTTGACCACCGCGCCACATTGCGCCGGCGCCACGCGCTGAGCGAGCGCCCGCCAGTTGCCGGAAATGGCGGCGAGATCAACGGTTATCACGCCGGTCGCATTCGACAATCGTGTTGGAGGATGAAGCGTCACGTCATTCGATATCCAAGGAGATGAGTTCCGGCATTTGTCCTCGAATGAACTCGTGTCAATTGTGAGCTTCTGTGTCGGGACTGTTAGCTTCGACTACACCTTCGGCTTGACCAAAGTCATTGGCGCCAGGGCTGCCAGGTAGAAAACCCAACTCTACCAAACACCAAAGCGACAGGATGAGCGAACCGCCAAGCGTTATCCACCACAAGAAAGTTCCGTCATCGAGTTTGGCGTTGAGTTTATCCAAGACTGTGGGAACCCAGTACAATGGTATAAGCCATAAACCCGATTTGTTCCGATCATGAAGTCTTTTCACGCCCAGGGCTATGCCGGGCCACAATGCGAAAAATATGATCGCAAACACTACATACACCAGAACGACGAATGAGCGTCCGTAGGTCTTCCAAAGCGCGGCATACGGAAAATATGCGAGCACCGCCACTGAAAGCACGACGAGGGTCCCGATCCAATAATTCTGACGACCGATGCGGCCCTCAAAATGGTAGAAGTACCGCAACAGATTGCTTGCACTCATCACAAGACCCTTCATCGAGAGCAACAGTGGGATCTCACGCGAACGGGCGGAGGTTCGAGAGCCCCCTCTCCCCATTTCTGCACTCAATGGGGAGAGGGGACTTTCTAATACATCGCCTCGCGCTCGGGTGACATGTACTCGCGCGCCAAATTCGAGAAGCGCGTGAACTGGCCTTCGAACGCGAGTTCAACCGTGCCCACCGGGCCGTGACGCTGCTTGCCGATGATCACTTCGGCCTTGCCGGTGGCCTGGCTCATCTTGGCCATCCATTCCGAGAATTCCGGCGTGCCTTCCTGCGGCTTGGTGCGCTCGATGTAGTATTCATCGCGGTAGACGAACATCACCACGTCGGCGTCTTGCTCGATCGAGCCCGATTCACGCAAGTCGGACAACTGCGGGCGCTTGTCTTCGCGGTTTTCCACCTGACGCGACAGCTGCGACAGCGCGATGATCGGAACCGCAAGCTCCTTGGCCAGCGCCTTGAGGCCCGTGGTGATCTCGGTGATTTCCTGAACGCGGTTGCTTTCGCCCTTTTTCGATCCCGCCAACAGCTGAAGATAGTCGACGACCAGCAGATCAAGACCGTGCTGGCGCTTCAATTTACGGGCCCGCGCCGACAATTGCGCAATCGAGATACCACCAGTCTGGTCGATGAACA
>JABFRT010000019.1 GCA_013141015.1 Hyphomicrobium sp. | reverse complement strand
GACGTTGTGGTGTTGAGCCTTTACGGAGTCGCCCGGTGCGGGCCAGGCGGATCGATCCTGGATGGCGCACCGGTCGATCGAATCCCGATTGCATCCCGGCTGCTGAGCTTTCCGGCAGCCGAGGCTTTCATGATGAGGGCCAAGGGCAACTCGATGGCGCCACGCATAAGTGAGGGTGATCTTGTGATCGCGCGCCGGACGTCGGAAGTCCGGGATGGACACGTCTATGTCTGTGTGAACGAGGAAGAATGTTTGATCAAGACGGTACGCCGGCTTGGCGAGAAGGTGCTGCTCGAATCCTTCAACAGGGAAGAGTACCCCATCTTTGAAGCGGCGAACGACTTCCGGGTGGAAGGCGAGGTAAGGCAGATCCTGTCGGGGAAGATCTGACGGCCGTGTTCAGCGGCCATTGTTCGCTTTCTTACGCAACTGCCCGCTCGTCTGCGTCCCGCTCCCGTCGCACCGCAAACGCCGGCTTCTCCCAGGGCGTATCGGCGCCGGTCCAGAGCACGCCGAACAGGGCGCGCAGATGCTGGGCCAGCGGCTTGGCGTCGATGATGATAGTCTGCCGGCGGAGCGTCCCGGATTGCACGGCGACCTTGTCGCCGTAGATGTAGATGGGAGCCTGCCGGCAGAAGCCGTCGCGCGGCATCCAGCGGTAGCAGGCTTCCTCGCGCAGGAAGTCTTTCACGCCGTCAGCGATCAGGATGCGCTCGCGCACACCGCCCTGGCGCAGGCGCGCACTCAATGCCTGCTGCATTTCCGGACCATCCACTTCGCAGGCGAGTTGTTCGTCGAGCCCGATGATGCAGACCTCGCGAGCGGGATCGTTGGGGGCATGGCGCATGATGCTGTTGAGCAGTTCGGTTGCGGCATCACGGCCCTGATGCACGGTGACGACGTCGGACTTCATGCGCACGCCGGACGGCGGACAGAAATCGATGCCGGCGGCTTCGAAGGTAGCAGCAATGGCTTCCAGCGTTTCGCGCCGGGGGGTCGAATGGCTGTTTTCGATGGCCTTGATGGAGGAGGTGGCCATGCCGGCGGCACGGGCAAGGTCGGCCTGGCTCCATTCGAGCAGGGCACGGGCGGCACGGATTTGTCTGTTGTCTATCATGCGGTTACAATAAGTTCCTGAGACGGAACGATGCAACCGCAAATGATGGTTGAAATACTTTCATGACCTGAGATAGCCGGACGGAGCGGTCTTTTGGGCGGTCACAGCGAGCGGATGCCGGACTTGGCCAGCGCTTTGGCTGCCGCCGACCGCTGCTCCTTGCCGGCGGCCCGGAGTTTCAGCTCGAGCCTCAGCGCATCGGTGTAGGCCATGATCAGATCGACGATCGGCGCCCGCACGGGGCTCATGGGCGCGGCCTGGAACGACGCCCACAGCGCACCCTTCAAAGCGCCCAAGCGTTCGGTTTCAGCAGCCAGATGGGCAGCTTCGGCGCTTACGGGCGAAGCATCTGGCGCGGCTCTGACAGTCCCGGCGTCACGTGCAGCAGAAGTGTCATTCATTGCAGAATAAACTGAGGCGGGAGCGGGGCCGGGCTTGGGAGTCTGGATGGTCATCGCCGCCTTGAAATGAGAGGAGCATCGATTGTTGCGTGCTGGCGGTGAAGTTCAACCGGAAAGCCCGAATCGCACAGGATGGATTGGCCAATAGAGCCGATGTGTCCGGCCAAGCTGTCTAGCCACTCGCGGGATACGCGACAGCGTTCAGGTTCACGACACTGTCACGGCCCAACGAGGCCAGTGGCTCGTCACCTCGGCGCCATCACCAACAGGGGCACGTGCTAAGGCTGTTGTTTGGTGCCAGAAACTGGCTCGACCAGAGCCTCCACGAGCGTTCGGGAGAGCCATTCCTGGTATCTCTGCGGGCTCCAGCCGCCGTCCTGAACGAGCATTCTGTAGACGTCTCGGCTGGTGTACATCCACAGGATGCGGCGCGCCTGCTCGACATCAAGCCCGCGCCTCGCTCGCGCCTGCGCGAAGAGCGCGCGAACGCGCTCTTCCTGCATCTGGTAACGGATGCCTTCAAACTCAGCCTCGATCTTGCGCAGCGCCGGCGAAAAAGCCGAGGTTCCGCGGATCAGGCCCAATTCCTGGCTTTCGCTGTCGTAGATGGCTCTGGCGATGTTTGCGGTGAGGGCAATCTGCCGCTCAGCGTCGGTGACGCCGTCCATGACGGCCTGTGCCGCACGGAAGCGGTCGCCGAACAGTGCCGCTCGCATGATGGCCTGGAGGATGCCGTCCTTGGACTTGAACAGACCGTAGACAGTGGAGACAGCGACAGCCGCCGTGGCGCCGATCTCGGCGATGGTGACCTGATCGATGCCCCGGCGCGCGAACAACGCCTTCGCGGCATCGAGCACGCGTGAACGTGTGGCGAGGGCCGTCTGCTCGCGGCGCTTGGAGGTGTAGGTTCTGGTCTTGGCCATTGACTCATTGGTTGTAGCAAACTATATTTAATGTATTGTACTGCAACAGAAGAAAATGACGCAAGCGATAGAGGGAGATCACCCATGGGAGCCATCGACAACCAGCTGGGCGTCGGCACGCCTTCACAACTGTTCGCCATGATCGCAATCGTCGCGACGGTGATTTCGCTGGCTGCACTCAGTGCTTTGCATGTCGTCAGCCCGCAATTCGCTCCCTCCTGGCGCATGGTCAGCGAGTACGCCAACGGCAGCTATCCATGGCTGCTGACGATCGTTTTCCATGGCTGGGCGGCGGGATCATTTGCACTCCTGCTGGCGCTTTGGCCATTGTCCGCCTCGACCCTCGGCAAGATTGGCTTGGTATTCCTGTTCCTGGCCGGCATCGGCCAGGTCATGGGCGGCCTGTTCGACATCAATCACAAATTGCACGGACCGGCCGCCATGATCGGCATTCCCAGTCTTTGCATCGCAGCGGTGCTGCTGACGCTGGCCATGGCACAGCAGGCTGGCTTCACAGCGCCACCCGCCTGGTCGGCACATCTCCCATGGATAAGCTTTGTCCTGATGCTGGGCGCGTTTGCGCTGTTCATGTCGGCACTGAAGGGCGCGGGTATCGATGTGTCGTCGCAGACGAGCCCTCTCAAGGAACTCCCAGCGGGCGTCTCGGGATATGTCGGGTGGGCCAACCGGCTGTTGTTCGCCGCGGCCTACACCTGGACGGCTTTGACGTCCCTGGCGGTGATGAGATCTGGCGCAGCGGGATAATTTCAATCTCCGAACCTGCGAGGCAATGGCGGTAACCAGCCGACGCGGCCTATCAGCCGGCAATCGTGGTGTTCACAATCGATGCAAGCGTAGCGGCTTGGTCACGACGCGCGCAATCAGACCTTTGGCTTCGAGATCGAGCTGCACGCCCTTGAGCCACCAGCCGGCCTTGGCACCGCCTGGAAACAGATCGTCCGGCAAGAGCGGTAGCAGGCGTTCCTTGAGCTCCGCGACCGTCAGTCCCGGCGCCGCTTTCGGCAACGTGGTCAGGATCGCGCGCTTCATGGCGTTGTACTTGTCGGCATCGACGCGCACGACATGGCCGGGGCTGTTGACGTTCTCCATCGCGATCTTGTCCGGTGCCTTGCTCATGGTGCTGCCTTTCCCCAGTTGATCTTGGGCGAGCGGAAGCCCATCGCGATCCAGGCGCCCAGCAGCTTGGCCATGAACTTGCCTGAGTGCGTGTTGTAACTGGCCACGTCGTCGGCAAACGTGACGCCCGCGCGCCGGTCTTTGGTCATGGTGCGCATCTCAAGAGGCGGCACGGCTGTCGTGAAGCGGTTTCGATACATCGACAGCCAGTGACCGCCCCTGAACTCGAGGAACATCGCCGAATTGCAGCAGGTCGCAACAACGCGCCGGGTCGGCGATTCCGGCTTCAGCCGATGCTCCTCGAGATGCTCCAGGCCGCTGGCGCAGCGCACGCGATCCTTGCGATACAGAAGGAAACCAGTCCCGCTGTCGGCGTCGAGCACAGGCGGGGCCGCGGGCAACTGCTCGAACCGACGTCCGGCTTCCTGGCAGCTGGTGCAATAGCAAGCGACCGTCAAAATCGGGGTGCCGGTCGCTTCGATCGTCACCTTGCCGCAGCGACACGTTGCGGTACGATGGTGGTGCTGCTTCATGGTCATTGCGCCCTCGCATGATTCGATTGCCTACATGCGACTGCCGGTTTCCAGCAGCGACTTGAGATCGCTGAGCACCCACGGCCAGCCGCCGCCGCCCCGGCCCACATCGCCGCCGCCGTTCACCATGCCGGCGACCGTCGGCGCGCCTGCGACGTCATGGATGATGGTCACAGTGCAGACCCCGCCCGCATGCTCCTTGATCTCGTAGGTGAGGCGCGTGTGCGCTTCGGCTGATGTGGCCGCGTCAAACAGCGGGTGCCACGTCTGCACCAGCTTGCGCGGCGGATCGCTTTCGATGACGGTGCCGACGATCATTTCATCGGGCAATCCGGCCGCTCTCGTTTCGGCGCTGGCCTTGAAGCTGAACCGGCCACCAACTTTCAGGTCATACTCGGCGCGGCCGCCATAGGCATATCGCTCGGTCCATTCGGGCTTGGTGATGGCATCCCAGATCGCCTGCGCGGTTGCCTTGATGACAATCCTGTAGATCTGAATGGTCGCGCCGTTGTCCGTCATCGTCGTCAGTCCTTATTCTCGAGCTTGGTCTTGAGCGCCAATAGCGCCGTGACCTCCCGTTCCCGATATTTGTTGATCCACCGGTCGTGGATGGTCCGGATCGGAACCGCATTCAGGAAATGCAGCTTCTCCCGGCCCGACCGGCGGGTGACGACGAGGTCGGCATCTTCCAGGACCTTCAGATGCTTCATGACGCCAAAGCGTGTCATGGCAAGTCCGGCCTGCAGGTCCTTCAGCGTCCGACCGTCACGCTGAAACAGAAGATCCAGGAGCAACCGACGTGTGGGGTCAGCCAGCGCCTTGAAGATGTTGTCGTCATCCATCGTGACTGCACGATAGGTGACTTTTTAGTCACCTGTCAAGCGTTGGACGGTGACACCGAGTTGGGGCGGACCGTCAAGGTCCGGAGCGACGAACAGTTGCTCGACGACAAGTGCAGCCGCGGCAAGCGGCGAGGGAATCGGCGCCTGGGCACGATCACAGAGCGCACGCCGCAGCATTGGGCGGTCCAGGATGGGCCGTCCGCTGCCGGCACGGCGTTGCTACTTGGCGATGCCACCCAGCGCCTGATCGACGATCGTGTCCGCGAGACTGGCACTCAGCGCCTGATGCCCGACAAGCAGGCGAAAGAAAACCGGCGCCATCACGAGATCGGCGGCCACCTCGACATCGAGGCGGGAGCGCAGATCGCCCCGTTCGATACCGGCGCGCAATATCGCCAGCACGCGCTCGCGGCCATTGAGCAGCAGATGATGCCGAAAGACCTTGGCGAGCTCGGTGCTGTGGTCGGCCGATGCGATCAACGCTGCCGCACTGCGACCAGCAGGCGTGGAGAACGCGGATACCATCTCTGCGATGGCCTGCTTCAGCTCGCCCCGAAGTGAGCGGGGCTTGCCCCCCGGCTTGGTCGATGGCGACGGCTCCATGAGAGCGGCCATCGCGACGGCCTTGGCGTTGGGCCAGGAGCGATAGATGGTCGGGCGGCTGATACCCGAACGCGCCGCCACCTCCTCGATGGTGACAGCGGCGATGCCACCTTCCGCCAACAACTCGCGGGCAGCTTTCAGAACCTTGCCGGCGGCAGCTTCGTCGCGGGGTCTCCCGCGCCGAGCACTTGTTCTTGACGGTAATGGCATGCGCGTGGGCTCTTGACCGTTCCTGTTTATTTATTTTACATTATGTAATGTAAATTAGCACAGGAGATCACCAATGTCCAAGATCAGTCCGGTCCCGCCTGGTCACAGCCCACTGGTACCGATGCTGGCCATCAAGAGCTGCGCCAAGGCCATCGCGTTCTACAAGGAGGCGTTCGGTGCGACGGAGGACTTCCGGCTGGTCGAGGCATCGGGCAAGGTCGGCCATGCCGAGCTGCGCATCGGCGGCGCGCTGATTTCGGTGTCGGACGAGTATCCGGATTTCGGCTGCCTCAGCCCGGCTAGTGTTGGCGGCAATCCCGTCAAGTTTCAGCTCTACGTCGCCGATGTGGATGCAGCCATCGACCGTGCTGTTCGCGCCGGAGGCACGCTGGTGCGGCCGTTGCGGGACGAGTTCTACGGCGATCGGACGGCGACCGTGGCCGACCCGTTCGGCTATTCGTGGCAGCTCTCCAGTCGCATCCAGGACGTATCCCCTGCCGAGATGCAGGCGCTTTGGGACAAAGCGATGGCGGGAGCGGCTTGAGAGTGCGCTGGTCTACACGTGCTTGATCCATTCGCGCAGCAGTGTCGCGAAGTCCGACTGCTTCTTCCTGAGATCGGCTGAATCGTTGAACGTCACGCGCGCGCGATCCCTGGCGAGCCATACCAGCAGCTTGTCGGGATCGGAGATGTCGACGCCGGTGTCCGAGATGCGGTTTTTCTTGGCACCGAAATGCAGGATAACCTCAACACCAGCCTTGGCGCGCAGGTTGATGGTCGCGAAATATTCCGTCGTGCAGAAGCTCGGCGCGTTCCACTGTACGCCATCGGAAATGCTGGGATCGGCACTGAGGATGACCTTGCGCAGAGCCATGATATCGGACTTCTGCGGTTGCTCCAACGCCGCCAGGAGATCGTCGACCGTTGCGGGTGCCGGCTGGAGCGCCTTGTTGGGCGACACGCTCATAACTACTTATTCCTTCTTTCAATAAGGCAGAATCCGTGACCAAAAGGGTCGCTACAAAACGCAACTGACCCGTGTTCTGAATTCGCCTCGAAGAATTTTTCTTGCCTTCCGCCTGCAGCTATGACGCGTGCCAGCGTCGCCTCAAAGTCATCTACATGGATGTCCACGTGTATAGGGGTCCAGTGACGTTCGTAGCGGCGCGTTTCCTGAGTGTAGGGGGAGGGATAGGAACCCGGCACCCTTTCAAGCAAGCAGATTCTGGCCTCTCCAGATCGGAGTACCACGATGCCGGGGATAGGCTCGGCCACCTTAGAGAAGCCGAACGCGCTGGAATAGAACTTCATGCCGTCCGCCATGTTCGGCACATCGATGCTGATTGAGACTGAGATCATGTTTTGCTCCTTGCATCCCAATGTGAATTTAGGTTCCGATGGCAGGTGTTACTGGGCGGGTGCGCCACAAGCTTTTCCGCTGGCCAATGAGTACCGGGAAGATCAGTTTTTCAGGGGTCGGTTCATCTCCGTCCGCCAACCGGCGGGGTCAGGCGTCGATTGAGGACCGACGGAGTACACTTCCCACAGGCTTTCGGCTTGCTCGTGGCCGTTCGCCTTCATCCAGGCGTCGAATTCTCCCCAGGCGTTGGGCAGTCCTTCGTAGGGACCGGAGTAGATTGTCCGCGCTACCTTGACGGCTGGCAGTTGACTGGGCTTGACGCGTCCGGCCGCCTTGACCGGCGCCGAGACCTTCACGCCGAGCTCGAAATCGAAAGTGCCCGGCGCGAACTTCAGATGATGAGCGAAGACAGCGCCAATCGGCTCCACGCCTTGCGCGGCCAGCGCCGACATCAATTCGCCGACGGCTGGCCCGAAGACCTTCATCATCTCATTGCGCGGCGTGGTGATGTGGATGACGGCGGCGGCCTGGGCCTCGGTCTGAAGGATTTGTGGTGTCGATATCATGGTTCATCTCCTCGGGTGTGTGGGTGTGTATGCGGTCTAATTCATGGCCTCGAAGCGCTCGTAGCTCGCTTCCATTCCGTGCTCCATGCCGGTCGCCAGCATGGCAGTGCGCGTCGCGGCATCCGGCAGTGTCATGCGCATGGTCATCAGCGTGCCGGTGCCGTCGGGATCGAAGCGCGTCACGATATGATTGTCGGGTGTCGGGTCCGGCAGGTGCATGCGCTCCACATGCACGATGCGGCTGAATGGGACCAACTCGATGAACTCGCCGGTGATGTGGAACCCGCCGCCTTTGCCGTCGCTCCATTCGTAGCGAAACGTGCCACCTGGCCGTGCATCATTGATGCAGACCGGCATGGACCAACCGTCGGGACCGAGCATCCAGCGCTGGATGAGCTTGGGTTCGGTGTGAGCGCGGAAGACGGCCTCGGGAGAAGCTGCGAAACGTCTGATAACAACGACATGCCGGTCGCCCTCGGTTTTCAGTGTCAGCTTGCTCATCGTTTGGCCTTTCGCTTCTTGGGTTGCATCTCGGCCAACACATCGTCGAGCCGGTCGTAGTTCTTGGTCAGCGCCTGGCGCAGCATGTCGAGCCACTGGTCGATCTCGGTGATCGCCGCAGGCGCGAGCCGGCACGGCCGCTTGGTGCCGTCGATACGGCGCAAGATCAGCCCGGCATCTTCGAGCACCTTCAGGTGCCGCGACACTGCCGGCTGCGTCATCTCGAAAGGCTCGGCAAGCTCCATCACCGTCGTTTCGCCCAGAGCCAGTCGGGCGAGGATGGCCCTTCGGGTCGGATCGGCCAGCGCTGAGAAGGTCGCATCGAGGTTCGGCATCATGCACCTCTCTTTATATAACATATAAATTATATAACGAATTTTGTTTCGTCAAGCCGGAATCATCTAGACGGCGAAGGCCTACGGACCCGAGCACGCAAACCCTGCTGACTGGTGCGGGTCGGGTGCAGGGCCACTGCTAGAGGTATCGATTCGAGTGTTTCGAATAATTCGAGTATTTCATTCGGCGCTCATTTGCGCTACGGTGCTGATAACGAAGGAGCCGAGCATGCCGCGTGAGGTGACCGACCCGACCATCCCCAGCGACCAGGAAGCCCTTTTGGCGCGGGAGGCCACGCGCGTTCTGACCGGCCATCCAGCAGATGGAGAAAGCCTGCGCATCCAGGTGGTGGCAGCCGGCAAGGAAGTAACGACACTGGATTTGCCGGCGGCAGCGGCGGCGCCTCTCATGGAGATCCTGAAAGCCATGGGCGAGGGGCGGTCGGTGGCCGTGCACGTGATCGATGCGGAGGTGACGACGCAACAGGCGGCTGACCTGCTGCACGTCTCGCGGCCGTTCCTGGTCGGCCTGATCGACAAAGGGACTCTGCCGGCCCGCATGGTCGGCAACCAGCGGCGTCTGCCGCTGAAGGACGTGCTGGCCTACAAGCGCGACAATCAAGCCAAGCGCCGTGAGGCGCTGGAAGAGCTCGCCAAACTCGATCAGGAGCTGGGTCTGCGGTGACGGGCGTGACGCTGCAAGTACGCTAACCCCAGTGGATCTGCGGCGAGCCAGCGCAATGCGGGCAAGATGCCTAACCGTTCAAAAACAGAGACTTAAGCCTGCGTCCGAGCCGAGCACACAACCAAGTACGCTAAAAGTACGCTCGAAGTAATCTACGATTTCAGCGCCCAGACGGCGCCCGGCCCATGCTTGCCGACATTGTGGATGACACCGTCTCGGTCGAGCTGCTGCAGCAGGTTGCGGACCTTGTTGTCTTTCTGGGCGTCGGTCAATGCGCCGGGAAGCTTCGGTCTGATCAACTCGTAGATCTTTTTCGAAGGCGCTTGCTCGAACTGGCGCAGCATCTTCACGACGAGATCCTTGTAATACTCGTCGTCGAAGCCGGCGGTCAGAACATAGGTGGCTTCCTGCCCGGCCGCCGCGGCAACGGCGGCCGCAACATAGAGGTTTGGCTTGCGGCCTTCGATCAACTTCTTGCGGCGCAAGTCGGCGACTTCCTGGGTGGTCAAGGCGTGCTTCTTCTGCACCTTGTCGAGCGCGATCACGTCAGAGAGCGGGAGGTCGGAATTGGCGAACAGCGCGCGGGTATAGTTTTCGTCGAGCACGCGGCCATAGAGCTTGACCGTGACCTTCTGGCTCTCGGAGAGATCGAAGTCCGGCATCGGAAACCCGCGCTTGCGCTGAATGGTGAACGTCTTAGGGATTCCACTTCCGAGGGTGTCGATCATGTTGAAGGCGACCATGGCCTCGGCGAGGCACCGATTGCGATAGCGGTCGGGCGGGACATTGGCGGCGATCAGGGTCTCGACGGAACCCGGCATGAACGAGCCGAGGTTGGTGAAGGTCAGTGCGTCTTCCTGCTCCACGAGATTGATGCGGCCGTTCAGTCGATAATCCTGGTGCGCGATGCAGTTGTGCAGCAGCTCGCGCAGGACCCAGGGATCGAACTGCAGCACCTGCGCCGGGAACAACGTGGCGTCGCGCATGAACTGATAGTTGGTGTTGCGAACGCGCGACGCGATCTCGTTTGTGGCGAGGAGAAGCGGCGGTCCGTAGTGCTGGTAATCGCGGTTCGTGCCGTCGGCATTCTTCAGCACCCAGGTGATGCGCGGATCCGCCGGCGACAGATAGTGGCTCGATTCCGGTTTACCGAGCAGCAGGATGGCCGCACGAGTAATTTTCTTGGCGCGCAGAACCTTGGCCTTGGCGAGGAAGGTCTCGGTGCTCCAACCATCGACCTCCTTGGCGAGTTTGGGATTCTTGATCTTGAAATTCTGCCGCGCCTCCTTGATGGCCGCTGGATCGAGATCATCGATCGAAGCGCCGTCGCACGGCTCCGCGGACCAATCATCTGACTGCCTGCGGATGAGATCCAGTTCGGCGAGGCTGAGGGCTGCAATGCTGCTGCCTTCGCGGCCAAAAAAATGGCCCTTCCAAGCTGTCGGCACGCCGGGCGGGGCTGCGGGGATCTCGAACATGAGGACGCGTTTGCCGTCCAGCTTGACCTCATGAATGTCGCGGAAGCTGAGCCGCTGGGTGGTGTGATCGGCGACGCCACGCTTGACCTCGTTCAATGCCGCAGCGCCGACCTTGAAGGTCGTGCCGACGATGATGCGGCGATCGCTTCCGGGCTCGGTCTTGTTGTCGTGAACGCCGAACAGGAGCCAGGCGACGGGACGACCGGCAAGATTCGCCTCGTTGGACAGCGCCGAGACGTACTGGCCGAGCGTCTCAAGATCGAAGCTGGTCTTGGCCTGCTTGAACTCCAGCCACTCGAACTCACTCTCCGCCGCGCGGAGATCATTCAAGAGCGTGATCAGTTGGTCCTTCGTCATTCAGTGCCTCTGGCGCATCGTGGCAAAGTCATCAGCCCCAAGCAATGGAAGGACCGAATCGCTGATGTTGCCGAACGTGATGATAGCCGCTCGGGCGTCAATCGCCCAATGCTGCGCGCGCACATGTGGACGCAACGAGTCCGCACAACCGACGGCGCAACCGTCAGTCGTATAACATCCATTATGATAAGCGTTATTGCTGTTAGCACCGACCACACGTGGTCTCGGCCGCTCCCGACACTCGGCAGCGTTATGTTAAATGTCGGCCATCCGCCGGCGCTGCCATGGTGCCGGTGGCGTCGCGCGTAGTCACGGAAGTCCCGCCGACACTGCATAACTGCAAGGAGCAAAGTCCCGGTCGCTCCCGAGCCTACACCGACCGTGCCTTGAGCGCCCAGAAATCCGGTGCACAACCGACGCAAGTGACCCTGGTTGTGTGGAAAGTCCCAGACGGATCTCGAAGTGATATGATTCTTCTGCTGAATCGGCGGGGGCTGAGATGGCAGGCTTCATCGAAGGTGCGGATCGGACTCAGGCGACGCTGTTGCCCGAATGCCTCGATGACTGGATCGACGAGAGCAATCCTGTTCGGTTCATCGATGCCTTCGTCGATGGCCTCAATCTCAAGGAATTTGGCTTCAGTGGCGTCGATCCGGCCGAGACCGGAAGGCCTGCCTATCACCCGTCGGTGCACCTGAAGCTCTACGTCTACGGCTACCTCAACCGCGTGCATTCGAGCCGACGCCTTGAGCGCGAAGCCGGGCGCAATCTCGAAGTGATATGGCTGCTTGGGCGCCTGGCACCCGACTTCAAGACCATTGCCGATTTCCGGAAGGACAACGGGCCAGCAATCAAGAAGGTGTGCGCCCGCTTCATCGAAGTCTGTCGCAAGCTCGGCCTGCTGCAGAAAGCCAGCGTTGCCATCGATGGCAGCAAGTTCAAGGCCGTGAACAATCGCGACAAGAACTTTACGAAAGGAAAGATTGAGCGGCGTCGGAAGCAACTCGAGGAGAGCGTTACGCGCTACCTCTCACAGCTCGACACGGCCGATTTGCAGGACAGCAGCACCGCCATTACGCTGAAGCGCATCCGACTCAAGGACAAGCTTGAGAAGCTGCATTCGGAGATGGAAAAGCTCGACGCGGTCGAGAAGCAGATGTTGGCCTCGCCCGGCGAGCAGATATCGCTCACGGATCCTGACAGCCGATCGATGGCGACGAGTGGGCGTGGCTCGGGCGTCGTCGGCTACAATGTGCAGACGGCAGTCGATACCGAGAATCATCTGATCATCGCGCATGAAGTGACGAATGTCGGCAACGACACAGCACATCTTGCCAACATGGCCGAGCAAGCGAAGGCCGTTCTCCAAGTTGACAAGGTGGAAGCTGTAGCCGACCGCGGCTACTTCGACAGTCAGCAAATTCTCGACTGCGCCCGCGTGGGAATAGAACTGACGCTGCCAAAGCCAGAACGATCAGGCTCGAAATCGGAGGGCCGCTTCGGCAAGCAGGATTTTGTCTACAAGGTGGATCAGGATGCTTATCGCTGCCCAGCCGGAGAAATGCTGACTTATCGCTTTACCGGCAAAGAGGACGGGAAATCACTGCGGCGTTATTGGACTACGGCGTGCAAGGAGTGCGCCCTCAAGTCGAAGTGCACGACGGGTCCGGAGCGTCGAATCTCGCGATGGGAGCACGAGCACGTTCTCGAAGCCGTGCAGGAGCGTCTCGACCTCAACCCGGATGCGATGCGCACGAGGCGCGAGGTCGTCGAGCATCCATTCGGCACATTGAAGATGCGCATGGGCGCGACACACTTCTTGTGCAAGACCCTGCCGAAGGTCGCGACCGAGATGGCGCTCTGCGTCCTCGGCTACAATCTTACGCGCGTGATCAACATCGTCGGCGTCGAGAAAATGATTGAGGCAGTGCGGGCATAGCGGGGAGGTGCGCGCCCCCCGCGTGGTCGACATCGCGTCTCAAATCGCCACCACAAGCCCGCTGGCGTATAGCAAGCGCCTCACAGGAACGAATTTCTCAAAATCCCCGGATTCGGCTATGTTCTGGGTGCTTCGCAGTATTCCACGCTGCCAACTCGCGTTCTCACACGACCAAGACCCACAGCGGCTGTAGTGCCGCTGCCCAACACTCGTGTTGCAAATTTGCAGAGCATGGCGACAACCTACGTGTGCGCCGCAGCATCACCACTTTTGACAGGTCTCGGCGGCAATGGCAGCTTACCGTTCGAGACCGCTTTCGTTCGTTTTTCGAGGTGGGCCATCGAACAAAGTCGCTGCGCTCCAGCCCGTTGAGGCACGGTCCGGGGCATCAATGAAGGGACGGCGCTCGCGGTAACGGGATGGGAAGAGCCGGGTCCTGAGGATCGAGGGGTCAATGCACTCCTTTCCTCAGGACCAAGCCCCTATGAGCCAGAAGCCCATCAGTCCCCTCCGCCGCCGCATGATCGAGGATATGACGATCCGCGGCTTCGTCGAGAAGACGCAAAGCGACTACATCCGTCACGTTAAGAACTTCACAATCTTCCTCGGTCGGGCGCCGGATACGGCCACCGGCGAGGATCTGCGCGCCTATCAGGTGCATCAGCGCGCGACCGGCGTGCAGCCGCCGACCATGAACGGTGCGACGGCGGCGTTGCGCTTCTTCTTCACGTGGACCTGCGATCGGCCTGAGATGGCGCGCTTCCTGCGGATCGTGAAGCAACCGCAGAAGTTGCCGAACGTGCTGACGCCGGAGGAGGTACTGCTGCTGCTCGAAGGCGCACGCGGTGCGAGGGACAAGACCGCGCTCGCGGTGGCGTATGGCGCCGGCCTGCGGGTGTCAGAGGTCGCCAACCTGCGCGTCGCCGATATCGACCGGGCGCGCATGGTGCTGCGCGTCGAGCAGGGTAAGGGGCAGAAGGATCGCAACGGCATGCTGTCGCCGCGGTTGCTGGAGGTGCTCGAGGAGTGGTGGTTGATCGGGCAGCCGACGACGTGGCTGTTCCCGGGGCGCGATCCATTGCTGCCGATCACGTCGAAGCAGATCTACCGCGCCGTCGTTGAGACGGCCGCCGCCGTCGGCATCGAGAAGCGTGTCTCTCCGCACACGTTGCGGCACTCGTTCGCCACGCACATGCTGGAGCAGGGCGTCGACATCCGCGTGATTCAGGTGGCTCTGGGACACACGAAGCTGGATACGACGGCGCGTTATGCGCACGTTGCGAGCAAGGTGCTGCGCGAGGTCGAGAGCCCGCTCGATCGGCTGTCGCCGTTGAAGCCGTTGCCCCGGGTGAAGCCGAAGACGAGCGCGCCGTAGTCGGCGGCCCTCATGTCCAGATCAGCACTTGAGGTCGCGGACATCTTCCGCGATCACGGTCCTGCATGGCGTGATGCCATGCGGGGCCGTCTCTCGCACGCGCAGTTGAAGGTGATGGATGCGATCGAGGCCTGCCGCACGGCAGCCCTCGGCGGGCACGTTGCGCGTTGTGAGAACAGCGCGTGCGGCTTCACGTCGATCGCCTATTGCAGCTGTCGCAACCGGCATTGTCCGAAGTGTCAGGGCTCGCAAGCACGCGAGTGGTTGGAGGCACGCAAGGCCGAACTGCTCGACGCGCCCTACTTCCACGTCGTGTTCACGCTGCCGCCGAAGATCGCCGCCATCGCGTTCCACAACAAGGCTGTCATCTATGACCTGCTGTTCAAGGCGAGCGCGGAGACGCTGACGACGATTGCGGCCGATCCCAAGCGCCTCGGCGTGAAGATCGGCTTCACGTCCGTGCTGCACACGTGGGGTTCGGCGATGACGCATCATCCGCATGTGCACATGATCGTACCGGGCGGCGGCATTGCGCTCGACGGATCGCGCTGGATCAGCACGACCGAAGACTTCCTGCTGCCGGTTCCGGTGCTGGTGAAGATGTTCCGTGGCAAGATGCTCGCGATGCTGAAGGCGGCGCACGCCGACGGCCGCCTGCAGTTCTTCGGCCCGCACGCCGGGCTGACCTGCAAGGCCGCGTTCAAGGCCTTCCTTGAGCCGCTCTACAACACCCACTGGCACGTCTACGCCAAGCGCCCGTTTGCCGGACCCGAACAGGTGCTGGCCTATCTCGCGCGCTACACGCATCGCGTCGCGATCTCGAACAAGCGATTGATCAAGTCTGACGCGACGGGCGTCACGTTCAGTTACAAAGACTATCGGCGCGAAGGCTCGGATCGCTACACGACCATGACGCTTGCGCCCGGCGAGTTCATGCGCCGCTTCCTGCTGCACGTGCTGCCGAAGGGCTTCCATCGCATCCGCCATTACGGTCTGCTCGCCAGCAGCCGCACCAAGGCGGCGACAGTCGAACGCGCACGCGATCTGATTGACGCCGCCGGGCCGTCGACACTGGAGACGAAGCGACCGGAGCCACCACCCGTCGACGCCTCGGGCCAGCCGGTCGAGCCGATTGCGCATCCCTGTCCGTGCTGTGGCGCAGCGATGGTGATCATCGAGACGTTCGAGGCGGGTGCCACACCGCGGCATCGACCGCACGCGTCAGCGATCGTGATCAGGATCGACACGTCATGAGGCCGATCACGCGCGTCTCACCCGTCAGTGCTGCTTGCCGTCTTCGCTGGTCGACCGCCGGCACGGATGGCGCATGGGCGACTCACCGGTTGGCGGTCATCCAAACTCACCCCGACACCATGTCCGGCGCCAAAACCGCGCCCAATTCGAGCCTATCCTGGCCGCGGTTGCTCGTTGGCAATTGGCTCGAACCACTGCGCGCGCCGCAACAGACACCCGCGGCACCAACGGCGTTCCCCAAATCCCCATAGCGCTTGCTGAGCCGGGTGCCCCAATTCCCGCGACTTCGTTCCCTGGCGGCTTTCGAACGCCGGCCCTCGGTGCGCGCGTCGACGTCCGTGTGGGCCGGCATCCGAAACCCGTCACAATACCGACCGTAGCGTGAGGGGCTGGCTTATGTCCGGATTTTTCAGCTGCGGACATGCTTGTGCGCAAGGCTGACGTAGTGCTTCAGATGTTTGGCCTTTACGTCGTCGCTCGACGCAACCTTGATGTGGCGTCGGCCTTTGCCTTTGCCTTCGAGAACTTTGTGCACATCGGGCAGCTCAGCCCCCTTGCTGAACTCCAGCGAAACATGCGCGGTGTACGAGAACAAGCCGCAAAAGGCTTCACCTTCTGAGAACAGTATGCCGCCATACTTGATTTCTTCGGTGATGCCCTTGGCCGTCGTCAATACGACGTCACGCACTGCCATCACCAATTGATAGCGAAGCGCGTCCTGCTCACGAACGTTGGCCAACCACTTTTCTACCGCGTCCACGGGCATCGTCTTTTTCATTTGGTGACCGGTGAACATAGCTCGACTAGGCAGCCATTGAGATCACGAACATACCCGACAATTTGGCCCCAAGGCTTCTGCTCTGGAGCTTTGACCGCACGAGCACCAGCAGCAACAGCACGGTCGAAAGCGGCTTTAGGGTCATCAGAAACAAACGCCACTTCGAACGCGGCGGCAGCGGCGCTGCTCGCTCGATTTGGGTTGATCACAAAGCCGTTCGCCTCAGCCATTGGTTCGCCTGCGAACGCAAGCACAGTCTCCCCCGTCGCCATCTCCGCGTAGAGCTTGCTTTCGTGAACAAACTTTACGGGCAGTGCGAACGCCTTTTCGTAGAAGGCGACCGTTGCGGGCACGTCAGCGACGTAGATGATGGTGTATCCAAGCTTCATGTTTACATCCTAACAGCTTGAGTGCAGTCGCACCACAGCGACAGCCGAATCGTGTGGATATGCCGTGTCTCTTCTCGGCGCGTAAGCTGACTGTTCGGCCATGGCAGTCGATGACAGAAATGGGTCAGCAAGAGCCCTGAACAATGATCATTCACCTTCCGCAGCCCCCCCAATACCGACCGGTTCCGGTGCAGCGCGCGGTCGACGACGCGACAGGCCCGATACCGTCCGTCATGCTGCGTTGCGGTGAAAAATCGAGACGGGCCAATAACGGTCATCGGCCGGTTCATGACCGATGATAAATGCTTGTCCCGCTTTCCGCTCAAATCCGGACTACCCAGATGCGCCGCCAGCATGTTCTCAACCAGCGAGTTGATAGATCCGTGGGGAAATACAAACACGACCATTCTCGCCCCGATGATATGAGGCGATTCGTTGGCTTCGAGATGGTCCAAAGCAGTGCAATGTTGTTTTTGTCAGGAGGTTGCAGTGAGTAACATCTTCATTGAAGGGAAACCAGTTGCCGGATCGAGCGATGAAAGCCTCGGCGTCGCACTACATGCATATATCGTTTACGCCGACGCTGATGGAAACGAGTGGGTGTTGCGAGGCGGTCCGGGAGGTATAGGGGGACTAAGCTCCTTTGGCTCAATTGCTGTCCAAAGTATGATGCTTGACGAATCCAAAGATGCAAGAGGCAGTTTATCACCGGCAGACCGTGGACAAATTGCATTGCCCATCGGTGATGAACGCAGCGCAGATGATGTCTTTTATGTAATGGACCAACTGCTTGCACAAATCGGAAATCAGCAGATCACGTACTATCCATATTCGACGTTGACATATTCAGCGCAAAACTCGAACAGCACAGCTGCCAATTTACTCCAATTGGTGGGTATTGACTTCGCCAGCGTTGAACCTCAGCCAAGTGGATGGACGCCCGCAGGCTATGAAATCTGCAGACGTTTTGGTCAAAAGGCCGCCGCACAACGTGTCGGCGAGAGGCGGGATGTTCGTAGACGTATGAACCGTGCGCCCGCGGGCGATTCGACGCCTCAACCCTGCCGCAAAATTGCGTGTGTTAACGGGAATTGACAACCTCAAGGGGATGGGCAATATATGAGTAGTTCGGAGTTTCAGATGCCTGATCGCCCATCAAACAATCACGCAAATAGAGACGGGCCGAGTAGTTCTGGGCGGTCGCAAACACTGGCCGCGACCTCACAACAAAAATATACAGCTGCAATCTCTGTCGCTAAGTTTTGGCTGCTTGGCCTTGTCTTTGCCCTCCTTTGGGATCTACTTTTCCCGCAAGCTATTTCAAGCCCTTTGCAATCCGCCGGAATTCAGGTGTTTTTGGCCCTGGCTCTGCTCTGCGCAGTAACCATTTCACCGCTTCTCAGCAATAAACCCAAATTGATACGTCTGCTTTGCGCTGGTGCTTTTTTCATAACTGCAAGCGCTCCCTACGTTCGCGAATTCGCACGCGCAGTTGACGGTCGCTACCGCCACCAAATCTGGCGTGTGAGTTACCTACCAGTCGTCGCAACATTGTCGACATTTGGCCCATGCGCGGCCCACCGCAGTGAGCCGCATAAACAACTGACGCTGTGCTTTCGATTTAGGCATTCAACAGTGGTCTCGTCACTCATTGTTGCGCGTCGCAGCGGCACGCTACCGGAAGACCTCAACAATTTAACGATTGCAGATAAGCGCGTTTTCGTTCGAGGCGAAGCCTATGACGCGCTCACAAGCGAAGAACAACGCAAACACGATCAAGCGCTCGCCAACACTGTCGGACAATATCTGATCGACCCCATCTGTTGCGGATTCTATTTGCTCCGCATTGATGAAATGACCGGCTAAATCGACATCGGAGGACACGTGAACGGGCGCAAGGTTAAGATTGATGGCCGCGATTACCGTTGCAGGCTGCTGTCGGGAGGG
Organism: Hyphomicrobium sp.; assembly: GCA_013141015.1. Taxonomy (GTDB): domain Bacteria; phylum Pseudomonadota; class Alphaproteobacteria; order Rhizobiales; family Hyphomicrobiaceae; genus Hyphomicrobium_B. The sequence goes on along the minus strand of JABFRT010000019.1, from coordinate 22,430 downwards.
CAGGAGTTTCGGATCAAGAATGACGGGTACTCGGGCGGCTCGCCGGCAAACGAGTGGGATCGCATTGTCGCCGGCGGCGAGTCCGTCGCCGGACTCCCTTCGCCCAATGCGCGAACATCGCATGACAAGCTCGATGCTGTCGCACTCACCGATCCGCACAACATGGTCTGGAATTGGTTCGGCGCGGTAAGCTGGACCCGCGAGCCCTACCGCCACAAAGCGACCGCCCGCGTGTGTCGCGGCTATCACGCGGCCGGCTATTTCTATCTCAACACGCAGTCGCATCGCCACGAGGACATCGGCTGGCGGCCCGTGTTGGAGCGAGTTTAATCAGAAGCAAGAGATCAGCAGCGCTGCGCGGTGCGCCGAGATTGGCCAGCGACTGGCGGCTTGTCGCACGATTCCGGACATCGCGTTTGCCGGCCAGCGCCGCTCAGACAGAGTCAGCAACGGGTCAACCTCGACCGGAATCAGTCTGAGGCCACCGTAGGAAGCGGTGCTCGATGATCATCCAAGACCGACCGTTCTCATCCTGAATTCGCGCCGATCGGATTGCGGTGCAGCAAATTTTGGGTTCCGATCTGCCGGATGGCGGGCACGAAAAGCACATGCCGTCTGATGATCCGTGTCTTAGTTCGTCTGCACTTGGCCCATAGGGTGAGTGGATCATCGAGCAAGTAAGGTTGGCGGTCAACGACGCGATCGAGGGACAAGCGGACCCTGCCCGGGGGATTGGATGGATCGAGTGTGCCCTTGGCCGGTGGCGAGCGAAAAGAGAACTTGCTCCGGTTATTGCCGACGTTGCTCATGTAACTTGGCCAACCTGGTCGCGCGGTGTGCGGTTGTCCTCGTCGCGCCGTCGGCTCTTGGCCGCTCCCTCGGCTGCATCACCACTGCCGCCATGATCCGCTGGCGCCGGTTTCGGGTGCGCATACTCCGGCGCTCGATGCGATGCACGGTTGCCAAGGACAGCACTACCGATTTGCGCAGCGCGCGCTTCTCTGCGGCATGCTCCAGCGCGAGGCGTGCCAACTCGTGAACTTCCTCGGCAACGAGCGCGCGGATCGCATCGGCGCGGGCAGACGGCTCCACATCTGAGAGTGCGGCTTTGCGATCAGCGTACCGCGCCACCACGGCAGCAATCGCACTGGCATGACGCGCCGACAACCCAGCATCGATCGCTTGAAGCGCGGATTGCCGTGCGGCCCGTTGGCTGGCTGCGAGTAGCTGTTGTTCGGATGTCCCGATGGCCATGAGGGCACGGCGGGTGCGCAAACGGATATCCTGATGATCGCGGCGGACATCAACAGCAGTGCGCGCGGCGGCCGTCTGGTTTTCGAGGACGCCCTGGCTTGGCCTGCCCAGGGTGTCCGTTACTGGTCCCGCTCCCACCCCTTGTCGCGGTCGCGCTCCTTCCAATAGGCGTCGCCTTGTTGTGCGCGTTCGGCTTCGGCCAAGCGGACGGCGCTGTCGATGATGCGCGCGTAGGCGGCGGCCTTGTCGTCGTGTTCCGGCTTCTTTGCCTCGCGCTCACTCGCCTGCTTTGCATCCGCCTTGGCCTGCGCTTCCCGAACTTCTGGCGGTGTCGGCGCGAACAATTCACCGAGCTGATCGGCCAGATAGCTGGCCGCGCCGCCGATCCCGCCGGCCATGAGGTCGCTGACGCCGCGAGCAGGCGCGATCGATGTTGGATCCGGGCTATCCACGTGTGGCAGTTCGATCGGTGTCATTTCGCTGCTGGCGGCCCGACCAATGGACTGGGCGATCGCGGCGGATTGCTCGACTTGCTCGGCAATCTGACGGGCCTTCGGCGCTTCTTGCAGCAAGCGCGCGTCTGACACGGCCGGCACCCCGACTTCGGTCGCAGTCGCCTGATCTGTTTGGCGGCTGGCGCTGGCCTCAACGGATCGGTTCTCGTTGGCCGCGTTCTCCGGCGGCGGCTTGGATATGCCGTAGCCCGGCCGATCGCGGCCGATGCCGGCAGCTTCGAGGGCTTCACCGGCACGGAGGGCAGCGCGTTCATCACGCTGGCGTTGCAACAGTTCCTGATACTGCACGTCGCGAACCTGGCGCAGGGCATCGCAGGCGTCGCCCTGGCGTTCTCGCAGATCTTCTTTCTGACGTTGCTTCAGGTCCGCCTTACATGCGTTGAGTTGTTCCTCGATGGCGTCGCGCACACTGCTGCGGTCCTTGAATGCCTCACGCGCCTTGTCCCACTGGCCGACTCTGGCGAAATAGTGCGCGCGGGTGATGGCATACTCCGAAGCCTTCTCTGCGGATTTTCGCGCAGCGGCGGTGTCTTTGTACAGATCGCGCCACTCTATTCTGTAATCCCGACGTATCTCGTCATAGACGGCGTGGCGCGTCGCCTTGAACAGCTTGGCGCCGTCCTTGAAGAATGCTTCACGCTCGGCCCGCTGACGTTCCTTCAGTTCTTCTTTCTGGTCGACTGTATCAACGCTATGTGCGCTGCCATCGTGAGCTTTCCGGTGCTGCTCGTCGGCGGCAAAGGCCTGCTCATGCGGACGGGCCAACATGATGACATTGTGTGGCAAGTGATCGTTGGCAGCGCGACCATGCGAAGGCGCTGGTGCTTCCATTGGCGCATGATCCGCCGTGACGTCGCGGGCGTTGACGTCAGCGGGCTCATTCGACCGCCCAGCTTCATGCTGCCCCTGCTCTCTCCTCCCCGCCTCGCGCGCCGCGTTGCTCTCGCGCTGCTCGCAGCGGATCTGATCCTGCGACCGCTCGTATTCGAGTGCCCAGGATTGCGCGCGCTTCTGCTCGCGGAAATCATCGAGCGTGCGACCAGTGTCCGGGTTAACGCGGTTCAGAATGATGTGGATGTGGCGATGCTCGGTGTCGTTGTGGCCGACATAGACCGCCTGGTGCTGCTCCCAACCCATATGCTTCATCAACGCATCGGCCGCCTCGACCATGTGTTCCGGTGTCGGCTGGTCGTCCTTGTGCCACGACAGCGACAGCGTCTTGGTCGGATCTTCGCAGACGCGCCCGCCCCGCTTCACCCCAGCTTGCATCTTCAGATACGCCTGATCCTCCGCCGTTCGCCACATCTCTTCGAGCGCCCGCCCCGGATCGATGCTGAGACAGTTGCGCGTGTCGGTGAACCACACGCGCTCGTCGGTCTTGGGCTTGAGATGCTTGTCCAGCGTCGCGTCAGCGGACTTGTCGTGCAGGTAGTAGAGACCGGCACCGCGAAACGAGCCGCCATTGGCCTGAATGCGGATGATCATGACTTGAGCAGCCTCTCCCAGAGCGCGGTGATGACCGTGGCGAGGTCGCCAAGTTGCGGCAGTGGCGGCAACTGGTGGCGATTGCAGAGATGGGCGATCTGATTGAGGTTCACACCCTGACGGCGCAGTTCGTGGAAGACGTCGCGCGTGGCATCACCGAAGACCGGCGTTGTCGACGGACCGGCCTTCTTCGCGCGGGCGATGCCACGCAACGCACGCGACCGCGCATAGTCGCCGGGGCCCATGCCGCTACGGTTCGCCTTGTCGATGAGTTGGAAATGCTCTTCCGCCGTCACCCGGAAGCTGATCCAGTGATCTTTGACGCGTGCTGCTTTCGGTCGCCCCTTTGCGGGACGCACCTTCGCCGGAATTTTGGATTTTTGCATTGCACTCCTCCAGCAGAGCGCAGCGTCCGGGGGCTTGGGGCGCGGGACCTTCAGGTCCGTAGCCCCAACAAGATGAGCCGGTTTACCGGCGAGTTTTCGTGAAACGAAAACCCATCTTGCTACCCCTTCCGCGCTGGCCAGAGTATAAATGCCGATGACCAAACCAAAGCAGAAACAATCAAGCTGATAGCGGGTAATTCAAAATCTCGCCGCCCTGAAGTCCGGCAAAGCTGGCCCATTCGTCGAGGTCAATGTCAGTGGTGGGATGTACTGGCGGAACCATCGGCACGACGAATGGGCGACGCATAGCAAAACGAGGACACCATTCGTGCGGCGGGCGTCCGTCAGAACGCAAACATGGCGGGCGAGCAGCACTATGCCGATACACGGCATCCCCCACGCCACGGCGGCATCGGACGTTTTTCATAAGCCGTCGTGACGGCACGACGGCGCGGCATCGGCTAAGGATTGCTTGCTATCAGTCTTGTTTCAGGTATCGCCCAAGATGAAATCAGAATGCGAGATGCGAGACCTCTTCAGGCAATCGACGACAGATACATCGACGTCTCTCCAGGCTATCAACGAGCAGCCATCTGCGTAGCAGGTTGATAGCAACAAATTAGCATCCGCCTTCGGCATTGAAGTGCCGCGCGAATGCCAAGTTCCCGCCTGCCATCACCATTGTATCAACGTGATAGCACGGAATTCGCAGCAAGCCGTGCGACGGTGCGTGAGCAGCGTGGGCACGGCTTGAAGGCAGTCAGAGCGGACGAGCAGCGGCTTCGAATTCAGCCGCTGCGGCGACTGCTGCACGACGTTCGAGGTAGCCCTTGGCGTCGGCGAGCGAAGGCATCAGGCCGAGGAAGCCATCATCTCCGGTATCTTCCGCTGTGTAGCAAAGCCAGCGTGAGCCATCGTGTTCGATGAACGCTACGACGAGGTTGTCATAGGTGAGTTGCCAGCATCTGCGACGTCGTTGCCATGCAAGGTCTTGGCGTCGTGTCGGAGTCATGTTTGCCATGTCGCCACCTCACGCCGACGTGCGCGTATCGCGGCGCATGACGTATTCCGCGCCTACTGCGGGGGCTTCGTTGAATTTGAATTTCACATTGAAGCCGCTGCCGTCCTTGTGCGGCCAGCAGGCCGCGACCTCAGTCCAGATGGACTTGTCTTCCTTTGTCCGTCCCTTGACGACGCGGTACAGCTTGTATGTTGGAAATGATTTCTTCTTTTCGGTTGTCGTGGTGGTCATAAGCGGTTCTCCATCATGTTATTTGTGCGAGTTAGCGAAGCGCGCCTCGCATAAATGACATGGTGGAACTTTCACGCCTCGCTAGCGGCGGCGGTCAATGCCCCCTGGCCTCCGGCTTCGCTAGCGCAGCACCCTTGTGCGCGCTTGCGAAGGGCTTGACGGCCGATGCGCGGGGCGTATCCCGATAAGAAATGACCGTGCATCGGGACTCAATCATAGAGATAGTCAGGTTGGCGTTGGTCATCCTCGGTCCAAGGCCGCGCGCAGCGCACGAACGCAAATCGGTTTACGAAGCGGAGTCCCGGCGAGAGGTAGAGACGCCCTTCGCAATCCAGCACCGTCCACCAATATCGATGACTGGGGGACTCTGGAACCTGCCCTATCTCCCACAAGTAATCGTGGTCAGGCGCCGACAGTGGCCCGAACCGTTCTACGAAGGTCTCCCAGCTGCCGTATAGTATGCGCCGCTTGGACGGGTGATTGGGAGGTGGGATAGCTCGCCGTGTCCTCATGGTCGGTCTCCTTTGTTGCTGGTGAGTGAGGCGAAGAACTGCCTGGCAGTGGCATCGCAACCCGCTGTGTAGGCTCGTTTCAAAGCGCGCTTCAGCGAGACGACGCCGACATCATGAAAATCGAGCGCGTCGCGACCGCGCGTTGCCAAGGTCGGCACGTTCAGCACCTCGCGGGCAATGGTCTCGAAAAGTATGTCGAGTGCGGTGCTCATGATTGCACCTCATCGCCAACGGCAAGTTTAGCCAGGACGCGCCTAATCTCCGACGCGATAGCAGCACTGTCGGTGTGATCGACGCGAAAACGTGGCGTAGCGTTCAGTGCCCTCAAGGCGAGCCGCAATCGTGAAACCAGATTGCCGTGGGCATTGCAGGCCGTGACGATGAACGCAGCATTGGCTACCGCAGGGTCTCGTTCGCCTTCGTTCTCCATGTTCCAGGCACAGTAGGCAACGTGACCATTGTCATCATCGACGATGGATTGACCTTCACAATTTTCGAACCGGTGCCATGGAGTGGGTGTATGACGGCGCCTCATGCTTGCACCGCCTTGCCGGAGGTGATGCGAAACTCTCCTACTGTTCCGTGATGGTCGCAGACATCGCAGCTGCGGGACGAGGCTTCCTCCCAGTAGTGGTCGCAATAGGCTTCGGCTCCATCGATCGACAGGGTAGCGGTGCAGGTGATTTCTACCGACAGCGCCTCGGCTTGACCGCACTGCGGGCAGGCCATGTCGTATTCGCTGCGCAAATCGCAGCGCGGCTTGGTGGCAATGCTCATGCGGCACCGCCTTCCTGCGTCGGCAACTGATTGTGCCAGCTTTGCAGGGCAAGGACGCTGCGTAGCAGCGTGACGCAATCGGGCAGCATGCGTTCTAGCGGCAGCACTGTGCCAACCGCCAGATTGCGATTGTGCGATTCCATGGCATCGCGTGCCGAACCAACGAGCTTGCTGGCGTCGTCGAGCTGATAGGCGAGTGCCGCCAGATTGGCGTGCATCGCCATATTCATGGCAAACGCCGCAGTGGATGGATCATGTTTCATGTGATTCTCCGTTTCTTGTTGTTGTTGTGAGAAGACTGCGCTGCGCGGAACTCCGCGCCGGACAGCCACCAGAAGGCCGAGGGGCCTCGATGGTTCGGGGTCCAGACCGCCCAGATGTAGCGGTGCTTGGTGAAATACTCGGGCGCGGGTCCGTATCGGTGCGACGGCCAGCACACGATGTCGTCGATGGCATAGAGGCGCGCCGGCGGCTTCGCTTTCCACCATGCGGTCCGTCGACGATGCGAAAGCGATGCCATGTTGAGCAGCATGGCCACCGAGCCGCCGGTCTCGGCGGCGAAGCCGAGTGCCTTCTCGGCGAACGCATCGGCCAGTCCCGACCCGTAGGGCGGATTGGTCACGATGTGTTTGGCGCGTGGACGCAGCTCCTTCAGGAAGTCGATGCCAGAGATACCGAAGCCGTACTCGACAAGATCGGTCGCGACCACTTTGTGGCCAGCGTCCACGAGCACATTAGCGATGGCGCCCTCCCCGCACGCGGGTTCCCAGATTGATCCATCGAACCGTTCGACCGACAGCAACGCACGCGTTGCCTCGGGCGGTGTCGGATAGAACTCATTGGGGATGCGCCGCGGAATACTGCGGGGTGTCGGAGGCAACCCGCTTCGCGGGCTGCGCGGAGTTGCACCGATGATAATACAGGAGTGCATCATGGCTCCACCTCCCCGCACTCGGGAAATGCTTCGTCGAGCATTTTGATGATGCGTTTGGGCAGATAGTTGAGCGGGTCGTCGTAGCCAAGATTGGTGCGGGCCGGGATGAGTTCCTTGCCCTTCTTGGTTTTGATCGAAGTGATTGTGACGTTGTGACATCCCCAGGGTTCGGCCGTGACCGTGTAACCATGCCCCCGCAAGGCATCGGCCACGTGTTCCGTCATGACGAGTCCATCGCCATCGCAGAAGCCGAATTTGTCGAAGGCTTCGATCCACGACCAGTGCGTGTCGTTAGTGCAGGTCGGACAAGTGGTGATGCTCATGAGCGCACCTCGCGCGAGTCGAGAACATCAATGCTGTCGATATCGCCGCCGTTGCAGACGAAGGTGTCGTCGTTGTGATGCCAAATGCCTTCGGCTTTAACGCGGGCCGATTTCTTGTTGGCGGCAGCGACCCAGATGCGCATGTTCGAATGGGCACGGATGGCGACCAGATATTCGCGTTGCTTGCTCATGAGCGCACCTCGCAATCTGCGCGCGTGGCATCAGCGATGGCGGCATCGATGGTGTGCGCGACCGAATATTGATCGTGCGGTGGACAGTCGAAGCGGCGGCCGGTACGCAGGATGGCATACCGGGCGAGTTTCAGAGCCTCGATCAGCGCCGCATAGCGGCGCCTTTCGAGGGTGATGAGGGGAGCAGTGCCGATCATAGGTTGCCTCCATTGCGGTAAGCGTCAAAATCGAAGCCGCGATTACTGCGCGGATCGCCATCACAGATGACTGTCAAGAGTTGGGATGCGTCCTCGTCGGTGTCGTCGACGAGGAGGTAGCGATCATCCGCGAAGCAGCTGTGGTTGAGTGCGGTTCCCATTAGAAGCCTCCTTCGTTTGCAGGAGCGGTTGCTTCATCGGCGGTGGCCGCTTCGGCGGCATCCGGGACACGCAGCACCAGTTCGGCGCCGTTGAGCGGCAGATAGTCGAGCTTCAGGTTGAAGCCCTTGTTGTCTTTGTGCGCCCAGGCAGCTCCGATTTCTTGCCAGCGGCTCTTTTCGCCGCGTTTGGTGACAGCGTAAGCGCGATGGGTTGGTTTGTTGGATGGCGTTGTCATGATCTGACCCTTCTTGGTTGTTGAGCGAGGGCCGGAATTGGCGACCTCGTTGCCGCCTAAGACTCACAGCGTCGCATCGGGGTCACACGAGAAAATTGCTGGGGGACCGCGAGATTGTGCTTGAGGGCGGCGTCTTGCTTCGCCGCCCGGCGCGGGGCCCCGTGGCTTGCTCACGGGGTGCGCAAGCGCAATGTCGTGGTGGGTCCAGCCATTTTGTCGTTGAAGGGCTCGCCGCCCTTGGCCGCGTCAGCGGGCGGCGCACCCGTCCCCATGGATGCGGCGACTGTGAGACAAGCGCGGCAAACTACGGGGTCGCAAAAGACGGATTGAGAGAAACGATCAAGGAGGGTTGATTGAGTGAAGGACGCCATCTACCCGAACGCTACGTACTCCGAAGTCTGCTGGATGAAACGGTGCAGACCGCCAGGCAACAAGGCCTTCGCACGCAAGTAGGATCGCGGTCGTTAAGTCCTAGGATGAAACTATGAAATTCTTGCATGCGCGAGAGTGGGCTCTTTGCTTGCAATGAGTTTTTGATATCATCTGGACTGCGGACTCAACGAACCTGTCTGGGGCAACGCTGCTCTCCATAAAGTGCGTCCAAGAGAGGCGGACGAGAGGCAACGACATGAGCGACTTCGAGGCAGACCTAAAAGCGGCACTGCGCCGTGGTGTGTCGGGCATGCAGGGCAACCTCGTCGATGCCGCTTGGCTCGATCCCGAGAAGTTGAATCAGCAGATGTGGGGTTACCGGATGCCATCGGGCCAGGTGGGCGGCATCATCCTCGGCTTTCGCAACGGGCGCGCCATCGGCAGCAAGGACAACCGGCACATTCTGACAGTGGCCGGTTCTCGTGGCGGCAAGGGTGTGTCCCTCATCGTGCCGAATCTGCTGCTTTATGACGGGTCTGTTCTCGCCATCGACCCCAAAGGCGAACTTGCCCGCATCACAGTCCGTGCGCGTCGGCAAAAGGGCCAGAAGGTTGTCGTTCTAGACCCGTTCAATGAAAGCGGCGTGCCGTCGGGTCGTTTCAACCCACTCGACGAAATCGATCCGGGAAGCCAGCACGTCAAGGACGACGCAGGGCAGGTTGCCGATGCGCTGATTGTCCCCAACGACCGCGACCCGCATTGGACGGATAGTGCCCGCATCCTTACCAAGGCCCTTATTCTCTATACACTGACCTTGTCGAAAGAAGACCGACATCTCCTGACCGTATGGCAGCTGCTGAACGGAACGCATCCTCTCGTGACCGACATTGCGCGGCGCAAGGAGTGCGGTTCTCGGCCCGCCCTATTTCTGCTGCTGCGCTCATGCGAGGCGTTCGGCGGCACGGTCGCATCCGCCGGCATCAACTTCGGGCAGATGGCGGACAAGGAACTGCAGAGTGTGTTCTCGACCACATTGACGCAACTCGAATTTCTCGACAGCGACGCCATGGCGAACGTGCTTTCGGGGAGTGATCTTCGCCTGTCGGATTTGAAGACAAAGAAATCGACGCTCTATCTCTGTCTACCCGCTACGCGCATGGGTACGCACGCACGCTGGCTGCGCGTCATCATCAATCTGGCGCTGATTGCTTTCGAGCGCACGAAGGCCAAAACGGACATGCCGGCGCTGATGGTGCTCGACGAGTTCGCGGTACTCGGCCACATGAAATCGGTCGAGGTCGCGGCCGGCCTTATGGCTGGCTTCGGCGTAAAGTTGTGGGTCGTGTTGCAGGACATGACCCAGATCAAGCGGCTGTACAAGGAAAGCTGGGAGACATTTGTCGGCAATGCCGGCGTGACGACGTTCTGGTCGAATTCTGACAAGACGACCTTGGACTACGTATCTGATAAGCTGGGCCAGACGAGTGTTCTGCTGGAACGGAAGTCGGACACGACGATGTCGCAGCGCCTCAGCGGAGCCACAGGGTCGCGCGATGAGCTGCGCGTGCAAAAGCTGGCGGCGGCGCACGAACTCGAAGAAATATTGGAACGCGAAACGCGACGCATTCTTGTGAGAGCGGCCGGCCAGTCGCCGGTCATTCTGCAACGCATCGTCTACTACGAGGATAAGCCATTCGCGGGTCTGTTTGACCCATGATCGCAATAGGACACCACCAGTTACCGCATCATCGATCAGCTGCGCTGCATGCGGTTCGTCTGTGTTCCGTGTGGCCGGTCGGTTCCACGCGACCAGGTACTCGATATCAGGTTGATCTCGACCTGATTGCTGGGACAGCCATTCGACAGAAGATATCCCCTTGGGCAGGTGCCATATGGGAGATCGTCATGTCTTCTTTGCCTACTCTCTGCATCGCCATAGCGGCTGCGCTTTTCATCGCCCTCTCCGCCACGATGAACGCGCTGTTCCTCTCCTCCCTTGGTCGGACGGCGACGGAGGCCAGCATCCTTGCCGTGCTCAGCATGGCCGCCGACGTGACCAAAGCCGTCCTCCCAGTCGTCGTCGTTCGTGCCATCGTGCTGCGCGCATGGGGCCAGTTGGCTGGGGCATCGTTGATGCTCGGCATCGTCATCGCCCTCTCGCTGGCGTCCGGCATAGGATTCGCCGCCCTGACGCGTGGTGCCGCAACTGCGGCGCGTCAAGCAGATGCTGATGTGCGTTCCAGCGCTCAGCTCCAGTTGCGCGATCTCGATGCACGGCTCGAGCAATTGCCACATGGCCGAACGGTCGGCGTGCTCGACGTCGAACTTGCACGCATGATGCTGGACCGCCATTGGACATCGTCCAATTCCTGCGTCGCCGTCGCTGGGGCAACCGTGCGTCAGTTCTGTAGCGAGGTTCTGCGCCTCAAATCCGAAAGGGCGGCAGCAAACGACCGTTCAGCGTTGATGATGGAACGGTCCGCGCTTTCGGCACGGCTCGTTGGCATGTCGTCGAGTGCGGGCGAGAGTGACCCACAAGCAGCGGCGGTGGCCGACGTGCTGGGTATCGACACGTTGCGCTTACGGCGCGGGCTCTCGGTTGCCTTGGCTGTCACCATCGAGCTCGGCTCGGTCATTCTGGTCCTGCTGTTGAACGGTTCGGCCTTGCTGCGGTGGCGAGATCCAGAACGCCCGTCGGAGCCGAGCGCGGTAAGTCTTCCTCACTCGAAAGATGTGAGCCAGTGGCATCGGCGCCGGAGCCCGGCTAGGTTCACGCTCAATGGGAGCGCGACCGATGCACGGTGACGATGGAGAGGAGGAAGAACGCCGGCGTCAGGCGAAAGCGCGCGCGAACATGAGCCCCATGGATCGCGCCTACGGAAAGCCGCCGAAGGATCGGCGTGGCAAGCGCCGCCGCGGGCGCTTGGCACAGATGGCTCTACGCATGCAACTGAAAGTCCGGGCGGTCGTCGACCATATCATCGATCGCGACGAGCACGACGGATTGCCGGAACTTTTTGAGATCATGGTCGAACTCTATCTCGAAAAGTATGGCGGGATCGACGCGTCTCTTCTCGAAAGCGACGACGTGCTGGTCGATCGGTACCTCCGCAAGCAGGATGACAAAGATGCCGAATAGTTCGTCCGCCATGCCCCACAAGGATGCCTCCGATCAAGATCTGGCACTCTGGATGCTGGAGCGCATGCGCGACAGCGAGGAGTTCCTTGGTGTGCTGCAGAAGGCGCGCAAGACCGGAAAGCAGGATGTCCTCGACACACCTGAGTACGTGACGCGGCACAAGGCGCGGCTGGCGAAGCTCTACACATCCGACACCGAGGATGACGTGCCTGTGTCCCCGACAACAAGGGCAAAGATCGAGCTCCTGATGAAGCGTGACATGCTGTCGAGCCCGGAAGAATTCATCGAGAAGGCTCTGGCTGCCTACATTGAAAAGCATCCGCGTGGTGCCGAAGGCATCGAAGGCCATTGGCAATCCACGTTCGACGCGGCACGTGCCGAAATCGTGGGACAGACGCAGGGCATGTTCGAACCAGGGTTCACGGCGGGGCTTGCGACATCGGCGCGCGAGGAGTTGGCGCGCCACGCCGGCGATCGAACCAAAGCTAATGAACGCGGTGGCCGTGAAGGCTGACGCGACCGGCCGCACTGAATGGATACACGACGGTGACCAAACCGAGCAAGAAAGTCAGGGACCGGGACATCGAGCCGGAAACCAGGAATGGCGGTGTCGATGCGAGCGATCACCGGCTTTATGACTGGCGAAAAGCTGCCGATAGCCGGCTGATGCTGGCGCGGCCTCGCTATAGTGTGCAGCAGAAGGCGCGCAAGGTCGATAAGCTGGGCGTGTCCGACGCCCGGGATTACCTTGGGCTACCTGCCGTGCGGCCTTGCTCCTAGCGGAGTGCTCGAAATGACTGACCTGCCCTCCGTTAGCTGGTCCGTGGTACACGGCAAAGAGCGCAACGCCTTCCGGCTGCCGCAATGGACGTTCCAAATCACTGGCCCGCACGTCAACACGCAACCCGTCACCATCGGTCACAACCCGAATGCGCCGCGTCATGACCGCGTGGTGGAATCGTCGCGCGCGATTTCGCATGCGGCTTACATCGACGATGTGTTCGCCTTTTTCCACCTGACCAGCACGCAACGGCAACGCCAGCCGGAGCTGCTGTTGGCCTTCCCTGCGGACTTGCTGGACAGCTTCGAGCGGTGCTCAAAATCCGAGCTGGATCTAGGCCACGCAGAACGCCGTGCCGTTTCCAGCGGCAATCTCCTGTTTATCGAGCATGACGTTATTCTGGCACATCTGAAAGACGGTCGCACCTTTAGGATTTGCGAACATGCCGGCGACCATACGTCTTTGCGCCGTATCTTTGCCGAGTTGCATCGCGCGTTCATCGAGGGAAAGCCAAGAAGCGGTTGGGATGATCACGTGAGGAATGGCCGCTTGGCTGGCTATGGGTACAAAACACCGAACGTGGAATTTTACGATGACCGCCCGGACCGCAGCGGGTCGAACGAGTACGTTCATTGCAGTGATCGTGTGCTGTATCGCGCGCGCCTGTCGCCTGATGGAATGATGATAAAATTTTTCTTCCAGTGGTTCGGTGACAAAATGATTGCGGATTCACCGGCGGGTACGATGCACATAAAGCACTTCACATTCGAGCCTGCGGCGGAGGTGCGCAAACATCTGCGCTTGACCAACTATTGGGGCATCAAACCAAGCGATCCAGTGTACCACGGTTCGGCATTGGCCGTGCATCTGAAGAACGGCGGTATGCTGGCCTACTGGCCGTGCGGTGCGCGACCCGAAGAGTTGCGTACCATCGAGCGACGTTTGAATGACACGTTGCTGCCGCCTCCTACGCTGTCCCGTTCCCCGGGTCACGATGATGCCCATCGTTCGCAGCAGCAACCTGCGCGGACGAGCCGGCGTGACGACTATACGATCTAGCGCGTGGAGACCGAGCTGTGTTCAAGACACTGAAAGACGCCGCGCAGTTGGCGAAGGATTTGGCGGACGCCGGCCGCAACTATGTGGGCGGCAAAGCCGGGCACGCTGCGCAAAGAGCGGAAGATGCACTCGGCATCGAGCGGGTACGGATGCAGTTCATGTGCGGGTCGTTGGGCAAACCCTATGTGGCGGTGTTGCGCCGCAAGCGAGGTGAGAAGTTCGTGGTGACGGGTTATGAAATTGATGTGCGCCTGGCGTCTGCTCCGGCGCAATCGGGAACGGCTTCGCCGGACTCGGAAACCAAACCCAGCGATGAGTTCGATTGGAAGGATTGGGCGTGTCCGTGTTGTCATTGGCACGGCGCTGCCGGCATGATGACATTCGTTAGCTGCGCCTGCGGATCATCACAGTGTGGCTCGACCGCGTTTCGTGATGGCAACGGCACAAAGATCACCTGCGATTATTGCAACTGGACGGGTTACACGCGCCCGCCGTCCGATTCACTGCTGGTGTTGAAGCAAAATCCAACGGCGTTGCCTGCGCCTCCTCGCCAAGTATTGCTGCCAAAACGATAGGGCTTGATGTCCAAGACTTTGAAGGACGCCGCGAAGCTGGCCAAGGATGTGGCGAGCGCGGCAGAATTGGCGGGAGCGATTGGCTATTTCAACGGCGCGCAGCGTGGTGCGGCGTCCACAGAGGCAAGGGGGATGCTGTGCTGAGTACAGGTGCGACCTTTGTGGCTCGGTCGCTGCTTGGCTTGCTGGCCATGTTGTTGCTGATGCTAACGACGATGCACCGTAGCCATGCCCAAACACCCTTTTTTTCCGAAGTCACTTATTGGCGATTGGAATGGCCAACCCCTTCTGGTTCAGAACGGACAATCTTTTTTTCGCTGACGGAAGACAGTTGGGGTGGTGGTGTTCGGGCGCGGGTTCTTGGGATAGAGCCTATGCCTACGGCTGATGTGCGCATTGGCGATGACTTTTTACGCAATGGTTACCGCAGTGGTCAGTCAATCACGGGCCGGTTTATCTTGGGCAACGGTCGTTCCCGTGAGCCATGCCCACCGTCTTTTGATGTGTCACTGAGCCTTTACGCAGACAGTCAGAGGTTCGACTACGAATTCCGTCGTTTTGAGATTCGGGTTCAAGGCACTGAGTGCGTTCGGATAAGTAATCCTGTTCGGACATCCGGCACAGGCCGACGCATTGATTGGCCATCGGGTCAGCCGTGGCAACCGCAACGGCCACCCGAATTAGTAAGTGCTCCGCCGCCAGCACCACGGGTCGGCGTTGACGCACCAAAACCCGATATAACCGCATCAACAGTTCCTGCTGCAACCCCGCTGGCTCGGGCTGTGCCAGTGGCAGTGACGGCAACCGACAACCGGAGTTGGACAGCAAGCCAGACGTTGTTTGGTGGTCTGTTGGTGGTGGCCTTTTGGCTTTGGTTTAGCAGCGGCACAGCTGCAAGGTTAGTGGTGCGCCTGCTCGTCCGCTTGGTGCGTTGGCTGGCGTTGGCCGTGGCCTTGGTGGCGGCCGTTCTAGCGCCGTTACATGTGCTCGGACAGCATCCTGAATGGAGGCAAGTCGAGGGAAGTTTGTTGTATTGGGTGCATGGAAGTATAACGAGCCCACTCGCGGCGGCTCTGAATAAGTCCGCACCGCATTGTGGCTCAACGCTGCTGCTGCCTTCGGCTTGGCCTCGATGCCAAGCGTCGCTGACGGCGATGGTTGCGGCTGGAGGAGATTGGAACGATTGGAGTGCAACGGGACAGTGGCTGAGTGGCGGATGGCAGTGGCTGTCGACTAACAGCGGCGGTGTGCTGCCGTGGATCGGCTGGTTGTTCGGTGCAATATGGGCGTGGGTGTCCGCGCCGTTCGTTTGGGTGTTCGGTTCGATTTCTGACGTGCTGTGGTGGCTGGCCAAGCCGTTCGTGCAATTCTTCTGGCTGGTTTACACGATCATTGCATGGTTCATTTGGCTTGCTGTGCAACTCGTGATTTGGGGGGCATGGCTGTTGTGGCAGCTCGGCGTGTGGGGACTTTGGCTGCTCGGTCAGGCTCTTTACTACGCGGCACTTAGTTTGACATGGTTCGCCGCAAATCTCGGCAACTACGTGATTGCCCTAACCGCTGTGCTCGTCGTGATCTTGTCTGCGAGCTTGAACAATAATCCGTTTGGTGTCTGGCTCAACAAATTCGTGCCTATGCGGCGACAATTTGACGACTTCATCAACGAGTACAGTTCCGAAGCGAAGGCACGGAAACAACGCGATGAAGAGGCGCGTATTCGCGCGCAGCAGGAACAACAGGAGCGACAACGGCAAGAGCAGGAACGGCAAGAGCAGCGGAAACGGCGAGAGCATGGGCATGATTCGGTTGCAAAGGACTATGCGCGCGCGTGTAGCGTTTTGGATTTTACGGCATGGGTGCAGGCTGGCGTTATGAAAGAAAAGGAGGTGGAGTGCCGCAAGAAAGTACGGGATTTGAAAATCAAAAACCACCCCGACACTGGTGGGACAACCTACTTAGCACAGGAAGTTGCGTGGGCATGGAATACGGTATGCACACAACAGAATTGGAAACCGTAGGTGTTGCGTTCAGCTGGGTGCTCGCGGCGCGGCTCGTGCTTTGTCAACGTCCACTGTAGGTGGCCTGTCCGGTGCAGGCTCTTTGACCTGGAATGCTTTAATATGGGGGTCCATAAACTTTGCAAGCATCGCGTCGAAGGTCGGGACGTAGCGCGATAATCTGCGGACGAGCGCAGATTTTGAAAAGTGTCTGGCTTCGCTGATTATTTCATTGTATGTGAATGCTGCCGCCATCCTACGATTTATTCTTTTGCCTGTATCGTAATGTCGATAACCTGCGACGCCACGATAGTGGTAAGCTATCACATTTAATGGTTTACCAATTATGCGCGCCGCGAGTACCGCTCGGCCGAGCGCACGGTTTGTGTTTTGCTGGCTGGAAATTATAATGGCTTGCCGCTGATTGTAATGATGTTCAAACGCCGCCGACGCCCAAAATTGTTTTATGACTCCACGCATGTTACTCCTTTTCGTCCTACGGAATTATCGCAAGAGGGTTTTATTGTAGCCAAGTGCGAGGGCACCGGCCAGTGCGGCTTTACTTTCGGGCTGCGCGCGCAGATGAGTTGGTGTTTGGCCGTTTTGGCTACGTCACACCAACGTTTGCAGACGTAGAGCGGCCTTCTCCCATAGCAACCGGATGGCGACCCGACGGCTGGCCGTCAGGCCGTCGTGCAGGCGAGCCCCCTCCCCCGCTGCATTTCGTTTGATACGGGGCGACCTTGCTTGGTACGATCATGCCAGCAGCTGGCACCAATTGATGTCGTCTGGCTGCCGCGACGTCTCGGCGGCACGACGTCGTTTGCTCGCAGCATATGCGGCCCGTTGCGATGCGACGGGAAAGATGCGTTCAAGCCGTCGCGACGAACGGACGTCATGCCTGCTTGTCGGCCTGCCGTCATGTCGTCTCGGTCAGTCGCTGCCCCCTGCCCCGGGCAGCAGATCCTCGTCGAGGACAGGGTAACCTTTGTCTCTCAGCGCTATCAGGATCAAGTTACGTATAGTGGTCTTCTGGGTGAGAGCATCGAGCTTCAAGACATCAATCACCGGCTCCGGCCCACGGAAGGTCAGCTTCTTTTGGCGTCGTGACGGCGTGGCGACAGGACGGCTCGGCGGCAAGACAGCCTTGGCTGGCGGGCGCACCATGGTCGGCACGCCGAGTGATTCATTGACGCGCTCCAATGCGGCGTCATCGGCATCGAGTGGAGCGATCGGGCGGAAATTGGGTTTGGTCATCATGCGACTCCTTCGAGGGCTTCGGTTTGGTGTGATTTGAGAAGTTCCTCGATATCGGCGCGGACAGCGTCGAGTTCTTCGACCGCTTTCGCAACGGTCGGCCGTTTGAGGTCGGCGAAGTGTGGCGGCAGGCCGGATAAGCCTAATTCCTCATAGGCAGCACGCTGATGGATGCGGGTCTTCAGGCGCGGGAGTTTGAGCCGCACGATTTCCAAGGTGGCATACAGCTGCGCGCCGGATGCCAACGGTTGAACACGATTGAGCAGCAGGCGAAACAGCGGCTCGCGACCGAAGGCCTGGAACACCGACGTGATGTGCCGGGCGACGCGCGCGGCCTCGTAGATATCGGCTTCGGTCGGCGCTGCCGGAATGAGCGTTAGGTGTGCGCGGGCGACGGCCACGGTCAGCGCGCGTTCGTAGGTGCCGGCAACATCGATCAGCACCAAGTCGGGTGCAGTCGTTGCCGCCAAGTCGGCGAGGTGCTCGGTCAGTCCGGTCGGATCGGGGGTCGAAACCGTAATGCCGTCAGGCCGTCGAGCCGCATCGGCGAACCAGCGGGATACGGTGCGATTGTTGTCGAGGTCGACGATGTGAACGGTGTTGCCATCGGCGGCCCAGACTCCGGCAAGGCAACCGGTGATGGTCGATTTGCCGACGCCGCCCTTGGAGGAGGCGAGAGTAATGATCATGAATATCCTGTTCCGGGCGAAAAGCCCGTCAATACGGCGATATGGCACTACGGCAATTCGTAGAGCCGTCATGACAGCGTACCGTCACGACTGATGAAGTCCACAACGATTCGGGTTGATTGTCGGAGAGGGTAGGGTCCTTGATGGAAGATCAAACAGGCTTCGTCATATCCCAACTATTTTCAAAATCCGATGATGTTAAAAATGTTAATATTAGTTAGAAAGTTAAGGCTGTGGATACGTGGCGCAAGCCATTGAACCCGTTGCCATTTGAAATTGCTCAAGTCGGCGAAAGACCGAAGTTTGGTCGCCAAATGACCGAAGGCGGGGAGGCGAATGACCGAAAATCGGTCGGCAAATGACCGAAGCTGCTGGCTGGTCGCCAAAGGAACGAAGTGGTCGGCGAAAGAACGAAGTTGGGGCATATGGGCCGATGTCGGCGAAAGACCGAATCGGTCGCCGATAGAACGAATCATTTGTGACGATGCGGCAAGCCAATCTACGCTTTGCGCATGAGTGCATTGCTCCCTGAACGCCACCCCGTGCGCGACTTCTTCATCGATCGTATCGAGTTGGATGCCGTCGACGTCACGCCGCGTTCAGACATGGCCTCCATGGGCCATCCGATTTTCTCGCTGGCGACGCATCCGGACATGCGCACGCTGCGCTACGAGAACGACCAGACCATCATCGAGATCCACCCGTCGAGCAAAGGCCTCGCCACCATCTTCGACAAGGATATCCTGATCTATGCCATCAGCAAGCTGATGGACAGGCAGAACAGGGGAGCGGCGATCGGCCAGGTGGTGCGGATCACGGCGCATGATCTGCTCGTCGCCACCAACCGGCAAACCGGCGGCATCACCTACGAGCGGCTGGAAAATGCGCTCGATCGTCTGGCTGGGACGCGCATCAAGACCAACATCACGACGGGCAGCGAGGTGACGCGCCAAAATTTCGGGATCATCGAATGGTACGAATACAACCGGAAGGGCAGCGGCTTCGCCGAGCGCCTCAAGTTTCTCGACATCAAGCTTTCCGATTGGCTGTATCGCACGGTCACTTCAGCTGAGGTGCTGCCCATCAGCCGGGACTATTTTCGCTTGCGCCGGCCGATCGACCGACGGCTTTACGAGATCGCGCGCAAACATTGTGGCCGGCAACCAAGCTGGCGCATCGGTTCTGAACTGCTGCAGAAGAAGTGCGGCTCGAAACAGGAAGGTAAGCATTTCGCAGCACACCTGCGCGAGCTCGCGCGGTCTGATCATCTGCCGGATTACCGCATGACACTGGAAGGTGAACAGGCGGTGTTCTGGCGCCGTGGCGAAGGTCTGGCAAAGTCGACAGAGGCGGGGGAGAAAATTGTCAAACCGACTGCCGATCGTGCGATCCGTATTTCCCAAGCGGCGTTCGACACCATGCGTGAGCGGGCGCCGGGCTGGGACAAGTACATGCTCGAGAGCATGTACATCGAGTGGGCGAAGACCAAAGACGCTGCACGCCACGAGGATGCGCGCTTCCTTCGCTGGGTGACAAGCTACACCAAGGGCAAGGCGGCACCCTGATCGACGGAACGACGCGCAGTCGACCACCTCGACAACCGAGCAGGACCCGTGTCGCGACTCGATGTGCGCGTCATCTGAACATTGACGCCGACAATTCACCCCCTAAACTATGTTCAAGAATAACAGGGGAGGGTGCATGGCCAAACGGAAATTGAAGTCGAAGCCCACAACACGCAAGAGCGCCGCAGCAAAGAAGCCGTCGGGATACAAGATCGAGAAGGGCGTTGCGAAGCCGAAGTTCGTATCCGGCGCAAAGACGCCTGAGCGCATGGCGCTTGAAAAGATGAAGGTCGGCCAGTCCTTCGCTTTCGCCGACCACGGGATCGTCAAGCGCGTCAAGGACATCTGCTATCGACTGAAACAGGAGACGGGCCGGCGCTTCTCCGTTTGCAGGATGGACAATGCCTGGCGCGCCTTCCGGGATGCGTGACCGATGTCCGCGCCGGGGATCATGTCCTAAGACTAGCGCGATAGTCCGTCGCCCTTTCAGAACAGGCGGGCAAACGCGATCTCCTCCGGTCCGATCACTTTCGTGTAGATTTCCGTGGTCGACAACCGCGCATGGCGGAGCCAGCGTTGCAGCAACGTAATCGGAACGCCAGCTTGCAAGGTTCCAACACCGAATGAGTGACGGAGACCACGTAGACAGGCGCCACGGCCGGAAATGCCGGCGTGTGCCAGCACGCCTTGAAACTCGATATCAAGTTGATTTGAAGCTGCTTTCTTTTGGTCGAGATCGTTCGACCGCAAACCCTGTCCGGGATGTCACGGATGGGTGCCATGAGGAAACGGTCGCAGAGCAACGTGGTAGTCACCATCGAATGGAATGCGGACGGTGGCCGCATCGAAAACCTGCCCGAGGAAGATCTGCTTGCATTGGCGCGTGCACTTGGACGGCTGGCGGCGCGCCGCGATCTTGCGCGGCTGCAGTGAGATCGGGCAAAGTCGCCGCCACGTTCCGAGATCGATGCTCTGCCACACGATGCCGAGCGTCCGAAGTGCAAGAAAAAAGCGCTCAGCGTGACGGAGTAGGCCGATGCTCGCAGCAATCTATGCGCGGTTTTCAAGCGATTTGCAGGACAACCGCTCGATCACTGACCAGGTGGCAATGGCGCGAAAATACGCCGACACCCGAGGCTTGAAGCAGATTGCGGTGTATGAAGATGCTGCCATCTCCGGCGCCTCGGTCATCAACCGCCCTGGGCTGCAAAGGTTGATGAGTGATGCAGCCGCCGGACGAATCCAGGTGCTGATCACAGAAAGTCTCGACCGGTTGTCGCGCAACCAAGCCGACATCGCAGCGCTCTACCAACGCCTGGATTTCCTCGGCGTGCACATCGAAACGCTGGCCGATGGTCTCGTCAACGAAATGCATGTCGGTCTCAAAGGCACGATGTCGGCGTTGTTCCTTAAAGACCTCGCGCAGAAAACGCGGCGCGGGCAGATGGGGCGGGTGAAGGCTGGGCGAATTCCGGGCGGTCGCAGCTATGGCTACGACGTGATCCCGTCGATCGATGACCGGGGCCGTCGCGTCATCAATCAGAAAGAGGCGGCTATCGTCCGCCGCATCTACGCCGAATACGTCGCCGGGAAGGGCACGATGGGCATCGTGAAGGCGTTGAACCAGGAAGGTGAGCCAGGCCCGAGTGGCGGTCCATGGAACCTGTCGGCACTGGTCGGCTCGCAGCAGCGGCGCAACGGTCTTCTTAACAACGAACTCTACAAAGGCACCATCGTCTACAACCGACAGCACTTCCGTAAAGACCCGGCTACGGGCAAGCGCGTGTCGCGCGCCAACCCTGAAAGCGAGTGGCAGCGGCAGGACGCGCCGGATCTGCGCATCGTCGACGAAGATATTTGGCAGAAGGCGCAACTAGTGCGGGCCAAGCGCAGCGGCCCGGTGAAAGGCATCAACAAGCAGCGCGGCCCAAAGCGATTGCTGTCGGGCCTCGTCTACTGCGGCTGCTGCGGGGCCAAGTACAACGTTGCGACGCAGAATTTTATGCGCTGCTCGGCGCGAACCAACAGCGGCACCTGCATGGACAGCCGCCTGATGCGGGTGGATGAATTGGAACGCCGCGTGCTGTCGGCATTGGAAACCCGGGTGCTCACCGAGAAGGCGTTCGACGAGGCAGTCGATGCCTACGAAGCTGAATTCATCCGCGCTCAGGGTGATAGGGGTGCCACGGCGTCAAAGCTGGAAGCGGAGCGGGCAGACACGCAAAGGAAGCTCGATCGACTGCTGCGCATGGTGGAGGACGGTCATGCAGATCCTGCTGTCGCCGGCCCACGCCTGAACGAGCTGTCGGCAAAGAAGCGCGACCTGACTTCACAGCTTTCCGTGAGGCAGGATGTCGCACCGATCATTGCGCCGGGCGACAGCGCCACGAAGTATCGCAAGCACGTTGAGAACTTGCGCCTACGCGTCGACGACGGCAATCCAGAGGAAGCGACGGCGATCGTGCGCGGTTTGGTGCGACGCGTGACAATCACGCCAGCCGAGGCTGATGAACCTCAAGCCCTTGAAATCGAAGCAGGAAGTCTCGGGACTACAACGCCTGCTGATCAGTACTGTAATATTGGTTGCGGGGGCTGGATTTGAACCAACGACCTTCAGGTTATGAGCCGGAAGGGTTGTACCTCGAAAAGCCACTAACTCCCTCGCTTTTAACGATTAGTTAATTATACTTGACCGCACCATACCCGATTTTTTAGTGGGTTCTAGCGTACCATATTTCCGGTCGCGCTTCCGGTCGAGAACGAGGAACAATTG
>JABFRT010000009.1 GCA_013141015.1 Hyphomicrobium sp. | reverse complement strand
CTCTGCTTATGCGGATTTCCGAAGCGAATGAGTGCGAAGAAACTGGCGGGTCCGAGTGGCACGTGGCTGCTCGGTTGACGTGCTGTTTGTCCCGGAGGGTAACCGGCCTCCGTTGATCGATGGCGTTGGTATCCTGTCGTGGAGATTTGATGAAACGAACGTGCCAACTTGGGGCTTCGCATAAATGTACCCTTCGGAAATCAGGCGCTCGTAAGCGAGCATCGCAGTATTGCGTGAGATACCCATCTGGATGCTAAGTTCGCGCGTCGCAGGCAGCGAATCTCCGGCCTTCAGCCGACCATCAACGATCATCAGTCGAATCTGCTCGAAAACTTGATTCTGCAGCGTGGCTTTGTCTGTTTCGCTTACAGCAATCGGCAACTGCATTGCTGTCTCCCACTGAGGTTGGGCGCAATAAAACCAGGCAAACCGAGGCGGGTGCAACTTTAGTCTGGCACCAGACTAGTCATGCAATGACATCATCGCATAGAGCCAGTTGCGTTTCTTAAAATGGTACCAGCGCGATATACTTTTTTACCGATGATGCCCGGTTTTGCCGGGACTTTTTCCTCAAGCGGCCGCTGAAGTGGTTTGATGAGGAACATTTTTGCTCCTGCGTGGGGATACCAAGGGCTAGGCCCCTAAATCGCAGTCAGATCTTCAGGTGGGGGTGCTGCGTACTTCCCCGGCCGATGGGTCCTATCCATCGCGTCGTCGTAAAGCATCAGGGGCGCTGACCGGCGCAATGCTCAGTAGTGCCGGTGTGCAGCGATCGGGGGCGGACCAGATGGGGCAACGTACGGATGATAACGGGTGCCCGCTCTCCGAGGTACTACGGACTCAGCCCTCAGGCGATCGTCAATGGCCACACCCGGCCCTTCGCGTCAGCGGCGCGACGGCCGGTTCCTGACGATGGTAACAGTCCTGGCGATCTAGCATGCTGGCTCCGACATACCTGCTCCAATAGACTTGTCTGAATACTGAGGTACAGCGGTCGCGGCATCAGTTGCGTCCCCTCCCGGTCCGCTAAGCATGCCGGTGTCTGCTTCCTCTGCAGCGCGACTTCAAGTCTTGGCACGCGGCGATTCTGACCCGAGCGGGATTTGCAGCGTGTTGAGCCTGCTAGTTGGTCTCCATCTTGGGCATCGTTAAGGTGCCCAAGATGGAGAAGAGGCTGAAGTCATCCTGGGCAATGTTATCCTACCACATTCTGAAATAAGTGGTAGGATACAGCATGCGACCGATTCCTCTCAACATCCTGACCCTATATGCGGACCTCGATCAATCGGTTGCGGGCAGCGCCGGTGACGTACCAGCGACGATCTCGCGGCGGCTTGAGTCCGGGCAGCGGCGGATTTACGCTAAGATACGCGAAGGCGTAATATCGCGCCAAGTCTATCTCGGTACATCTGGCGACGCCAAGGCCGAGAGATTGGCTCAGGCGTACAAAGATGCTGCCGAGCGAGCGCGGCTGCGCCGCAGCACCGTCTCGACTATCAAGAGGTCAGGAGTCGCGGCACCGTCTCTGGAAGTCGGCCGTATCTTGGATGCATTGAGCCGCGCCGGGCTATTCGAGCACGGCGCTGTTCTGGTCGGCACTGCCGCCTACCAATGTTATCCATGTGTCGTCGGCTGTAATCTTCCCAATGCTTCGCTAATGACGCGCGACGTCGATCTCGCGATCGCCAGAGTTGCCGTTCCGCGATTGTTGGCGGGCGGCAAGGCGCTCGAAGATGTTCTGAAGGAGGCCGATCCGTCATTTGCGGCTGTGATGCAAGGCGTGGCGGCCCCAAAGCGGTTCCGCAATAGGCAGGGTTTCGAGTTCGACGTGCTGACGACGCCGGGACGTAAGAGCGATGCGCTGAAAATTAAGGGGCTCGGCTGCTTTGCGACGCCGCTGCCGTTCATGGACTATCTGATCGGCGAAGCGATGGACGTCACGGCGCTCTTCGGCCGAGGCGTGCGTTTGCGTGTGCCCAATCCGCTCCGCTATGCGATCCACAAGGCGATTATTGCTGGCCGGCGTATCGCGCAGAGCCAGAAGAAGCCCAAAGATATCGCGCAGGCCCATGCCATAGTGGCGGCTTACCGCGCAAGCGACCCCGACGCGCTCGATGATGCCTTTGCATCGGCCCGTCGCCGTGGTCCGTTGTGGCGAGCGGCGGTGAAGGAACTTGCCGGCAAAGAGTGATGAAGCGGTGTGTATGGGACGTAGTGAGATGTATTCGTACTTGCTAACGGGAGTGGCATTTCGAGTGGGTCGTGTTTGAGACATCGAAGCAGCGTTTGAACAGCATTGGGGGACGGAGTGGGGGATTGACGGCGAGACACGATTTGTAAGTATATGATTTTAAATACAAAAATCTGTCAACAAAAATCCCTCCCTCTCCGCCAGTTTGCTGTTTGAGGCGATCCCGGGCCAATTCTGGACCTTGAGAAAAGACCGCAGTTTCAAGCGATTGGCGGCTTTTCTGGGTTTATGCGTTGAGCTTATGCTCTGGCGGCTGGGCCCCGCGTTGAGACGTCTTTTGCTTTGGAGCCGTTAATCCATGCCGCAGGCCGGCGGAGCATGGGAGATAGTCGCGCGTGCGCAATGGCCGTAAGAACGAATTGCGCTTGGCGGCGACGTCACATAGACTCTCTTCGTTGGGACTGTCTGGGTGTCGCCTGTGCGCACCTCAGCGGCGAGGGGTTTGAGTGGTTCGATCATCGCGCGCCATGAATCCGGGGACTTGGGGCAGATGGCTTTGTCATCTGCTGATCCTTGCGTTCGCGTTGCGCGCCCTCATCCCAGCCGGCTTCATGCCGGCTTTCACCGCAGCGCCGGATGGTGGCTTTAAAGTCGTTATCTGCACCTCGACCGGCATTCAAACGCTGCTGCTAAATGTCCTTGATGACGGCGGAGCACCTCCCGGTCAGCACTCGGGCCAGGCTGGCGAGGCTTGCGCGTTCAGCGGGATGAGCAGCGTCTCACTTCCGCAAATTGCATCCGTTGATATAGCCTTCGGTCCATTGCCCGTCGCGTCATGGGCATCGCACCGCGCGCACGTCTTGCCGCCTGTGCGTGCCGGGCCGGTTCTTGGGTCGCGCGGACCACCAGCGTTGTCTTGAACCGCCTCGCCTGCCAGCAGGTCTGACGTTGTTTGTGCCAGAGGGTACAAACGCCCAGAGATTGCGGCAGATGCGAGCGGCCTTCGCGTGAGGTGGCAACGGTTTTGCTGAAATTCGTCAATGGAATTGCCCGGATCCCGGGCGCCAAAGACCAGCTCCCAACCCGCATCAGAACGCTCCGTCTCATCTGCTCACCTGTTCCTGACGTCAGCAGCGAATTTGCTGATTGGCGCACCGGTCCAAAGTTTTATTGGCGGTGTGGTCTAGGTTCTGGCGGTTTTGAAGCGGTAGCTATGGAGGTCTCTCGCTGTTCACCCAACCGGATAAACACTCAAACTCCGCGAGATCCAGATGACCACGACTCACCAAGCGCGCGACGCCGCGAGACCTGCGATCAATGCCAAAATGGCGTCTCACGCGTTCGATTTCGATGCCCATGTTCGCGAACAAATCAATGATATGCCGCAGCCGCGGTCCGGCATCGGCATCCTTCGCTTTCAAGCCCGTCAGGCGATCTTTGAACAAGGAGACGACTGCGCCAATGTGTTCAAGATCATTGAGGGCGCGGTCATCCTGGTGTTCACACTTCCCGACGGACGCCGGCAGATTTTATCCGTTCAAGGCGAGGGGATGCTGCTGGGCCTACCTCTGCAGGCCTGCTATGGCGCGAGCGCATTCGCGCTGCGTGACGTCCGGGTGGCAAGAATAGCGCGCGCAGAATTTGATGCCTCTCTGCCGCTGCAGCGCCAAGCGGCGGCTCAACTGCAAAATCAATTGCTGCAAATGCAGGATATGATCGTGACCCTCGGGCGCAGATGCGCGGCCGAGCGGATTGCATCGTTCGTGCTGAGTGCTGCTCTGCGCGGCAACCCTGCGGGTGCGGCGGCTCACAGCCGCAAACCTTTTGAGATCATGATTGATCTCAGCCAAACCGATCTCGCAGATCACCTTGGGCTAACGCTCGAGACGGTGTGCCGCGAATTCGGCAAGCTGAAAAAGGCGAAGATTCTTCGAGCCTGCGGCCGCAATAGTCTCGAGATTCTGGATCTCAAAGGTCTGTCGGAGCTTGCCGGTCAATCGCCGCGCCGGCAATCTGCAGACGCTGTTGGAGCACACTAAAAACACTAACCAGCCGAGGCCGCCAATCAACCTGAACGGTTGCGGACGAAGACGCGGGTAAGTGCGCGGAACTTGCCACCGGTGGCAACGCCTTCGTTGGCCATCGCGTCGAAAAATTCCGAAAGCCTTTGTGACCGGGCGACGGTTACAAGCGTAAGGACCAGCGTTGGCGCGAACACAAGGCCGAAGATGCCGGCGCGCGCCAACGGACTGAGGGATGCATGATCGAACAGGTTCATGCCGAGAAATCCGGTCGCGACTGTTCCGATCAACCCCAGCGTCGTCACAACGGTCAGCCGCGCCATACTCTCTTGCTGTTTGCGGGTTGCTTCGTTCTCCAGATACTGGCTCATCGCCTCCACTTCCTGGCGGATGTGGTCGTAAAGCGGGTCGATATCCAGATGCTTGCGGCAGAGCGCAAACAGATCGTGGGCATCGCTTTGATTGCTGACGGTGTGGAACCAATAGCGGTGTGTGAAACGCAAAAAGTTTTCTAGCGCCAAGCGCGTTTGCGCGCGAAACCCGCGCAGCTCATCGCGATTGGCAACGTCTAGGCGGGCCACGGCCTCGGCCAGCCGGTCGGAAAACATCAACAAGGCAGCCTTGTGAAAATGTGCGATTAAAAAAATCAGAAAGTGCTGATGGCGGAAGCTGCTCATCACGCCGTGCGTTTGATCCATGAAAAACGCATTGTCGGCATCGCCGGTGACAACGAGTGCGTGACCGCACGACATGTAGCGCGTTCCCGGCCACTCGCCGTCCGCCCTGCGCTCAAAATAGCGATCATAGCAGTATTTGGCTTCAAAATCGGCGAGGTAGCGTTCGGTATAGGGAAGCGGCGAGCCGTCACCTGGGCCGTTGGCAAGTGCGAGCCGCACATAATCGCCGCGCGCCAGCTGTTCCGGTTCGTTGAGCGCAAGCAGCGCCATCTGCGGCATGCGGTAGTATTCGAGCTGGCGGTAGCGCAATACGCCAACCTCATCGGAGTAGTGAGGAACCAGCGGGTTGAGCAGAAATTCAAGATGCGCCGCAACGCCCGGTGCGCGATGCTGGCCGACGTGGCTGAGAAACTTGATGCGGTCCTGGTAATCGGAACTGCTCATCACCGCGCCGTCGTGCGAAATCCACGAGACACAGGCCGGACAATGCCCAGGCGCGCCAGATTTCTCCCACCACGCCGGATAGGCCCGCCCCAAGCGGAGCATGACGTCTTGTGCGACGGCGAGCGGGATGTCGTCGGCGAAGACCTCCAAAACGAGAATCGCGACATCAATGTCATAGAAAAAATACAGATCGATGTGCGCGACTTTGAGATCGATTTCGGGTGCGCCTTCTGTCAACGCAACGCGCACTGTTGCGATATCGCTGCGGCGCATGACCTTGATCGGGCTTTCGCCGCTGGTGCCGTCAATCTTTTTGCCAATACCTTGGCCGTAGAGGAAGCGCTGGGTGGGCGGCAGAAAGGTCACGAACTCATGATAGTGGCGCTCTTGGAATTGTGCAGGGTCGCCGGTGAATTCATCTTCAAGCTCGCGCCAGGGGTTGTTGGGGCCAAGTTTTGCGAAGACGCCAGCGTGGTCATGCGTGTTGGCGGCGCTGCCGGTTGCCACCAGATGAACCGGCCAGACCAGAATGTTGCGGAAATGTGTGGCGGCGACACCGCGCGTGCGATCTTGCATTCCGGGCGGCGCAGCGGCTGGATTTCTCTGGTCCATAATGTGCTCAAATAGAAAAAGTTCTCAGGCTGCGGCAGGGGCTGACGCAGCCTGAAGTGCGCGACGGTAGCCGCCCCGCTTCAGCCGCCGTTCTCGAGGCCGATCCGGCGCAACGCGTTCCGCGCGGCGGCGCCATACTCGGCGTCACTCAATAATTCGCCAAGTGAATGCACGGCAGCCGTCAATTCGTGCCGCGCGCGCAGCCGGTGGAAAATGTCGAGAAATTCCACATCGGACGCCTCGCAGAACGATTGGGCAACGGCCGGTCCATTTAGGGCATCGGGGTCGATTTTCGGGGTCATTGTACGCCTCTACTCTCTGGAATGGCAGGCTGGCCGCAAGTTCAATTGTTGTTGTGACAGTATCTCGACAAACCGTCACGTGTGGAAATTTCGGCGGTTGCTGCGTCATGCCGCTTTGTGCAGTTGATGCGAAAGCGGCATAATCCGCATTATGGATCTACCAAAGCAAGTCGGGGCGTTGCCCGTTCGCAAAAGCCAGGACGGTGGTGTTGAGGTCTTGCTGGTGACCTCTCGTGAGACCGGCAGGTGGGTCATTCCCAAGGGTTGGACCTCCAAGCGGCTAACGGATCGTAAGGCTGCGGCCAGAGAAGCACTTCAGGAAGCGGGCGTCACCGGCAAAATTGCGTCGAAGCCCCTCGGCGGCTACCGCTATCGCAAGATTGAGGGAGACAGCTCACAGTTGCTCGACGTGACCGTTTATCTACTCCGCGTCAAATCCGAAAAGAAGCGCTGGCCGGAGCAAAGCCAACGGCAGCGCGCGTGGTTTCCGGTCAAGGTTGCCGCCCGGCGCGTGCGTGAAGCGCGGTTGCAATCGATGATCCGCGCCGTGACGAAGATCTGATTGCCTGTCTCAGATCGCTGAAGCTTTGGCGCCAGCTCATTCCGGTTACGCAAAACGCCCCGGAGGTCATCCGGGGCGTTTTAATATTTTGCATCTTGGTAGTCGTCAAAAGGGCCGACGGCTCAGCCTCTTAAGCGCGTGCGCACGATACGCGGGAATTCGTCTTCCGTTTCCTGCGCACCGTAGCTGCCCTGGGCGCGCTGGTCGGCGATGTGCTGACGGCCCTCTTCAAGGCTCCACCAGCGATCACCCGACGGCGCTGACGTAGCGGCCGGTGCCTGCTGCTGCGGTGCCGGTGCTGCAGTTTGCTGCTGCGTGGCGGCCGGTGCGGCTGCGGTCTGCTGCTGGGGTGCGCGGCCGTAAGCCGGAGCGCGCGCCTGCGCAGGCTGTGCTGCGAACCAAGCTTCAACCAGATCGAGTTCGTCCGCCGACAGGCTGAGACCCTGGCTGCGGCAACGCGCGACCACGAAGTTACGGAAGCGGCTTGCGAACAAGTTGGCAGACGCGCCTTGCTCAAACCACGGATCGCTTTCGCTGACAACTTCGAGAATGAAGCGCAGATCTTCGCGCTTCAAATCGAGACCGAATTCGCGGGCGCGCTGGGTGACGTTCACCAGCGTCTGTGATCCCTGCAGGCCGTTGGCTGTAATTTCCTGCGCCATCACATCGAACAGCACGCGATATTCAGCCGGTGCAAGGGCGGGCGCCTGGCAAGCTTCGTGGATGCGGGCAATCGACTGCTGGATCTGCGTTGCCTGATCAGCCGTGCGCGGCGCGGATGCTGCTGGCTGCTGTTGCTGAACCGGAGCGCTGGTCCGTGGCGCCTCGCGGCGTTGTTCAACCGGCGGCAGCATGGGGGCTTGGGCAGCTGGCGCTTGCGGCACGAACTGCTGCTGATACTCCTGACGCACAGGCTCTTGACGCACAGGCTCCTGGCGCCGGGCGTCTGCCTGCCGGAACTCCTGCTGCTGTACGGGAGCGGGCTGCTGATGCGGCAGCGTCGGCGGCTGCTCAAGCGCGCGGCGGACAGGTGCCGGTGCGGCGGATGGCTGAAGAGCCTGCTGCGCCGGGCGCGGCGCTGGAGCGGGCTGGAAAGTGCGTTGCACCGGTGCTTCAGCCTGTTGCATCAGCGGCGCCGGTTCGTCCTGGCGCACGTCGAACGCTGGCGGCGGGAGCTGGGGAGCCAGCAGGCCGTTGGCGGTGATGTGACGATTGCCATCGAACACGGTGTAAGGCGCGGTATCGCTCAGATGCAGATCGTCCGGCAAATCAGCGAGCAACAGTTCGCGGAACGTGCCGAAGCCGCCCCAGTTTGTGCCGACCGTCTTATCGCGGCCGACGATACGGACAGCGCGGTCTGCCAGCGTTTCCAGCGGAACAGCTTGCGGTGCGGTGCGCACGAAGCCGACCACTTCAGATACGATGGCCTTGCGTGCGGCTTCAATTTCAGCGGCCGTCAAGGGCGCGGGCTGAGGGGCTGCAAGTTCACGGGGCTGCGTATCGACTGAAACCGTGCGCGTGTTCAGCAATGCCGCGATCAGGTTGGATTCGCGGATCTCGCCGTCGCTGATGGCCGTGTAGGGCTGCGCCGTGTGATCGTTGGCGAATACGACGGTGCGGCGGGCATGGGCCCGCAAGCGGTGCAGAACCGGCGTGAAATCGGCGTCGCCCGACAGTATGATGAATTCTTCGAAGTACGTGTCGTGGGCGATGATATCGCGGATATCCATGACGATGCGGATATCGGCGGAGTTCTTGAGCTGCTGAGTCAGCGGCGGGCAATCGATGACTTCGAAACCCGAGCGCATGAAGTGGTGGCGCACAAACGGGAACGAGTTCATGTCGGTCGAATTGTCATGCGCATTGCGGCGCGGCTGCGAATTGCCGTAGCAGCGGTTCATGACGATGCGCCGCGCCTCGGGGGCCGCAAGGCTCGACGTTGGCGTGATCAGATCGCCGGACACGATCGCCTGCAGCCAAACCGAGCTGTCCTTGGCGAACCGCTTGGCGGCGTCTTCGTTTTTCCGCTTCAGTGACAGATAGATGTTGTCGTAATCGACAAACACCGTAGACAGAATTGGTCCTGCGGACTCGCGCTTCATTGACGGCAACCCCCGATGAGCCGGATACGTGATTCGCTGTCACTGTTTACGAGTCGCAACCCCTCAGCAAGATGAGGCACGCCGCGCGGCTGGGGAGAAGAGAATTATCCGGATGGTTGAAGACCTTCGCGCCACGCTGGGCGTGCGAAGAGCTGTGTAAGACTGGCCGTCGAGCCAGGAAATGCCTTCGGCTGTTGCTGATCTGCCGCATGAGAGATCAGGCAAGCGGTTCAAAGCCTTCCGGAGCTAGGGTGAAGCCCGCGAAGTCGAAGCCGGGCGCAACGGTACACCCCACCAGCGTCCACGCGCCAAGGCTGCGGGCGCGTTGCCAATGTCCGGTTGGGACCATGGCCTGCGGGCGCTGGCCGCGCACGAGATCGACGCCAAGAGTAGCCGTTTGCCGAGGGCCGTCGGGCGCTGCCGTTTCCAGAAGCAATGCCGCGCCAGCGTAATAGTGCCACCCCTCCGTTGCATCGACCCGGTGCCAGCGCGAGACTTCGCCAGCTTTCAGCAGGAAGTATATGGCGGTTGATGCGGACCGTGCCCCGGCAATGGATGGCTCGCGGAAGGTTTCGCGGTAGTGGCCACCCTCTGGATGTGGCTGCAAGCCGAGCTGATTGATCACGGATTCGGCCGTTATGCGGGCGGCGTCGGGCATAGTGTCAGGCCTTGTTTTTCAGTTCGCGCAGCCGCGCAAAGACCTGCCAGTCGGGTGCGAACGCCATGCCAAGCCGGGCGCGGATCGCTGTTGAATGCGGGCGAAGGAACGGGTTGGTCGCCTTTTCGAGGCCGATGGAGGTTGGTAATGTCGGCTCACCAGCAGCGCGCTTGGCTTCGATGTCTTTGACACGGGCAGCAAGCGTCCGGTTTTCAGGCTCAACCGACATCGCAAACCGTGCATTGGCCAGTGTGTACTCGTGGCCGCAGTAGACGGCGGTATCGTCGGGGAGTGCGGCGAGTTTCTGCAGCGAGGCGAACATGGTGGCCGCGTCACCTTCGAATATGCGCCCACACCCAAGCGCAAATAGCGTGTCACCTGTGAACACTGCAGCGAGGTGCGGAATATAATAGCTGACATGACCTAGTGTGTGGCCGGGCGTTTCAATCACGCGGACCTCGTGACCGGCGAACGTCAACTTAGATGCTTCCGTGACGCCGCGGGTCAGGGTGGGCATGCGTTCTGATTCGACGTCCGGGCCGGCGATGCTGCAGCCATAGAAGTCCTTCAATTCCTGGCAACCACCGGTATGGTCGTTGTGATGGTGTGTCACCAAAATATCACTCAGGCGCCAGCCGCGCGCACTCATGGCGGCCTTGATCGGGGCCGCTTGCGGCGCGTCAATTGCCAGCGTTTCGCCTGTCGAAGGCGCATGCAGCAGTGCGCAATAGTTGTCTGTAAGGCATGGAACGAGGACGATGGAGGGTGATGGCATGGCTGCAGTTTCGTAATGTCCGGGTGTCCTGTCAAAGGCTGTTTTATGCACGCCAAGATTGTTCCGGACTTGTGGGGTCTTCGATGGTCAAGCGTGTGGTGCAAGCGGGGTGGCGCGAGCATAAAAACAAGCAATCTATGACGTATTTCGGATTAGCAGACAGGTGTTTCTCCGCAACCACGGTGGCAAATTTAACGTTCTCTTAAGCGTTGGAGCGCGGTATTCTGGGGATAGTCGTCAGTCTGATTCGCTGTGCGGTTGTTTTGCGTTGGCTTGCTGATATACGGGCGGTTGTTCAGTGTTCGTTGCGTTGTTGAGTAATTTTTTCCTCATCGAACTCATAGCGGCGGACCTCAATGCAATCGCGAGCCCGATCTATACTGGCGGTATGTCTTTGCGCAATGATGGGCGGATGTGCCATTTATCCCACACCGCTTTCGGACGCCGAGTTGGCTGCTGCCGCTGATACAAACCAAGCGTCGGTGACCGCCGATCAAGAGCCCGTGAAGGGTGCGATCTCGCTCTATGACGCGATGGCGCGGGCGCTGAAATACAACCTCGATCATCGGGTCGAAGAGGCTGAGGCGGCTGTTCGCGTCGCCGAGCTTGATCTGTCCCATTATAGCCTGTTGCCGAATATGGTCGCCAACAGCGGCTATGCGGGCCGCGACAATTACAACGCCTCGTCGAGCCTCAATCTGGTCAACAACGTCCAGAATTTCGGCGCATCGACCAGCCAGGAAAAAGAAATCAAGTCGGCCGACATCGGCTTCAGCTGGAACGTGCTTGATTTCGGCCTGTCGTATGTGCGTGCGCGGCAAAGTGCAGACAAAGTGCTTCTGCAGGAAGAGACGCGCCGTAAAGTCATTCAGCGCGTGGTCGAAGATGTGCGCTCCGCCTATTGGCGGGCGATCAGTGCCGAACGCCTGATGGAGCGGCTGGCGTCGCTTGAAGGCGAAACGCGCGCGGCCCTCGCTGAAACGCGCAAACTGTACGATGAGCGCCAGACCTCGCCAATTACCGCGCTGACCTATGAGCGCGAACTGGTCGAGATCAAGCAGAAGATCGGCGAAATTCAACGAGACCTCAACACCGCCAAGGCGCAGCTTGCGGCGCTGATGAATTTGGGTCCGGGCACCAGTTTCAAGCTGGCGCGCGAAAGCCGCAAGGAAGGCTCGCTGACACTCAAAGCCGGGCTGAACGAAATGATTTCAACGGCGGTCTATAACCGCCCTGAGTTGCGAGAGGTTGCATACCGCAAGCGCATCAATATTCATGAGGCCGACGCGGCCTTGCTTGAGATGCTGCCCGGCATTCAGCTCTATGCTGGCTCGAACTACGACAGCAACAGCTTCCTGATGAACAGTGACTGGGTGAACTGGGGCGCCAAGGCCAGCTGGAATCTGCTGAAGGTGTTCTCGTATTCGGCGCGCCGCGATATCGTCGATCTGCAGGAGCAGATGTTGAACGAGCGGTCGCTGGCTTTGACAATGGCGGTGATGACCCAGGTTCACGTTTCGCGGATCCGCTTCATACACGCCAAGAAAGAGCTGAGCACGGCTGCGGAATATCGCGATGTGCAACGCCGCCTGCTTGAGCAGATGCGCGCCGAAGCGGCAGCTGATCGCATCAGCAAGCAGACCTTGATCCGCGAAGAAATGAACACGCTCGTTGCTGAAGCGAAATACGACATCGCCTACGCACAGCTGCAAAACGCTTACGCCAATCTGTTCTCGTCGATGGGCCTTGATCCCTACAGTTGGGAAATCGACCGCAATCAAAGTGTGTCGTCGGTGTCTGCATCGTTGAAGCAGCTGTGGTTCGAGCGTGGCGATCTCAATGCCGGCTGGTCGAAGCGTTTGGCGTCTGCTCAGTAATCCGGCGGAAGCCGTGATTGCTGGTTGTTTTAAATGCCGGATCGCAATTTCACGTTCTGGTAACGCCGGGACGGCGAGACTGCCCCAAGTTTGCGCGGCGTAAAGTTTAAAGTCAGTGCGGACCTGGAGACTGCATGGGCGTGCCCCTGACGAGCACTAAGATGATACGCTGGGTCTTCGTCGCGATTGCGGCATTGACCGCGGCTGCGCCGGTTTGTGCGGTGGGCGGCGATAACGTCGCGCCCGGCATTGCTGTTGCCGAAGACGATCTCAATGTGCCGGTGCGCGGCGTGATCCGCGCGCTTGATCAAGCGGCCCTCTCGACAGAACTGCAGGCGCGCGTCACAACCATCGGTTTCCGCGAAGGTGAGGCCTTCAAAAAAGGCGACCTGCTCGTGGCTTTCGATTGCGAACGCTATCGCGCCGAAGCGCAGTCCGCAGATGCGGTTGCGCGGGAAATGCGGCTGACGCTTGAGAGCAATCAACAGCTTGAGAAGTTCCGTGCGGTCGGCAAGCATGACGTAGAGATTTCTCGCGCCCGTGTCGATAAGGCCGAGGCGGAAGCACGTTCTATGAAAAGCCGCCTGCAGTATTGCGACGTGTTTGCTCCGTATGACGGCCGCGTTGCCGAATTGACAATCAACCAATACGAGCAGCCGCAGCTCAACAAGCCGTTTCTCGTGATTGTTGGTCAAAGCCGGCTTGAGATTGAAGTGATCGTGCCGTCGCATTGGCTCAGCTGGCTCAAGCCCGGCACACCGTTGGCGTTCCAGGTCGATGAGACCAAGCGCGAATACGCAGCGCGCGTTGTGCGGATAGGTGCTTCCGTCGATGCGGTCAGTCAGATGATCAAAGTCATCGCCACGTTCGACGCGGCCGTCGCCGATGTGCTGCCCGGCATGAGCGGGGCTGCGCATTTCAGCCGTCCCAACGGGTGAATGTGCAATGGCGCCTCCGCAACAGACTGTAAAACCTCAGGGCCAAGTGGCATCGGCCGTTGCTGTTCCCGCGGCTGCAAAGCCGCACGTCACCGTCAAGCCGCAAGCCGCAGATGGGCAAGCCGCACTTCTCGCGCTGCTCAAGGTTGAAGCTGATGCGCGTGATGCTGCAAGCGAACGCGATCTGATTTTGATCATGGCCAACGAAACGCGCAAGCTCACCCGCGCGCGGCAGATTTTCGTTGTGATGCCGGGCGTCACGCGCCAGCTTGAGGTTCAAGGCATTTCAAGCCTGCCGGCCGTTGACCGCGATGCGCCGCTCGTCATCTTCATCGAAAAGCTGGTCCGCGCCGCTGAAAAGGCTGGCACCCTCGCCGCCGCCCATGTGTTCGTACTGCCGGCCATTGGCTCCGGCAGCGCAGGCGATACCTATCCGTTCCGCGAGATCGTTTGGCTGCCGCTCGTGCACGGACCGGGTCCGCAACGCGGTGGCTTGGTGTTGGCGCGCGAAGACGTCTGGGCCGATCAGGATCTGGTCATTGCGCGGCGCCTTGCGTCGGCCTATGCTCACGCGTTGCAGGCCTTGAAGGGTCCGGAAAAGAGTTTTGTCCGCAGGTTTATTCGCGTCTCGCGGTGGCATGCGGCAGTAAGTGTTGCGGCAATTGCGGCGTTGGGTTTGATCCGTGTGCCGCTGTCGGCCTTGGCGCCGGTCGAGATAATTGCCCGCGATCCGTTTGTCGTGGCAGCACCAATCGATGGGGTTGTCGATGCGATAGCCATCGAACCAAATCAAACCGTGAAGACAGGCGATGTGCTGGTCAAGCTCGCTGATACGACGCTGAAGAATAGGTTTGAGGTTGCGGCGCGCGAAGTGCAGGTGGCTGAAGCGAAGCTCAAGCAAAGCAATCAAATTGCGTTTAGCGATCCGCGCGGCATGCATGAAATCGGCATCGCGCGCGCCGAATTGGCGCTGAAGCTGGCGGAACGGGATTTCGCCCGCGATTTGCTGGCCAAATCTGAAATCCGGGCGCAGCGTGACGGGATTGCCGTCTATTCCGATAAGCGTGATCTGGTTGGCCGGCCGGTCGCGGTGGGCGAACGCCTGCTTGAGGTGGCGGATGCGCTGATGCTTGAAGCGCGCATTGAACTGGCGGTGGCCGATGCGGTCGCACTTTCTCCGGGCGCGCGCGTCAAACTGTTTCTTGATAGCGATCCCTTGCACCCGTGGGCCGGATCCGTGCGCCGGGCCGACTACAAAGCCAAGGTCGGCGAGAATGAAATCGTCTCGTTCCGCGTAATCGCTGATCTGGCCGCTGAGCCGGGCCGGCCGCTGCCGCGTCTTGGCGTGCGAGGGACGGCGCAAGTCTCTGGTGATGATGTCTCGCTTGGTTTCTACCTGTTCCGCCGTCCGGTCACGGCGCTGCGCCAATGGGTGGGCCGCTAGACATGGCAGCCGCCGCGGCACCGGGTCCCGCATCTCAACCGCCGTTGCTGCTTCCGGAGTTGCGCCAGGAGTTGAGAATTGAGCCGGGGGCTGCCGGTCCCGGCGGCGCTGCGACGTGGCTTGTCGTCGATCCAGTCCAACATCGCTATGTGCAGATTGACGAGACGGCCTACCATCTGTTGTCGCGCTGGCATTCCGGTATTGCCTATGCCGAACTTGCGGCGCGCGTATCCAAAGATTTCGGTCATCAGATCTCGCCGGAGGAGATCGATCAGTTTGTCCGTTTCGTCTCCGGCAACAATCTGACGGCGGAACCGGCGTCGGGGGGATGGCGTCACTACGCCGGCATTGCGGATCGCGGCAAGCACGGCTGGCTGATGTGGGCTATTCATAACTATCTCTACGTGAGACTGCCTTTGCTGCGGCCCGAGCCGTTTCTGATGCGCGCCTTGCCGCTTGTGGCGCCTCTCTATACGCGGGCCTTCGCGATCACGGTCGCTTGTATCGGGCTTCTCGGCCTATACTTTGTTTCACGGCAGTGGGAAGTCTTTGCCGCAACGTTCCAGCACTTCTTCTCTTGGCACGGGGCGGCTGCCTATGCGGTTGCGCTGGTCGTCATCAAGAGCGCCCACGAACTCGGCCACGCATTCACCGCCGCGCGATTTGGCTGCCGCGTGCCGAGTATGGGCATCTGCTTCCTCGTGATGTTTCCGGTGCTCTATACCGACGTGACGGATGCGTGGCGGCTGCGCGACCGGCGCGAACGCTTGTTGATCGGCGGCGCAGGCGTTGCTGTTGAATTGATCATTGCCTGCATTGCAACGCTGCTCTGGCCGTTTTTGCCAGAGGGTATTCTCAAGAGCCTGGCATTCTCTCTGGCGACCGTGGGTTGGGTCTTGAGCCTTGTGATCAATCTCAATCCGTTGATGCGCTTCGACGGCTACTATCTGTTTGCCGATGCGATCGGTATCGATAATCTTCAATCGCGGGCCTTTGCATTCGGTCAATGGCGGATGCGCGAGTTTCTGTTTGGCCTTGGCATGGCGCCACCTGAATCCGTGCCGCGCCGGACCGCGCTGATCTTAACGGTCTATGCCTGGGCCGTGTGGCTATATCGCCTGATCCTATTCACCGGCATCGCCGTGCTTGTCTATCACATGGCCTTCAAGGCGCTTGGCATCGTCCTGTTCCTGGTTGAAATCGTCTATTTCATACTCCGCCCGGTCGCTCATGAATTGATGCGTTGGTGGAAAGACGGAGCGCGCATCAGCGCAACGCGCCGCAGCCGCATCACGGCCGCGGCAGCCGTAACCCTCGTGCTCGCCGCGGCTATGCCGTGGTCGACGCAGATTTCAATGCCAGCGGTGGTTGAGGCGGCCGCCCTCGCCCGGGTCTATCCGCAACGGGGTGGCGCGGTTGAAGCGGTTCTCGTCAAAGCCGGCGATAGAGTCAAAGCCGGCGACGTGCTTGTGCAACTGAGCTCCGCTGAGACCGATCATCAGATTGCGCTCAGCAAAAGCAAAATTGCCCTGCTGCGAATGCGCCTCGCGCGCCGCTCGAGCGATGCTGAAGACCGCTCGCACAGCCTTGTCATGGAGCAGGAGCTACGGTCCCTCACGTCTAGTCTCGACGGGTTGATGAAAGAGCGCGCCGATTTGACGATTGCGGCGCCGATTTCTGGAACGGTCGCCGAATTGAATAGCGGCGTGCATAAGGGCCGTACAATCGGCCGGGCGGAATTCGTTGCTCTCATTCGTGGCAGCGGAGACTTGGTTGCGAGGGGCTATATTTCGCAGGACGATATTGCGCGCATTGGACACAATTCTGCAGGCCGCTTCGTCCCTGATTTGCCGGGCTGGCCCAGCATCGGTGTGCATCTGCAAGAGGTCAGCAAAAGCGGCGCTGGCCATATCGAAATGCCGGAACTCGCGTCGCAGCACGGCGGCGCAATCGCCGTCCGCCCGCATATGGGCGATGGCGGTCATCGCAGATTGGTGCCGGTCAAGGCCCACTACCTGGCAACATTAAGCGTCGCCGGCGGCGTGAAGGTGCCGGCTTTTTCGGTTCGCGGCGTGGTCACTTTGACCGGCGAGGCCGAAAGCGCTGCCGGCCGGGCTTGGCGGCAGATAGCAGCTGTGTTGGTCCGCGAGAGCGGCTTTTAATCTCCCGGCGTTCTCCTGAATATTATGTATTTCCTGCCCGTGGCGGATTTGTGCGGAATTGCACATAGCACAATAGCACATATGCGGAAATCCATATTTCGCGGGCGTTTTCTAGAATGCAAATTGATGGATTTTTAATTAAAATATTCCGCAATAAACTCCTCTATTATATATGGAAGATTATCTTTTTCCCGAAACAAGCAATTGCCGGGCTGAAATAAACCAATTCAAAACGATTTTGCTACGGAATGACCCCAGCCCGTATTGCGCCTGATTCGGCGCCGCCAAAATCCATTGGATAGCTGTTGCGAACAAGCCCGTTCGCCCTGCTGATATCGCCAATTCAAGCGCCAAGCCGAAGAGTGTGGACGAGTTGCTGCGCGGATTTAAATCCGGCATTTCATACCGGACATTGGAGCCACGGATAGCGTTCGACGGCGCGGCGGCCGCGACCGCTGCGGCGGTTGCCGATCAGCAGGTTACCGAGGCGGGGCCGGTGCCAGAAGCCACCGATCCGGCGGCTGACGCACACGCAGAGCCTTGGCATCCCAGCTTCTAGTGGTGCTCCTGCGGGTTCTGATCTCGCCGGCGCGATTGCGGCGATGAGCGCTCCGGCGGCCGCTGCGGCTCCTGCGAACATCGTATTCATCGATTCCGCTGTCGCGAACCACTCGTCTTTGCTTTCAGAGATCGATCCGAATTCGGAAATTGTCGTGATCTCGCAAGGCGAGAACGGCATTGAAATAATGGCTGCCTATTTGTCCGGGCGCACGAATGTCGGCTCGATCCACGTTCTGTCGCATGGCCAAGCGGGCGAAGTCACAATCGGCTCGGCGGCGCTGACAGCTGAAAGTGCTGCGGGCCAATATGCCGATGAGCTGGCGGTCATCGGCCAGGCGCTCGCAAGCAATGGCGACATTTTGCTTTATGGGTGCGATACGGCTTCGGGCGAAGAGGGACAGGCGCTGCTTGATGCCGTCTCAAACGCCACGGGTGCAGATGTTGCCGCGTCAATCGACTCGACGGGGGCGGACGCTCTTGGCGGCGACTGGGAGCTGGAGGCTGCAA